>CAYRNZ010000034.1:0-18406 GCA_964425765.1 uncultured Synergistaceae bacterium
AACAGTCTGAGGGGCGGCAGGATTTCCTGCCGCCCCTCTTTTTCCCCGATCGAATTTTTTTGCTGCGTATGTTGTCTACCCTTCCTTGCGGGCCGAGAGGAAATCCTGGTGCATGGCCTCCCGCAATTTTGCGTCCATGAGTACCCTGAGCCCCATCCTCGCCAGCGCCCGGCTGCCGAGGAAGATCGCCTCATGCCCCGTCGGCGACATGGTGGCCTCCGCGAACTCGTGGGTATGAAGCGACAGAGGGAGAGGCGTAATCGCCAACTCCGGCTGGATCGCCGGGCACCGGTAGGAGACGTTGCCGACGTCCGTGGATCCAGTGGGGCCCTGGCCGGAAGAACAGGTCACCCCGAGGTCGGCCAGGATATCCTTCATGACGGCTTCTGCGGTAAGGCTCGGAAGCATGTCGTCGAAGCTGAGCATGAACTTCTGCCAGGAGACCTCGGTGCCCGTGGCAAGGGCAGCCCCGCGGGCGCAATTGAAAACGGCTTCGGCCACCTGGTCCAGGTAGGGCCGCTTCGGGGCGCGGAACTCGACCCGGCAGGAGGCGGACTCCGGGATGATGTTCGTGGCCGCGCCTCCCTCGGTGATGATGGCGTGAAGCCTGGCCTCCGGGCGGAGATGGAGCCGCAGCATGTCCTGTGCCATAAGGAAAAGCTGGACGCCGTGAAGAGCGCTTATCCCTTCCCAAGGTGTTGCGGCAGCGTGAGCGGGCTTGCCCTTGAACGTGAAATCGTAGCCGTCGAGGGCCAGGGACCTGTAATCCGTGAACGAGTCCCTCCCGAAAGCGTGGAACATCAGCGCCAGGTCGACACTGTCGAAGATCCCCTGGTCGGACATGGCGCTCTTGGCCCCGTCCTCCTCTTCAGCCGGAGTGCCGACGACCCAGACTTCCCCTCCCGTTTCCTCGACGACCTCTCCAAGAGCCAGGCCGGCATAAAGGGACATCGTCCCGTGGGCGTTGTGCCCGCAGGCATGCCCGATCTCCGGGAGCGCGTCGTACTCCGTCAGCAGGGCTACCTTGCCTCCCGGTTTGCCCTTTGAAATTTTCTTGGCCATGAAGGCTGTGGGCAATCCGAGAAAAGGAAATTCGACCGAAAACCCGTTTTTCCGGAGAACCTCCACGAAAAGGCGGCTCGATTCGAACTCTTTCCCCGAAGTCTCGGGGTTCCTTCCCAGGTGATCGCTGAAACGGAACGCCTCTTCCCGGCGCTGGGTGAGAAAATCGTCCATCCTTTTTTCGAAAACCGGCTGATCCTTCATGCAAACCCCTCCTTGACATCGCGGATCCGTCCCGCCCGGGCCCGGCCGGCCAGTTCTGCTCCATTCCCTGAACCGTCAAACCCGGCTTGATTATAGCCTCTCGCGCTAAACTCATGCGGCAACAGTCCCCCTTTTCCGGGACATCCTATCCCGACAGGAGGAAGGCCGCGGCAATTCGGCCGCGGCCTTCCTGGAAATGGGGAAAAGAGGTAAGTTGACCTTCGGCTTCAGAGTCTCTCTTCCTCCATGAAAACCGCGTTGGTCCCCCGAAGGCGAAGGAACTCTTCTTCCGCCTCACGTCCGATCCTTTCCGCCTGGCAACAAAGATTTCCCCTAACCTCGTCCTCATCGAGAGTCAGGTACCGGCCGTCCCGGTAAAGAACCCTGCCGTCCACGGCGGTGAGGAGCACCTCGTTGCCCCGGCATCCGTAAACCAGGTTCGGGACGATGTTCCGCATGGGATGGGTAAAGACCGGCATCATCCCCGGAGCCGTGAGGTCCAAAAGAATGAAGTCGGCTCTCTTGCCTTCCTCCAGGGATCCCGTCGTCTCCCCCAGTCCCACTGCCCGCGCCCCGTCGACCGTGGCCATTCTCAGGACTTCCCAGGCCGGCATGACTTCGGGATTTGCGAACTTTATCTTGTTGAAAAGCGCCGTCGCGTGCATCTCGCTGAACATGTTGTGGTTGTTGTTTCCCGGCGCCTGGTCCGAACCCAGGGCCACCAGCCCCCCCGCCTCACGGAAAACCTTGGCCGGCGGGACGATCCCGTCGATGATCCCGATGGAGTTCGAGCAGAGCGCCATGGAGGCCCCGCTCTTCGCCACCGTTCGGGCTTCTTCGTCCGTCGCGTCGGTCAGGTGGACGGCGATCAGGGATTCCTCCAGGAAGCCCTGATCTGCCAGCCAGGGAACCGGCCTCTGGCCGTAGCGCATCATCATCTGTGTCGTTTCCCGGTCTCCCTGCGCCACGTGAAGGTGGACCTTCGTTTTTCGCTCCAGGGCATGAACCCTGATTTCCTTCAAGGTCTCGAGGCTTACGAAATCCGGGCCCATGGGGCCGAAAAGGATCCGGATCCGCCCCCCCGCCCTGCCGTCCCAGCGGTCGAAGAGGTCGAGCATCCTCTCGAGTGCCCCTCGGCCCAATCCCCTGTCGATGTCATAGAGTTCGCCAGGCGCGTACACCCGGTCCGGGACCTCCCGGAAAAGCTGGGTCAGGTGGGCCCGGATGCCGATCCGCTCCGCCGCGGCGGACTCGTCGTGCATCTCGTCGTCATAGTTGCCGATCGTCGTCGTCCCCGCGGCGAGGGCTTCCATGACGCCGAGGAGGAAACCGGCGCGCCGGTCCTCCCGGGTCAGGTGCCTCTTGAAAGGGACGAGCCCGGACATCATCCAGTCGGAAGTGTCCTGGGCCACACCCCGGAGAACCGACATCTCCATGTGGCAGTGGGCGTCCACGAAGCCGGGCAGCAGCAGCGTCTTCTCCCGGAAGAGGAGATCCCGGGGAGCGTATGTCCCCAGGATCTCTCTGCGGGTTCCCGTCGCGACGATCTTGCCCGCCTCGACGGCGAGGGCGAAATCTTCCCTATAGCCGACCCCCGTGCCTTCCATGGTCAGGGCGTGAGGGGCCGCAGCCACCAGGTCGACGGTTCTCAGGGACACGTCCGCCTAATCCTTTTCGCGTACGAGGGGAAGGGAAGAACAGTGGACTCCCCCGCCGTGCTTGGTGCATTCTTCCCAACAGGCCGGGAGGACGGTAACCCCGTGTTTCTCCAGGCTTTCCCGCGTCCAGGTCCCGCGCTCGTCCATGATCACCACGCCCGGCCGGATCGTTAGCACGTTAACCGCGTATCCCACGTCCCGGTAATCCGCGAAGATCATCTCGATGCCCAGTTCGGCGAGCCTGTCGATGAACCAGTAGGGCAGGCGCTCGACGTTGACCACCGCCTTGCCGTGGTCGACCATGACGATGCCCCCGTCAAGGTGCATCGCAAAACCGGGAAGGGGAACCCGGATCAGCTCGATCCCCAGAAGGTTCAGCACCTCCTCCACCTGGTCGGCCCCTGCCGTGTTGCCCCGGAAGCTCAAACCAATCGCCGCGTGTTTCTCGTCAAGCAGGCAGAAACTCCCGCCTTCCATGAGCCCTTCCCCGGCGATGGTGCGGTAAATGGGCATCCCGAGCTCGGCGACCTTCCGGGTGAGGTAGAGTTCCTCGCCCCTTCGCCCGGTGCCGTAGGGCTTGCCGACGGGACCCATGCGGGAGATGATGATCCCCCCATCGACGACCATGCCCATGTCCCTAGTGAACATCGAGTTCGGGTCCCTTGGACCGCCGTCCATGTAGACCACCTCGACACCGTTCGCGCGCAGCAGGTCCGCAAACGCGTCGTGCTCCGCCTGCATCTTCGCCAGGCTGGGAGCCTTGTCCGAACGGAAGTACCACTGCTCGTCGTCGTCGATGATGGCCTCGATCTCGGGGTCGTAACGCCCTCCGTTCACCATCACGCTGATCTCGTCACCGGGGCGGTGCAGAAGCACCGTTTTCAGGGTGCCCACGTCGGTCCGGGCACCCCACCTGCGGCCCCAGACCCGCTCCTGCATGCCTTCGTCCGAGAAGGACGGCGTCGCCCTGGGCGGGATTCGCTGCAGGACCCGATGGTAGTACTGCGGGCTGTCCTTGAGCGATGCCATGGTCGTCCTCCTAGAGTTCTTCCCGCTCCAGGAAGGCCGTCATGCAGTGGAGGCATCCGTAGCCCTTCATCAGCTCGGAGACGTCCACGTTGATGACCTCGACTCCGGCCTTCTCCAGAACCTTCTTCGTCTCCGGGTTGCCGTCGGGCATGACGACGAGCCCCGGCGCAATGGCGACCAGGTTCACAGCCATCCCGTGTTTCACCTCTTCGATGGAGGGAGCCTCGATCATCTGGAAGCCTCTCTTGCGGAGCGGCTCGATGATGTCGTAGGGCGTCTGCCAGGGGAAAATCAGGATTTTCTTGCGGTCAACGGGGTTCAGCAGGCCGTCCAGGTGGGCATGGCCCCAGGGGATCTGGAAGTGCATGACCTCCTCGACCCCCATGTTGCGGACCACTTCCTCCACCTGCCTGACGCCTTCAGGATTGGACCTGACACCCGTCCCCAGGATGATCGTGTTCCGGTCGATCCACATGCCGCAGGCTCCTTCGAAAAGCCCCTTGCCGGATATCGTCCTCACGATCGGGCAGCCCGCCTTGGCCAGCGCCTTGGAGACCGCGGCCTCTTCCCCGCGGCGGAACCTCGTGGCCTGGCGGCAAAGGATGGCCCCCTCGGGTGTTCCCAGCACGTTGTCCCTCATGTAGATCGCGTTCGGGCGGTCTTCCCTCTGCTCCTCCACGTAGAAGACATCCGCCCCGTGATCCCTGTAGATCTGCGTGAAGGCGTCGTGCTGGTCACGGGCCTTCTGGGGGTCCATCACCGCGCCCCAGCGCCAGTCCGCCGGGTTTTTCACGGCCTCGATCTCCTTGCCGGGGCGTCTCACGATGCAGGCCTTGAGGGCGCCCACTTCCGACGAAACGCTCCATCTTCTTCCCCACACGAACTCCAGGTCTTCCTCGAAAGAGGCGGTGTCGCTGAACCATTTCTCGCCGTAGTCGTCGTCAAAAAGCTCGACAGCAGATTTCTTCTCCTCCGTCATCGCATTTCACTCCCTTCCGGTTTTCGAAACGAGTTCACTTCTCGGCCTGGTTGGCGCCGATCACGAGCGAGAAGCAGGACCCCTTGTACTTGCGGATTCCCTTTTCGCCGGTCTCGTAAGTGCCCTCGCCCTTCCTGGCGGCCTTCGCCAGGTCGGCCATTTCCTTCAGGACTTCGAGACGGGCGCAGGGATCGTTGTGGCTAGGCAGCAGGAGTTTCATTTCGCCGAGTCTCGGCAGGATGCGTTTTTCGTAGGTGTCGATGAAAACCTCCAGGTCACCCCAGTGCAGATGGGTGTAGACGCACCCGGTGTAGAAGTTGTCACCCGCCCAGAAATAACCCGTTTCCTTCTCGAGGAACATGAGGTGGTCCGGTGCGTGCCCGGGCGTGTGGATGGCCTCCAGGACCCTGCCGCCGAGATCGATTTTCTCCCCGTCCGCGATCCAGTGGGTCACGCGATAGGGGGGAATGCAGAAACTGTCGGCATAGAAGGGCGCGGGCACTTCCTTCCGGAAGCTGCCCGGCTGGATGATGTCTTTTGCCAGGGAATGAGGCACTCCAAGGGCCGCCGCCTCGCGGCTGGCCCGGTGGTCGTAGGCCCAGATCTCGTCGTAGAGGTAGTTGCCCCCGATATGGTCCATGTGGCGATGCGTGTTCACCACGAAAACGGGAAGCTCGGTCAGCTTCCGCACGAGCTCGCGGATATCGCCTAGGTTGTCCCCGGTGTCGATCAGTGCGGCCCTCTTTGATCCCATGACGAGGTAGCTCACGTTCTCGTCGAACTGCCCGTCCTCGTAGATGACCAGCGTCCGGGCATCGAGGCGGTAAACCGAATACCATCCCTGGCCGGTTTCAATCTCCTCGAGGTTCCTGTAGCCTTCCCTGGGAAGGGCATCCCACCAGTTTGCCGGACGGATCAACTCGTTTTCCGTTTTCTCTGCCATGCGACTCTCTCCTCCCGTTTGGGCGTATTTTCGGGGTGCTTCAGATTTCCTTCTCGGTTTCGACGAACCTGATCCCCATTTGTTCCAGTTCTTCCAGCATGGGGTCGTTGATCGACGGAACGGTCGGGCCGATGAGCCCCTTCTCGGTCACGTGCCCCTCCAGGATCAGGTTGGCCCCGATCCCGAAGGGCGTGCCGGTCGTCCGAGCAATCGAAGTGTCCTCCCCGGCCCCTCCGCGGTCGACCAGCGTGGAGGTCATCAAAACGCGGCGCCCCGTTTTCGGGTAGCGGACCCCATAGCGATGCTGCATGACGACAAGATCCCTTTCTTCCGCGCCAAGGAGCAGCTTTTCGTAATACAGCCGGGTCAGGACGTCCCTGCAACTCCCGCTTCCGAAGGGAATCGGCCGCTCGTCGAACAATCCGAGCCACTTCATCTGCTTGATCGTGAGGCAGTGCGGCGGCAAGCCGACAAAGGCGGCAACCGCCTCCTCGACCGGCTGCCCCGGCCTGGCGCCCGAGATCTTTCCGAGAAGGCCCGCGAAGGTGAGCCCGGAGAAATCGTGTCGGTCCTGTTTGTACAGGCCGAGATCCCGGGTCGCGAGGACAAAATCGCACCAGCCGACGAAACGGAGCGTCCCCCTGAATACGTCCCGGACCTCGGGCATTCTGTACCTCTCGACGTAAGGGGTCGCGTCCGCGTTCGCGTAGACTTCGAACCAGCCTAGCCCCTCGATTTCGTCGAGCGTGTATTTCCTGAACGTCTCCCCGCCGGCGTAGGTGACCTTCTTGCCCTCCACCACCATGACCGCGTCGCGGACGCTGGCGCCGACAAGCGATTCGGGTGCCCAGGAAAGCTTGTACCCCAGCGGGTTCGTGTTGGCGGGATAATCGGGCAGCGAACCGCAGACCGACCAGAAGGATTCGACCTCTCCGCCGGCCGAGTGAATCTCGCGGATCTTCCTCGTGGCGGAAATATGGTCGATCCCAGGATCGAGGCCAACTTCGCCGAGAACGGTGATGCCCGAATCCAGGATGTCCTTTTCGAGGTGGGTCGCGGTGTTCAGGTAAAGCGGGCAAACCTGGTCGATCCGGTTTGCGATCGAAAGCCTGATTGCACCTTCCGCCAGCGCGACGGGGAGCAGGCTCACGATGATGTCCGGCCTGTCCTCGTCGATAAGGCGCTGGCCGTCCGCGAGGACCGACCCCACCACGACCTTCCCCCGGGCATGCCCTCCGACGACCCTTTCGGCGTTCTCCCTGGCAGGATCCACGACGGTAACCCGGTGTCCCTTTGAGAGGAGCGTCCGAACCGCAGGAGCTGCCACTCGCCCTGCACCGAATACCAGCACGTTCTTCACTTTTCCAACCCCCCATGCCGATGAGTTTATTCTTCTGGAATAGTTGACAGGTCAATGCCTACCGTAGGAAAATAGCATAAACCATTCTTGGGATCCCAACAAGGACTCCAAGAAAAAGGTCCCTTCGACAAAGTGGCAGGAAAGGCGGAAACCCATGCAAAAGACCTCCGAACAAAGGGCTGAAAGCAAGGCCAAAGCGGAGATTGCGAGCCGGATACTGAACCACCTGTTCTCACCCGGTGAGACGGTGAGCGAAAACCAGCTTGCCGAAACACTACAGATGAGCCGGACTCCCATCCGGACAGCCATCCGCGAGTTGATCGCCGAGGGGCTTATCGAGCGCACCGAGCCGAAAGGCTACATCGTCGCCCGCCTAACGGGCGACGACATGCTGCAGGTGTTCCTCGCGCGCCAGAAACTCGAAGGCCTGGCCGCGGAAATCGCCGCCTCGGCCATTAGCCCCGCCGACCAGAAAACCTTTTCGGACCTCCAGGAAGAAATTTCCGAAATCTACCTTAATTGGGACAAGGACCGCTTCACCGACTACAACGAACGTTTCCACCGGGCCGTGGCCAGGACAAGCCGGAACGCCTACGTGGAGCGCTTCCTCAGGCAGTGTTTCTGGCGTTCCCAGCTCTACATCTACGCATACGACGCCTATTTCATTTCCCCGGACGAATCGAGAGAACGATTTTCGACAGGGCTGTACGGACCGACCTATTACGAGCACAAGGCCATAACCGACGCCATCATGGCAGGCGACGGCAACCTGGCGCGAGAGGTCATGGAACGGCATATCCGGTCATCTTACGAGTCTCTTAGCCGGAGGGGAGGGATGCCCTCCCCGTAGACGAAGGAGCGGGAAACTGGACATTCCACCGTCGAATGAACCTGTCGGAACTATCCAAACAAGGCTTTTTCGAAAAATCTGGGCATCGCCGTATCAATGAAATAAACATGTACGGAGAGCTCCGGAAAAATGTTGCGACAAATACCGAGGAGGTGGGAGTGTTATGAAGAAAGCGCTCTATCTGCTGTGCCTGTTGGCTCTCGTGTTGACCGCCGTCGCCGCGCCGGCCACGATGGCATCCGCGGCGAAGGCCCCCATCAAGGTCGGCGTGCTGGCCGGCATCACCGGCGGCGGAGCGGCCTGGGGGGTCTTCCACAGGGACGCCGCGATCCTGGCGGCAGAGGAGATCAACGCCAAGGGCGGGATCATGGGCCGCCCCGTCGAGTTGGTCATCTACGACACCAAGGGCCGCGCGGAAGACGCCGTCAACGCCACGCGCCGCCTGCTCCTGCAGGACAAGGTCGTCGCCATCGCGGGAACGAACATGAGCGGCCTGCAGATCGCCATTCGCCCCGTCAGCGAGCAATACAAGGTACCCATCTACTCCATCTCCGCAACGAATCCGGCCGTGACGGTAGACCCGGTAACGAAGAAACCCTACCCCTACTCCTTCCGGATCTGCTTCACCGACCCCTACCAGGGCAGTGTCATGGCGGCATTCCTGGCGAACACAAAGAACCTGAAATCCGCCGTTATCTTTAACGACGTCGGCAGCGACTACGCCGAGGGCATCAAGCAATATTTCACTGAAACCTACACCAAAGCCGGCGGCAAGATCGCAGGGACCTATGGTTACCGTGAGGGCGACGTCGACTTCCGCGCCCAGATCACCCAGGCAAAGGCCACCGGCGCCCAGGCCGTCTGTCTCCCCGGCATGTACAAGGAAATGGCCCTCATCATCAAGCAGTGCGAGGAACTCGGCTGGAAGCCGGTCTTCATCGGAGGAGACGGCTACAGCCCGGCCATGCATGAAATCGCCGGGAAGGCCATGGAAGGGACCTTCTGGGTCACCCACATGGCTTTCGACGACCCGGTCCTCGTCCCGCTCTTGAAGAAATTCGAAGCCAGGTTCAAGAAGCAGGCTACGGAACCGGTCAGCATCGCCCTGGCCTATGACACCGCACATGCGATTTTCAACGCCATCAAGCGGGCCAAGTCGACGGACGGGACTGCCATCGCCAAGGCCATGGAAACCGAGAAGGGACTGAAACTCATCGACTTCACGCTCACCATGGACCCCAAGACGCATGACCCACTCAACAAGCCGGCCGCAATCCTGAGGATCGTCAACGGCAAGGAAATACTGGACACGAAGGTCGCTCCGAAGTAGGGCCTGTCCAGGCAGGAAAGGAAGGAAAAGGGCGAGGGGTTCCAGTCCCTCGCCCTTTTTTCTTGTTTGATGGGGTAAAGTTTACAAGGGTCACCCGGCCTTTTTTCATGGAGCCGAGACTGAACCTCCCGGAGTGTGGCCGATGCATGAAGTCCTGAAACTCCTGTTATTCGTGAAACCCTACCGGAAACAGGCCCTGTCAGCCTTGGCCCTGCTTTCGATGCTTGTCCTCATGGATCTTTCGATACCCAGGCTCATCCAGAGGATCATCGACCAGGGGATCTTCCGCCAGGACCAGCGCGTCGTTGTCGAGACCGCGGTCCTGATGCTCGCCATCTCGGGGCTTGGAACCGTTTTCGCCCTGGGGAACAATTCCTTTTCCATCCGGGCCGGCGAAGGAGCGGCCCGCGACCTCCGCGCCGCGCTTTTCGAAAAGATCCAGTCCTTTTCCTTCGGGAACCTGGACCGCATGAAAACCTCGGAATTGTTGACCCGGCTCACGAGCGACGTGAACTCGATAAAGACCCTCGTGCAGATCTCACTTCGGATCGGGACCCGGGCCCCGCTGATGATGGCGGGCAGCCTGGTCCTGATGACAAGAACGAGCCCCAGGCTGGCGCTGATGATGATGCCTGTCCTTGCCGTAGCTTCCGCCATCCTCCTTTTCTTCATCCTCCGCATGGAGCCGTTGTTCCTTGGGATCCAGCAACGCCTGGATCGCCTGAACACGGTGCTGCGGGAGAATATCGCCGGCATCCGGCTGGTCAAGGCTTTTGTGAGAGGCCCCTCGGAGGAAATGCGCTTCGAAAAGGCCAACCGGGAGCTTACAGGGAATTCCAGGCAGGTCATGCGCTTTCTTTCATGGATGGCCCCGAGCCTGGCCCTCCCGGTGAACGTCGGTGTCGTACTCGTCCTATGGGCAGGCGGATTCCAGGCCGCGCAGGGAAACATGACGACCGGGCAGGTCGTCGCCTTCGCCAACTACCTCCTGACGACGATGACCCCCCTCGTGATGATGGGGATGCTGTCGAACGTCTGGGCGAGCGGGATTGCGTCCGCCAAGAGGATCAACGAGATCCTTGACGCCGTCCCGGATGTCATGGACAAACCTGGCGCGGGCACGGTTTCCGGAAATGGCGCTCCAAGGATCGAATTCCAGGGAGTCTGCTTCAGCTACGAGGGGAATTGTGCAGAACCGGTCCTGGAAGGAATCAACCTTGTCGTCAGGAGCGGCGAGACCGTGGCGTTCCTGGGTTCGACCGGGTCGGGCAAATCCACCCTGGTCAACCTCGTGCCTCGCTTCTATGACGTCACGGCCGGGAGGATTCTCCTCGACGGGACTGACATCCGTGATGTCAGGCAGGACCTCCTTCTCGGCCAAATCGCTGTCGTCCCCCAGGAAACGATCCTGTTTACGGGCACGATTTCCGACAATATCCGCCTGGGCCGTCCCGAGGCCAGCGACGAAGAGGTCGTCGAAGCGGCAAAGGCGGCGCAGGCCCATGATTTTATCCTCCATTCTCCCTCAGGGTACGATTCGCAGGTCGAACAGCGCGGAGTGAATCTTTCCGGGGGACAGAAGCAACGGGTCGCGATCGCCAGGGCCCTCCTGAGGAAACCGCGGATTTTGATCCTGGATGACAGCACCAGCTCCGTGGACGTCGACACCGAGGGGAAAATTCAGGAGGCCGTGGGCAAACTGGCTTTTCCGCACACGACCCTGATCGTCGCACAACGGGTCAGCACCGTCCTGAAAGCCGACAGGATAATCGTCCTTGAAGACGGCAGGATCGCCGCCTCGGGAAGCCATGAAGAGCTCATGGGAAGCAGCCCGGTCTATAGGGAAATCTACGCCTCCCAGCTTGGCGGGAAGTTCGAGGAAAAGGGCGTCCTTGCGGTGAGAGAGGGAAATCACTCATGAAAGACGCCAGCGGAAAGGCGACTTCAGGAGCGAGGGCGGGATTTGCACCGGGTTTCCGCCAGAGAGGATCAAGAGGGGTTGGCAACATCGAAAGGGCGCAAAAACCTGGAGATGCCGTGGCCAGGATGACCGCCTACATCCTTCCCTACAAGGCAGCCCTTCTATTGGTTTTGGCTCTCGTCCTGCTTTCGACCGCCCTCGGGCTTGTCGGCCCCTACCTGATGGGGATCGCTATCGATCGCTTCATCACACCGGGGAAGACGGAAGGGCTTGGAAGCCTCTTGGTCCTGATGCTGGCCGCCTACCTGGTGTCAAATGCCATCCAGGCTGGAACGGGCTGGATCATGGCGGGAATATCCCAGGAAGCCCTTCGCAGGATGAGGGCAGACCTTTTTGGGCACCTGCAGGCTCTGCCACTCCGCTTTTTCGACGCGAACCCCGCCGGGGATCTCATGAGCAGGTTGACCAACGACATCGACGCGATAAACCAGGCAGTTTCGCAGAACGTCGTTTCCCTTTTCGCCAGCGTGCTCTCCATGGCCGGGATCATCGTGGCGATGTTCGCCCTGAACGCCTGGCTCGCCTCCGCCTCCATCCTCGTCGTTCCCCTCATGGTCTGGGTCACGCGCCTGATCTCGCGTTACACCTACAGAGGCTACCAGGAACTCCAGAAGAGGCTGGGCGCCCTCAACGCGGTTTCCGAGGAAACGATCAGCGGGGGGAAAGTGCTGAAGGCCTACGGCAGGAAAGGGAACGCAGCGGAGACTTTCCGCCTGCGCAACGAAGCAGTCTGGGAGGCGTCGGTCACCGCCAACACCTATGCCCTGCTGATGATGCCGCTGACAGGCGTGCTCGGGAACTTCTTTGTCATCACGCTGGCGAGCCTGGGAGGATTCCTGGCCCTCCGCGGGCTCGCGACGGCCGGAATCATCGCGACCTTCATCACCTACGGGCAGAATTTCCTTCATCCACTGCGGCAACTGGCGAGCCTTTACAACTCCATCCAGGCGGCCCTTGCCGGGGCGGAAAGAGTCTTCTCCATCATGGACACCCAGCCGGAAACGGACGCCCCCCCGGCGGCAATTCCCATCGGGCCCGTAAAGGGGCACGTCCGTTTCGAAAATGTCAGTTTCGGCTACGAACCCGGCCTCCCGGTGATAAGGGACATGTCGTTCGAGGCGAAAAGCGGGGAAACCGTAGCGCTGGTGGGCCCTACCGGGGCAGGGAAAACGACCATCATCAACCTTTTGACCCGCTTCTACGAGATCGATTCGGGCCGGATCCTACTGGAAGGGCGAGACATCCGCGAGATCCGCAAAGCCGATTTAAGGCGCACTCTCGGCATCGTTCTCCAGGATACTTTCCTGTTCCAGGCAAGCGTTATGGAGAATATCCGTTTCGGGCGGCCGGAAGCATCTGACCGCGAGGTGGTGGAAGCCGCGGCCCTGACGGGGGCCGACCATTTCATCAGGCAGATGCCCCAGGGATACGGCACGCCCATCTCGGAAAGCGGCAGCAACCTCAGCCTGGGGCAGAGGCAACTCCTTTCCATCTCACGTGCGGTCCTTGCAGACCCGGCAATCCTCGTCCTCGACGAGGCGACCAGCAGCATCGACACCCGGACGGAACTTAGGATCCAGTCCGCCCTCCTCCGCGTGCTGGAGGGGAGGACCAGTTTCGTCATCGCCCACCGGCTGAGCACGATCCGGGAAGCCGACCAACTCCTCGTCATCGACAGGGGCAGGATCGTGGAAAAGGGGACGCACCAGGAACTGCTTAAATCGAAGGGTTTCTACCACCGACTTTTCGTCAGCCAGTTCAAGGGCCTGCCTATCTGAACAGGGACCGTTCAGAAACGGTCCCTGTGAATCTTTTCAAAACAAAGGGCGTCCCTGGAATAGGGCGGTTTTTCCTCTGCAGGGTACCCGAATCCCGCGATCGCGAGAACCCGGAAAGGTGCGGGAATTCCCAGGAGCCGCCTGACGAAATCCTCCGCGGTCACCCCGGGGACGTGATCCCTGTTACGGATCTGGACCCAGCAGGAGCCGATTCCCATGCCTTCAGCCGCAAGTTGGGCGCTCATTGCCGCTACGGAAGCATCTTCGACCCAGACGTCCTTGACCTGCTCGTTGCCCAGGAAAACGATCCCCAGCGTTGCCCCCGCAAGAAAAGCCGAGCTGCCCGCCCTTACTCCTGCAAGTTCCCCGAGCAGGCCCCGGTCTTCAACGAAGATGAACTCCCAGGATTTGTCGTTGTGGGCGGAGGGCGACCTCAGGACGATTTCCTCCAGAACCTGTATCTCTTCCCTTTTCAACGGGGTTTCCAGGTACTTGCGGATACTTCTTCGCTTCCTCAGCACCTCGAGCATGGGATCGATCCCTCCCGGCCGGTTCATTCCTTTGTCGGGCATGGCTCGACGCAAGCCTGCCCCCCGATCACCCAGTTCTCCTTCGGGACCTCCTCCAGCACCACTGTCACGGCCTGAACAGGGCAGGCCAGTTCATCCACCACGACATTGGTGATGGCCTTGGCCAGCTTTACCTTGCATTCATGGCTCCTTCCGGACCACATCTGGACGCGAACGATCGGCATCTGTCCTTCCTCCCTTTCGATAATCTTCCAGGATCTGCCTATCATCTTACCTCCTCGGGAGTCGGCGAGCATCCAAAATGGGAGCCCCGGATTTCCTGCCGGGGCTCCCAACAAGGCATTCGTCGATTGTTGGGTTAACCGATCGCTACCTTCCTGCCATCATCGCCTCGACATCGGCCTCGACATCCGTTATCGGCTTGATGTTGAAGTTTTCCACCAGGACCTTGAGGACGTTGGGTGAAACGAAAGCCGGGAGGGTCGGCCCAAGCCGGATTCCCTTGACCCCCAGGTGCAGGAGGGCCAACAGGACCGCGACGGCTTTCTGTTCGTACCAGGCGATATCGAACGAGAGTGGCAGTTCGTTGATGTCCTTCAATCCGAAGACTTCCTTCAGCTTGAGCGCGATGACGGCCAAGGAGTAGGAATCGTTGCACTGGCCTGCGTCAAGCACCCGGGGGATGCCCCCGATATCGCCCAGGGCGAGCTTGTTGTAACGGTATTTCGCACACCCTGCCGTCAGGATCACCGTGTCCTTCGGGAGGGCCTTGGCCACTTCCGTGTAGTAGTCACGAGCCTTGTGACGGCCGTCGCAACCGGCCATGACGACGAACCTCCTGATCGCCCCGCTCTTCACCGCGTTGACGACCTTGTCGGCCAGGGCCATCACCTGGTTGTGCGCGAACCCGCCTATGATATGCCCCGTCTCGATCCCGACCGGCGGCGGGCAGGTTTTGGCCTTTTCGATGATCGAGGAGAAATCCTTGGGCTGGTCGCCCTTCCTGTCGGGAATGTGTGCCGCACCCCTGTAGCCGGCCATCCCGGTGGTGAAAAGACGCCCCAGGTAAGTGTTGTCCTTTTTCAGGGGAACCAGGCAGTTCGTGGTCATCAGGATAGGCCCGTTGAAGGACTCGAACTCCTCGTTCTGCTTCCACCAGGCGTTTCCGTAGTTGCCCACGAAATGGGGGTACTTCTTGAAGGCCGGGTAATAATTGGCCGGAAGCATCTCGCTGTGCGTGTAGACATCCACGCCGGTTCCCTCGGTCTGCTTCAACAGCTCTTCCATGTCGCGGAGGTCGTGCCCGCTGATAAGGATGGCGGGGTTGCCCCGGACCCCGATGTTCACCTTCGTGACCTCGGGGTTGCCGTAGGCAGAGGTATTGGCCCTGTCCAGGAGCGCCATCGTCTGGACGGCCTTTTCTCCCGCCTTCATGACCATCGCCACCATTTCCTCCACGGAAAGGCTCTTCGTTGTCGATGCCAAAGCTTCCATGAAAAAGTCGTAAATGTTCTCGTCTTCGTAGCCGAGCATCGCAGCGTGGTCCGCATAGGCCGCGATCCCCTTCAGGCCGATGACAAGCAGCTCTCGGAGGGAACGGACATCCTCGTTTTCAGTGGCCAGAACGCCCACGGACCGGGCCTTCTCATGGAAATCGGTTTCTTCCGTGGCCATCCAGGTCGCAGCATCGGTTAGCGGTTCGTCTAGAACCTTGCCGTTCTTTTTTTCGTAGGCCGCAAGGACGCGTCCGCGCACGGCTTCCCGGCGTCCAAGGGCTTCGCGGACCAGCCCGACGAACCGTTCGTCGTCCCAGTTCGCGTTCGTGATGGTGGTAAAGAGCCCCTGCGCAACGAAAAGGCCGTCAGCCTTGTCGGAGACCCCCAAAGCGGCCGCCTTCTCCGACCAGACGGCAATCCCCCTGAGGGTGTGAATCAGGAGGTCCTGCAGGTTGGCCGTGCCCTCGGGCTTCCCGCAGACGCCCTTGACCGTGCATCCCTTGTTTTGCGCGCATTCCTGGCACTGGAAACAGAACATGTCTCTTCCTCCTCGCCTGTATTCTTACAGGAACTTTGTGGGGGCAGCCTGCCTGGGAGCCTTGACGACAAGAACGCGGAACCTCTTGTCGCTTTCGTTGGACCATGCATGGGAGATGTCCTTGGGACTTTCCACGAGCGTGTCCCTGAAAACTTTCATTTTCTCGTCCCCGATCTCGACGACTCCCGTACCCTCCAGCACGTAAAAGAACACGTCCACCGGGGTGATGTGCTTTTTGAGCGACTCCCCCGGTTCCAAGGTGATATGCATCACCTGGGCGTCCGTCGTGTCGTAAAGCCTGGCCACCTTCACGCCGTGCGGATTCTGCATACCGTTCGCTTCAAGGGCGTTGACCATTTTCATCCTTTTCATCCTCCCCGCCTGCTAAATCGATTTTTTCCCTACCGTTGATATGATATCCGTGGCGAAACCTTTTCGCCTTGACCTGGATCAAGAAAACGACGACCGAAGATTTCCCGTGGGAGGAGCAAAATGGAAAAACGCGTCAGGAAGAATTTGCTCTCGCGTATTCCGGGATTTGGCGGTCTTTCCGGCGAAAATCTCGAAAAGCTGGAGAGGCTTACCGTCCTCCGAAGCGTCGGGAAAGGGGAGGTCATTTTCGAGGAAGGACAGGAAGCAAGAGGATTCTACGTCGTCGTCAACGGAAGGGTAAAGATCTTCAAGATCTCGCCCGAAGGGAAGGAGGCAATCCTCCACATATGCAGGACCGGAGACCATTTCGGGCAGGTCGCGGTCTATTCGGGGAAAACCTATCCAGCCAGGGCCGAAGCCCTGGTGGCAAGCGAACTCCTTTTCTTCCCCCGTTCCGAGTTCGTCCGGCTCATCGGCAGCGAACCCACCCTCGCCCTCGACATGCTTTCGGTACTTTCCGCGCGCTTGAGGGAACTGACAGCCCAGGTCGAAAGCCTTGCCCTTAAGGAAGTTCCGGGCCGCCTCGCCGGTTACCTTCTTTACCTTTCGGAGAAGCAGGGAAACACCCCCCGCGTTACGCTCGGTTCTTCGAAGTCCCAACTGGCGGGCATCCTGGGAACGACGCCCGAAACCCTTTCCCGAATTCTTACCGACCTCGCTTCCAGGGGATTCCTGAGGAACGGAAAGGGGGAGGTTGTCCTCCAGGACCTGCAGGCCCTGGAAACCCTGGCCGAAATGGGACGTTTGAAAAGCTGACAGGCACGTTCGTTCGGCAGGAAAGCTGGAACGAGGGCCCGCGTTGGGCAAAGAGACACCCGAAGGATGAAAAGGACGAGGCGGGAGTCTTCCTTTCTCCTAGCCCGCAGGCTGGTCCCTTCTAAAGGAACGGATTCTCAGAAGCGGCAATACGGAAACCCCGAAGACAAGCAGGATCAGGGAGAAAACGGTCAAGTACCCGGGCAGTGAGTATGAACCCAAGGATCCGCCCTTGAAAAATCCCAGGACGATGCCCGAAGCGGACTGGCACAACATGACGGAAAGAAAAATAACGGTGTTGACCGCCCCGACCGCCGAACCGATGACCTCTCGGTCCACCGTTTCGTTGAGGTTGCTGTTGCAGGTCACATTGCAGGCCCCCAGGGAAATGCCCAACACAAGGGAAAGCAGGGACAAAAGCAAGGGTTGCGGATACCTCGAAGTTGCAGCCAGGAAACCAAGCAGGGAAAGAGAAACACCCGCACAGACGGAAAGGAGGGCGTTTCGGCTCCCCCTGAACCGGGTCCCGATCCATCCCCCAAGCTGGGCTCCCACCATGACCCCGATCCCCACGATCGACATGCAGCGCCTCGCGACGTGGACCGGCAGCCCGCATCCCTGGGTAAGCCAGGAAACCCCCCAAAGGGCAACCAGGGTCATCTGCAGGGAAAGGCAGGTACTCCAGATGGCCGTTATGACCATCAAGGGCCGGGACGAGACCAGGATTCTGAAACCGGACCAGACGGACACGATCGGCTTTGCCTTTGCTGGACTTTCATCTCTTTTCCTGGCGAGGACCGGATCCCGCCGATGCCAAAAAAGCATGATCATCCCGAGGACCAGGGCAGCGGCAGCGATGATCCCGAAAGCCCCGGCCCTGCCCCAGGCGTCGAGCATCATTCCCAAGGGCGTAACCGCGACCACGCCCCCGAAATGCCCAATGGTCACCGAAGTCGCCGCAAGCACCGCGTATCTCTCCCTCGGGAAGGCATTGGCCTGGTACACAAGCGTCCCGTTAAAAGCCGCAGCCGCGCCGAGGCCGGATAAAAACCTCCCCATTCCCAGGAAAAACGGGGACGGGGCAAACGCAAAAACGGCTATCCCTACGGAAAGCAGCAACAAGCCCATTCCACAGGATAAAAGCGGGCCTTTGCGGTCGCACATCATCCCGCTTACCGGCTGGATCATCGTGTACGCGTAGAAATAAAGGCTCGTCACCAGCCCGACCGTGGAGGCACCCATCCCCATCGAAAGAGCTAAAGACGGCATCGCCACGCCGGTGGAAGAACGAGTGAGGTTGGCCAGGAAATAACTGGCCACGAGGGTTCCGTAAAAGAACCACGTGATTCGGGTAGCATGTCCCTTTGTAAGACTCATGCCGTGATTTCCACTCCAATCGTCCTTGTAGCCCGCGGCTCTTTTTTAGGTTCTTCGCTATTTGGTGTGGGTGACGGCATAGAACCTTGGTAACTGGAATTCA
>CAYRNZ010000035.1:0-14141 GCA_964425765.1 uncultured Synergistaceae bacterium
CTTGATTTCCGCCTCCAGCAACCGTCCAGCTTTTTCGGCAGCGGTGCGGGGTTCGGAAACATCCAAGCCCCGGATCACATTGGGCTTGACCTCTTCCTTAAAGAACCTCCCTTGCTCGTAGGCCCGGTTGCCGCGGCTCAGCGTGATCAAGATCGCCTTAACCACCTCGCCGCTGATTGTCTCGAAAGCCCCGGGCCCCAACCGCGCAATCAAATGCCAGGTGTCGGACTTCAGCAGTTTCTCCCGGAACTTCCTGTAGCTGGTCAAAAACAGCCAGTTCTGCGGCAGGACGATGCTGGCCGTGCCGCCTTCATCGCAGAAGTCCAGGCAACGGTCCAGGAAGACCGTGGCAAGATCGTTCTTGGCCGCCTGATGGTGCTTTTCGCAGAAGGCTTTGAGGTCCTCATCCTGCTTGCCCCGCGCGAGGTAAGGCACGTTGGTGGTCACCAGATGATATTTTCCTGCCAGCAGCATTGCGGCCCTGGCAAGACCCTGGGCGACGACCGCGGCTTCCCGCTCTTCGTCGGGTTGTTCCTGCCTCAGGGCTTCTTCCAGCGCCGGAGCAAGGTCATCCCACTTGACCAGTTTCGCGGATTCGGTCTTCGTGGGGTTCAGCAGGCTTCCCAGCAGGGGAGCATTTTGAAAGGTGTCATACATCCATTCAAGAGCGATCGTGAGATTCCGCTTGCCCAGCCCGATCCGCTTCCATTCCTCCTTGGCGACGCTGACCGACAAGCCGGAACACGCCACGTTCAACTCCGGCAAGACGCGATAGCCGCCCGCGCCCGGGAATTTCCACGCGGCAAGAGCCAGGGCGAAGGCCGCCAGCTCCACGCAGCGTTTGTCCAGTTCCAAACCGTGTATGTTCTCCCTAAGCACGGCATTCACGGCCTCCCTGGCGGTTAAGCCCTCCATTTCCATCCGCATGGGAACCAGCATGAGCAGGGCTGCGACCAGGAAGTGGCCGGAACCGCAGCAAGGATCCAGGACTTTCAGTTCGGCAAGCCGTTTGGGCCAGGCGTCGAAGGTTCCCGCGGCCGGAGTCCAGGTCTCATCCTCTTGTTTTACGAAACGGAGAGAACTCAGGGGCACACCCGGGGTGGCAGCCTTTCGCCGCAGTTCCTCTTCGCTTCTCGCATTTTTCAGATCGCCGAAGGATAGGCGCCTGGAGGTCCACCAGGCACCTAGGGAGTTGTCCAGCAGGAAACTCACCATGTAGGGTTCGGTGAAAAGCTGGGTCACGGCAGGTAGTTCCCGCGCACCGATCTTGCCCCCTGAATCGTTGACCGCCTTCTTTTCCTTCGCCTGCCAGAATTGATAGACCCACCCCAGGCTGTCCGAAGCCTTGAACACCTCAGGAGACAGGTCGGATACGAGTCTTTCCAGTTTTTGCTGATGCTCGGGGGGAAAGGTCAGCTGGAAGACGGGGGAATCGGGGCGGAAGACCTGCGGCAGCATCCGGGCGGCAAAGCGGGCCGCCAGTTCCCACCCGTTTGCCGCGCCTTCATCGGCGGCCAGGTCGTCACACTCTCCCAGGGTGACGGGAACCGGGTTCACGGGGTCCGGGTACATCAGAAGGTTGTTTTCCGCCAGGAAACGGGCAAACAGCATGCGGTGCCAGTGCTCGTAGGCCACTTCCCCGACTAGGGCGTCGATCTCCTGCTCCCCTTTCGCGTCTCGGGAATCGCCAAGCTGGCGACCATGCACACGCAGACGCCGGCGCAGGTCCTTCTCCGATTCGCCCAAGTGGGCGAAGGGTGCGGCTTTCCCCACCCCGAGCTGCTCGAGCGCCGCGCGGGCCGCGTTCTCGGCAGTGTCGCGGGCCTCCTTGACGGTGCTTTCCAGACGGTTCCTCAAGGTCCTGTCGAGTGGCTGCATGGCTCACCTCTCCGGTTTCTTCTTCAATATCTCGAGGCCTTTGGCGGTCAGACGATACTTCTGCAAGGGGCTGCTCGGCTTTTCGGGAAGCGTCATCTCGATGAACCCGGCTTCCAAGGCAGGCTGCAGATAGTCCTTTGCCACATGCATACGGTCTTTCAAAACCAAGGCGTTCATGATTTGCTCCCGACTCATCTCTCCCTGCAGAACCCCCAACAACTTTTCGACTTGAGGGGTAGCTTGAGGGGTAGCTTGAGGGGTAGCTTGAGGGGTAGCTTGTTTGCGGCGTATGGTCGTTACCCAGGAACCGGCATCCAGGCGGATCTCCGGCTCAGGAAGCCCAGCCTCGCGGCAGCGGACGATCATGTCCCGGATACCCGTTCCCATCCGCTCGATATACTTCGTCAGGTACATGGGTTCGGCGATCAGGGGATTGGGCGGCACCGAAGCGTGGGGACCGCGCAAGCTTTCCAGCGTCAACGTCGGCGGGACATTCGCAGGGTTCCAGACTTCCAGGCGATCCTTGAAAAGCATCACCTGAACGCTGGCGTTGCTGGTGTAATCGCGATGGCAAACGGCATTGACGATGGCCTCGGCAACCACTTCCCGCGGAATTTCATAAGCGGTCGGGGCCTGGGATCCCTCGGCCCGGGTTCCAACCCAAAGGTCGATCTTGGAAAGCACGAAATCGATGGCCTGGTCGACCAGGTCAAAGAGGGTTCCCTTGTAGACCTGGTAGGAAGGAATCGGTTTGAATACCTCGTAACCGTGAAAGTGGGCACACTTGACTTCGGAGGTGATCAGGAAGCGCTGGGGTTGTTTGCCGAAGAGCAGGATAGCCGCATGGGTCGGGCGTCCTTTGTCGAGCAGGTTCAGATGGGTTAGAACATCCAGCGGCGGAGACTCTTCAGGCAAGGGAAAGCTGCGGCCACGCCGGGCCTGGACCAGGAACCGGGAAATTCCATCGAAATCCAGATCATCGACCGTGGCATTACGGCAAAAAGTGGCATCGAAAGGCGTCAGTCGAATCAGTTCCCGTTCTTCCAGCAGCTTGACCAGGCTGGCATAAACCTCGGTATTCAATTCCACCGCGGAATTGATGCGGCGGCGAATCAGTTCCGTCCCGGCCTCGTCGATCAAGGCCTTCATCTTCGGATGGCGCTGCGAATCGTCGCTTCCTTTGACATAGATCAGACGAATCTTGCCCAGTTCGGTGGCCAGTTTGAATTCCCGATGGGTCGGGGAAAGGCCCTCGGGATCTTCCCGGCCGTATTCGTTGCCGAAAATGCCCAGGTAGATGTCGCAGTGTCTCACTTCATCGAGATAGCAGGAATCGGCCCGATGGTCCGCGGCGGGCATTTCTTCGAACAGGAAAGCCTCGAAGAAACGGCCCAACAGGGCATCGCGCCGCAGGTATTCGCTGAGGGTGGCTCGCTCATCTGCGAGTTCCTTCTGGACACTGCTGACAAAGATGCGTAGCGGTGTCATACGATGACGGGCCCCTTCCTTATCTTTTCCAGCAGAAGGGCACGGGATTCGTCCAGCCACGCATCGACATCCGCCTCGGTCTTCAAGGTCCGGCCGGGAAGCGATACGGCCTGCACTTGCGGTTCCATCAGTTTTGCGGCGCCGAAGGCGATCTGCTCGAAACGCCCCGGCATGGCCGCGATGCGGTCCCTGAGGGACGGGATGGAGTGGGCGTCGAGCGTCACCAAAACTGCCACGGTGTCTTCGACGGAAATGGAAGGAGCCGAGGTTTCAAGGAGTTGTAGTTGGGCGCGCAGCTGGTTGCGCTGCTCAGGTTCGAGATGCTGCCAATTCTCGTCCTTATCCAGTTTTTCCTCTCCTTGGCTCCAATGGAGATCCCAATCCTGTTTCAAAGCGTTCAGCTCGTCCCGAAGCAACTGGGTGAGGCTGGCGACCAGCGGGCTTACCAGGTCCGGTTCTTCGAGGAGTTGCCGCTGCTGCTCGATGGTCCCGACCTGGGACAAGACCACTTCGGCGTCCTGAAGGCTAGCGGCGTGCGAAGCCAGCCGTTTCAACACCATCCAGTTCGGCCAGCGTTTGGCAATCCGTCCGGCAAGGTCCGTCCAAGCGTCGATGCATTCGGAAAGCTCGTCCCTGCGGTTGAAAAGGGCCAGCAGCTGCTCGTTGCCTGCCGTGAGCCGGATCTCCTCGAGGAAAGACCGATCGGGGCGGTTCGGCTTCGGCGCCTCGCCGCCTGCCTGCTCGGCAAGCTCCGACACTTTTTGTAGGAATTGCGGCACAGAGGCCAACTCTTCCCCCTGTTTCGCCGAAAGGCCTACTTTCTGCATCAACTTGCGGACCTGGATGCGTTGGGCAGTGCTTACGGTCGTCGATTCCACCTTGAAGTTGGCCTTACCGATAGCCTTGCGCTCCAGTTCCTTCGGGTCCAGGGATTTACTGTTTTCGTCCTGGGCCCGGATCAGGCCGGCCACCAGCAAGACTTGCAGTCCGCCGTCAATCGCATCGCGAGGCCACCCGTAAGGGGAGGATTCAAAATGGGTGCGGATGTCCGAACCCTTCTTGCCACCCGCAATGAAACCGAGGATAGCCTTGCACACGGAATTGTTGGCGGGCTCCCCTTCATCGCCCACGGCTTTCAGCGCATCGGGAGCCCCTTTTTGGCCCCTCTCGTAAACTTTCGCCCACCCCGGGTGGTCCGCCACATGGAACTGCGGGTAAAGCCGCTGCAGGGCATTTTCGGCAGCCTCCAGAACCATCGCCTGGAGGTCCATCCCGAAGATCTCGTTCCCCCCGCCCTGGAACACGCGGGCACCGGAGAAGGCCTCTTCGAGCAGTTCATTGATTCTTGCCTCACTGGCCTGCTTAGTGGTCTCCATGGCAGCCCTGGCTTCCTTGCCTTCCGGAGTGTTGGGAACCCCTCGCTTGTCCAGGGTCGCAGAAGAAGCCTTTAAGTCGATCAAATGATGGCGCAGGTCATCGGCGGACCGCTTGGGAATGAACACAAAAACCGTAGAGGACTGGTTTCCCGCCTGACGGGCATCAACCCGCACCGAATTTTCATCGATGCCCCAACCGTCACGTACCCAGACAGTGACTTGCTTGCCGGCATCGGCAGGCAATTGCGCATCGAAAAACTTATGGACTTCCCGTGTGACTTTGGAGTTGCCCTGTGACAGGGAGAGCTTTGGGACCAGTTCCCCGAATTTCCTGCGGACGCGGTCGTTTCGCTCGGCCTCGATGCGGTGCGCTTCGTTGGAGAGTACGGACCTCTGGCTCAGGAACTCGTCGTTCCAGGCCGAACTTTCTTCCGTTTGGATACGGTATTCGTCTTTGACCTTCATCAGCAATTCGCACTTGTCGAGAAGACCCGGTAGCCTGCTGCGCAACGTGCCGCTGCCGTTGGAAAGGTCTTCGACCAGCAAGTCGGCCAGCGTATCGACCGTCGCGCGGATGCCAATTTCCTTGTTGCTGCCCGAGAGCTTGTTGACCAAAAAGACCAGGCCGCAGGCCCGGGCCATGAGCTTCTGATCTTCCGTCCCCTTGATCCAGCTCATGGTTTTTTCGTGGACCTTGCGGGGCAAAATGCGCGACTGCAGCAGCTTGTCCGCCGAATCGAAATAGAGAGTGTCGGCTGGCACCACATGCCCAAGCCTCTCGTCCAAGTTGGTCTGAACGACCTTGTGGACCATGCCGAGCTGGTTGCGGAGCTGGCTGTCCGTACCGGTCTGATCGAGCACGCGCAGGGTGTTTTCCCAGAAGCGGCGGCGAACCGGCAAAATCGGGTAATCCTGCGGAAAGAAGGGAATGTCTTCCTGCCTGTGCCCGACGGTCGTGCCGGCCAGATGCCTGGAAATCTCCCCCAGGTTGGTTTGCATGACCTGTTCGATCTGGGGGATGGCTTCGGGCTTTTTCGCGAGGATGACCTGGCGGACCACCGCCTCGACGTCGGCATCGGAGAGTTCGATCCGGACGGTGAAACGCCCTTCCAGCTTTTTCAAGTTGGTCGTCCCCGTCACGGCGGTCTGCCCCGTGCCGATGAACAGCAACTTTCCGCCGATGTTTTTGCAGCAGGCTTCCAAGACTTCCTGCACATCGCTCGAACGCTGGCTGTCCTCGCCGATGTACTGCTGGACCTCGTCCAACGCGATCAGCGTCAGGGGGAATTTCCCTTCCTTTGTCAGCGCCTGGCGGATGGCCTTGAGCATTTCGTCATTGGACACGTCCTGGACGAAAGGATAGAGGTTGTTCAGGGTTTCAACGCAGGACGCGGGAGAGGGGAAGAGCATCGGCTTGACCTGGACCAGGGCTTCGTGAAGCTTTTCGGCCACGTAGAAGTTGTCGAGTTCTTCGTCCCACCGGGACCCCTCTTGTTCGACACGGGAGCGAACCTGGTCGTAAATGCCTTCCTGCTTCAGCCACATGACAAACCGTGCCACGGGATACTGCATCGGCAGCCCAGCCGACTTGAACAGGATCCGCAAGAGCGCCAGCCGGACGCTGCCGCTCGCGCTCGCTCCCAGAGTGCCCGATGCGGCGTGCACCCCGCCATGTTTTTTCTCCTGGATGCTGAGTTCCCTGAGGGAGTCGCGGATGTATTGCGGAAGGTTGGCAATGCCCCTGGCGGTCGCCCCGTCTTCGAACACGGTGTCTTCCCAGAGGGCACGGAGCATCTTGACGAGGTGCGACTTGCCGGACCCGTAAAAACCGCTCACCCAGACACCTGGTTGCTGGGCCTGGTTGATGTTCTTCAGGTAGGTTTCGAGGATATGGGCCAATCCTTTTGCGTACTGGCCGTCGCAGACAAAGGTTTCCAGTTCGTAGCGCAGGACGGATAGTGCCTGGCTCGTTTTTTCGTCGTTCACGTTCGCGACGCCCTCGTTCACCAGTTTCCGGGCGGCCGGGTCCTTTTGGTAGATACTCCGGTTATTCATCTTCTACCCCCCTGATCAATACTCCTTGTCGGCGGTGATGGGCACGGCGAGGTAATTCCACCCGTCATAACCGTCCAGGAGCCGATAGTTGTTGTTGTCGTAGCTGCCCGGAAAGAAGACCAGAAGCCTCCCCTTCACCAGGGGAGCCAGCCTGTCGACCACTTCCTTCACCTTCAGGAAACCGAAAAGCGAGCCGACTCCCTGCAGCGCGACAACATGTTGGGAACCGACGTGATTCTCTTGAAGGAAAGCGTCGAATTCAGCCGCGATATGGTCAAGGTATTTCGGAAGCAACATGGGAAGGAGACTCGGCTTCTGGAAATAACTTTTGGCGTACTTCTGAGTGGAAAACCAGGCCGCGAAGGTGTCCGTCAGGTCGAAAAGAACCCATTCGTGACCGGCATCCCGGGTCGCGATTTCAAATACGTCCACATTGGCACGCAAGACACGCTCGTCGTTTTCGTTGTAAACGCAGAACACGACCCGTTGTGCCGCCGCGGCGTCATCCTTCCACGGCACGGCAATGTATTTACCGTAGGACTGGACCAGGCGCTTAATTTTGCTCACGGAGCCACTCCATCTCCTCTTGGCTGATCAGGTTCGGGAAGAGTACCTCGATGACGTCTCCGATTCGCTTGAAAACGATCCAACCCTTGCGGGAGGCTTCCTCGGCAAGTTCGACCGCCTTTTCAAAAGGGTAATCCAGGAGCTTGGCATACTCGGTTTGGAAAAGGGCCTGGCCGCGCTCGCCCGTGAGATACCCCAGCAGCAGAGCGTAAGATACGCTTCCGGCGGTCGCTTCGGCCCGGGTGCGGATCTTTTTAAGACGCCCTTCCAAATGCCCGGACTTTGTCCAGGTGGCATTGACGTTCTGGGCAGTGGACTTTAGGGTCGCCTCGCTGAAACGCCCTGGCTCCTTCGAATTTATCCGTTCTTCCATGGCCTCGCGGCTGATCACAGAACCTTCGGGAAACTTTAGAATGAGCTCCGCTGTCGAGCGGAGAATGGAATCCCGAGCATAGGCGCAGAGAAGGGCCAGCAAGGGGCGGCCCGATGAGTCCCTGTTCCAGAAGTACAGCAGGGAACGGAACAAAAGAGTGGAACAGTCGAGCGAATAAAGGTCGACCAGGTGACGATAGGTCAGGATCCGCGTCTTTCGCGATCGTTTACCGAGACAGTTATCTTCATCGATCGCCCGGAGGTAATCGGCTTTCCCGGCTTCGGGCCGGTCGACGCAAGACAACAGCGAACTCAACTCCTCGAGCATCATGGTGCGGGAACTATGGGCCCCGCCGCGCTCGAAACTGAAGCCGAAGCGGGTCAAAAAATCATTCTTAGCTTTCACTCACGATCACCTTTTCCATCAAATTCGAGAAGTGTTCATTCCCAATTGAAAACGATATAGATTTTATAGATTCAGATCGGCTCTGAATATATTGAATTATAGCAATTTTCACGGAACCTTTTTCTCTAAAATACCTGTTCAACTCCATTAATTCCAACAAACAACGCTGATATCACCATCTTTTTCTTCACCATAGAAGGCAATTCTGCCCAAAGCCTACGGAACTTCTTCAGATCAGGAAAAGCAACGCTATAATGTGTTGTCTGGTCATTCATTCTTTGCAGTGTTTCACCTAGAGCACCCAGGAAATAATTGTTTCGCATTTCGTTCCGCGAACCGGAACCTTTTGCTTCGATAATCCACTTCTCTTCGCCACGCTTTGCTTCAATGTCTATTCCACGGTCATGCCCCCACTTGACCGAGACTTCCCAGCCGTCTGCTTCAAGCCAGTCTTTAATCTTTTGTTTTACTTCGTCTTCCGACGTATCCATGATTTCTTTCTTCAAAGCAGGATGAGGCTTATTCGAAACTCCGAACACACTGCTAAAATCCCCTCGCCCAGCCGGAAAATTTCCTATCTTGCCATCCCGCCGTTTTCTCCGATCGATCTTCCCTTTCGCCTCCAAAGCCCTGGCAGCCTGGTTAATGCCCTGTTGCCCAACTTGTTCTCCAAGAAGAAGATCCGTGATTTCGCGATCACTTAGTCCCGGATTTGCCTCTATTGCGGAAAGGATCTTGTCTTTCATCGTCGCCATTAGCCGGTCACCTCGCGATCGCTAGCACTTCATTTTCTACATACCGCCTGAAATCCTTGATGTTGGTAAAAGCACGGTACCGCCGATCGTTGGCAAGGCGCAACAGGTCCGAACCCTCGTTCAGGAGGACGGCCACGGGATCGCTCAACCCTTGCTGCAGGCCGTTCGGCCAGGCCAGGTCGAATACCGCGGCCGGCTGGTTCGAAACGGGATCCGCCACTTCGTACATGAGTACCCCTTCGGGAAGCCCCTGCTTTACGACCCATTCGTTCAGTTCCTGAAGGGCTTTTTCCTCGTCTTCGGTTTTGATGCCCCCCTGGGTGAGCATGGGAATGGAGACGATCTCGTCGACCGGCGCGGAGGTCCCCAGGAGTGTGTCGTCCCCGCCCAGAAGGTCGAGCATGAACCGATTGGCCGCATCGGCCAGGAGCGTTTTCCTGGCTTCGAGGAACCGGCCGTAATTTTCTAGCTTCCACAGATCTGGATCCGTCGGGATCCACTGGGAGGCCAGTGATCCTGGGTGGGATTCCTCGACCCTCGGGAAGTAGATCTCAGGCAACTCGTCGCTTATCTTCAGATTCGTTTCCTTCGTGAGGAGACAGAAGTTCGCGACCGCGTTGACCTCCGGTCGGGAATACCCTTTCTTGTAAAGCTGGGCTTTGGGGAAGATGTGGTGGACTTCGAGGCTGCTGTTGTTGCCGAGCAGGTTTTTCTTGATGGGGAGTCCCGTTCCCCAATCTTTCGCTTCGCCCACGCGTGTCAGCATGTACAGGACCGAATAGAACCTGGCTCCCAGGCTCCAGCCGCCGAAATGCCCCGGCTCGACCTTCAGTCCGCCGTGCCAGAGCCGGGCCTGTTCGATCAGGCGGTCCAGGCCATTGTCCAGGTCTTCGATGAGAGCCAGGTCCTGGTCGAGAAACGATTCCACCGAACCCGAGAACCGGCCCCACATGCCTGCTTGAATGAACCAGAAGAGGAGTTTGTTCTGCTCTTGAGCGCTCAGCTGGCAACCCTTCCTGTCGAGATAGCGCGAGAGGACAGGAAAGGCGTATCGGCCGAAAAGGACCTGGTTCTGGTCTAGCCCGAGTCGCCCGCTGACCAGGTTCAAGGCGGCGTTGACGGCCTTTTCGGCCCGTTTCAAGCCCGCCTGTATCTCCTGCGGGGGGAGGTTGTGCAGGTATTGGAACTTCGCCTCCCCGGTCAGGATGGCGTTCATGTTCCTCAGGAACCAGTCAAGATCGAAAGAAAACCCGGCCTTGCCCCACTCCTCAAGCTTGTGGTTCATTTCCTTGCGGGCCTCGGGCCACTCGGAGCAGATCTTGGCGAGCGCCAGATCGCCCTTCGAAAGCTTGGTGCCGCCGCTGTTGACTTTGTTGAAGATGTCGACGACCACTTCGATCGATTTGTCTTCCCCCGTGACTTCCTCCACGTGGAGATCGGTATCCGATATGGCCAGTATTCGGCTCAGTTTGCCGCCATAATTCGCTACGGCCGTCGAGAGAGCTGGATCCTGGCTGAATTTCGACAGATAGCCGCCCAATCCGCCGAACCCGGATTTGAGCAGCCCGGTGACGTCGATCCACAGGGGATCGTCCTTCATTTTGATGGCCTGGTAGAAGGCGAACTCTTCCGTGCCGAGGTGGAAATACAACCCCGTGAAGGACTCCTTGTTGCCTTGGAAGAATGCGGGAGGTTTTCCCCGGACGACCCCGTAAAGCGAAGTGATCCTCTGTTGACCGTCCAGGAGCAACTTTACAACGCCCGGTGTCAGGGCCTTCTCTCCTCGGTGTTGTGCCGCCACGGATTGTGTAGCCCAGACGAGGAGGCTGCCAACAGGATGTTTTTTGTACAGGGAATCGAACAATCCCTTGACCTGGTCCCGGTTCCAGACGTATCCCCTCTGGAATTCGGGAAGCGCCATGTGGCCGCTGTCGATGTGATCCAGGATCGTCGAGACTTTCAATGAAATCCCTCCATTTTCCGGGAAAATACATGACTGATGTTTTTCAGGGGTAAATCGTTGGTTTCATTATAATCCCGGATTCATGATGCAGCACGCCGTTTTCCTTCCCGCGGCTTCAACGCCTTCGAGGTCATGGTCTCGATCAACCCCGCGGTTTTCATCACGCAGTCCAGGCTGATCGGAGGCACCGTCCGGTTGGCCGCCAGGTAGCCGGACAGGTACATCGTCGAATGTGTCTCTATCCCCCGGCGTGAGCAGACGAGGTAGGAAACCGATTCGGCCTCGAATTCCGCCGACAGCTTGTCGAGCCCGCGACGGTCCGGCCACCAGTTCTCGTTCGGGGTGCCGAGGTGCCCGCAGTAAAGGTGGGCCAGTTCGTGGACGATCGTGGCGTACTCGGTTTCGTCGGTTTTCAGGTTGCTGTTGAGGAGCATGAGGTAGCGGACGGGGATGGATTCTTTCAGGAAGCGCTGGCTTTCCTTTTTCGGGTCCTGCACGGTGCGGATCGAGCCTGCGGATTGGGAGCCTTCCGGTCGCCGGCCGATTTTCACGCCGTCTCGCCTGGCGTTCTCGACGACCCGTTCCAAGCCCTTCCCGATGCGCCCCCGGGTGATCTCGAAGGGATTTTCGACCTCTTTCGGCAAGGGGGGCGCGTTTTTCTCCGGTTCGGTGTCGCTGACGTCGAAGACGAACAGCACCGGTCCCATCGGCTGCAGGATGACGAGGGGCCTGGCGCCTTCCCTGATCCGCCGGCCGTACCGGGCGAGCCAGCGGCCGGGTGGGGCGACGAACCGCGCGCCCTGCATCTGGACGTGGATCAGCATGGCATTGAAGGGGGAATAGAACCGGAAGCGCGACACGAAGGTCAGCAGGCTGTGGTAGGCGGCGCTGCTTTTGTATTGGCGGGTCAGGCTGAAAAGCTCGTCCAGCGCCCGTTTTGAGGCGTCGCGGTCCCAGGCGTCCGCCGGCGTGTCGAAATCCAGGACATTTTGTTGCGAGGGTCGTCCGGCCATGAGCACTCCCCCCTGGCAATGGGCAAACCGGCCCGTTATGGATTCGTCCATGGACAAGGTTAATTCCGGAAGGCGACAACTTAAGACGGTGATGTCTCCCCCGAGCCCTTTTTCCCTCCAAGGTATAATGTTGGAAAGCCCGTTTTTTCGAACCCCGGTTCCAAATCCGGCACAGACCTGTTCCGGCCGCGCGCACAACGGACCTCCACGCCCACGCCCCGCCTCGCCTGTGCCGGTGAAAGGAGAGGGTGGATGCAGAATTCCAACGCCTTGTGGTACAAGGACGCGATCATTTACCAGCTGCACGTGAAGTCCTTCTGCGACAGCAACGACGACGGCATAGGGGATTTCAGCGGCCTCACGCGGAAACTGGACTATCTCCGGGACCTCGGCGTGACGGCCTTGTGGCTCCTGCCTTTCTATCCCTCCCCCCTGCGGGACGACGGCTACGACATCGCCGACTACTACGGGATCCACCCCGACTACGGGACGATGCGGGATTTCCGGCGCTTCCTGAAGGAGGCGCATTCCCGGGGGTTGAAGGTGATCACCGAGCTGGTGATCAACCACACCTCGGACCAGCACGCCTGGTTCCGGAAGTCCCACCTGGCAAAACCCGGCTCCGCGGCCCGGGATTTCTACCTCTGGAGCCGGGACCCCAACCGGTTTTCCGACGCGCGGGTCATTTTCCAGGATTACGAGGCGTCCAACTGGACCTGGGATCCCGTGGCGAAAGCCTACTACTGGCACCGGTTCTTTTCCCACCAGCCGGACCTGAACTTCGAGAACCCCCGCGTGAGGGAGGCCATCCTGAAGGTGATGGAGTTCTGGCTCGCGGAGGGCGTCGACGGGTTGAGGCTGGACGCGGTCCCCTACCTTTTCGAGCGGGAGGGGACGACCTGCGAGAACCTTCCCGAAACCCACGAGTTTTTGAAAACCCTCCGCAGCCGGATGGACGGGAGGTTCCCCGACCGGATGCTGCTGGCGGAGGCCAACCAGTGGCCCGAGGACGCCATCGCGTACTTCGGCTACGGCGACGAGTGCCACATGGCGTTCCACTTCCCCATCATGCCCCGGCTTTTCATGTCCCTGTGGATGGAGAACAGCTGCCCGGTGGTCGACATCCTGGAGCAGACCCCGCCGATCCCCGACAACTGCCAGTGGGTCACCTTCCTGCGAAACCACGATGAGCTGACCCTGGAGATGGTCACGGAGGAGGAACGGGACTACATGGTCCGCGTCTTCGCGAAGGACCCGCGGGCGAGGATCAACCTGGGGATACGCCGGAGGCTTTTCCCGCTGCTGCAGAAGAACCGGAGGAAGGCCGAGCTTCTGAACTTCCTGCTGTTCTCCCTGCCGGGGACGCCGAGCCTCTACTACGGGGACGAGATCGGGATGGGCGACAACTACTTCCTCGGGGACCGGGACGGCGTCCGGACGCCGATGCAGTGGAGCCCCGACCGGAACGCCGGTTTTTCCCGGGCGAACCCCCAGAAGCTCTGCCTTCCCGTCATCACGGACCCCGAGTACGCCTACGAGGCGGTGAACGTGGAGAATCAGGAGCGCAACCCCTCCTCGATGCTCTGGTGGATGCGGAGGCTCATCGCCATGCGGAAGCGGCATCCCGCCTTCAGCCGGGGCGAGACCCGGTTCCTCCAGCCGAAGAACCCGAAGGTGCTTTCCTTCCTGCGGTCCCACGGGGACGAAACCATCCTGGTGGTGGCCAACCTTTCCCGCTTCGCCCAGGTCGTGGAGCTGGACCTCGCGGGACACGCCGGGGTCCGCCCCGTGGAGCTTTTCGGCGGGAACCGGTTCCCGCTGGTGACGGAGGCGCCTTACCTCTTGACCCTGGGCCCCCACGACCACCTGTGGCTGAAGCTCTCGGGCGAAAGACTCGACAGGGCCTGCGCGCCCCCTGCGGACGAGCTGCCGGCGTTCCAGGGCCGGGCGTCCTGGAAAGACCTGCCCTTCTCTCCGCAAGCGAGCCGGGACCTGGAAACGGCCCTGCAGAGTTATCTGGACCGCTGCCCCCGGGCAGCCCCGGGTGACGGGCCCGTCCAGGCTCTTTCCGTCGGCGATGGAGGGTTCCTGGAAACCCCGGGCGGGGGTTTCCACCTGCTCCTCCTTTCCGTAAGCCGAACGGAAGGGATCCGGGAAACCTGTTTCGTGCCCCTCGGGTTCGAGGCCGCCGCCGGGGGCAACCCCGCCGCAGAACCCCGTGGGGAGCGCCGTGTCGCGCGGGTGGTCCTGGGAGGGACCCCCGGGTTC
>CAYRNZ010000035.1:14241-18375 GCA_964425765.1 uncultured Synergistaceae bacterium
TCGAGATCGGCCGTTTCCTGGCCGAAAAGGCCCGCTTCCTGCATGCCCCGCCGTTCCTGGGGGCGCTGGAGTACCTGGGCCCCGGTGGAAAGACGGCCCTGGGGGCGATCCACGGCTTCGTCGGCAACCAGGGAACCGCTTGGGACTATGTCGGGGCCGCCCTCGGCCAGTTCCGGGAAAACGCCATGGCCGCCAAAACCGAACCGGGGGCCCCCGTTGCGTCGGCCCACGAAATGGCGGAGGCCTTTTTCTTCGAAATGGTCGACCTTTTGGGCGAACGGACGGGGGAGATGCACCTGGCCCTGGCTTCCGACCATGAAGACCCGGCATTTTCCCCGGAACCCTTTACCAAGTCGTACCAGAGATCGGTGTACCAGTCGATCCGGAGCCTCTCGAGAGAGGTTTTCCGGGAGTTGAAAGGCCTGCTTCCCTCCCTCGAAGGGGAGCTGAAAAGCCGGGCGGAAGCCCTGATGCCTCTCGACAGGGAGGTGCTCGCCTTCCTGGGCCCCATGGTCTCCGAAAAGTTGAGCGGCCTGAAGATCCGCATCCACGGGAACTACCACCTGGAGAAGGTCCTTTTCACGGGGAAGGACTTCTTCCTTACCGGTTTCGAGGGGGAACCGGAGCGTTCTCTGAGCGAAAGGCGGCTGAAGCGCTCCGCCTTGAGGGACGTCGCCAGGATGCTGCGGTCCTTCGACCAGGCGGCGTGGGCCTTCTGCCAGGGCAACGGGCACACCGCCTGCGGGCTTTTCCGGGACGACTGGCTGGCGGACTGGAGGAAGGAAACGGCTGCCCGTTTCCTCGGCGGCTATGCCCGCGCCCTCGGGCCGGACGAGTCCCTGCAGCCGGTGCCGCGGGACAGGGACAACCTGGTCCGGGTCTTTATGCTGGAATGCTGCCTGCACGAGCTGAAGGCGGCCGCGGAAGGCCGTGCGGGCCCCGGGGCCCTCGAGTTTGCCGCGGCCTCGGTCCTGGAGCTGCTCCGCGGGGACGCGGCGGCGGAAAAGCGTCGGTGAGGCGTCGATGCCCTGCCTGCCGGAACTGGCCGAAACGGTAGCCGGCGGGATGTCCCGGTCCCGCGGGAGCATCCTGGTCCTCGATTACGACGGGACGCTTGCCCCGTTCAGGGTCGACCCCTCGACGGCGGTCCCCTACCCGGGAGTGAGGGAAACCCTGTCGAAAATCCGGGAAGCCGGGGGAGAGGTCGTCCTGGTGACCGGCCGGGAACCCGGGGAGGCCGCGGCGCTGATAGCCCTGGACCCTCCCGTCGAGGTCTGGGGGTGCCACGGGGCCGTCCGCCTGGCGAAAGACGGGACGCGGGAAGCCACGATGCTCGACGGGGAAACCCTGGCGGGGCTGGACGAGGCCGGAAACCTGGCCGAAAACCTTGCCCCGGGCCATGTCGAACGGAAGGCGGCCAGCGTCGCGGTGCACTGGAGAGGGACAGGCGCTGACGAAAAGTCCAGGGTCCGGAGGCTCGTTTCTGGCGCGTGGGAAGGCCTAACCGGGGAACGGTTTTCGGTCGAGCCCTTCGACGGGGGCCTGGAGCTGCGGGCCAGGGGCTTCGACAAGGGGGTAGCCCTGAACCGGATCCTTTCCCGTTGCGGAAAAGACATTTTTGCGGCCTTCCTCGGCGACGACCTGACGGACGAGGACGGGTTCGAGGCGGTCGGCCGCTTCGGCGGGATCGGGATTTTGGTGCGGGCGGAACTCCGGGAGACGAAAGCCGCCTTCTGGATCGTCCCGCCGGGGGAGCTTCTGGCCTTTTTGGACCTGTGGCTGAAGGAAGTGAAGAAAGGGAGGAACCGGCCATGACCGCGATGAAGAATCGCAGGCTTGTCGTCGTCTCCAACCGGCTGCCGATCGTCCTGAAACGGACGGACGGCTCCTGGTCGATGCAGAAAGGTTCCGGGGGGCTCGTCACCGCCCTCGGCACCGTCCTGAAAAACCGGGGCGGCCTGTGGGTCGGCTGGCCGGGAACCACGGAGACGATGCCGATCTCCGAGATCAAGAAGATCATGGGCCCCTTCTCCAGGGAGATCGGGTTCAGGCTGCTGCCGGTCTTCCTTTCGGAAAAGGAACGGGACCTTTTCTATTACGGCCTGTCGAACGAGGTCATCTGGCCGCTTTTCCACGACCTCCAGACGAGGTGCCATTTCGACCCGCTCTACTGGGACGCCTACCTCGACGTCAACCGCAAGTTCGCCAGGGCCGTGCAGCACAACGCCGAGGAGGGGGACTTCCTCTGGATACACGACTATCACCTGATCCCGCTCGCCGGGCTGCTCAACAGCGCCGGGTTCCGGGGGAACTGTTCCTTTTTCCTGCACATCCCGTTCCCGTCGCCCGACATCTTCGCGAAGCTCCCCTGGAGGACGGAATTTTTGCACGCGCTGCTCCACTACCGGTTCGTCGGCTTCCAGACGTCCCGGGACCGGAGGAACTTCACCGACTGCCTCCGGTTGTTCTTCCCCGAGGCGAGGATCCAGGGACGGGGCCCCATCGTCAGGGTGAGGGCTTCAGGAATGGAGGCCTGGGCCGGGAACCTTCCCATCAGCGTCGACGCGGGGGAGTTCATCCGGCTGTCCCGGTCGCCGGAGGTCGCCGCGAAGACCCGGTCGATCCGTGAGCACCTCGGCAGGAAGCGCCTGCTGTTCAGCGTCGACCGGCTGGACTACACGAAGGGGATCCCGGAAAAGCTGAGGGCTTTCCGCTACCTGCTGGAAAACCGCCCCGAGCTGCGCGGGACCGTGACGCTGCTCCAACTCCTGATCCCCAGCCGGGAGGAAGTCCCGGCCTACAACACGCTGAAACAGGAGATCGACAGGCTGGTGGGCGAGATCAACGGGCGATACACGACGGGGGATTGGACCCCGGTCCTTTACCGGTACCAGTCGATGGACAGGACGGAGCTGGCCGCCTACTACCGCGCCGCGGACATCGGCCTGGTCACGCCGCTGAAGGACGGCATGAACCTGGTGGCGAAGGAATACGTCCTCTGCCAGGCGGACAACCGGGGGGTGCTGGTGCTGAGCGAGTTCGCCGGGGCGGCCGCGCAGCTGGGGGAAAGCTGCCTCCTGGTGAACCCCTACAGCGTCGGGGAGGTTTCTGAAGCCATCCTGGAAGCCCTGTCGATGCCGTCCCAGGAAAAGAAACGGCGCCTGCGCAACATGCGCCAGACGTTGAGGCGCCACGACGTTTCCTGGTGGACCCGGAATTTCCTGCTGGCCTCCACGGGGCAGGATCTCGAGGATTTCCCCGAGCAGGGCCTTCCCCCGCTGGTCCCGCCGCGCCGGGAAGACCCCTTCCGAAGCCCCAAAAAGGAGGATGAGCCATGGAAGCCCTGACCATCCCGCGCGTGGAAGACTACGAACCGTTCATCGGCCCGGGTGCGGTCGATCGCATCCTGCGGAAGGGGGAAGCCCTGAAGGACTTTCACGTGGTCCACGTGAACTCCACCTATTACGGGGGCGGGGTCGCGGAGCTGCTGGGGTCCCTCTCCCTGCTCATGAACCGCGTGGGCATCAAGGCGGGATGGCGGATCATCCAGGGTTCTCCCGACTTCTTCAGCATCACGAAGAAGATGCACAACGCGCTCCAGGGAAGCGAGATCAACCTGTCCGAGACGAAAAAGCGCATCTACGAGCACGTCGTGTACGAGAACGCCCTGAGGAACCACTTCGACCAGGACATGGTGGTCATCCACGACCCGCAGCCCCTGCCGATGATCCGGCACTACCGGAAGAAATGCCCCTGGGTCTGGACCTGCCACGTGGACCTGTCGGCCCCGAACGAAACGCTCTGGGCCTACCTCTCGCCCTTCGTCGAGCAGTACGACGCCGTCATCCTGAGCCTCAGGGAATACGCCAGGAGCCTGGGCGTGCCCCAGCTTTTCTTCATGCCGGCCATCGACCCGTTCTCCCTGAAAAACCGCGAGATGACCGAGGAGGAGATCGACGAGCGGCTTTCCCATTACGGCATCCCCACGGACCTGCCGCTCGTGGTCCAGGTTTCCCGTTTCGACATCTGGAAGGACCCCGCCGGCGTGATCGAGGCCTTCAAAATCGCGAGGAAGGAAGTGGACGCCACCCTCGTGCTGCTGGGCAACGTGGCGACGGACGACCCCGAGGGGGA
>CAYRNZ010000036.1:0-1099 GCA_964425765.1 uncultured Synergistaceae bacterium
CGAATACCCGGCTTCCAGGTGGCTTGAGCGGATCCCGTGCCTCATCGACAGGGCGGCCTCGATGAAGGCGGCGTACTTGTCACAGTAGTTGACCAGGGTCCCGTCGATGCGGACCTTCCCGGGAACCCCGTCCATTTCGAACTCGCGGTCCTCGAACTCCCGCGCCGTCAGTTCCCTGGCGAGGCCCCTCATCCGCTCCGGCAGAAGCGGGACGATCCGCTCCTCCATCATCGTTTCCTCGTAGGCCTTGAGCAGGCTCTCCAGCCCCTCGACGTTCCGCTTGATTGGCGAAATGATGTCCCGCGTCAAAACCTCCGGCAGGTCGTGGAACAGCCCGGCAATGAAGTTCCAGGTCGACCGGTCCCTGCCCAGTCCTGTTTCGGAAGAGAGGAAATAGGCCATGAGGGCGACGAACAGGGCGTGTCCCAGCACGGAGGTCTCCGGGACCCGCGGCGTTCCCGTCCAGCGTTTCTGGAACCGGAGCTGCCCCGCCAGGTCCACGAAAGCCGCCAGGCCTTTCTCCTTGCCCCCCGTTGCCGCAGAATCGATCTTCTCATCAACGAGCGGGATGCCTTTGTATCTCAGCAGCTGCCCCTGGATTCTGTCTTTCGTCTCCTCGAACCCGTAAAGCTTCTGGCTCAGGGGGGCGATCAGGTCGAACTCCCACAGCGTCGCCAGGTAATGGGCTGCCCCCAGCACGCGCTCGACCTCCGCGTTGGCCGGTCCCGAAACGAGGAAATCCCCGAAGGCCCCGTGGAAGCCCCCTTCCAGGGCGCCGGTGTCCTTCTCCAGCGTCTTCAGGACGAAGTCGTCCACCGCCGGCTTGCTCGTCTCCATCAGCCAGTAGAAGACCGGGGGCTTCATGTCGGTCAGGACCGCGCGCTGCAGGAAACCGTAGACCAGCCCCTCCACGACCTCCGGCAGCTCTCCGGCCATGCCGTCCATCGAGCAGGCGATGGAAACCGCGATGACCGCCTTGTGCGCCTGCTTGTCCATCTCGGTCAGGCTGAGCGGCCGGGGATGGTCGTTCCACCGCTCGATGCTGAAGGCCGAAAAGATCCGTTCGATCAAGCCGCGGGAAATCATGGCATCGCCTCCC
>CAYRNZ010000036.1:1199-17557 GCA_964425765.1 uncultured Synergistaceae bacterium
CCGGGCATGTAGGCCAGGGATTTCAGCCCCTGCAGGACCTCGTTGCCCAGGATCCCGTCGGCATCGGCCATGCTAAGGCTCAGGCCCAGCATCGCCGGAAGGGTGCCCGTCACCAGGGATAAGGCCCTTGACAGGAGCCTCACCTCCAGGCGGTAGGTGTCCGTCGAGAACCGGCCGAAGCCGGGGTAGAAGTCCTCGTCCGTGCCGATCTTCGGGAACCCCGCCAGCACGTCCTCCTCCTGGAAGTAGGAGATCCGGGCCCCCGTGTCGAAGAAGAATCCGTACGCCTGTCCCCCGACGATCGCCTCCACCAGGGGCACCCCCATGACCGGCCTGAACGGGACGGCCTCCCCCTCCACGGGAAGCGGGGTATCGAAAGCCGCCAGCCTGCCGCGCTCGAAGTCGAACAGCAGGTCCCCGTCGTTGAGCACGTCCGTGCCGAGAAGGCCGTGAACCTCCGTGCCGATAAAGCCGGAGAGCTGCCCGGGCGTGAGCCCCATGAGGTTTCCCGGCAGCCGCAGCTCCCGGCCACGGAAGTCCAGGCCCGGTGAAGCCGCCATGCTCATGGGCGACCCCGTGTCCAGGACGAGCTTCTTCCCCCCGATTTCGGCGAAAAGGTGCCCCATCTCGAAGCTGAGCCCGTACTCGTGCACCGTCATGAAGACTCCTCCCTCAGTTGCCGTCGCTCACGCCCCAGGCGTAACCGGACCCGGCGATCGACGCGACCAGGTCCGCCGTCAAGATTTCGTCTTGCCCGGAAAAACCCGCGACCTTATTGACGGCCTTCCGGAACGCCTCGGCCCCCGCCTCCGTGTGGGCGTGGAACACCAGCAGTTTTGTTTCGGCCATGGCGGCGGCGACGATCTGCAGGAGGGCCATCAGTTCCCGGTTTCCCCCGAAGGCGCCGCATCCCCAGAAACCGGTGTGGACGGCCACCGGGGCCTCCGCCCCTTTCAGCCGCCCCGTCTCCAGGCGCGCCGCGGAAAAGCCGGTGAAGGCCGTCTCCAAAATGTGCCGGACCTCTTCTGCCGTGTAGTTCCCGTATCCCCCCGCGGGGGCCGCGATGGCGACCAGGTTCGTCACCGTCGGCGGATCGATGGGCACCGTAGCCGCACGGATCGCCTTTTCGTTTGCCCGCGCGAAGGCGTTGCCGTAAAGCCCTACCGGGCGACCCTCTGCGGGATTCGGGCCCGTCTTCACCCGAACTCGCCTCTGGGCCCCCGCTACCAGCACGGGGGTGGGACGCCCTCCCTCGACCGTCAGGAGCTTCGAGCCCCGCGCCCTCAGGGCCTCCTTCAGGGAACCGAGGACCGGGTGCTCCGCCACCTGCATCTCGTCCTGGGCGAAGAGGGAACCGCTGTAGGCCACGAAAAGGTGCGGGTCCGCGAAGTTGACGTGCCACTCCAGCCCCGCCTCGAAACCGGGAACGGGCTCGTAGTCGTAGAGGTCCGCCCTCAGGTCCAGGCGCCCGCCGATGCCCGAGAGGTCCACCGTTTCCGGAAGAGAAAAGGCCGGCCAGCGGGAATAGGCAACCGTCCCCGAGTGGACACAGCCCTCGGGGCAGGCGATGGAATGAACCAGGAGTTTATTGTGGTGGTACAGGACGGGCGGGAAGGACGAGGCCAGTTCCCGGGCACCGAGGGTGAGGCGATCTAGAGGTTCGGGTGTGGGCATCCGAATCCCTCCGGTTTCGTAGGATTGACGAAGACCTTAGCGGGACAGGAAGAAGGAAACTGCCGCGAGGAGCAGGGCTCCGGCTCCAAGAAAAAGCGCAATCTTTATGTTCCCGGCGTTTTTTGAAATTCCCTGGGCCAGGTTTTTGATTTGGTCATCGTGTCTTTCAAGGATTTCCGACAACTTGGAAACGGCGTTACAGAATTTCTCGTTCTGCTCAAAGATTTTCTTTCCAAGGTCCGTCGAGAGCGCCTCCAGTCGTTCTTCGAGCCGACTCACCCTCGTTAGCGAGGCACACCTTGCCAACTCTTTCCTGGTCAGTTCCCTTGTCTCCTCCAGTTCCTGTTTCAAGCCCTCCAGCATCTTTGCCGCCTGGTCATGCCGGTCGGCGAGGCCTTCCAGTCGATCCTTCACGGGTCCGATTTCCTGCATCGTTTTGTTTTTTATCTCGTGGATCTCGGAAGTCATCTGATGGATCTTTTCGATCTTCGGAGAGGCTTCCCTCAGCTTCCCCATGATTTCGCAGGCGGATTGAATCGTCCTTTCGACCTCGGAGAAACGCTGGTCCAGTTCTTCGAGTTCCCGGTCAGGCTTAGCCATCTAGCTTTTCCCTCCTCGTCAGGCAATCTCTCTTTTATTCGAGGAAATCTCTCAATTTACGGCTTCGGCTCGTGTGGCGCAGCTCTCGACGCAACTTTTTGATGGCTTTTGCCTCGATCTGCCGGATCCGTTCACGAGTCAAGCCGTAATGTTTCCCGATGGCTTCCAACGTATACGCATGTCCGTCTTCGAAGCCAAACCTCAGGTGCAGGATATCTCTCTCCCGGTCCGTCAGGCCCTCGAGCATCCCCTCTAGCTGTTCTCGAAGAAGCCGTCTATATATTGTCTCCTCCTGCCTTGGAGAATCCGTGTCCTCGAGAATGTCGCTAAGCTCTGATGTTTCATCCTCTTCGTCCTGGAAAAAGCCGCGTTCTTCAATAGGAATCAGGCGCTTCGCGGTGTCGTCCACCGGGGTTTCCAGGGAAACAGGCTCCAGGGCAATCTTCTGAAGCTCTTTCACTTTTTGGGGAGAAACCTGCATCTCTCCTGCGATTTCATCTACCCTGGGCTCCTCTCCAAGTCGTCTTTTCAGTTGGCGCGTAACGCGGGTCAGCTTGGAAATCGTCTCCGCCAGATGGACAGGTATCCGGATCATGCGAGCCTGCTCGTCAATGGCACGGGTAATTGCCTGTCGTATCCACCAAGTGGCATATGTGCTGAACTTGTATCCCTTGTGGTAATCGAACTTCTCCACGGCACGTATCAACCCCAGGTTGCCCTCCTGGACAAGGTCCAGAATAGACAACCCGTTGCATCCATAATTTCTCGCAATGCTCACGACGAGTCGAAGGTTGGCTTCGGCCATTTTTATCTTGGCCTCGGCATCTCCGGCTTCGACTCGCTTGGCCAACGTCACTTCATCTTTTTGGGTTAGTAGCGGAACCTTGCCGATTTCCCGAAGATAAATTCCTAAAGGATCTAGTGACGGTAAATCCTCCAGGTCACCCGAGTCTTCCGCCGCGGTGACCGTCGTCGGTGCCGGGACTCTTTCCTCGGGCGACTCCTGCTCGGTTTTCGTTTCCTCCATGACGTCGATCCCGAGTTCCATCAGATTGGAATAGAGGTTGTCCACAGTCTCCGCGTTAAGGTGCTCGGAAAACCGGTGTTTTTTTATGTCCTCGTAGGCGACGAACCCCTTTTCCCGCCCCTCGTGCAGCAGCTCTCGGACGTTGTCGAGGTATTTCGACATCTCCTCCGGTGCCGTTTCGAGTAGCGCTTCCGTGAAGGGTCCGGGGCTTTCCTCAGGGAGGACCACCATTTCCGCAGGCACCCTTCCGGCTCCGGAGTCTGCGCGATTCGGCCCCTGTTGCGCCTTTTCAGGGCTTTCCTCTTCCGTAGGTGTAGACCATGCCGGCAAGACCTCGGTTGCGGTCCTGGCGGCTCGTTCCAGAGAGGAGGAAAGGGTTTCCATGGACTGGAGCCGTATCTGGAGCTTGAGCTTCCGTGCCGTGAGGCTGTCCTGTCCGAAAAGCCTGGACGCTTGGCCATAGAGGAACCGGTAGTCCTTTTCCCAAGGCGAGCCCTTGCGCCTGATCCATTCGAAGGCCTGCTCGGGGAAATGGGGGGCTGCGGCCTCATAGAAAGCCCTTAGGGTCGCGTCCCCCTGTTTTTGGTTGAGGGTTTCCCCGAAACCGTCGCTCCAGTGCCGAAGAGCCTCTTTTTCTCCAGAAGCCAACAAGAGGCTGGCTCTTCCTGCCAGGTAATAGGCCGGTAGCGAGGTCGCCGTCTGTTCCAGGTGGGACGAGACCCGCCCCCACAGCCTCACAAGGCTTTTTTCCTTCTCGAATCGTTCGAAAAGACGGTCAAGCCCGTCCCTGGAAAACGGGGAAACAAGCGCCTTCTCCAGTTGACTGTCGAGTTCGTGCTGCCTCTGACGCCTGAGGTTTTCTTCCCTTTCGCGAAGCGGGGGCAACTCGAACTTGAAGGTGGGTGCGCAGACGTCGCAGCGCCCGCAGCGGTAATCGTCCGGCAGCTGTTCCATATCCAGCATGTTCAGGAGCATGACCCGCCTGCAGACTTTTCTGCCGGTTCCCTTCAGGACCTTGCCTTTGGCATATTCGTACTCGTTCATCAGCATCTGGAAGCGCATCCGCGGAATCGTCTGGTAGACCCGCCGAACCAGCAGGCGGAGGCAGACCCTCAGCAAATCCCTGCCGTGATCGGCGCTTTCTCCCTGTTTCGCAGCCTCTTTTCGAGCATAGACCCTGACCGATTCCAGGACGCTGTCGCTCAAATCCGTTTTCCTGAGGAACTTTTCCAGGCCTTTGAATAGGTTCGCCTCTGAAGGGGACGAAAAACCCTGGATGGCCCAACGGTGTCGGTTCCCATCAAGGTACTCCAGGCCGTAGCCCTTCACGAGATTCAACGTCTGGAGGCGGAACAGGGCGAGTTCGACCTCTTTCAGATCCTGGTCGCTCCTTCCGTCAAGGCTTCTTTGCCCGGCTAGCGCATCGAAGACCAGGATGCCCCTGTCGACTTCCTTCTCTTCACCGGGGAAGGAATCCAGAAGGAACTTCGCCTGTTTGCCGAAATCGCACATGAATGGCCTTCCGAAACCGCACCTCCATCTCTCGCTGCATGCGGGCCTCGGTATCCCTTCCCGGTTTTTTTCCATCTGTCGGTACAGGCTTTCAAAGCACTCCCGTTTCGGGGGGTCGTAAACGAGGCTGACATGGGCGATCTGTCCGTCCCTTCCCGCCCGCCCGGCTTCCTGGTAGTAACCCAGGATTCCGCTGGAAAACCCGTTATGAATGACATAACGGATGTTTCGCTTGTCGATTCCCATTCCATAGCCCTTCGTCGCCACGAGCAGGGGGAACCGGTTGTTCTTGAAAGCCTCCTGGGCCTGACGGACTTCCTTGTCCCACAGAGCCTTGGACTCTGCGTCAGGAGCATCCGGGTAACTGCTCCGACCGCAATCCAGGCATAGCATTTCCCCCTTTCGCCTTCCGGAAGGACGGAGCCTCCGGGAGCCGCAATCCTTGTAAAGACACCTCTTGGCTTCAGTTGATGCATGGACGCGGACCATTCCGTCTTCCAGGTCAAGGCAATCCTTCAATTCGCCGGCCACCTGGTGGACTCCGTCCATGAATGTCGTTCCGCCGGCAGGTGAGGCATAAAGGGAGAAAACGACCCCGGAGTTTTCGAAGTTTCCCTTTTCATCGGCCTTGAACAAATCCTCCCGCTCCATCTTCAAGGCGATCGGGAGGTTGTCCTCGATCAGAGATTTGCCAAGATACACCTTGGAGAAGGGCTCCCCGGCATCCGTTTCAAGGCAGGAAAAGGTGAGGTTGGGCCTGTCCAGGCTCTTCGATCGCAGAATGCCATCCTCCTCGATTTCCAGCACTTCCCTGATATCATCGAGCACCTCTCCCGGAGCCGTCGCCGTCAGCGCGACGACGGGTATTTCCTCTCCGCCCTGCGCCCCTTCGATCCTCCTGCGGAACCGCACAATCTGCAGGTAGCAGGGACGGAAGTCGTGCCCCCACTCGGAAATGCAATGGGCCTCATCCACGGCGATGAGCTTGATTCGCACCTTCCTGGAAAACTCCTCGAACTCCCCCAGGAACCTGAGTATCCTCAAGCGTTCGGGGGCCACGTAAAGGAGCCGGGTCGTTCGGGGATCCACTGTGTCCAGCGACCGCCGGATCTTGACGTCCTGGTCGTCGGCCGAGAATATGGCCTCCACGGAGCGAACCCCAAGACACGACAAGCCGAAAAGCTGGTCCCGGATCAAGGACCGCAAGGGGGAAACGACAATCGTCAAGCCCGGCACAAGGATCGAAAAAAGCTGGAAGATCAGAGATTTTCCGTAGCCTGTGGGCATGACGCCCACCAGGGATTCTCCCCTCTGCAGGCGGACAAGGATATCCACCTGTTCCTCTTTCAGTCCGAAAACCTTGAAAAACCGGCGGGCCAGGCGGTCGAGGCCCTCCCGGTCATACAAGGGCCTTCTCGACGCGGGCAAACACTCCCAGCCGTTGCTGTCGGATTCGATACTTTCCCTGACCCGGCCTGCCCATTCCGCGATTTCACCGGCACCCCAGAGGGTAAGGTCCCCCCGTTCGAACGGCACCGCGGATTCGGAGACGAAAACGGTGCCGCCCCCGCCAGGGAATTCATCGTGGGGATGGAAAGAGAAATAACCCTCGCACCCGTCAAGCCTGTCGTCCTTTTCGCCAAGGCGTGCGGAAAGGAACTCCTCCAGCATCTGCCTGGCCCTGGGCGGGGCCTTGACGAGGTGGATCCTGAAAAACGGCGCTTCCCCGGATATCCCCCAGGCCCTGAGTGCGTCGATGAAAACCGGCAAGGTATCCAGGATGGCGATCTCCAAAAGGGGGTATTCGGGAGAATAATCACAAACGGTGATCTGAGGTTTACCCTGGTCCTCACTTGCAGAAAAGTACCCTTGCAGGAAGCCCAGGACGCAGATCTGGTAAGTCCTGAACCTGGCGGCGACGCATTTCCACTTCGCGAGCCTGTCGTAATGTCCCTGGGTGTCGGGATTTTTGACCCCTGAGGCCAGCCTGGGGTTCCAGCTTTCCGGGATGGCCAGTTCCCGGCCATTTGCAAGCTGCTCAGTCCTCCAGCGAACCTCGATGGAATCCGGATCCTCTCTTTCCATCCATTTCAGGAAGAGTGACCGAACCGGAACGGGAAGCATCCCGAGCGGTTCCTCATCTGTCTCGTCGATTACATCGATGCCGAGGAGGGATAAGACATGGGCCCAGAAAAAGCTCCCCAACGCCGGGGAAGCGTTTCGGCTCTCCTTCATGACCTTTTTCGTCATCTCTTTTCCCTCCGAGAGGTCGGCCAGCCCGGGCTAGCGTTCCCTGCCTATCTTTATTTCCAGGGCTTTCCAGCCTAACTCCTCTTTTTTCTTGTCCCATGTCTTGATCGCCTTTCCGGAGCAGACCTGCCCTTCCACGACGAGGCCGAGGGTCCCGTAAGCCTCTCCAGGCACGAATATCCGGTTTCCCTTTCGGTCACGGACAAAAGCGAACGGCCTGTTTGGGGGGATCTCCAGCGCCCCTGCGAAAGACTCGAAAAACCCGGGGATCTCCTTTTGCCCGACCGGGGTGATTTCTTCCGCGAAGCCGCCTTCCTCCATCCTGACGAGCCACATGGTGCCCGGGGCAGCCCGCCGGATCGACGGGAACTGCTTGTATTTGAGAAGGGTTCCTTCCCGCGGGCCAAAGGCTACAAAAGCGAGGGATTTTTCCAAATTGTGGTTTTCGAGGACACCGATTTTCTCTACGAAAGTCTTCGGGTCGAGTTCCTGCAGGATCTTGAAGGCTTCGCTCCGAAGGCCCCTGGCAATTCTGCCAGTGTCCAGGTCCTTGAATTTCCGGTACCATTCGGTTTTCACGCAGTCTTTTTCCGGAGCCTTGTTCACGGTACATCCGCTCTTTTCTAAAATCGTACAGATCGCCCTGCATTGCGGGGCCGCCTCCTCGTACCGTTTATGGCGGACCAAGATATTGACCAGCTCTCGCCTGATCCCGAGCGTCATCAATTCTTTCTTTCCCTTGTCTAGTTCAAGGGCGTAAAACAGGCATAGAAGGGCCCTTTCGGGATCATCTCCAGTAAAGGTCCTGCCCAAGGCTGCCCATGCCCAGCCTTCGCCCTTCTTCTCTCTCAAGACGGGAGCAAGGCATTTCCTCGCTGCCTTGCCGTCACCCTTTTGGCCCAGGTACTGGCCGGTATGGTAAAGAAGCCAGATGTCCTCGGGGTATTTCTCAAGGCCGCCCTTCAGGGTTTGCTCCGCCCATGAGCGGATATCTCCCGCCAAAGCGGCACCCTCATCGGCCAGCTTCCTGCCAATCGCCCGGAAATACTTCAGTTCGAGACTTTCGTACTGTTTGTCGTTCCAGGTTTGGGGCTTGCGGTCCTCTTCACGGAACATGCCTTCCCCCCACCATTTGGCAAAAGGCAGGAGATCCGTCCATCCAGACTGGACTTTGAGTACTTGAGCCAAAATTAGCGAATGCAGCATGCCAGGCTTTTCCACACAGTCCAGCCTGACGTATTCCCGTAGAATGGGCGACAACCTCCGGGCAGCTTCCCCTTTCAATTCCTGGTCGTTTTTGCCCGAATCCGCCAACCCTTTTACCTGCTCGTAAAGAACCCACCCATAGGCAGTCTGGAGATTGGGGTCATGAGGATTTTCATCCATCCCCTGTCGGGAGAGCTTCAGGGCTTCGTCCAGTTCGCCGGCCTTCCTGTGCTTGGTTATGAGCCTATGGTCGATCATCGCAAGCCCCTCCTTCAAGGAGGGATCGGATGCGTTCCTTGAAGCCGTGGACCTTGCCTGCTACCGGAACCTCCTGGATTTGTTTCCATCTGTTTTTGCCGTCATAAACGAAATCGAGGATCCGTTCATCCCCGCCTTCTTCGAAAATTACCCTTAACCGATAGGGTTTTTCTTCAATCGAGACGATCTCTATTCCCGCGTTTTCGACCCTCTTTGACAGGTTTTCGAGGAATTCCCTCAGGAAAGGGGGCCGTGTTTCCATGGAAAAAGCCGGTCTCGGGTTCTTGAGCTTCCTTATCGAAGCCATCGCCTTTTCAAACACCGAGATTTCCGTCTTTTTACCGTCCAGGTTCCGGACACAGGAAATCTCCCCGGTTTTCTTGTAAAAGACATCAAAAGAAAATTGCTCCCCATCTTTTTGGAGAGTGTATCTTTCGCAATATTGCAGGTGATCGACATCCAATATTTCCAAGCGTTCGATTTCGCATATAGATTTTATCTGCCTGAATTTCAATCGTAAAAATTCTGGCTGCCCCTCAAAAGAAACTTCCAGCCAATCCGTATTTTCCGGCGAAACCCGGGTCCCCGTACCGGTCTCCGTGGATATGGATGCCCCTATGGCATCCGACCCGAGGCTTCCCCCAGCCGTTTCGTCTCTCTTCAATAGGCCGTCGATGCTGGAAAAAGAGGGGGCATCGATCACCATCAGCGTACTTTTGGCTCTCGTGATCGCGGTATAGGCCCATCTGAAGAAATCAAGACTCTGAGACGGGTGACTGGGCTCGAAATTGACGACCACTCTCGCCCACTCTCCCCCCTGGGACTTATGACAGGTCATGGCATAACCGTATTTGACCTGCAGGGCATTGAAAAACAGGTCCTGGGCCAGTCCCAGGAGGAACTCTCTCGAATTTCGCTTGAGATCCTTGTGACGGTAAGTAAAATCCACCAGCAATGCTCGTTGTTCGAGGGCGGATAGAATTCTCTCCGGAGAATCCAAAAGGTTTTCCAATATCAAAACACCGTATTCAACCGCATCTTTGGCGGTATCCGCGGCCGGGAAGGCGATACGGACATTCCGAAACCTCAGGCGGACAGGGTCGGAAATATTTCTAAGATGGATGCTATGGAGAGTCGTTGGAGAGTCTACGGAAAGGACCCGGACGATGTCACCGTTGCAAAGGCCTGTCTTGTGATCGTTCCTGTTAACCAGGAGGATGTCCCCCGGCTGTATTTCCGAACTCCCGCTTTTCCAGAGGCGTTCCCGGATCGCCTCGTTAAAACGAAGGGCTTTCGCGTTTGAATGGGTGATCAAGACCGAATTCCCGGTGGATCGCCTGAAGTCCTCCTCGAGCAAGTCCAAGGAATCAAGACCCGTGATCTCCTCGACTTCCCCGCTGACCTTTTCAAGCCCGAATTCGAGGCATCGCCCGGAAATGACGGACTCCCTTACGCGGTGAGCGTTTCGAAGGATGGCGCCCCCCTGCTTCTGCCGCATCACTTGGGCAAGCTCGAAGACTTCAGCGTCAAGCCCGTGGTTCTCCTTGAGGTACGTCCTCGAAAGTGCCGGGGAGTCCGTTTCCCCGACCGGAGGGAGCTGGGCCGGGTCCCCGACGAAAACAACCTTCGCCTTGGCAGGTCCTTCCTCCCTGGGGGATATTCTCGCGAAATCCAGGAGGTCTTTCAACAATCTTCCCGAACCGAACCGGAGGTACTCCTGTTCGCTTCCCTTGTCCCCGACCATCGACGCCTCGTCCACGATCAGGAGAGTATCCCCAATATCATCGTCACGCAGCTTGAAGCTGATTTTCAATCCTTCCTTGGCTTTCGGGCTCTTTTGCTCGTCCAGGATCTCCATCCTGTCATAGGCATAGATCGCGGAATGAACCGTGGAAGCCGCCCGATCCGTGGCCCCCTGCAACACCCGGCTTGCCCGACCTGTCGGGCTGAGGAGCAGGAACCGCTTCTGCCGTTTATCCAGTACTTCGCAAAAAGCCCGGATCAGGGTCGTCTTTCCCGTGCCTGCACCGCCCGAGAGGATGAAACAGCCTTTCCCGCTTTCGAGAAAGGCCGAAAAGGCCCTTAACGCCTGTTCTTGTTCCTGGTTCAAGGTTATCTCGGGCAAACAAAATCACCTCCGCATAAAATCATAGGGGCCTTGATGCAACGACCTTTATCGGCAGAAGCACGCGCCGCAGTGAGGACAGACGATACCGCCACATTCAGGACAAATACTGTCGACTACCGAATCAAGACCATCCCTTTTACACTTCCAGCAGTGGGTGACCCTGCGATGGCACCTTGGAATGAAGTAGTCTGGCCGAGCGAATGTCACCTGGGGCTCACGATCGTAGCTCTCGGTATACCTGGGTTTGGCTTGTGCTTCCGGGCAAGTCGCTGCAGGAGGGGGACAACTCCTGAGCTTCGCCAGCAGGGACGAGTCAATTTCAACCTGGTAGAAGTAGCCCTCATTGAAGGCAACAAGATTGAAGTCGAGGTCTTCCCGCCCATTTTCAAATCCTACGGTGACCAGGGGCATGTACCCAGACCTAGTTTTAACGCGGACGATATGCCCGCTGCCAAAGTTCAGGTGCAGGAGCTGAATGCCGACCAATTCGTCCAAAAAATCTTGGCCGTTTTCGATCAGCCGGGCGAACTCCACGCCATCAATGGTCGCCATGGTGTGCGTAGAAACCTTTTCTTCAGTTCCTTTCGAAAACCAGCGAAAAATGTCGCTGAACATGTGCCTGGCCTCTCAGCTAAAAACTAATGGGTGTCGTCGTAAACCGCACCGAGCGGTTCAGGACGGTATACCGGCGGCAACGGCGGCGTCTGGTTCGGGCAATCCTTTGGAAGTATGTATTTTTTCAGCTCAGGCCTGGGAATGGTCAAGCCGTAAGCCACGGCAAGACGGGGAAAATCCTTAGGCGCCCCGTCGAAATCGGAGGGAGCGGCCAGTGCAGTAACTTCGTAAGGGCCCCACTCGGGGCGATACCAGCACTCTTTAAAAATATCCTTTACATAGGGGATCCTGCTCCCTCCCCCGCAGACGAAGATTTTCACCTTGCCCCGGTGCCACTCGCTTTCCCTCTTTCTCAAGTTATACGCAGCCCCCCAGGCAGGAAATCGCGCGTCATTCCATATTTTCTGCAGTTCCTCTTTTACGATCGTCTGAATTCCAAGACCCGTCGATGAAATACTTTCCATGAGCTTTTGCAGCTCGGAAAAATCCAGGTTTCTGCCATTTGCCCGGTTCCACGTGGCGACCTTGTCCTCAATCTTCGCCATGCCGCCCGGGAAAGTGACGGCGTTGTACCAATAGGCACATTTGTCTTCTTCCTCATCCTCGCAAAGATTGAAGATGGAAAAATCCGTTGTGCCCGCGCCGAAGTCGATCACGCCGTGGATCTTGTTTTCTGCCGCCAGGGAACTCACGTAAGAAGCCATCTGTGCTACGGCCTCGGGAACGAGGTGAAACCTCGACTCGGCTATTTCAACCTCGGGAGTTTTGTTCCAGATTGACGCGGCGCTTTCGAGCAACTCGATAGCCCGTTGTCCATTCCATTTTCTCTCGATGGCTTCCGCCACGTTGATCGCCCTTTGGAAACCCGCTCTCACATCTGCCATCTCGTATGTATCTATAGGGATACAGACGTTGAAGTTAATTGACTGTTCATGATCGAAAGTCCGCCCGAGGTGTTGCCGGATCCGCCTAATGGTGTAACCAAGAAAGGCCGCCACCATATACCCGGGTTCCAGTATCGCCCGGTCAACCTGCTGCCCTTCGCTGTACCGATCAAACCGCTCCTTCATATCCCTGTCCAGAAAAACAGGGTTGATATCCCCCGCGAAAAGGATTTTCAGGTACCTTGCTCCCTCGTACCAGGGGCGGTTCCGCAGGAATCGGTCCGCTTCGTCCCCGAAGAGTATCCTTCCTCCGTCGAAGGCGACCAAGGAAGGAACGGCGTAGGGCATTTGCGGGTTCGAGCCCAGGTTCAGGGGAAGCACTTTGCCGGCCCCACCGAGCACCCTATAAGCCAGCTTGGTAAAACTGGTCCCGAAATCGATTCCGACCCATATCTTGATTTCCCTTGCAGGACGAGGCGTGATCGGCTTCCGTTGCTCAGGCACCCCTCCTGTTTGTTTAGGGTTCACGGGGACGATTGTCTCCGCAACTTTCCTGTCCATTTCCTCAGGTGACAGAAAAAGGTCCTCCCCGAGGGTTCTTTTCTTTGCCGCGGGCTGCACTGGAGGAACCTCAGCCACAGGAACAGAATCCGGCTCAGGTGGAGACGAGGCAGAAACCGCGGGCGGCGCCATCGGCGCTGGAGCCTTGACCTCGCTACGGTCTTCTCGGTTTTCCTCTGTTTCCTTCTTCTGGAACAGGGACCAGAACCATCCGGTAATACCCATGATCCGACCCTCCCGTTTAAATCATCTATTCCCGATCTCCAAACACCCCGCGCAAAGAATCCCGTACTCGACGTTCAACGTCCTCCTTGCCTCGAGTTTTTCAATCTCCGCCTGTTTCTCCGCGGTACGATTTCTTATTTCCCCTTCTAGTAGCCTGAGAATCCTCGGATCCGGCACTTGCCTTGCTCGCTCGTTATTCAGCCGTTCTTTCCTCTGGTTCAGGATCCGGTCGTAAAAGGACTCGATCGCCTGGATCCTCCTGTCCACAAAAGCGGTGTTGGCGAGATTCAACCTTTCCCTCGTCCTGGTGACCCTGGCCTGCATCAGCGTTTCCGCCTTTTCCACCGCGCTTCGCATGTCCTCCTCCTCGAAACTTGGAGGAGGAGTAATTGAACTTTTTCCTTTTTCCAGCATCTCGCCGAAAAGGAATTCGGCTTTTTCCTGGTCGCACGCTTCCTCCAGGTACCCGTCCAAAATAACGGCCTGCAGCAGGTATTCCGGCCTAGCAGCCCTGACATCCACCATGTAGACGAAGAAGAAGTAGTACCCCGCGGGGATTTCGGCACTTTCAAGGCACACGTAATGAGAACCGCTCGAGATCGTGCCCTTTCGTTCGAGGTGGTTTACGATCCCGCGAATTAAAGGATGAAGAACGTTGATGAACTCCCGCTTCGGATTCTGGAAGGCGATCTCCCCGCTGAAGGTGATTTCCCTCCAGCCAACCTGCCCCCTTCCGGCAGCGTTGAAATCCGCCAGTACCTCGGTTCGTGCGAGGACCCCGACCAGGTCGTCGGCCGCCAGAAGCCTGCCGCACTGTATTTCCTGGTCGTATTCCAGCTTCGTCTGCGGAGCGTGGTTTTTCAGGAAATCCTCCACCAGCCCCCTGACCTGCTCCGGCGTGATGTACAGCCGGTTCTTCTGGACCCTGTCCACCTCTTCCCGGAAGAAAGCGTCCGTCCCAATGAAACGGGCGGCTTCCGACTCAATCCGCTTCAATTCCGTTTCCCGGTTCTGGATAACAAAAAGCTGCCTCTCCAGGGCCTGTTTTTGTTCCTCGGGGTTCATTTTCCGACTAAAGAGCTCGAACTCCAGGTCCCGCGTAATTTCGCCAAGGATCAACTCCAACTCCCCGATAGACCGCTCGAAAATACCGATCCTCTCGTACAGTCTTTTCAGGATCCTCTCCTCAATCGTGTCCTTGATCCAGAAATGGTAGATGGAGATGAATTCCGACTCCTGGCCGATCCGGTCCAGTCGGCCTATCCGCTGCTCCACGTCCATCGGGTTCCAGGGAAGGTCGTAATTGAAGAGGATGTGGCAGAACTGGAAATCCAGGCCTTCCGACCCGACCTTGGAAGACAGCAGAACCTCGACCTCCGGGTTTTCCCGGAATGTGTTGATCTTCTCCGCCCTCTCGTCACCGGTCACGTCCCCCGAAATCAGGACACACCGGATACCGTCAGCCGTTAGGCGGCGCTGGAGGTACAAAAGCGTTCCCTTGAAGAATGCGAACACGAGGATCTTGGGGCTCGCTTCGCTTTGCCGGATGCTCCTGATCGATCGAATGAAGGCATCGTACTTGGAATCACTTGCTTTTTCGGGCCATATTCGCAACAGGTCCACCAATTTCTGTCTTGCAACGGCAAAGCTGGGGACATCTTCCTCGCTCTCCCCGTTGCCGTTGCTTTCTTCAGGAACCGGCTCAATGTCTTCGAGCCCTTCATTGCTTTCATAAAACCATTCGCCTTCCTCCAGCATTTTTTGTCGATAGTGTTCGACCATCGCCGGGATGGACGAGGCAAGCCGCCGTTGAGGCGTGTTCAGGACCCATTTTTCGATCAGCGCCGTTTGCCCCCGGTTTGCACATAGGGCCCGCACGTAATCCGTCACCGCTTCGTAAAAAGCCCTTTCGTACTCGGTAAACTCGACAAGAACAGGGTGTGCCTGCCTTCTCGTAAAATTTTCGTGGACTTCCCGCCGCCGAGTCCGGGTATAGATGTGGCTGATCAGGTTAAGAGAGGAAAAAACCCTCTGGGCCTCGATATGGGCCCGGTTGCGCTCCGTTTCGGGGCCTTGGGTCTCCATTACATTGGCCAACAGATCAAGGGCACCCTGGGCCTCGAGGTAATACGGGTTTTTCCGGATAATTTCGTGCTGGCCCGCTCTTTCCAGGTACTGACGCGCCGAAAACAGGTTCGGAGGAACTCTCGAAAGAGCATTCTGGGCTTGGACGACGTTCTCGTTTATTTGGAACCGCTCCAGTGCGTTGTGGATCTCGGGGAACTCCTGCGGATCCAGTATCTGGAGCAAATAGAACAAGTTTTCTATCCCAAGCTGAACCGGGGTCGCGGTCAGCATCACCATGGAAGTCGCCCCGGCGGAAAGAGCGGTACCGGCCTGCCATTGTTTCTTCCCCGCGTTCCGCATGTGGTGTGCCTCGTCCACGATGACCATGTCGAAATTCGGCTCGGTCTCCTTAAGCCGCTTCAGGACACGGCTCGACCGGATCGTCTCGAGAGAAATGATCCCGTTGAATTTCACCTGTCCCGGTGTGACTTCATATTGGTCCAGGATTTCCGTGAAATCCCCGGCTTTCAGGATCTGGAATTCCTCGTCGAAACGGCCCTTCATCTCCTGTTTCCACTTCACCCGAAGCCCCGACGGGCAGACAACCAGGACACGGCTCACGGGAAATCTGGCCCTGAACTCCGTCAGGATCAGCCCGGCCTCGATCGTCTTTCCCAATCCGACCTCGTCGCAGACGAGGACACGGTATTTCTCGGAATCCAGGAACTTTACCAGGGGTTTGAACTGATAGGGGTAAAAACGGGTTCTCGAAGCGTTGAAGGCATAGAGGGTGTTCTTGATCGGCTGAGCCTTCGACAGGCGTTGAACGGTAACGTTCTTCAGGAGTTCCTCGAAACCCGAAAAAGCGCTCGAAACAAAATCTTCGTAGACTCCTCTCTCGGGGTTAAAGGGGAGCAAGTCGTCCTCGAGGACCGTTCGCAGCCCTTGCGGGTGGGGCCACAAGACCTTGTAGTACTGCACGCCCCCTTCGGGAGGAAGGACCCTGCGAACGGGGCCGTATCGAGACGAGTCGTTCCTGTCCTGAACCAAATCACCGACCTGGAAACACGGCATGCTACAACCCCCGTTCGGCTCAAGAAAACCGAGAACTTATGGCCCTTATTGGTCGATCGCCTTCAGCAGCGCGTCCTTTGCGTCAAGGTAAAACTGGATATCGATCTTCGTGGCCATGTCGTCCGACAGGTCGAAAAGCTGGCGCCGGCAGGAAACGGGCATCAGAATTGCGGTGGCTCCTTTTTCTACCGCGATCTCGACAAGCGGAACCGGGTTGTAACCGGACTCGATCGACCCACCGAGGTTCAGTTCCCCGACGATAACGAGCCCACCTCTG
>CAYRNZ010000037.1:0-16043 GCA_964425765.1 uncultured Synergistaceae bacterium
TACCGGATCCAGAGGCGCGGGCTGGCCAGGCTGAAAGCCTGGTTCGGCGCCGGAGAGTCCACTTCCTGAAGTCTGCCGGGGATAATCTCCGTGGATGGACTGCCGGGCCAGGATGTTCCGGGGGGTGGAGAGGTTGGAAAAAAGGCTTAAGCGGGTTCAGCGCTGGATAGACCGGTGCGTGGCGGCCTGTAGGTGCAAGGCTTGGAATTCCGCCTTGGCAGAACTCGAGTGCGCCAGGGCCGAGCTGGATTCCGCAAGCCGGGAGATCTGGGAACTAGCCGAGGGCTCGACGACAGAAAGCAGGAACGGGTGGAACCCGCTACCCAGGGGATCACTCGTCCCCGTCCTCGCCGTGACGCTCTTCATCCTTCTCCTGGCGGGAGCCCCCACTTCGACGGAATCCTTCAACCCGTCCCGCCCGGTCGCATCCGAGCCAGGACCGCTGGTGGAATGGGTGACGGCGGACGAGAAGGCGCTCCTGGACAACCTGAGGAAAAGCCTCGCCGGAGGGGCTGCCGCAGCCTCGGCGAGCCCTTCCGCTTCATTGGTCCGTTCCGTGAACAAGGGCGGCATCACGTCCCAGGCCAGGCCGGCCGCGCCGCCAAAGCAGGAGGCCGCTCCGGTTTCCCCGCGGGTCGAGACTCCCGTGCAGCCGGAAGATTTGCTATCATTGATCCAGGTAGGCCAGCGGGCGCTCCGCCCGGATGGCGAGGGCCTGAAGATCGAAAGACCCTGAGATTCGCGATTCCCCAAAAGGAGAGGATCCCCACGTGAAGCGATTCCTTGGCGTACTTGCCGCAGTATCCGTTTTGCTGTTCCTGGCGGTGGCCCCTTGCCTGGCAGATGATCCGAAGGTCGTCGCGCTCGAGGTCCGGGGCAACCAGGACGTCGTTTCCGACTACGTCCTCGGCGCCGTCAAGACGAAACCCGGGGACACTCTCGACAGGGACCAGGTGCAGAAGGATATCGAGTCCATCTACAACCTCGGCTTTTTCGAGGTGACCGACGCCACCGTCGAACCGGAGGGCGAAGGCGTGAAGGTCGTTTACAACGTCAAGGAAAACCCGAAGGTGGAAGAGGTCCGTTTCACCGGAAACACGGTCTACAAGCAGGAGGACCTCCAGAAACTGCTGTTCACCCTGCCGGGAAGCGTCTTCAACAGGGTGTTCTTCCGGAACGACCTCCAGCGTGTAAAGGAAAAGTACCAGAAGGACGGTTACGTCATGGCCCGAGTGGAGGACGTGACGGTGGAAAACGGGATCGTCACGGTGAAGGTCGTCGAACCCAAAATCGGCGACATCATCATCCAGGGGAACAAGCGGACCAAGACCTACGTCATCGAGCGCGAGCTGAAGGTCAAGAAGGGCGACCTCTTCAACGCCACGATCCTGCGCCACTCCCTGAACAAGATACAGAACATGGGGTTCCTGGATGACGTCAACGTGGGGTTCGAGCCCAGCGACGACCCCGCCCTGATCAACCTGGTGCTGACTGTCACCGAAGGCAAGTCCGGCAGCATCAGCTTCAGCCTGGGGTACGGTTCAAGCAGCGGCTGGCAGGGAGGTGTAGCCTACCAGGAGGCGAACCTCAACGGCCGGGCGCAGAGGCTGAGCGCCGGCTTCGAGACGGGAGACCGCCAGCAGTACTACGTGACCCTGCAGGACACGTACATGGACGAGCGGACCTACGCCTGGAAAGTCGGGGGTTATAAACGTGACTGGCAGGACATCACCCGCTTCAACGACGACTACGAGGAGATCGGAACCTACGACCAGGACAAGCAGGGCTTTTTCGTGGGAGCCGGCAAGAAATTCAAGCACGACTCCAAGCTGAGCTGGTTTGTCACCCTCGACTGGAAGGACGTCGACATCCATAACATCCGTATCGCCTCGGAGGACCTCGCGGAAGACGAGGATTGGGCGAAGCTCATGACCGGCGACGGGAAGGTTTTCTCCGTGACCGGCACCCTCGTGAGGGACAACCGGGACCCGTACCTCAGCTACCCCAAGGGGGACTGGGAATCCCTCAACGTCGAGAAGGCGTTCGAGATCCTGGGCGGTGAGAAGGACTACACGAAGTACTGGCTGGAAGCCCGATATTACCTGCCCCTGAACCTCGACAACTTCCTCTTCGACCTGCCGACGCGGAATGATCCCGACAACCCCCCGCTTTTCGCCGCGAGGGTGAGGGCCGGTTTCTCCTCGGGAGAAGTTCCCTGGTCGGAGCTCTACTTCCTGGGCGGGAGCAACACGCTCCGGGGTTACGAGGACGACGCCTTCGAGGGCGAGGAGATGTTCCTGGCCAACTTCGAACTGCGGGTGCCGATGGAAAAGTCCTTCTCCATCGTCCTCTTCTACGACACGGGTATGGCCTGGGACAAGGACACCTCGAACGGGTTCGACTTCGGCGACCTGAGGGACTCCTGGGGGGTCGGGGTCAGGGTCAAGACTCCCATGGGCAACCTGAGGTTCGACGTGGCAGAAGGCGAAGATGAAACCATCACGCACTTCGGATTCGGCGAGATGTTCTGACGAACCCGGATTGCCTGGACTAGGGCCCTTCAAGGCTGCGGCCAAGCTGCTCTTGGCCGCAGCCTTGCTTCTGGGCCTTTCCGGTACGGCGCCCGCGCAGGTAAGGGTCCAGGGGGTGCCGGCCTGGCTTTCGCCCGCTGCGACCCGTAGCATGGAAGCCGTCTGGAGGGAGATCGACCTGTCGCAGGACGAAAACACCAGGCTTGCGGTGATCAGGGTGGTGTCCTCCCGCCTCTTCGAAGGCTACAGGGTGAATTACGCGGGGATCGAACAAAACGACCTGGTCCTTGTGCTCGAGCCGAAAAGCCGGACCGCCTGGGAAGTCGAAGGTGGATTGCCGTCCCTCCCGGATCCCCTGTCGGGGTGGATGGGCGCGGATTGGGAAAATGCGCGAACTCGAATCCTCGACCGGGTTTCGGCTCTTCCCCTGGAATCCCTGAACTGGGCAGATTCGGCTCTAAGGCTCGAGATAGCCGGGATCCTCGGGGAGACCCTCCCGGGATGGCGGAGCAGCCTCCTCGTCCGCGTGGAAGGCGAGCAGGCCGTCCTGAAAGTGGGACTGGTTCCCGAACAGCCGCTGGTCCTGGCCGTAACCCCGAGGACCAATTCGACTTCGCTCCCGATTCTCCTCCACTCGGAGCTGAAGGAAGACCTCCTGAAGGGCCTTTCACCCGTCATCGGCCTGCCCGTGGCCTGGTTGTCCCGGCACGAACGCCAGCTGGCCGAGTGGACGGCTTCCCTCATGAAGGAGGAATCCCTAATCGGAGATCTCAAGGTCGACGTGAAGGTATCTGTAAAGCCGGAGCCCGTCACCGACCTTGCCGTTCGCCTCGAAAGCCGCAGGTATACCATATGGGCGTGGGCAGCCGGTTATGCCGGCACTTCGGATCGGTTCCCGGAGGCCGGGGTTCACCTGGGAAGGAAAGCCCAGCTTTTGCCGGGGTGGGATGCCGAGCTTTACGGCGAGGTCCTGCTTTTCCTGGACGACTGGGACTTCGAGACGAGGCTCGGCTTGCGTTGGTCCCCCTGGGACAGGATCTGGCTAGGGGTAGAGCGATCGTGGCCGGACGAGGCGACCTGGTGGAGGGCCTGGTTCGACGGACCGGCACGGTCCGTCTACGGCTGGGCCAGGGTTTCGGACGACGGCGACCTGAACCTGGGGGTCGGCTACCGCATCAACGAGAACCTGTCGATCGAGTTCCACTACGACGACAGGGACAGCGATTCTTCCAGCATCAGGCTGGTGGGCAATCTTTAACTCCTCGAAGGGGGATGTAAGAGAATGGAATGGGACCTTCGCACGATCGCAGAGAAGGTCGGCGGTACGCTGAAGGGAGACGGGAAACGACTGGTTTGCGGGATAGCCTCCCCGGGTTTCCCGGAAAATGACAAGCTTGTCGTGGCCTGGGAGAGGAAGGCCCTCTCCCTTGTCCCGGAAGGGGTCCCGGTGGCGGCCCCCAAAGGGTGGGTCGAAGAGGGGCGCGACGGGATCGAGCTGGATGACCCCAGGTCCGTTTTTCCCAGGCTGTTGGGCCTTTTCGAGACGCAACGCCTCTATCCGAAGGGAATCCACGGGATGGCCTCGGTTTCCCCGGAAGCCTCGGTCGATCCCGAGTCCTGGATCGGCCCCTTCTGCGTGGTCGAGGAGGGTGCGTCGATCGGGAAAGGCGCCGTCCTGAAAGCGCAGGTTTTCGTCGGGAAAGATGCCGTGATCGGTGAAGGCACCGTCCTGGAACCCATGGTTTCGATCATGGACGGGACACTGGTCGGGAAGGGCTGCCTGATCCATGCCGGGGCGGTGCTGGGGTGCGACGGGTTCGGCTTCAACAGGGGGCCGGATGGGGAAACGATCAAAGTACCCCAGGTCGGCCGTGTGGTCCTGGAGGACGAAGTCGAGATCGGGGCCTGTACCACCATAGACCGGGCGACGGTGGGGGAGACGCGTATCGGGGCCCGGACCAAGACGGACAACCATGTCCACGTGGGGCACAATTCCCGCACGGGAAGCGACTGCCTCCTCGTGGCCTACACGGGCATTGCCGGGAGTTCGACCCTCGGCAGCAGGGTGACGATGGCCGCGCGAAGCGGAACGGCCGATCATGTCAGCGTCGGCGACGGTGCCGTCGTGGCCGGCTGCGGCGGGGCTACCAAGGACGTCGAACCCGGGGCCGTGGTCTCGGGATTTCCGGCACGGGATCACCGCGAGGAGATGAAGACCCTGGCCGTCCTGCGCCGCCTACCCGAATTGGCGGAAAACCTCAAGAACGCGGAAAAACGCCTGAAAGCCCTTGAGGGAAAAGCGGAACGCGCCCATGAGTGAAGGCACAAGCTTAAGGTGGGAGGGGTTCGGCCTCCATACCGGAAGCCCCTGCGCAGTCGAGGTCGCCGCAGCGGTCTCGCCGGGCATACGGTTCGCCTTCCCGGACGGAGCATCCTACCTCGTGGAAGAGGCGGTCCCCGAGGGAGACGGAAGGGGCTCCTCGCTTACCTTCCCGAACGGGATAACCATTAGGACAGTGGAACACCTGATGTCCGGGTTGGCCGGAACAGGCCTCTGGAGTGCGACGATCCGCGTGGAAGGGCCCGAGATCCCCGGACTGGACGGAAGCGCAGCCGATTTCTCCGGACGGCTGAGGGACTTGTCGAAAACCGGGGGGAAAACCTCACCGGAGCCTTTGAGGGTGGCGGTTCCCGTGACGGTACGGGAGCAGTGCAAGACCCTGGCGATCCTGCCGGCGGAATTCTTCGGCGTGACTTGTGTCATCGACTACCCCGGGACATGGATCGGGACACAGGCTTACCAGGCGGAGAGGCTGGACGAGGGCACGTACATCGAGGAGATATCGAGAGCCAGGACCTTCTGTCTCGAAAGCGAACTCGATCAATTGAAAGCGGCTGGCCTCGGGAAGGGCGGTAACCTGGGGAACGCCGTCGTCGTCGGTCCCGGAGGGCCCCTGAACCCGGAGGCTTTGGACTACCCGGACGGTTTTGCCCGCCACAAGGTCCTCGACCTCGTGGGGGACCTGGCGCTTTTGGGCAGGCCGGTCATTGGGCATGTCGTGGCTTTCAGGAGCGGGCACGGGCTTCACCTTGCCCTGGTAGCCCGCCTGAAGCGCCTGCTTCGCTTTTCCTAGAAGAAAAAATCGGGCAAAGGGGGACCCCTCATGAAAGACATCCATGAAATCATGAAGCATTTGCCTCACCGTTACCCGTTCCTGCTTGTCGACCGCGTCCTCGAGGTCGGGGAAAACCGGGTCGTCGGTCTGAAGAACGTCACGATCAACGAGCCCTTCTTCCAGGGACATTTCCCCGGGGAACCCATCATGCCGGGTGTCCTCGTGCTCGAGTCCATGGGGCAGGTGGCGGGAATGATGATCGCCTCGAGGCCCGAGGCGCAGGCGGGGCAGCTGATCATCCTGACGGGATTGGAGGACGTGAAGTTCCGGCGCCCGGTCAGGCCGGGCGACCAGCTCGTCACGGAGGCGGAGATGCTCCGGCTGCGAGGCAGGATGGGAAAGGTCAAGGCCGTGGCCAGGGTGGACGGCGAACTGGTGGCCGAGGGGACTTTCGGTTTTCTCGTGACCGAAACCCTGCGCGGAGGGGAGAAAAAATGAACGTGAACATTCACCCGACTGCGATCGTTTCCCCGAAAGCGCTGATAGGCGAGGGAGTCAGGATCGGCCCCTACTGCATGGTCGGCGAACGGGTGGAAATAGGCGCAGGCACGCTTCTCAAGGCGTTCGTCAGCGTCCGTGATTACGTGAAAATAGGCGGGGACTGCACCTTATACGAAAACGTCACCGTCGGCGGGGAACCGCAGGACTTCAGCTTCAGGGACGAGGAAAGCTGGGTCAGGATAGGCAACGGGGTTACCCTGAGGGAAAACGTGACGGTCCACCGCGGCAAGGGTATCGGAACCGAGACGGTGGTCGGGGACCAGTGTTTCCTCATGGAAGGCGTCCACGTCGGTCACAACGCGGTCCTCGAAAACAACGTCACCCTGGCGAACAAGGTAGGTCTCGCGGGCCATGTCCATATCGGCGAAAAAGCCGTCCTCGGCGGTATGGCGGGGGTGCACCAGTTTGTCCATATAGGACCGTTCTGCATGATCGGCGGGCTTTCCAAGGTCGTGAAGGATGTCCCTCCCTACGTGATGGCGGACGGGCGCCCGGCCCGCCTTTTCGGCCTGAACAAGGTGGGGCTGAGGCGCAACGGTTTCGATGCGGAAGCCCGTAAGGCCATCACCGGTTTCTACAAGGCCCTGTACCATGGAGGGCTTCCCCTGAGGGAGGCGTTGGCCGGGCTCGAAGACGGGCTTGCCAAGAGGCCGGATCCCGTTCTTTGGGCCATCGTTTCGTTCGCAAAAAGCTGCCAGCGGGGCCTGACACCCTGGCCGAAAGCTGCGCGGGAGGTCGATTCCACTGATTAGGCTCCTGGTCCTGGACGTGGACGGAACCCTGACCGACGGGGGCGTGGCCCTTGACGGCCAGGGGGGGGAGTGGAAGCGGTTCGACATCCAGGACGGCATGGGCATCGCGCGCCTTCAAAGGGAAGGCGTGGAGGTTGCCCTGATCAGCGGCCGCCGTTCCGAAGCCACGGCCAGGAGGGCAGCGGAACTCGGGATCCGGGAAGTGGTCAACGGCATCCGGGACAAACTGCCCGCCCTGAAGGAACTCTGCGATTCCCGCGGCCTGGCCGCGGACGAAGTCTGCTACGTGGGGGACGATGTCAACGACATACACTGCATTGCCTGGAGCGGGCTCGGTGTGGCCGTCAGGAACGCCCGGCTGGAAGTGAAGGCCGCCGCGGACTGGATAACCCCCTCTTCGGGAGGGTGCGGGGCGGTCAGGGACGTTGCGGAACGGATCATGGCGATAAACGGAGGCTTCAATGGCCAGTAACCCGGCCAGGATTCCCTCAACGAGGCTATTGGACCGGTTCATCTCCAGGGAACTGGCGCAGCCCTTCGTGTTCGGGGTCCTGATCTTTTCCATGCTCCTGATAACAGGGGACGTTCTCTTCGACATCGCGAAGCTCGTGATCGAAGGGGGTGTTTCCCTTTGGACCGTATCGAGGCTTTTCCTCTACAAGATCCCCGGCGTCGTTGTCCTTACGCTGCCCATTTCCTGCCTTCTCGCCACCCTGCTCGGTTTCGGGACTCTGTCCATGCACGGCGAGATCAACGCCCTCAGGTCCCTGGGGGTCAACTTCGGGAGAATAGCCAGGCCGGTCCTCCTGGCGAGCCTCGGGGTCGTGGCCGCGACGCTTTTCCTGAACGAAACCATCGTCCCGGCGACGGACCAGGCCGCCCTGAACATCCTGCGGTACGAAGTTACGGGGAAAGCGATCCCCGGGCTCCGGGAGAACATCTTCCTCCGGGACAAGGAAGGGTCCGAGCTGAAAAGGGTCCTTTACGTCTCCAGGCTGAACCCGGCCACGGGGACCATGCAGGATATCCTGGTGCAGGATTTCGAAAAGAAAAGGCTGGCGCGGGTCTCGACGGCAAAGAAAGGGCGTTTCACCGAAGGGCAGTGGTGGATGGAGGACGGCAAGGTTTTCGAGGTCCACCCCGACGGGACCGTGAAGTCGCTTTTCTCCTTCAGGGAACAGCGCCTTGCCCTGGCCCTGTCGCCGAAGGAACTGGACAAGACGTCGAAACGCCCCAAGGAAATGGGCCTTTTCGAGCTTTTCCGGCACATCCGCCTGTCGGAGGAGCAGGGGATCGACACGCGGGACATGCAGGTCCTCTTTCACATGCGCCTGGCTATTCCCTGGGCTGCTCTCGTGCTGGCCCTGCTGGGGACCTCGATGGGAGTCAGATCCCCCAGGGGGGGACGCGGGGTCAGCCTGGGGGTCAGCGTCACGGTGGTGTTCGCCTATTACGTGGTCATGTCCTTCAGCCGCGCCTTCGGGGACGGGGGGTACCTGCACCCCGTCCTGGCCGCCTGGCTGCCGAACCTGAGTTTCCTGGCAGTCGGCTCGGTGCTGGCCAGGAAGGCCAATGGATAAGAAGCGAGGTGAAGGGTTCGTGTCCGAAATTGCGCTTCTCTCGGGCGAGGGGCTCCTCCCCGTGGCGATCGCGGAAGCCCTGGCGGCCCGCGGGACGCCCCCTGTGGTCATCCCCATCGGAAAGCCGGACCCGGGGCTTTTGCCCCTGGCGGAGAGCGTGGTGCCTGTCCGGGAAATCTCGATCGGGAATATCCTGGGGCAATTGAAGGCCAGTGGCGTCAAACGCATCGTCCTTGCAGGCGTAGTACCGAAGAAGTGGATATTCGGAGGGGGAAGGCTCGACAGGGAAACCCTGGAATGGGTAGGATCCCTTCCCGCGAAGGACGACCATTCGCTGCTGGGGTCGATCGTGGCGCTCATCGAAAGCCGGGGAGTGGAGGTCGTCCCCTATCGCCTCCTGATCCCGGAAAACCTCGCGCCCGAAGGACTGGTTGCCGGGCGGGAACCCACAACGGAAGAAATGCAGGACGTCCGCTACGGGATCCGGGTGGCGAAAGAAGTCGTCCGGCTTTCCTTTGGCCAGTCGCTTGCGGTCAGGTCCGGGGCAGTTCTGGCGGTGGAGGCGATGGAGGGAACGGACGAGATGATCGAGCGCGCGGGGCGGCTCGGCGGGAAGGGCGTGGTCGTCAAGATGATGAAAAGCGACCAGGACGAGCGTTTCGACCTGCCTACGGTGGGGCCGGGGACCCTCGGGTGCATGGTGGAAGGCGGCCTCACCTGCCTCGCGGTCGAAGCCGGCCGCACGGTCATCCTCGACAAGGCGCGTTTTGCAGAAATGGCGGCACTTCACGGGATTGCCGTGACCGGATTCGTGCCATGAGGGTCTTCGTCAGCGCGGGAGAGGCGTCGGGGGATCACCTGGCGGCGTCCCTGATCCGCGCGATGAGCGCGGTTTCTCCCGGGGTTGTGTTCTGGGGAATGGGCGGGCACGAGAGCGAAAACTGCGGCATGGAGGTCGCCTGGCCCTCGGAAGCGCTGCAGCTGATGGGTATCGGGGAGGTCCTAGGCTCGATTCCAAGGCTCCTGAAGCTGAAAAACGCCATTTCGGCCCGAATCGCGGCAGAAAAGCCCGACGCGGTCATCGTGGTGGACAGCCCTGATTTTCATTTCCCGCTGTTGAGGCAGGTACGGCGGGAGGGTTACCGGGGCTGCATCGTGTACCTCGCTCCCCCGCAGGTCTGGGCCTGGAGGAGCGGCAGGACGGCTTTTCTCCGGGAAACCTGCGACCTTTGCCTGCCCCTCTTCGGTTTCGAGCATGAATTCCTGGCCATGGAGGGGGTACGGTCCGCCTGGGCAGGGCACCCCTTCGTGGACGAGTTCGGGGGGCCCGCAAAACCGGCGGGCCCGGGTATCGAAAACCGCCAGGTCGCCCTTCTGCCGGGCAGCCGGAAGACAGAGGTGGAAAGGATCCTCCCGGTCCTGCTCCAAACGGCGGGACTCCTCCTGGAGAAGGGGTACGAACCGGTGTTTTCCATCGCCCCCGGGCTGGCTGGAAGCGAAAGGGAGCGGCTTTTGAACCGCCTGTCCGGGTTCAGGACGGACGAGCGGGGGGGGCGGACGCTCATGGGGGAATCGGGCTGCGTCGTCGGGGCCAGCGGGACGGCGGCCGTGGAAGCCATGATGCTGGATCGGTTCATGGTGGTCCTGTACCGGGTCTCGCTCTCCTCCGAGCTCGTTTTCAGGTGTTTCGTGAGGACACCGTACGTGTCTATCCCGAACCGGCTTGCCGGGTGCGCCGTTTACCCCGAGCTACTCCAGGGAAAGGCGAACCCGGGGGCGATCATGGAGGGCCTTGAAGGGTACCTGTCCGGCGTGACCCGTTCGTCGGTGCACGAATCCCTGGAAAGGGCCCGTTCGCGCATGGGGCGGCCGGGAGCGGCCGGCTTCTGGGCTCGAAGCATTCTGGAAAGCATGGGGCGGTCGTGAAGAGGATAGCGGTGCTGGCAAACGGGCCAGGGGAGCTCTGGGGCTGGGCAAGGCCGGTCGTGAAGGAGTTGAAGCGTGACGGCCACGAGGTCGACCTTATCCTGCTGCCCTGCCAGTTTGCGAGCGGTGCGGAAGAGCGGATATCCTCGTTCCTGGGGGCCGACCGCGTGTCTCCCCCCGCACGGTTCCGTGAAGCCCTCTCCGGCAGGAGGGAGCGCCGCTACGACTGCGTACTGCAATTGGGGGGAGACCTCCTGTACGGCCGTCTTCTCGCCCGTGACGGGAAGATCCCTCTCTTCAGCTACAGTTACGGCCCCAAGAAGGGGTTGAAAGCCTGCAGGGAAGTCTTCACCGCTTTCGAGGGCATGGCCGGGCAGTTTCGCGGTACCGTGCCGGTCAGCGTCGTCGGTGACCTCGTTCCCGACGCGCTGGCCATGGACACGGGAGACTCCCCCTGGAGCGGCCCCGGGCTGAAAATCGCCGTTTTTCCGGGCAGCCGGCCGGCGATCCGCAGGAAAGCGCTGCCCTACATGACCGAGTTCCTTGCTTCGTCCCGAAACCTTCTTCCCGGTTCCCAGTGGGTCGTCCTGCTCTTCCCATTCGGAGAGGCCCAGGAAGCGGCTCATTGGGAAAAAGCAGGTTTCGATGTGGCTACGGCCGGGACGGGGGTCGTCCTCGCCGGGGCGGATGTCGCCCTGACCCAGCCGGGTACGAACACGCTCGAGATGTTCCATGCGGGTGTCCCCACCGTGGTGGCCCTGCCGGAGGATTTCATCGCCCAGATCCCGCCACCGGTCCTGCTGGCTCCCTTTTTCGCGCTGCCGTGGATCGGTCCGGCCCTGAAACGGAGGGCTTTCCGGCGATACATCCGCAAAAGGGCATTTCTCTGCTGGCCTAACCGGCTTTTAGGGCGGGACCTTTACCCGGAGGTCACCGGGAGGCTTTCAATTGAGGAACTGGCCGGGAGATTCGCCTCCTACGCCGGGGACCCCTTGTGGAGAAACGAAACGCGGCAGGCCCTTTCGCTGGCCGACCGGGGGCCGAAGGGCGCCGCCCGTCAAGTGATGGAAAGGATATTGGGGAACCTCGCATGAGCAGAAAAGAAAAGGAAAAAGGACTTCATTTGGGACCGCTGAAAAAGCTGCTCCCGTTCATCATGCCCTACCGCCTGAGACTCGGCGCGGCTTTCCTGTGCATGCTTGTTGCCTCCGTTTCGGGGGTCCTGCCGCCCTGGCTGTTGAAAAACGTGGTGGACGACGTCCTGATCGAGAAGAACAGCGCGATGCTCAACGGCCTTGCCGTCGCCATCGTCCTCCTTTTCCTGCTCAAGAACGTCGCGAGCTACGGCCAGACCTACCTCATGAGCTGGGCGGGGCAGCACGCCGTGATGGACCTTCGGCTCGCCCTTTACGAAAAGATCCAGTCGCTTTCCCTCACGTACCTCCACAAGAGGAGGGTGGGGGAACTGCTGTCGAGGATCACCAGCGACGTGGGGCACCTGCAGGGGCTGGTCTCGACCACGATCGTCGACCTGGTTGTCCAGACCATGACCTTCTTCGGAATGGCGGGTTTCCTGGTCTACCTGAACTGGAAACTGACTCTTTTCGCCTTGCTCATCATTCCCGTCGCGTTCAAGGTCATCCATGTCGCATCCCTTCGCCTCAGGGTCGTCGGTCACGCCATCCAGAAGGAAATCGCGAGCCTTTCGGCGATCGCGTACGAAGCGCTGGCCGCCATCAGGATCATCCGTTCCTTCGCCACGGAGGAACAGGAACTCGGGCGTTTCCGCCGCCAGGGGGAGGCGAACGTGAAGGCCCTAATCCACGGGACTCAGATCCAGGCGACACTCCAGGGAGCGGTCGAGGTCATACTGATCTTCGCCCTGGCCCTGTTGCTCTGGGTCGGAGGCAGGGAGGTCATCGCCGGAACCATGACGCCCGGCGAGCTGATCGCTTTCCTGGGGTACCTCGGTTTCATGGTCCAGCCGTTGAGGGTCGTCAGCCGGATCGTGGGTAACATCCAGCAGACCCTCGCCTCCGCGGACCGTATCTTCGAGATCCTGGACCTGCCGGACACCCTGCCGGTGCCGGAAAAGCCCGTTTACCTGAAACCCCTGCGCGGCGAGATCCGCTTCGAGGATGTCTGGTTTTCCTACGAGCCCGGGCAATGGGTGCTGAAAGGGATCGACTTCACGGCCGCCCCAGGCGAGAGGATCGCGCTCGTGGGGCCTACCGGTGCGGGAAAGACGACCATAGCCGACCTGGTCCCGCGTTTCTACGATCCCCAGCGGGGTGCCGTGGCGATCGACGGGGTCGATGTCCGGCAGCTGCACCCCGGAACTCTCAGGAAACAGATCGGGATCGTCCCCCAGGACCCGGTCCTGCTGAAGGGGACGATGGCCTACAACATCGCCTACGGATTAACGGATGCGAGCGACGAAGCCGTGAGGGATGCGGCCAGGGCTGCCGGGATCGCGGATTTCATCGAGAGCCTGCCGGAAGGCTACCTGACCGAGGTGGGGGAACGGGGCGTCACCCTGAGCGGGGGCCAGCGGCAGAGGATCGCCATCGCCAGGGCGATCATCCGGGACCCCCGGATCCTGATCCTCGACGAGGCGACCTCATCCCTCGACACGGCTGTCGAACACCAGATCCAGGAAGCGATGGGCCTGGCCATGAGGGGGAGGACTTCGCTGGTCATAGCCCACCGGCTTTCGACGATCCTGGATTCGGACCGCATCCTCGTGGTCGAGGACGGACATATCGCCGAATCGGGCAGCCACGAGGAACTGCTGGCGGCGAAGGGGCTCTACGCGAAGCTTTACGCCCTGCAGTTCCGGGAGCCCTCGGTTCCATGATCGTCCGGAGTTTTCTTAGGTACGCCAGGGGGGAGACGCCTTTTTCGCCGTGGACCGCCCTGGCTCCGCTGGGCTGGGTTGCCGGCGTGCTGGTGAAGGCGCGAAACTTCGCCTACGACCACGGGGTGGTGGAAAGCCGTGCGACGGCACTGCCGGTCGTGAGCGTAGGGAACCTGACCCTGGGCGGGACGAACAAGACTCCCTTCGTCGAAATGCTCGTCCAGGAAATCGCGGGCAAAGGAATACGGGTCGGCATCGTGAGCCGTGGCTACAAGGGAGGCGCGACGGCCCCGGAAATCGTCGGCCGGTCGGCGCCGGGTTCATTCGCAGGTGACGAGCCCCTGCTGCTTCATCACCGGCTCCCCGGTGTCCCTATCGCGGTGGCGAACGACCGTAACGAAGGGATCTCCCTCCTGGGAAGGGAGGAGGGCGTCGAACTGGCGGTCGCAGATGACGCCTTCCAGCACCGCAGGCTCAGGCGGGACGTGGACATCGTCCTGGTGGACGCGCTATGTCCGTGGGGAAACGGGAGGCTCTTTCCCGCGGGCCTCCTGCGGGAGGGTGCCGAGGCCCTCTGCAGGGCGCATATCGTCGTGATCACGAAAGCCGACCAGGTCTCTTCCGAGCGGCTGGAGAACCTAAAAAGGGAGATCGAGAACCTCGTCGGGCAGGACCGCGTCTTCTGCTCGCGCCTCGTCGTCAGCCGATGGGACAGGTGGAACGAAACCTGGGAACCCGGGGGTCGCGACACCATGTCGGGAAAATCGGCCGTCGCCTTTTCCGCGATCGGGAACCCCGCGAGCTTCAGGCGGTCTTTGGAGCAGCAGGGGGTCAGGGTCGATGCGGAGTACTGCTTCAGGGATCACCACCGGTTCACGGAAAAAGACCTCGCAAAGCTCTGCGAGAGGGCCCGCTTTCTAGGCTCCGACGCGCTCGTCTGTTCCGAGAAGGACATTTACAACCTGCCCGCGGGCTGGATTCCCCCGATGCCGCTCTTCGTCCCGAGGGTGAGGACGGAGATCGTCGGCGAAACGGAGCGGTTCTGGAGAACTCTCCACGGGGCGCTGCGGCCCGGCCTCGTGGTCGCCTCGAACGGCTACGGGGAGGACGCGATCGGGGTCATCCTGGGGAAGAAGCTTCGTGAAGCCCTGCCTCGGGCGGAGATCCTCGCCTTCTCCCTGGTGGGGGCCGGGAAAGCCTACGCGGAGGCCGGGTTCGAGGTCGCCTCGCCGGTAGCCGAAACGCCCAGCGGGGGGATCGTCAAGTACAACATCCTCGACTTCCTGCGCGACCTGCGCTTCGGCCTCATCGGGATCATCAGGGAACAGATCCGGTGCTGGAAAGCGTTGCGCGACCGCCAGGGCCCCGTCTTCTGCGTCGGGGACGTGTACCTCGCCCTCCAGGCCCTGTGGGGGCTCGGCGGGGCTCCCGCGCTGGTTGCCACCGCCAAGACCGCCTATATCGCGGGACACCTCGGGATCGAGCGGTTTGTCCTGAAACACCGCGTGGTCCAGGTCTGGGCCAGGGACGAAAAGACCGCGGCGGAACTGACCCTTGCCGGCGTGAAGGCGCGATTCGAGGGCAACCCGATCATGGACCTCGCCAGCCCGTCGGAAGCATCTACACTGGAGTGGCCGGGCTTTGAAGGGCGAAGGATCCTTCTCCTGCCCGGAAGCCGCAGCAGGGCCTACGGCGAGTTCTCCTTGCTGCTGGATGCCGCATCCAGGATCGAAAAGCGGGTCGACTGCCGTTTTCTGGCCGTCATCGCGCCGACGATCGACCGCGCCGAGCTCGTGGCGCGCGTCCCCGGGTGGGAAAGCCTTTCCGACGGGTTTCCCCGGCTGCGGAAGGGCTCCCTCGAAGTCTTCCTTTACGACGGGGCCCTGCCCGGCGCCGCCCGCTCGGCCGACCTCGTGATCGGCCTTGGCGGAACGGCGAACCAGCTTTGCGCGGGACTGGGGGTCCCGGTGGTCTCCGTGATGGAGAAAGGCAAGTTCGTGCAGAAACGGATCCTCCAGGACGCGGAGCAGCTGGTGCCCAAAGACGCCGGGGCCCTCGCGGACGCGGCCTGCGAGATACTGGGAAACCCGGTTTTATGGCGCCACATGTCCGAAACGGGTATAGCCCGGCTCGGCCGTCCCGGGGCACTGGACGAAGTCGTCCGGTTCGCGCTGGAAGATTTTGGGCTCGCCCTGAAACAGTCCGTGCATTTCCGCCTCACCGGCGGTCAAGAAGAAGGAGGAAGGACCGGATGAAAACCCTGGCAGTGATCCCTGCGCGGCTTTCGAGCACGCGTCTTCCCGAAAAACCCCTCGCCGACGTTGGCGGCATGCCCCTCGTGGCCCGCGTCCTCGAACAGGTCAAACGCTGCGAATCTGTCGACCGCGTGCTCGTGGCGACGGATGCCGAGAGGATAGCCGAGGCCGTGCGGGCATACGGGGGAGAGGCGGTCATGACGCCCGAAGGGCTGAAGAGCGGCGGGGACCGAGTCGCCTTCGTCGCGGGCATGCACCCCGAGGCGGACGTGGTCCTGAACGTGCAGGTGGACGATCCCCTGGTGGGGCCCGACATGATCGATCCTCTCATCGCGGCCCTAAAAGAAGATCCGGGGATCGAGCTCGCCCTCCTGGCGAAGCGGATCGAGAAAGAGGAGGAGATCGCATCTCCCAACATCGTCAAGATGGTGTTCGACAAGAACGGCCGTGCCCTCTACTTCAGCC
>CAYRNZ010000038.1:0-15623 GCA_964425765.1 uncultured Synergistaceae bacterium
CGGCACACCGGGACCTGCGCCTGGGTGTGGTGGGCATCCCGAACGTCGGCAAATCGCTCCTGCTGAACGCCCTCGTGGGGAGAAACGCCTCGAAGGTCGGCGCATTGCCCGGCATCACGCGTGGGGTGGAATGGTTCCGTGGACAGGGTCTTTTGGTGGTGGATTCGCCCGGGATACTGGATGCTCGGACGGGGATCAAAACCGGCCGTGCACTTTCCTGGCTGGGGTGCAACCGGGCGGACGTTATCGGCTCGTTCGAGGCCAGCGCGACGGCCCTCATCGCCTTCCTGGGCCGTAATGACCTGTGGCGGGCCGTAGAGCAGGCCTGGTCGGTTCCCCTCGACGAGGCGGGACCCGAGGTGACGCTCGAGAACCTCGGCCGTCGGCTGGGATGCCTCGTGGCAGGCGGAACCGTGGACATGGAAGCAGCGGCGCGCCGTTTCCTGGAGAGTTACACGAGCGGGCGCCTGGGCAGGATCACACTGGAAACCCCTGCCGCCCCGATCGACGAGGAGACCCTGCCGTGAGGTGCGTGGCCGGGGTCGACGAAGCCGGCCGGGGTCCCCTTGCGGGCCCCGTCGTGGCGGCTGCGGTCGTCCTGACGGCAGAGCAGCGCCGTACGCTTCTACGGATGGGGCTCGACGACTCGAAACGGTTGTCGCCTGCGCGGCGGGCCCGGATCTTCAATGCCATGACCGAAATTGGCGTCTGCTGGAAGGCGCAGGCCGCATCGCACGTCCGCATCGATTACCTGAACATCCTGGGCGCGACCCTCTGGGCCATGAGGAAAAGCGTCGAGGGGCTTCCCCCGGGTTTCGACCTGGTCGTCGTCGACGGAAACCAGCGCATACCCGGTTTGTCCGTGAGGCAGAAAACGATACCGGGGGCAGACGGCCTTGTCCCCGTCGTTGCAGCCGCATCCGTGGTGGCGAAGGTCCTGCGGGACCGCGTCATGGTTACCCTGGCGGATCGTTTCCCGGGGTATGGGTTCGAAATCCACAAGGGCTACCCGACCGCCGCACACAGGGAAGCCCTTAAAAAAATGGGCCCGTGCGAAATCCACAGAATTTCGTTCTGCCGGAAAATCCTCTCCTGAGCCTATAGCCCACCAGAGCCCTTTCCCGGACGGGCCCCGAAGGGGGCGTTGTCTTGGATCACATCGAAACCGGCCGGTACGGCGAATCCCTCGCGGAACGCTATTTTAGCGGCAAGGGGTGGACCATCCTCGGCCGCAATGTGCGTGTCCGGGGAGGGGAAATCGACCTCGTCGCCGTGGACGGGGAAGAAATGGTCGTCGTCGAAGTCCGGACCCGTACAATCGGCAAGACCCTCCCTGCCGAGGAATCCGTGGGGCCCCGGAAACTGAGGGTTCTCGTCCGCTCCGGCCGCATCCTCGCGGAAAAGTGCGGGTGGACGGGTCCCTGGAGAATCGACCTGCTGGGCATCGACCTCGCGCGCGACGGATCCCCCGAGTTCCACTACCTGCCGGACATCACTGCCGGGAGGCCCTGGTACTGATGCGTCCCGTCCTGGGAGTGACACTGAAGGGGATCGAGGCGATTCCCATCGAGGTCGAGGTTGAGATTACGGGCGGGCTGTTCGCCATCTCGGTGGTGGGCCTCCCTGACGCCGCCGTGAAGGAGGCCCGTGAAAGGGTCCGGGCGGCCCTGCGGTCGAACGGGATCCTTCTCCGGGGACGGATTGCCCTTAACCTAGCCCCGGCGGATCTTCCAAAGGTCGGTTCGCTCCTGGACCTCCCCATGGCGGTCGGGCTCGCCGCGGAGTCGGGAGCCATCCCTGCCGGGAAACCGGCCATTTACCTTGGCGAACTGGCCATGGACGGCCGCCTGCGGAGCACGAAGGGCGCCGTCGCGGCGGCCCTGCTGGCACGCCGCAAGGGGCTTCCGCTGTACCTTCCGCCGCAAAACGCCCCGGAAGCCTCGCTCGTGAAAGGGGTCGAGATCTACGCGGCCCCGGATCTTAGCTCTCTTTTGGCCCACCTGAAGGAGGATCGGCCACTTTCTCCCTTTTCGGAAACCGTCCCGGAGGAAGGAGAACCGCCCCCAGAGTGCGATCTCTGCGATATCAAGGGCCAGGCTGCGGCCAAGAGGGCTCTGGAAATCGCGGCGGCCGGCCACCACAACATCCTGCTGGTCGGATCCCCCGGCTCGGGGAAAACGATGCTGGCACGGGCCCTAAGGGGGATCCTTCCACCCCTCACGGACGAGGAACGCCTGGAAACCATGCTCGTGAGGAGCACGCTGGGGTTAAGAACGGACCCGGGGCGGTCCCGTCCCTACCGAATCGTCCACCACACGGCCAGCACCATCGCCCTCTGCGGAGGAGGCACGTCCCTCAAGCCGGGGGAGATCAGCCTCGCCCACAGGGGTGTCCTTTTCCTGGACGAATTCGCCGAATTCCACCGGGACCTGCTGGAGGCGCTCAGGCAACCTCTAGAGGACGGTACCATCACCGTCAGCCGGGCTTCCGGCTCTGCGACCTACCCTGCCCGGGTTCTCCTGGTCTGCGCCTGCAACCCTTGTCCCTGCGGCTACCTAGGCGACCCACAGGAACCCTGCCGCTGCCCGGCCCATGCCCTGGAAAGGTACCGCAACAGGCTCTCGGGCCCGATACTGGACAGGATCGACCTCCATGTCCCCGTCCCCCGGCTGACCCCGGAGGAACTCGTCTGCCTGGAAGGCCGCCAGGGCCAGGCAACCGCGGATGTACGGAAAAACGTTATCGAGGCCAGGCAGGTCCAGGAGGAGCGGTGGCGGCGCGAGGGCTTCCACTCCAATGCCGAGGTACCGGAAAGACTTGTCAGGACCGGGATTCGGCTTTCAAGCGAGGTTCGCCCCTTCCTTGCCCAGTCGGCACGGAACCTGCGCCTTTCCGGGAGGGGGATCAGCCGGGTCCTGAAGGTCGCACGAACGGTGGCGGACCTGAAGGGGAACGACCTGGTCACCGTCGAGGACCTCTGCGAGGCTCTGGCTTACAGGGGAGGGGGAATCGCCGGTGACGGCGCGTGAGGAGGCCCTGCTCAGCCTGAACCGCTGGGAGGGTTTCCATGCCGGTATGCTCGGAGGTTGGCCGGTCGAGCCGGAGGAAGTATTTGCAGGAAACGAAAGCCTGTGGGTTCGGCTGGGTCTTCCCTCCAAGGCCCGGGAACTGGTTGCGAGGCTTCGAAGGGAGAGTTGGGCAACCGCCGAGGGAGAAAGGGCGGACCGGATCGGGGTAAAGCTCCTCTTCTGGGGAGAGGACGGTTACCCGGCCCGCCTGGTCGACCTTGAAAGGCCGCCGACGGTGCTTTACGCCATGGGGAAATGGCCCGCCGCTGCAAGGATGGACGCGGTCGTGGGGACCCGGAGGTGTTCGCCGTACGGGTCCCGTATCGCCAGGGAACTCGGTTGCCTCCTTGCCGGGGCTTCGATCGGGGTCCTGAGCGGAGGAGCCCTGGGGATCGACGGGGCGGCCCATGCGGGAAGTCTCGAGGCGGAGGGGGAGACCGTGGCGGTTTTGGGAACCGGTGTCGATCTTGCATATCCCCCGCAGCACGAGGAACTTTTTGCCCGGATCCGGGAAAGGGGGACCCTGTTGAGCGAGTTTCCCCTCTCGACCGCCTCGAGGCCCTGGCGTTTTCCGAGAAGGAACCGGCTCATCGCCGCCCTGGCCGACCGCCTGGTGGTTGTCGAGGCACCGGAAAGAAGCGGAGCCATCGTCACGGCAAAATTGGCCATGGACCTAGGCAGGGAAGTCTGGGTCGTTCCCGGAAGGATAGACGATTGGGTCTCCAAGGGTTCGAACGCCCTGCTTTGGGACGGGGCCCATCCGCTGGTGGAACTGGAGGACCTTGCGAGGGTCGCGGCGCCGCAGCAGGCCTCTCTTTTCGGATCCTGGCCGGAAAAGGAGGAAACTTCGCCTCTGTTGGACGTTTTGAGGTCTTTCGGCGACCAGGCGGTTGACATTCTTGCCCCTAAGGTTAAAATGAGCGCCGCTGACGCACTGGCGGAGCTCAGCCGGCTGGAGGCCCTCGGGCTTGCCCGGAGGACGTTCCCCGGGCGATGGTCAGCCGAACCTTCGACAGGCAGGAAAAAGGCCGGTCATCCGAACCTCTGAGGGGCGAGATCATGGCGGAAAAAAACAGGAAAGGCAAGACCCTGGTCATCGTGGAATCTCCCGCGAAGGCCAAGACACTGAAGAAAATCCTCGGCGGCACCTACGAGATCAAGGCAAGCATGGGGCACATCCGCGACCTGCCGAAAAGCCGCATAGGCGTTCACATCGACGAGGATTTCAGGCCCGATTACATCCCCGTCCGCGGGAAAGCCGCGGTGATCAAGGAACTGCAGAAGAAAGCGGAAACCGCCGGGCGCGTCCTCCTCGCGAGCGACCCCGACCGGGAGGGAGAAGCGATCGCGTGGCACCTTGCCCATCTACTCTCTGTCGATCCGGAAACCCCTTGCCGGGTCCGGATGTTCGAGATCACGGCAAAGGCCGTCAAGGAAGCCGTAAAAAAACCCGAGAAAATCGACCGGGACAGGGTGGATGCGCAACAGGCCCGCAGGATCCTGGACAGGCTCGTGGGGTACAAGCTGAGCCCGCTGCTCTGGAAAAAAGTCCGCTCGCGGCTGACGGCCGGGCGGGTCCAGTCCGTCGCGCTCAGGCTGATCGTCGAGAGGGAGAGGGAGATCCTGGGTTTCGTCAGCCAGGAATACTGGCTGATGGATGTCGTCGCGTCCGGCGAAGGGGACAGGCGCTATACCCTCCGGCTTGAAAAAAGGGACGGCAAATCGGTTACGGTCGCTTCTCTCGCGGAGGCGGAAGGCATCGAGGCGGAACTTCGGGAGAACTCGCTCGAGGTGACGGACTTCAAGGTCAGGGAGAACAAGCGCCCGCCGCTGCCCCCCTTCAAGACGAGCACGCTGCAGCAGGAGGCCTCCCGGCGCCTCGGCTTTTCCCCGCAAAGGACGATGCGGATTGCGCAGGGCCTGTACGAGGGGATCGAGATCCCGGGAAAAGGCCCTGTCGGCCTGATTACCTACATGAGGACCGACAGCCTCAGGCTTTCCGACGAGGCTCTCGAATCGGCAAGGGCTTTTATCGGGGAAACCTGCGGCAAGGAATACCTGCCCCAGGCTCCGAATACCTATGCCGCCAAGGGGAGAAGTCAGGACGCCCACGAGGCGATCCGTCCCACGGACGTCGGGCTTTCCCCCGAAAAAGTGAAGGACTACCTCACGCCCGAGCAGGCCCGGCTTTACGACCTGGTCTGGAGGCGCTTCGTGTCCTGCCAGATGGCGCCCGCCCTGGTCGCCAGGAGCACCGTGGATGTCTCCTCGGGGCCTTTCCTCCTCAAGCAGTCCGGGATCACCGTCCTTTTCGAGGGATGGGGCAGGGTATGGCCGCTCGAGATGAAGGAAGGACCGGTTCCCCGTGCCGTTCCCGGCGAAATCCTGTCCCTGGAGGACATCCTGAAGGAACAGCGTTTTACCCAGCCTCCGACCCGCTACAGCGAATCGGGACTCGTCAAGGCCCTGGAAGAGAACGGGATCGGCCGTCCATCCACGTACGCTTCCATCGTGCAGACCCTGGAAGACAGGGGCTACGTGGCCCTCAACGAAGACCGGAGGCTTCAGCCGAGCGACCTGGGGCTCGTGGTGAGCGATTTCCTGGTCAAGTACTTCTCCGACGTCATCCAGGTCGACTTCACGGCCCGGATGGAGGGGGAACTCGACCAGGTCGAGAGCGGAACGCGTCCCTGGGTTGACGTGCCAAGGGAGTTCTGGGCTTCCTTCGAGCCCAGGCTGGAAGAGGTGGAACACACCGCGGAAGCGGTGAGCGTCCCGAGGGAGGAACCCGTGCCCATCGGCGAGGATTGCCCCGACTGCAAGGCTCCTCTTGTGCGGAGAAAGGGCCGTTTCGGGGAGTTCATCGCCTGTTCGGCCTTCCCCAAATGCCGATACAGCCGTCCCATCCTCAAATCGATCGGTGTCACCTGCCCGAAATGCGGGCTGGGGCAGATCGTCCGAAGGAGAAGCAAGAAGGGGGGCCGTACCTTCTACGGCTGCGAACGCTACCCGACCTGTGATTTCGTCTCGTGGGATATGCCGACCGGCGCACTTTGCGGGAAATGTGGGGCCCCGATGGTGATTCGCGGCAAGGGCGAACCCTATTGTCCTTCCTGCCGGCCCAGCCAGGGCCCGGGAAAGAAGAAGGCGGATCAGGGCAAATGAGGCGAGTCACGGTCGTCGGGGCGGGGCTGGCAGGCAGCGAAGCAGCCTGGCAGCTCGCAAACAGGGGGATTCCCGTACGCCTGGTTGAAATGAGGCCGGTTCTGATGACACCCGCCCACACGACAGACCGGTTCGGTGAACTCGTCTGCAGCAACTCGCTGGGTGCCGATGTCCTGACTAGCCCGGCAGGGATCCTCAAGGCGGAACTCCGAAAACTGCAAAGCCTCGTCTTGAAGGCGGCGGACCTATATCCCGTACCCGCGGGGAGGGCCCTGGCCGTCGACCGGGAGCGGTTCGCCGAGGCGGTTACCGAAAACCTCACGGCACACCCCCTCGTGGAAACGGTCCGCGAGGAAGCCGTCGAGATCCCCGATGGTCCCTGCATCGTCGCGACGGGTCCCCTGACCTCCGAAAACATGGCCAGGCGCATATCCGGGTTGACGGGACAGGAATTCCTCTATTTCCACGACGCGGTTGCCCCGGTCATCGAGAGGGACAGCATCGACATGGAGAGGGCCTACAGGGGCAGCCGCTACGGGCAGGGCGAAGACTACATCAACTGCCCTTTGGACGAAACCGCATACGATCTCCTGGTCCAGGGGCTGCTTTCCGCCGAACGGGCCCAAAAACACGAGTTCGAAGGCCGCCATCCGTACTTCGAGGGATGCCTGCCTGTGGAGGTCATCGCCTCGAGGGGAAGGGATACCCTTCGTTTCGGCCCCTTGAGGCCCGTCGGCCTTCCCGACCCCGCCACGGGGAGGGAGCCTTTCGCGGTCGTCCAGCTAAGGCAGGACAACCTGGAGGGGACCCTCTACAACATGGTCGGTTTCCAGACCAGCCTGAAGTGGGGGGAACAGGAAAGGGTCTTCCGCCTGATCCCGGCCCTGGCCGAGGCGGAATTCGCCCGCCTGGGGGTCATGCACCGGAACCTCTATGTCAACGCTCCGAGCGTGCTTGACGGGGCTTTGGGAGTGGCGGGCAGGAAGGATCTTTTCCTGGCGGGGCAGATCGTCGGGGTCGAGGGTTACATGGAAAGCACGGCCATGGGGATCGTGGCGGCGCTTTCCATGGCTAGCTGCCTCAAGGGCGGTGACCTCCCGGCGTGGCCGAGGGAAACCGCGATCGGTTCCCTTTTGCATTACCTGTCGGATGCCCGACCGGAGAAATTCCAGCCCATGAACGTCAACCTTGGCATCTTTCCTCCGCTCGAAAAGCGGATCCGTTCCCGGACCGACCGGTGCGAAGCCGTCGCAGCCAGGGCTGCGGCAGCTTTCGATTCTTTCCTCGCTTCCCTCGCCGCCTGATCCTCCTTCAGGAGCAGCCTGGAGGGAGTTGTCCTGAATATTCTCCACAATCAGGGCATAAGTGCTAATATACGGTACATGGCTGAAAAATTGTCTTCCCTTGTTGACGCCTACCTCCAGGACCTGAGACACGGACGACGGCTTTCGGAACACACGGTCACGAACTATGCCGTGGACCTCGCCCAGTTTATCGAATTTGCCCTGGCGCAGGGACTTGAAGATCCCGCGGCCATCCGTCCGGCCCATGTCAGGGCTTTTCTAAGGGAAATGCTCGCCTACGGGTATGCGAAGGCCTCCGCGGCCAGGAAACTTTCTGCGGTGAAAAGCTGGATGGCCTACCTCCAGGAGGAAAAAGCCGTTCCCGATGACCCTGCCCGGGGAGTGCAGTCACCGAAGCTCCCGGTGCGCCTGCCCAGGGCCCTTTGCCTTGAGGACGTCAGGAACCTCCTGGAAAACGGCCCGCAGGGCAAGTCCGCCGCCAGGGACAGGGCCGCGCTCGAACTTCTTTACGGCAGCGGGCTCAGGGTGGCGGAACTGGTCTCCCTCGACTGGGAAGACCTCGACCTGCAGGAGCGATGGGTTCGCGTGACGGGCAAAGGACAGAAGGAAAGGATCGTACCGGTGGGCCGTTATGCCCTGGCGGCCTTCGAAGCCTGGGCGGCCGAGTGTGAGGGCAGGGAAGGCCCCCTGTTCCCCGGAGCGGACGGAGAGAGGATAACCGTCAGGACCGTGACCAGGATCGTGGACCGCGCGGCGAAGCGCTGCGGTCTTTCCAACGTGACGCCCCACGTTTTGCGCCACAGCTTCGCGACACACCTGCTGGAGGGCGGCGCCAACCTCAGGGTGCTGCAGGAGCTTCTCGGGCATGAGAGCCTGCTCACGACGCAGCGCTACCTGAAGATCTCGGCCGACCACCTCCAGAGGATGGTCCGGGAAGCGCACCCGCGGGGCGGAGAGGGTGATGGGGATGTTTGAAGGAACCACGGTGCTTTGCGTCAGGAGGAAAGGGCTCGTGGCCATGGCCGGCGACGGCCAGGTGACCCTGGGCGACAAGGTCATCAAGGCGACGGCCCGAAAAGTCCGCTCGCTAAGGACAGGCAAGGTCCTCGCAGGGTTCGCGGGCAGCACCGCCGACGCAATGACCCTCCTGGAGCGTTTCGAGACGAAACTGAACGAGCAGAACGGCAACCTCATGAGGGCCGCCTATTCTTTGGTACGGGACTGGCGCCTTGACAGGGCCCTGCGCCAGCTTGAGGCGATGATGCTCGTGGCCGACGCCGAGCAGACCCTCCTTCTCTCCGGGGCGGGAGACGTCCTAGAGCCTGAGGGGGAGGCGTCCTCCATCGGTTCGGGCTCTGGCTACGCCCTGGCCGCCGCGAGGGCGCTGCTGCTTGCCACCGACTGGGATGCCGAGCGGATCGCGAGGGTTTCGCTCGAGACCGCGGCGGAAATCTGCATCTACACCAACAAGTCCATCACGCTGGAGATGATCGGTTCATGATTCAACCCGGCAAGCTTGCCGACGCACTGACTCCCGCCCGGGTCGTCCAGGTCCTCGACCGGTTCATCGTGGGGCAGGAGAAGGCCAAGAGAGCCGTCGCCATCGCACTGAGGAACCGGATTCGCCGGAGAACCCTCCCCTCGGACCTGTCGGAAGAGATAGCTCCGAAGAACATCCTGATGGTGGGCCCCACGGGTGTCGGAAAGACGGAGATCGCCAGAAGGCTCGCCTCCCTCGTAGATTCCCCGTTCATCAAGGTAGAGGCCACGAAGTTCACAGAGGTCGGCTACGTCGGCAGGGACGTGGAATCGATGATACGCGACCTCGTCGAATCCGCGATCCAGATGGTGAAGGTGCGCAGGATGGAAGAGATCCAGCCGCAGGCCCGGGTCAGGGCGGAAGAAAGGCTCCTGGACTCGCTTCTGCCGCGGCCCCGGAAGGAACCCCCCGTGCCCGATTTCATGAAAGCCCTTCTCGGGGGCGGGACGGAGCGCGAGGAAGCCCCGGCGGCGCCTGAACCTCCCTCCGGGACGAGGGAACGCCTTCGAGAAATGCTGCTAGCCGGGAAACTCGACGACCGCGAAGTCGAAATAGAGGTTGCCGAACAGCCTTCTCTGGGGTTTCCGCTCATGGGGGGCGGTATGGAGGGAATGGCGATCAACCTCGGGGAGATCCTCGGGGGCATGATGCCGAAGAAGACACGGAAGCGCAGGATGACCGTGAAGGAAGCGCTGAAGGTCCTGCAGGCGGAGGAGGCCGAGGGGATGGTCGACATGGAGGCCGTCACCAGGGAAGCCCTCGAAAAGGCCGAACAGGAAGGCATCATCTTCCTGGACGAGCTCGACAAGATCGCGGCGGCCGGCGGGAGCGGGCAAGGGCCCGATGTAAGCCGCGAGGGGGTACAGCGGGATCTGCTCCCGATCGTCGAGGGAAGCGCGGTCCAGACGAAATACGGTACCATCAGGACCGACCACATCCTGTTCATCGCGGCGGGTGCCTTCCACAAGGCAAAGCCCTCCGACCTAGTCCCCGAGCTCCAGGGCCGGTTCCCCCTGAGGGTGGAGCTGCAGCCCCTTTCCGCGGAGGACCTGGCCCGGATCCTCGTCGAGCCGGAACACAGCCTGGTCAGGCAATACCAGGCCCTCATGGGCACGGAGGGAGTGGAGGTAACGTTCCTCGACGACGCCATCCGGGAGATCGCCGCGATGGCTGCCAGGATGAACCAGGAAATGGAGGACATCGGGGCACGGAGGCTTCATACCATCATGGAAATCCTGCTCGAGGAGGTCAGTTTTTCGGCCCCGGAGATGAAAGGCCTCACGGTGACGGTGGACGTTCCGTTCGTCAAGAGCCGCCTGGATAGGCTCGTGTCAGACACTGACGTAAGGAAATACCTGATTTGAGCGGCTTTTGCCGCTTAAACCAGGGACATGGAGGGATCACGATGGCAATGAGAACACCCAAGGAGCTTCTCGAAACCCGGCCGAAAATCCTGAACCCCTCGGCGATGAGCGATCTCCTGGAAAAGACGCGGATCGTCAGCAGGGCCCTGGAGAACAGGAAGGGCGACAACCCGCCCGATTACCAGAGACTGGCTTCCCTTCTTTGCGACCTTTCTGCGGCGAACGTGTACATCATCAACCGTGAGGGGCGTATCCTCGGCTACGGGTGGATCAGCGAGTACGACTGCCCGATCATGTCGGACCAGCTGGCGAAAGGGAAGATGCCGGACCGTTACGTGGAGAAATTGAACCAGATCCACGAATCGGTGCTGAACCACACCGACAACGGGGGCTGCGTCTATTCCGACGTCCCCTGCACCTATTCCGACAAGCATGCCCTCTACGTCCCCATCAACGGGGCCGGGGACCGGCTGGGCACCATGATCCTGGCCCGTTTCGGCATCGAGTTCGACACGAGGGACCTGGTGCTGGCGGAATACCTCGCCACCGTGGTCGGGCTCGAAATCCTGCACGAGAGGGCCAAGTCGATCGAGGACCGTTCCCGGGAACGGCTGATCGTCCAGATGGCCATGAGGGCCCTTTCCTATTCCGAAGTCAAGTCGGTCAAGCACATCATCAGGGAACTCGGGAGTTCGGAAGGCGTCGTGGTGGCGAGCCGGGTAGCCGACAGGGTCGGCGTCACGAGAAGCGTCATCGTCAACGCCCTGCGCAAGCTCGAGAGCGCGGGCATCATCGAAAGCCGAAGCCTCGGCATGAAAGGGACTCACATCAAGGTCATGAGCCCCCTTTTCATAGAGGATCTCCGGATTTTCGAGTAAGGAATCCACAGGAACCTCGCGGATTTCCCGGGGGGTGGCGAAAAGCAGATTGATTCTTTATAATCACCTCGTTTCCGGCGATCACGCAAAAACCTAACGAGCGGAGGCTAGAAGGGAAACATGGCGGAGGAAAGAAGCGCAGCGGTTGAACCGGTCAAGGTGGGGGATGTCGTCAAGGGTACCGTCGAGCACATAGCGGCCTACGGAGCTTTTGTCCGGCTCGGGACTGGCCAGAAAGCCATGATCCACATCTCGGAACTCTCCCAGAGTTTCGTCAAGAAAGTGGAAGATGTGCTGGCAGTCGGACAGGAAGTCCAGGCACAGGTCATCAAGATCGACGAGAAGAATCGCATCGACCTCTCCATCAAGGTCCTGCAGGCGAAGGAGAGCCGGCCTCCGCGGAAGAGGGAGGACGATTTCGAGAAGAAACTGTCCCTCTTCCTGAAAAGCAGCGAGGAGAAGATCGCCGACCTGAACAACAAGCTCAAGGATCCCCGAGGCAGCAAGAAGAGGGGCAGCTCCGGGAGCGGTGCTTCCGGAGGGGCAGGCGGCAAGCGATAGGGACCGTATGAAAGGCTTCATCGACCCCGGGGGGGAAACCCCCCGGCTTTTGTTTGAGCCGCTGGAACCGGGAGATCCCGGAACCCTGCTTCGCCAGATGAAGGGAAGGGCCTTCGACACCGGGCTCCTTCGAGGCATCGCCAGGAGATGCCCCTTCGGAAAGCCGCAGGTTGTCGTCTGTGGCCCGGTCAGGAGGGGGAAACCTTTCCCGACGACCTTCTGGCTGACCTGCCCGTTCCTGGAGAGGGCCTGCGGGCGTCTCGAATCTGCCGGCGCCGTGGGGGAGATGGAAACCGCCCTTTCCACTGAAACCGGCAGAAAGGCCTGGCGGGAGTATAACGAAAAGGCTGTTCTGCTGAGATCCGGGCTTCTGCGCCAGGAGGAAAGCCTGCCTTTGCGGAAAGATGGAAATGACTTGGCGAAGAGGCTTGAAGGGGTGGGGATCGGAGGGATCAGGCCGGGGTCGAAGCCCTCGGTAAAATGCCTCCACCTGCAGGTCGCAGCCTGGCTGGCCCTTGGGTCCCACCCGGCGGGCGAATGGCTCGCGGAGAAATTGGACAGCCTCGATTGCGGGGGTCAATGGCTGGACCGGTGCATGCCGCCGGCAGCTCCCAAGGAGGGGTAGGAATGTGGAAGGGACGGTTCTCGGCTGAAACGGCCGACGAAGTTTTGAAGTTCACCCACTCGCTGGACCTGGACTGGCGCCTCGCCAAATGCGACATCATCGGGAGTATCGCCCATGCCCGGATGCTCGGGCGTGTCGGGCTGCTGCAGGAAGACGAATGCCGTCATCTGGAGGCCGGATTGCGCCAGGTCGCCCGGGAGGCCGAATCGGGAGATTTCCAGCCTAGAATCGAGCTCGAGGATGTCCACATGAACATCGAGTCTCGGCTAACCGAGATCCTGGGCCCGCTCGGGGCCAAGCTCCACATGGGGCGCAGCCGGAACGACCAGGTGGCCACGACGCTTCGGCTCTACCTCAAGGAAACCCTCGTCCGTATCGGCGGGCGGCTGGCAGGCCTGCAGGACACGCTGCTCGACCTGTCCGCCAGGGACGAAAAGAAGCTGGTTCCGGGCTATACCCATCTCCAGCAGGCGCAGCCGATCAGCATGGGGCACTACTGGCTGGCCCATTTCCAGGCTTTTTCAAGGGACGCCGGAAGGCTCCTGTTCGCCCTCGGGTCACTGGACGAATGCCCTCTGGGGAGCGGGGCCCTTGCAGGGTCGACACTGCCTCTGGACAGGTCCTTCACGTCGGAGGTCCTCGGTTTCCCCAAACCGACGGAGAACAGCCTCGACACGGTCGGACAGAGGGATTACCTTCTCGATATCCATAATTTCTGCGCCATCCTCGGCGTCCACACGAGCCGCCTCGCGGAGGACCTCATCCTCTACAGTTCCCAGGAATTCGGCTGGATAAGGCTTCCGGACGCCTATTGCACGGGTTCGAGCATGATGCCCCAGAAGAAGAACCCCGACGTCCTGGAACTGGTGAGGGGAAGGACCGGGCAACTGGTGGGGCACCTGGTGGACCTCCTCGTCAACCTCAAGGGACTGCCCTCTACCTATGACAGGGACCTGCAGGAAGACAAGAGGGGACTTTGGGAGAGCCTCGACCTGCTGGAGGCCGTTTTCTCGGTGCTTACACCTCTGCTTCGGGAAGTGGAAGTCGTGGAGGCGCGCGCCAGGGCGGGGTTCGAGAACGGCCTCCTGCTCGCCACGGACGTCGCCGAATACCTCGTGGTGAAGGGAGTCCCCTTCCGCCAGGCCCACGAACAGGTCGGCCGCGCGGTCGCCTGGTGCATCAGGGAAAACCGGAAACTCTCGGGCCTTACCTCCGAGGAGTGGAAAATTCTGCTCCCGGAGGCCGGCGAGGACCTTCCGAAACTTCTCGACCCGGCGATATCCGTTTCGCGCAGGCAGACATACGGGGGGACGTCTTTCACTCAGGTTTCCGAACAGAGGGACCGCGCAAGAACCCGGTGTGCGGCTTTCCGGCAAAGCCTCGAGGCCGTGACGGGGCCCTCCATAGATCTCTAGCGGATCCCTGAGGGAGCAGCCTTGACAGGGAGGCCGAGGGTCGCTATATTGTCTTAGCCTCTAGAGCTGAGTCGTTAGCTCAGCTGGCAGAGCACCGGACTTTTAATCCGGGTGTCGAGGGTTCGAATCCCTCACGACTCACCATCGCGGTCCCATCGTCTAGTGGCCCAGGACACCGCCCTTTCAAGGCGGCGGCACGGGTTCGAATCCCGTTGGGACCGCCAATCACAGGCCGGCGTAGCTCAGTCGGTAGAGCAGCGCACTCGTAATGCGCAGGTCTTCGGTTCAAGTCCGATCGCCGGCTCCAGCCTAGAAAAGGGGATTTGCCAGGAGGGGAGAGATTCCCCGGGCAAGTCCCCTTTTTAAGCATATGGACACTCGGGAGGGAAAGACATGGAAAGGCGAAGGCTGATCTTTGCCCGGCATGGCCAGACGGAATGGAACTCCGTGACCCGGTACCAGGGAAAGACGGACGTCCCGCTCAACGACGACGGGCGGACCCAGGCCCGCAGGCTGGCGGCCCGCCTCGCCTCCTGGGAACCCGAGGCGATGTTCACGAGCCCGCTTTCGAGGGCCAGGGAAACCGCCCGGATCGTGAGAGAAGGGCTGCTCACGGAGGAAAAACCGCTCCTTGAAATTCTGCCCGCCCTGTCGGAGATCGATTTCGGGGATTGGGAGGGGAGGACGATACCGGAAATCGAGCAGGGATACGGGGAGATTTACAGGCGATGGCGGGAAAACCCGTCGAGCGTCACCCCTCCGGGCGGGGAAAGCTTCCCGGAAGTCCTCGAGCGGGTCGAGTGCGCCCTGCAGAGCATCCTGTCCGGTTTCGCGGATCGCATCCTCGTCGTGGGGCACGGGGGGATCATGAGGGCGGCCCTCGTGAAACTCCTCGAGGTCCCCTCTTCGCTGGTGTGGCGGATGAGGATGGACAACTGCAGCATGCTTGCTGTCGATTTCTGGAAAGGACGCCCCATGCTGGCCTTCCTTAACGACGCCGTCCACGTGGCTGTCGAAACCGAGCAGGAGGCCCGAAGGCTTGCCATCCCGGATTAGTGCGAAAGTCGGCCTGTGCTGGTAAAATGAACGAGTGTGCCGGGCAGGCCCTCGGGAGAACTCCCCGAAGAAGAAGGTGAGCAGGTTGCACGAGTCGGAAACATCGGCAAGGCTTGACCCCGAGCTTGAAAACACCCTCTGGGAACTCTCGGCTTCCGGGGATGATCGCGCCCGGGAACAGCTGATCCTGGGATACAGGCCGCTTGTCTTCTGGCTGGCCAGGAAACTGCAGGTGGCTCCCTCCCGTTACCAGGACCTGGTGCAGGAAGGGACTCTGGCCCTGATCAACGCCGTGGACCACTACGACCGAAACAGGAACACCCGGTTCATCACCTACGCCTACTACCGCGTGAGGGGCGCGATGGTCAACTTCCTCCAGCGCGTGGAGGCCAGGGCCCCGATCCCCGTGGAGGAAATGGAGCATGTCGCGTCGGAATCCTTCGATTACGAGGGGGAAGACTGGAGGCTCACCCTGAAAGAAGGCATGGAAAAACTGCCGGCAAGGGAATCGGAGATCATCGAGGCGCTTCTCGTGGAAGGGCGGCGTGCCAGGGAACTGGCCGCGGAACAGGGAATCGACGTAAGCCAGATCTACCGGATCCAGAGGCGCGGGCTGGCCAGGCTGAAAGCCTGGTTCGGCGCCGGAG
>CAYRNZ010000039.1:0-15098 GCA_964425765.1 uncultured Synergistaceae bacterium
GCCGTGACCTGTTCCACGGGTTGGACGGATGCGGCGCTCCTCTCGAACCAGGGGAGGACCCCCACGGTCGTGCTGGGCCCGGGGTCGATGGAGCAGGCCCACGCGGCGGTGGAATTCTGCCCGGCCGACGAGATCGTCCAGGCGGCGAAAATCTATGCCCTGGCCGCTGCCGGCTTCTGCGGGAAGCCCGGCTAGGAGGCAAGGGACTGCAAGGGGACCCGCGCCTTGCGGGTCCCCTTGCTTTTTACACCTTTATCCTTCAGGATTGATCGGAAGTCACCTTGAAAGGGGCCGATGAACACCGCATGAGCCTGCTGCCATACTGGGACCAGAACGTCGACCTGGACGTCGTCAACTGGCTCCCCTACTGCCTGGATTTCAACCCCGTCTCCGTGAACGGGATGTACAGCGAAACGCTTCGGTCCATCGCCGCCCTTTCCCTGGAGATGGACAGCGAATTCCTGTACCTTCGGAGCATGCGAAGCGGGTGTGTCGGAACCCTATTCAGGGAAAACCTGATCGACCCGGGCAGGGACAACCGACTGAGCCTCGGTTTTTCAATGGTTTTCGGTTATTCCCGCGTCATGGAGGCCCTCCTGCACCTCGTTTCCAAGGCGAGCCTGGAAGTCAAGGCGGGCGTGACGCTCTGCGGGGTCTGGGATAGGGAGATCCTGCTCGACGAGAGCAAGGTCATCGCCCTTGTGAGCGAGAACCCGCTTTTCGAGGAGGACAAGTTCCTGGAGGCCCTCGTGCAGGTGATGTCGAAGGCCGGAGGGGACAAGCGCCAGGCCTCTTTTTACGCGGAACGGTTCGGCTACCGCCGATTCTCGATTCCCTACGAGACCGACGACGTGCAGCAATTGGCCATCGCGCAACTGCTGCACGATTTCGAATTCGAGGAGACCCGCTCGATCGTTGGCCCGAAGCCCGAAATACCCCTGAACATACCGGGTTTCTCCGCGGGTATCTAGCGGTGTAGGTGGGAGGCAAGGCCGATGAACCATGAGGCAAGGCCCGACTGGGACAACTACTTCATGGCGATCGCTTCGGTGGTGGCCACGAGGAGCACCTGCCTCCGCCGGAAAGTCGGGGCGGTCATCGTCCGAGACCGGCAGATCATCAGCACCGGGTACAACGGAGCTCCCAAGGGGGTTCCCCATTGTGCCGAGGTCGGATGCCTGCGGGAGAAGCTCGGGATACCTTCCGGCGAGAGGCACGAGATCTGCAGAGGGGCCCATGCGGAGATCAACGCCATAGCCCAGGCCGCCGCGACGGGATCGACGACCGCGGGGGCAGACATGTACTGTACACACGAACCCTGCTCCTTCTGCACGAAGGCGATGATCAACGCGGGGATCAGGCGCGTCCTTTACGTTTTTCCCTACCCCGACCCCCTGGCCCGGCAGTTGCGGGAAGAGGCGGGGCTGGAGACTTGCCCGCTGCCGGAATCGAGCTTGCTGGTGAAAGACCAGACAACCGTGGTGGAGAGGTGAAGACGATGGACATGGACCGAGGCAAGGCATGGGCTCTCCTGGAAGCCCACAACCGTGAGGATATGCACCTCAAGCATGCGTTGGCCGTGGAAGCCACGATGAGGCATTTTGCGAAGCTGGCGGGAGAGGATCCCGACCTGTGGGGCCTGGTGGGGCTCCTGCATGACCTCGATTGGGAAGAAACTCCCGACGAACATGGGAAGAAAGGCATGGAATGGCTTGCCGAGGCAGGTTACGACGAGGCTTTCCGGCGTGCCGTTTCCTCCCACGCCTGGGAGTTCACCGGAACGCGGCCGGAATCTCCGATGGAAAAAACCCTCTACGCAGTGGACGAGCTCACGGGACTACTGACTGCCGCGGCGCTCGTCAGGCCGAGCCGTTCCCTGGCGGACCTGGAAGTCCGTTCGGTCATGAAGAAATGGAAAGACAAGGCTTTCGCCAGGGGCGTGAACCGGGAGCTGATCGCCCGGGGAGCGGAGCTGCTCGGCAAGCCCGTCGACTGGCTGATACAGGAGACGCTGGAAGCCCTTAGGCCCGTTGAAAGGGAACTGGGGCTGGGAGCCTGAGGGAGACGGAAAATATCGAAAAAGAGAGGGACAGCCCGGGCTGTCCCTCTCTTTTTCGTTCAACTGCCCATCCAGGCCCTACATCGACTGGGCGTCCACCGGGGTCCACTCGATCCTGCCGCCCAGGACCCGGAAGCGGAAAAGAAGGAAGCCCGCGATGTGGCCGTCTTCCACGTAGGCCAGGGCCCAATGGGGGGCGAAAAACCAGATCGATTCGGGCCCGGGTATGGCCATCGTGCCCCCCAGTACACCTTTCCACGGGATGAGGTCCTTCCTGGCCATGAGGTCCTCCCGGAGGGTTCCGGCGGGATCACCGGTTTTCATCTCTTCGCCGAGCTGTTTCCAGTCGGGTTCCGGACTCCGTGCCGCTTCCAGGTTTTTCTTCAGGTCGTCAAGTTCCCTGCCAACCTCCGCGACTTGCCTGGCGAGTTCCATCGAGGACTGCCGGTAATGGAAAGCGGCGCCGGCCGCTAGGGCGGCCAGCAACAGCAGGACCACGAAAGTGAAACGCCGCATGGCGTGTCCTCCCTTCTGCCGGGTTGTCAGAGTCGTTGCTTCTTCTCACGGAAAGTTTATCATGGTTGAAAGGTCTACGGGGGAGGGGGTTCTGCGGAGATGTTCCTGGTCGGCCATGCAGGAAACGCACAAGGCGGTACGGGGGTGACGGTCCTCCTTTTCCCTTCCGGCGCGGTCATGGGGTGCGACGTGAGGGGAGGGGCTCCGGGAACGCGTGAAACCGACCTCCTCGATCCGCTCTGCTTCATGGAAAAGGCCAATGCGCTGGTCCTGACCGGGGGGAGCGCCTATGGGCTCGCTTCCGCCGACGGGGTGATGCGGTTTTGCGAAAGGCGAGAGTGGGGATTCGACACGGGGTTCGGGATCGTTCCCATCGTTCCGGCGGCCTGCCTTTTCGACCTGGCCGTGGGCGACCCCAAGGCGAGACCCGATGCCGGTATGGGTTACGAGGCCTGTGAGAACGCCGGCCCCCTGGAGGGAAGCCCCATGGGGAACGTCGGCGCAGGGACCGGGGCGACCGTGGGGAAATACGCGGAGCCGGACCGGGCGATGAAATCGGGCCTTGGCTGGTTCACCTCGGAAGCGGCGGGAATCCGGGTCTCAGCTGTCGTGGCGGTCAATGCGCTGGGAGGAATCCTGGACGAACGGGCGAATTTCATCGCCGGGGCGATGGCCGCCGACGGTTCGATCCTGTCCCCTGCCGAAAGACTCCTGGAAGGGAAATCAGGGGCCTCCTGGGGGAGCAACACGACCCTGGCGGCCGTCGTCACGAACGCAGCCCTGACGAAGACCCAATGCGGCAGGGCCGCCATGGTAGCCCACGACGGTTTCGCGGATGCCATCTGGCCCGTTCATACACGTTTCGACGGGGACACGGTCTTTTTCGCTTCCACAAGTGAAAGGGAGGCGGACCTCCTGGTCGTCGAGGCCATGGCGAGGGTTGCGGTGGCCGGGGCGATCCGGGAAGGGGTCAAATCGGCCGCGACCGCCTACGGCCATACAGGCTTGGGCGGGACCCGGTAAAGGTGCGGATGCGCATCCTTCCCTTTGGGTTAAACTGGAAAGGACCTGCAAGGCAAAGGAGGGATAAGCTTGGGCATCCGGGTTTTCATCGTGGACGACCATCCCATGACACGCGCGGGCCTTCTGGCCACCCTTGAGAGAGAGGCGGATTTCGAGGTGGTGGGAGTGGCCGCGGACGGAATCGCGGCGTGGGACATCATTGGCGAGAAGGTCCCCGACGTGGCCCTCGTCGACATCCGGATGCCGGGGGAGGACGGCGTGAGCCTCGTCCGGCGCGTCAAGGAGTCGGGGCTGCCGGTCCGGTCCCTCATGCTCACTTCCTACGATGCCCAGCAGTACGTCATGGCGTCGCTGAGGGCGGGTGCGAAAGGATACATCCTGAAGACCGCCTCCCCCGAAGAACTGGGCCGGGCCATCCGGACGGTCGCCAGGGGGGGGATCTACCTCGACGCGGAAGTCTCCCGCGTCGTCGGCGGCCAGGAGATCGTGCCGGAAACGCTTTCCAACCGCGAGCGGGAAGTCCTGATCCTGACCTCCAAGGGACTTTCGAGCAAAGAAACGGCTTCCAGGCTCATCATCAGCGAAAGGACCGTGCAGACCCACCTGGCTTCGATTTACGACAAGCTGGGCGCCCGCAACAAGACGGAAGCGATGCTCCTGGCCCTCAAATACGGGGTCATGACCCTCGAGGAACTCCTTGAATGAGAAGGCGTCTCCTGACAGTCCTGACCCTTGCCATCCTCCTGCCGTCGCTCTCGGTGCTCCTGGTGGCCGGCTTGGGCATCTTCCAGCACCAGAAGGCCATACAGGCCGTGGCGCGGACCTATGTCCAGGACCTGGCCGAAAGCACGGCCTCGCGGGTGGAGATGGGGTGGGGACTAGCCGAAAGCCTGTTTTCGCCGGCTCCTCCTTCCAGGTTCTGGGGAGACCGGCTCTTCTCCGGCGGGGCCGGGATACCCGGATGGCTCGCGGTCCTCGATTCGCAGGGGAGAATCGTCATGTCGACCCACGGTGCCCAGATCCTTTCGGAGCTCTGGCGTCCCCAGATGCCCATAGGGCAGGCCATGGAGACCGAGAACGCAAAAGGGGAAGCCTTCACCATCGCGGTCTACCCGGCCGGCAGCACCGGCCTTTTCGTTTTGGCCGCGGTCTCCTGGAAAGACCTCCTGGGTCCCATGCTGCGGTTCGGACTCCTATGGCCGGTCCTCGTGGGGCTGGTGGGGCTTGCCGGGCTACTCGGGGTTTTCGCCCTGTGGAAGGCGGTCATCTCTCCCTTGAAGAGGCTGGAGGCGGAGGTTTCCTCCCTGGAGTGGGGCAGGGACCTCCCGCGGCCCAGGGACGATGCCGCCGTGGCCGAGATCGGGACGCTCCGGGCGGAGTTTTTCCATCTCGCCCAGACGGCGATAGACAGGGCCACCCTTTGGAAACGCTATGCTCTCGACCTGGTCCGGGTCCAGGAGGATGAACGGGCAAGCCTCGCAAGGGAAATCCACGACGGACCGCTCCAGGACGTCACGGCCATGATCCAGAGGACGCGCCTGGCTGCGGCGGAAAGCGCCCCGACGGAAGGGAAGTCGGCTCACCTTGTCCTTATGGAGGAGGCCGCCCAGTCCGCGGTGCGCGAGTTGCGGGGCCTTTGTGACGAGCTTTCCCCCCCGTGGCTGGAACTGGGCCTGGCGGGGGCGCTGACGGAGCTTGCTGAAAGGCTTTCCCGCCACCTGGGGGCCAGGATCACGGTCGAAGCGGACTCGGGCGTCGGCGGCGGGCTCTCCAAGGAGCGTGTGCTTGCCCTTTTCCGTGTTGCACAGGAGGCGCTGCACAACTCCGTCAGGCATGGCGGGGCGCAGGAGGTTAATGTGCGGGTTTACGGCGAAGGCAATTCGCTCGTCCTCGAGCTGGAAGACGCGGGGAGAGGCTTCGAGGTGCCCAAAGACCTGGCGAGGCTGAGGGTCCTGGGTCACAGGGGGCTCGCGAACATGGAGGAGCGGATGGCGCTGGCGGGGGGAGTCCTCTCCGTGGAATCCGTTCCGGGGAAAGGGACCCGGATCAGGGCGACGGTTCCGGCCCCTGAGGAGAACGGGTGATGGGCCAGGCCGGCGATGCTGACGAAGAAAGGGGTGATCCCCCGCGGGGGGAGAAGATGAGACTCAAGATACTGGGTGCCGCGGAAGAGGTCACGGGATCGAACTATCTCCTGGAAGCCGGAGGAAGGCGCGTTCTCGTCGATTGCGGGATATTCCAGGGCAGGGACGAAGACCGCAGGAACAGGGAGCCTTTCCCCTTCCTCCCCGCGAGCGTCGATGCCGTGTTCCTGACGCATGCGCACATGGACCACTCGGGGCGGATCCCGCTTCTGGTCAAGCAGGGCTTCAAGGGGAAGGTCCTCGCGACCCTTCCCACGACGGAACTCTGTGAAGTGCTATGGCAGGATTCGGCGAAACTAATGAAGGAAGAGGCCGAGTGGAGGACGAAAAAGAACCTTCGCAAGGGGCTGGAAGCCATCGAACCCCTCTATGGCATGGAGGACGCGGAGAAGGCCCTGGGACAGCTGTCGGCGGTGAGTTACGACGACGTCTTCGAACCGGTACCCGGTTTCCGGGTCCGCTTCCGTGACGCCGGCCATATCCTGGGCAGTGCGATCCTGGAGGTCTGGGTGAAGGAAGAAGGCCGGGAAGCCAAGGTCGTTTTCTCGGGTGATTTGGGCCCGCAGCAGACCGTCATGGAAAGCAACCCCGCCTTCATCGAAGAGGCGGACGTGGTCGTGATCGAGTCGACCTACGGGAATCGCCTGCACAAGTCCAACCTCGAGACGAGGGTGGAGTTCCGGGAGGTCATGAAGACGGCCCTCCAGGAGGGATCCAAGGTCCTTATCCCCACTTTCGCGGTGGACCGCGCCCAGAGGATCCTCTACGAACTAACGCTAATGGAGCAGGACGGCCTGTTCAGGAACGGCCTCCCGATTTTCTTCGATTCCCCAATGGGAGTGAAGGCCACGGAAATTTACAAGGCCCACGTATCCCTCATGAGCGCCGAGATCCAGGAACAGCTGAGGCAGGACGTGGACCCCTACAGCCCATCGGGGCTGAAGTACGTGGAAAGTGTCGAGGAGAGCCAGGCGATCAACGGCGTCGGTAACGCCATCGTCCTCGCGGGCAGCGGCATGTGCAACGGTGGGCGGATAGTCCACCACCTCAAGCACAACCTGTGGAAAAGCGACACGCACGTGGTCTTCGTCGGCTACCAGGCCCAGGGCACCCTGGGAAGGCGGCTCGTCGAGGGAGAGAAGACCGTGAAGGTTGCTGGCGAAGAGGTCGAAGTGAAGGCCTCTTTGCACACCATCAACGGTTTTTCCGCCCACGCGGACCGGGACGACCTCCTGGCCTGGTCGGCTAATTTCAGGAACGGGCCCCTTTTCGTCGTCACGCACGGAGAACCGGTTTCGGCGAAATCCCTCGCGGACGCGATCCAGGCCCAGGGGCAAAAGGCGGTGGTCCCGGCCATCGGGCAGGAGATCGAGGTCACGCCTGCGGCGGCACAGGCCCGGGCGGAGACGCTGACGATCCCCTGCAGGGTTCCCTCCGCCCCTTGCCTGGAAGCCGAAAAGGTGCTGGGAGAGATCACCTCGCTCGTCTCTTCGCTGAGGGAAAAGACAGCCGAACTGGGGGACGCCAGCGAGGTGCTGCCGCTTCTCGTCTCCACGCGGACCCTCCTCGAAACGGCAAGGGACAGGGCGGCGAAATGAGACGGGCCGGCCGTTCGGCCGGGTTTTTCCCGAACAGGACGGATAACGCTGGGAGGACATGCGAATGAGGAAAAAAACGTTCATCTACTGGGGGGCTATCCTCCTGACGGCCCTCCTGGTCGTCGCGGGAGCCGCCCTGCTCGGAAGCGACAGGGGATCCCGGCTTACAACCTGCCTGCCGAAACCGGCTGGGGAAGTCCCCTACCTCCTTGTCGAGAGGGTGCCGGGCCCGACAGGGATGGGAGCCTCGGAGGGTCCCTTCGGGCTGGTTCGCCTTTTTCCCGGGAAAGAGGTCTGGAAAGCCTTCCTCGATGTGAACGAACGAGTCCCGTCGAGTTTCCTGGTGACCTTCGCGGAAGAAGGGGCACGGTTCTGGTGTGTGGCATCGATAGAACGGAAGGAACTGGACGAAATCTCCGGAGGGAAGCTCCCGCCGCGGTGGAACACCCTGTTCGACGGCAGCCTCCTCCAGGACGGCCCGGACGGCAGCAGGAACACGTGGCGGCTTTTCCACCCGGACGGGAGCGTGCTGTTTCTCCGCAAGGCAGGCAACCTGCTGCTGGCGGCCGACACCATCGAGGAGCTGGGCAGGATGGAGTCGGCACGGGGCCGCAAGCTCGATTCGATCCCGGCCGCCTGGCGTGTCAAGCCATCCTGGATGGGGCACCTCAGGGTGACGGATGCAGGCAGGCCGGACCTTCTGCCCCTTCTCGGGCAGGTGAAGCGGGAAGCGGAGAAAAAACTGGACCCGGTCCTGGTCGAGGCGGCATGGAGGCCCGTTCCGCCCTATGGCGGCGAGGGAGCCTGGGTTTCAGAGGGCGTGGCCAGGCGGCTTGACCTGAGAGCCGGCTTTGCAGCCTCGCCGGTTCCGTGGGACATGAAGCTAACCCTGCCGGAGCCCCTGGAGATGGCCATGGGTATCAACTGGTCCGTCTCGCATCCGATGGTCGGGTCCGTCTCCGGAGACGCGCCCCTGGCGCAAGGGGAAAAACACTTCCTCTGGGAAGCCTGGACAGGACTTCCTGAAGAGAAGGCCCGGTCTTTCCTGAAGGGCCCGGTCGTTCTCTCCGTCGGAGGGAATGCCAGCGCGATGGGGCTCGCCACCCCGGGGTTCCTGGTCGAATTCCCCGGTAGGGGCGCGGACGGGATCCGGTTCGTCAAGTCCCTCCTGGGGGACAGGTGGGGCATTTCAGGGCTGCTTGGTAAGGAAGTGAACGGTTTCGAGGCGGGAGGGGCGGTTCCCCTGCCTTTTTCCACCCTTGCCGCAGCCAGCGACAGGACCGCGATCATGGGGTACCTCAACCCGGAATCCCTGGGCAGCGGCCGCGCTCCCGCGGAGCTGTCCGCGAAACTGGGAATGCCCGCCTTCTCTTGGCTTTGGATGGACGGAGCGGCTCTTTCCAAGGGGCTAGGGGGACTGAACCCCGACAACCCGGTGTTCCGGCTCCTGGGATTCGCAGAAGCTGCCCAAGCTTTGGAGGCGTTCGGGCTGATGGCCGGCCGTCTCGGGACGCTCACCGCCGTTATGCCGACAGCGGAGTCGGGGGAGGTCGCCTGGACCGGGGTTGAATCGGCGGACGCGCAGCCTTAGAATGAGCGGAGAAAAAAACCGCCGAAAGGATTGTTAACCGATGAGAGAAAACGCTTTTTCCGTCCTTATGGAACGGGGTATCGTCGAATACTGCTCATCCCCCGAAGACCTGAAGGCCGCCTTCGACGAGGGCATGGTGACCGCCTACGTCGGTTTTGACCCCACGGCCTCCAGCCTCCATGTCGGGCACCTGATCCCGATCATGGGACTGGCATGGCTCCAGAGGATGGGGCATCGACCGATCGCCATCCTGGGAGTGGGTACGGGACTGATCGGGGATCCTTCCGGGAAGAGCAAGGAACGGAATCTCCTGACCATCGAGCAGGTCGAGAAGAACAAGGTTACGGTCAGGGAACAGCTTGCCCATTTCCTCGATTTCCGGGAAGGCCCGAACTCCGCGAAGATGATCAGCAACTACGATTGGCTGGGAGACCTCAATCTACTGGACTTCCTCCGGGACACGGGGAAGCATTTCTCCGTCAACACCATGATCTCCCGGGAATACGTCAAGTCCAGGCTGGACGACCCGGACAAGTCCATTTCCTTCACCGAGTTTACCTACATGCTCCTCCAGGCGTACGACTTCTACTACCTTTCCGAGCATCACGACTGCCTCCTCCAGATGGGGGGGAACGACCAGCAGGGCAACATCCTGGCAGGGGTCGAGCTGATTCGCAAGAAATCGGGGAGGCAGGCCTTCTGCCTGACCTATCCGCTGCTGTTGACCTCCTCCGGGACGAAGTTCGGGAAGACGGAAGAAGGAGCGGTCTGGCTTTCACCGGAGCTGACGTCGCCTTACCGCTTCTACCAGTTCTGGATCAACTCCGAGGACGCGATGGTCGGGCGCCTGCTGAGGCTTTTCACGTTCCTCCCGAACGAAGAGGTCGAGGCGATCGTCAAGGCCCACGAAACCCGGCCGGAACGCAGGGAAGCCCAGAAGATCCTGGCCTTCGAGGTGACGCGGAACGTCCATGGGGAGCATGCGGCCCACGGGGCCAGGCGGGCGAGCGAGATCCTTTTCGGGGAAAATTTCGAGCCCGCCGACCTGGACGAGGAGATGATAGGCATCCTGTCGAAAGAGGTGCCATCGGGGGAGGTGGACCAGCCGTTGCCGAGGCCCCTTGCCGACATCCTCGTGGACTCGGGGGCATGCCAGAGCAAGGGGGAGGCCCGCCGGCTCATACAGGGCGGAGGGGTGCTCCTCAACGGGGAAAGGGCGACCGATCCCCAGGCACCGATCGACCTTTCCTCCTGCCTTTCCGGGGGAGCGCTGTTCCTTAGGCTGGGAAAGAAAAGGTTCCATCTGGCCTGGGCAGGGAAACGACAGTAAGCGGCAGGTCCGGTGGGGGGGCGTTCAAAAAATTCGGGGGGCTGCCCCCCCTTTTTTATGGTTTCGGTTTTGGGGTTTGGGACTGTTTCTGGTTGGTCGAGCCGCTCCAGGCGGCCAGGACTTTCTCACCCTCGACGGCATCGAGGAATCCCCAGCAGGCCATCCCTATCTCCCTGAGGGAGAGTCCCCGCCTGCCCCTCAGGTCCTCCCAGGCGGACACGGGGATGAAAATCCAGCTCCTGATCGAAAGCTCTGAGAGCCCGGATCGGGCGTCCGAGGATTCCAGCCATACCTGCAGGAGGGTTCCATCCGGACCGCGGATGACGGCCGGGTTGGACTCTTCGAGGTCGAGGCGCCGGAGCGAGTGCGCCGAAAACCCCAGGGCTTCCAGTTCGCCGAAAACGCTTGCGTCGAAGGTCCCCCCGAGTGAAAACCATTGCCTGGGCTGTGAGGGGCGATCGTCAAAAGCAGTCGGGCATAGCCGAAGCCATGTCCGTATCCTCTGGAGCATCTCGCGGCCGCCCCAAAGCAGGGCGAAGCGGATTCCCCAGAATGCCGTGCGAAGCGTCGGTGAGGCCGTCAGGGCTTCGGAGAGAGCCCGGGCGCTCACGCTGAACTCTTCCCTCCATGACGGGATCGACTTCAGGGCATCCTCCAGGACGACGATCGAGGAAACGGGATCCCCCGGAGGTTCCATGCGTGCCGCCAGTGCCGCCCGGATGGCGGAAACCGTTTCGCCGGACAGGAATATCCCGTCAAGCCCCGGCAGGGTGAGGGTGACAGGTTGCCCGTCGTAAAGGGTGATTTCCTCCCAGTCGTCCTGTCCGAGTTTTCCCCAGGTCCATTTTTCGAAAGAACCGAAAAGACACCGTCCCCAAAGAGCCCGCCTGAAAGGCAAAAGGAGGAATACCTCGTCGGGCTCCTCGGAGGGCAGGCCGAGCGGCAAGGGATTCGAGGGAAGGATGACGATCTCTCCGCTGGAAAGCAACTCGAACAACATGGCCATACCTCCTTTGTAATAATTTACCATGTTGTAGGGGCAACATCAAGAGAGGCTGGAAGAGGAGGCCCCCGGAGATTTAAAATGATGGAAATATCCCGTCTGGAAAGGAGTGATGGCGATGCCGATCATCGAGGTCCATTTGCTGGAGGGGCGGTCGGTGGAACAGAAGAGGGCTCTCGTGGCACAGGTGACGGAAGCGGTATGCCGGAGCCTGGATGCCAGGCCCGAGCAGGTGAGGATCATCCTTTCGGAAATGCCCAGGGAGGGTTACGCGATAGCCGGCAAGCTGACCTGCGACAGGAGTTAGCGGTCCCCGGACTTACGGCCCCAGCGGCGGTGGAGCCATAGCCACTGGCCGGGCTCCGTGCGGACGGCCTCCTCGATGGCTTCGTTGCATCGCCGCGTGAGCTCCAGGACGCGCGCCTTGCGGTCCCCTTCTTCGGGGAAGGGGATCGGCGGGCGTACGACTACCCTGTGCCTGAAGGGGGCTTCCCGGTAGGAAAAAACGGGGAGGATGGGGCTCCCTGCCAGTATCCCCAAGGCGGCTGCCCCTGCGAAGGTGAAAACGGGCTTACCCATGAAGGGGACCTTGATCCCTTCGCTGCGGCCGGCCAACTGGTCGGAGAGGATGCCGAGGAAACCTCCCCTGCGGAGCAGATCGATGGCGGCCTTCATGTTGGCCTGCTTCGGCAGGGTCTTTAGCCCCACCCGGGTACGAAACTCCGAAATGGTATCCCGGTAATCGGCATCGTCCGGGTCCCGGACGATGGCCGTCAAAGGATAGCCTCTCTGGCAGAGCCAGGCTGCAAGGAGTTCCCAGTTCCCCAGGTGTCCGGTGAGGATAACCGCTCCCTTCCCGGCTTCGGCCGCCTTGGCCAGCAGGTCCTCCCCCTCGGTTGCGGCGACCCATTCGAGGCTCTGGGCAGGGTCCTTCTGGAGGGCCAGGGTCTCGGCGGCCGTCCACGCGAGGTGGTGGTAGACTCCCCGGAGGACTCCCTCCTTGAAGTCCAGGCTGCAGCCCGGGTAGGCGATGTCGATGTTTGCCAGGGCTACCTGTCGCCTGGGACGGGCGATGAAGGTGCATAGCTCGATGAACCGGGCAATTGCACCGGCTCGCCAGCCGGGTGCGGAAAAGCGCGCGATGGATTTGATGGCCGATTTTTTCCAGCCCATTCCAGGATCTCCTCCCAGCACGACAAAAGGCAGCCCGGGTTCGCCCCGGGCTGCCCTCACTTTAACCGATCAGGCTTCCAGTTGGAAGGGCCAGCCGGCAACACCGGTCTCGAGCAAGGCTACCTTCTCGAAGCCGTGTGACCTCAGGATGCTCAACGCGTCCCAGCCGCGGACGGAAATCTTGCAGAAGGCGACGATTTCCTTGTCCCTGGGCAGCGTCGGCGCCTTTTCCCATAGCGCCCCCAACGGGATGTATGTGACGTTTCCGAAGGGTAACCTGCCGTCCCTCTGGGTCTCTTCCGGGGAACGGACATCCAGGAGGACGAAATCCTCGCCCTTCCCCGCCTTTTCCCTCACCTCTGCAGGGCCGTAGGTCTTCAACAGCCCTTCCGCCTTGTTGCGCAGCGCGTTGGCCGCGTGGGTCAGGGGGTCGAGCGCCGTCGAGAAGGGCGGCGCGTAGGCGAGGTCCGCGTCCGCCAGGTCATCCACCGTGAGGCCCCCGGTGATCGCTGCGACGAGCGTGTCGATGCGCTTGGAGACGTCCCCAGGCCCGAAAGCCTGGGCCCCGAGGAGCTTCCCCGTTCCGCGGTCCGCCACGAGGCGCAGGATGACGGGTGCCGAGCCCGGCATGAAGTGGGGTTTGTCCGAATTCATGATTGAGATGCTGATCGGATCGAAACCGGCTTCCCTGGCTCCGTCCACGCTCAGCCCGGTTATGCCGGCCGTGCATTCGAATACCTTCAGGATCGCCGTCCCGAGGACGCCCTTGAACTCGGATTTCCTGCCCGCAATGGCATCGGCGATCACACGGCCGTGCCGGTTGGCCGTTGATCCCATGGGTTGCCTTACCGGCTTGCCGGTCAAGAAGTGGACAGTTTCAACGCAGTCCCCCCCTGCATAGATATGCGGGTCGCTGGTCTGCATAGACCGGTTTACGGCGACACCTCCGGTCGGGCCAATCTCGAGCCCGGCTTCCGAAGCCAGGACGGTGTTCGGCCTGACCCCGATCGCCAGGAGTACCATGTCGCATGCCAGTTCCCTGGCATCGGTGCGCACCCCGGTGACATCGGTTCCCTCACCGAGGATCTCGGTCACCCGTTCGCCGCCGTAGAAACGCACCCCCTTCCTCTGGAGCGCTTTCAGGATCCTTCCGGAAAATTCCTCGTCGAAAAGGGCGGGCAGGGGGCGGTCCAGCGCTTCCACGACCGACACTTCGACCCCCCTCGCCTGGAGCGCCTCGACAACTTCCAGACCGACCAGGCCTCCTCCGATGATGACGGCCTTCCGGATTCTTCCCGAGTCCAGGGCAGCCCTCATTGCCAAAGCATCGGTCATCGTCCAGAGCGTGTAGACGTGGTTCAGCTCCAGTCCCGGGAGTTTTGGCCGTATGGGGCTCCCCCCCGTCGCGAGGACCAGTTCGTCATACGGGAATTGCTTTTCCTGCCCCGTGGAGAGGTCGATGGCGGTCAGCATGCGGTTTGCCCGGTCCACGCGGGTGGCCATGTGCCTGGTCAAAACGTCTACCTTCTTCACCTTGCGGAAAAATGCGGCGTCCCTTACCACCCCTATGGGAGTGCTCATGAGCTCGTGGTATTCTTTCACGATTCCCTGCACGAAAAACGGGAGCCCGCAGCCCGCGTAGCTCAGGTGTTCGCCTTTCTCCAGCACTGTGATTTCCGCCTCGGGATCCAGCCTTCTCAACCTGGCGGCCACCTTGGCCCCGCATGCTACTCCTCCGACGATCAGGACCTTTTTAGCCATTTCCCCATCTTCCTCCCGCAGTTCGTATTTTTGTTTATTATATATACCCTTGCTGGTATATGGCAAGGGGGCGTGTGCCTTCATCGAGGAGCTGTTCGAGGATTTTCGGCAGACCTGAAGGACCCGGCACGGTGAAGCCTTTCCCGACGTGGGGGAACATCAGCGCGTCGGAGGCCCCGTCACCCACGGCGAAGGTACGGCCGGGCGGCCGTTTCGAAAGGCGCACCAGCCTGCGTGCCCAGGCCCCCTTGCCCCTGGGAGTTTCCCCTTCGTGGACCCGGAGGACGGGTTCCATCCTTCCATCTTTTTCCCGGATCCCGTTGATGACCCAACGCAATCCTTCCGGGTGGGAGAAGCCCGCCCCGGAAGCCAAGTTTCGGGCGACCCGGTTGAACCCGGTCGAGACGATAGTCAGAGAAAAACCTCTCTGAAGTAGGGTTTCGACGAAGGAGACGGATTCCGGGGGGAAAGTGATCTCGTCGAGGATGCCGAGGACCGTTTGCAGGTTTGCCCCGGCTTTCTCCCACGCTTCGATGTCCTGCCTGCAGAAAGATGTATAATCGATCTCTCCCGAGATGTAGCGGGAGTAGATCGTTTCCCCGACGGTGCCCCAGTTCCCGAGCCTCTCGTAGACGTACCGCCAGGGGCTCCTGACCGGGGTGAGGGTGCCGTCCAGGTCAAGCAGCAAAAGCGAGCCGGGGTCTTTTATAGGCATCTGTTCCACCGTCCCTTTCCAGGCCATTCTATATCCGCCGGGTTTTTTTTGCGAAACAGGGCTTGACTTCGTAACGGAACTTGGCTATGATACCCCTCGCGCCGCCTGACGGGCGGCGTGAGAATTGTTCCACCAGCACCTTGACAAGCGTAAGACGAGAGAGCAGCGAAGGAAACGCGTTGAGT
>CAYRNZ010000040.1:0-14128 GCA_964425765.1 uncultured Synergistaceae bacterium
GGTCAGCCTCTCCAGCCCCATGCCCGTGTCGATGTTCTGCTTGGGAAGGGGAACAAGCTTCCCTTCTTCATCGCGGTTGAACTGCATGAAGACCAGGTTCCAGATCTCCAGGTAGCGGTCGCAGCTGCAGCCGACCTTGCAGTCGGGCTTGCCGCAGGAAAATGAGGGGCCCTGGTCGTAGATGATCTCCGAACAGGGGCCGCACGGGCCGACCGGGCCGACGGCCCAGAAGTTGTCATCTTCGCCCATCCTCACTATCCGTTCTTCCGGGAGGCCGACGACGCGGTGCCAGATCTCGAAAGCCTCGTCGTCGTCAAGGAAGATGGTGGCCGTGAGGCGCTCGGGGTCAAGACCGACTCGTTCCGTGACGAATTCCCAGGCCCACGGGATCACTTCCTTTTTGAAATAATCCCCGAAGCTGAAATTCCCCAGCATTTCGAAAAACGTATGGTGGCGGGCGGTTCTCCCGACGTTCTCGATATCGTTGGTCCGGATGCATTTCTGGGAAGTCGTTGCCCGATTCACCGGCGGGACCTTCATCCCCAGGAAATAGGGCTTGAACGGAACCATCCCCGCGATGGTGAACATGATCGAGGGGTCTTCAGGGATAAGGGAAAAACTGGGATAACGGTGGTGTCCGCGTTCCTCGAAGAAAGAGAGGAAGCTCTCCCTTAGTTCTCTTCCACTTCTGTACTGCATGTCGATCGCCTCCTGCGGCGCGTTTCGTCAAAGGCGCGGTGCCCGCCCGGAAATTATATCCTCCCGGTCATCCCCTCAACAACTCTTTCCTGCAGTCCCCCGCCCTGTCGAGGACCAGCCTTTCGTCCACCGTCAGGACCTGTCCGCCGCGGTAGATCCATCTGCCGCCGACCATGGTTCCTGCCACGTCGGCCGAAGAGCCCGAGTAGACCAGGGATGCGCAAAGGTTGTCTGGGGTCGTGCCAAGGTAGTGCGGCCGGTCCAGGTCGACGAGGACGAGGTCGGCCTGCCACCCGGGGCGCAGCAGCCCCACGCCCTCGAACCCTAGCGCCCTCGCGCCGTCCACCGTTGCCATGCGCAGGACTTCCGAAGCCCGCACCGAGCAGGGGTCCCTGTGAAGTCCCTTGTGGACGAGAGAGCAGGTCCGCATCTCGTCCCAGATATCGAGCCGGTTGTTGCTGGCCGCCCCGTCGGTCCCTAGGGAAACCCGCACCCCGTTTGCCAGGAAAGCGGGAACCGGGGCGATGCCGCTGCCCAGCTTGAGATTGCTGTTGGGGTTATGGCATACCGCCAGGTTGCCGCCGGCGATTTCCCCGGTCCGTCCTTCGGGGAACCAGACCCCGTGCGCCAGGATGGCGAAGGGGACGTCCCTCAGACCGACCTCGTCGATCAGGCCAATGGGGTCCTTTTTCAACTCTTCCCGGATGTACCCGGCCTCCCACTCCGTTTCGAGCCAGTGAGTCTGGATTCCCACCTGGAGCGACCGCGCCGTCCGGCAAATTTCGAGAAAGGCTCCCGGCGGGACCGTATAAATGGCGTGCGGCCCCAGCTGCACGCGGACGAGGCCTTCAGGATCGTGGAAGCGTTTGACGAGGTCGACGCCCTCCGCAAGTTTTTTCTCGTCCGTACCAACCAGCCCGCGGGAAAGGGCACACCTCATCCCGGCCTGCCTTGCCGCTTCGGCTGCCTGGTCCATGAAGAAATACATGTCCGCGAAGCACGTGATCCCTTTCGAAGACATCTCCACCAGGGCCTGGAGGGTTCCCCAGTAGACATGCTCCGGCCGGAGGCGGGCCTCGACGGGCCATATCCTTTTCTGCAGCCACTCCATGAGCGGGGCTTCCTCCCCGAGGCCCCTGAGAAGGGTCATCGCGGCATGGCCGTGCGCGTTCACGAACCCGGGAAGGACGGCCAGGGTTCCCTTACCGTCCAGGTCCGCTGCCCCGTCCGCGGTGCAGGGGGGAAGGATCGATTCGATTCGAGAGCCCGACACGACGATGTCGCAGGGTTGAGCGGCATCCATTGAGCTGTCCAGGAGCAGGACGTTCCTCAGGATCAAGCGGGGTCACTCCTTCCAGCTGGCCATGTAGGTACGCTGTTCGTCCGTCAGCCTTTCGAGGCGGATACCGAGCGCCTCCAGCTTGAATTCCGAGACGGAGCGGTCGATTTCCTCCGGTACGGGGTAGACCCCCGGTTTTTGGGAAGGGTTTTGTAAGATATGCAGGCTGGACAAAAGCTGGAGCGCGAAGCTCAGGTCCATGATCTCGATCGGGTGGCCGTCTGCGGCCGCGAGGTTCACGAGCCGCCCCTCCGCGAGCAGGTGCAGCCTGTTGCCGTTTAGGAGCGTGAAGGTCTGGATGTTTGCCCTGGTGCGATCTTTCATGACCGCCAGCAGTTCGAGGGCGTTAAGGTCGATTTCCACGTCGAAGTGGCCTGCGTTCGCCAAAATGGCCCCGTCCCTCATCTTCCGGAGGTGCTCTTCGCGAATGACGCGAAGGTTGCCCGTGACGGTGACGAAGAAATCGCCAACGGCCGCGGCCTCTTCCATCGACATCACTTGGTGCCCGTCCATCAGGGCTTCGAGGGCCCGGTGAGGATCGACTTCGACGACGACCACCCTTGCGCCGAGACCGGCAGCCCGTGTGGCGACTCCCCTGCCGCACCACCCGTAACCCACCACGACGAACGCTTTTCCCGCCAGGAGGGTGTTCGTGGTCCTGAGGAGTCCGTCCATGACCGATTGGCCCGTGCCGTAGCGGTTGTCGAAGAGAAACTTGCTGTAGGCGTCGTTGACGGCGAACATGGGGAAACGGAGGATGCCTTCCTTTTCCATGGCTTTCAGGCGCTTGATCCCCGTCGTGGTCTCCTCGCTCCCGCCGATTATCTCTCCTGCGATGCCGGGCAATTCCTCGTGAACCAAGGCCACGAGGTCCGCCCCGTCGTCGATGAGGATGCGCGGCCGCATGGAAAGCACGGTGCGCAGGTTTTCGTAATACTCGCTCGCCTCCATCCCGTGCCGGCTGAAAACGGAAATCCCGTCTTCAACAAGGGCCGCGCAGACATCATCCTGCGTGGAGAGGGGGTTGCTTCCTGCGGCTGCCACGGTCGCCCCAAGGTTCCTAAGAACCTTCAGGAGGCATGCCGTTTTCGCCTCGAGATGGAGACAGGCGGCGATCGTCGTGCCCGCGAAGGGGCGGGATCCCCTGTACTTCTCCTCGATGAGCCTCAACACGGGCATTGAAGCCCATGCCCACTCGATTTTCCTGTGCCCTTCCGGCGCGAGGTCCAGGTTGGCGATGCGTTTGTTGGGCATGATGTTCACTCCTTTTGCTGCGTTCGGGCAGCCTTGATCGCGTTTGGCAGGTTTTGCCCGTAAGGGGGGCGTATAACTCCTGCCTCGGTGACGATGGCGGTGATGAGGTCCGCCGGCGTCACGTCAAAAGCCGGGTTCCACGCCATGGCTCCTTCCGGGGCGGTCCGGACACCACGGATGGACAAAACTTCGACCGGCGGTCTCTCCTCGATTTGAATCCGGCTTCCGTCCGGTGTACATGGATCCAGCGTGCTGACAGGGGCCGCGACGTAGAAAGGGACACCGTGGAAACGGGCCAGGACCGCCAACGAATAGGTTCCTATCTTGTTGGCCGTGTCCCCGTTAGCCGCTATCCTGTCCGCCCCCGTGATAACGGCGTCCACCCCGATGCGGCTCATGGCAAAGCCCGCCATGGAATCGCAGAGGACAGTTACGTCGAACCCCTCCTCCAGGAGTTCCCACGCTGTGAGCCTGGACCCCTGCAGGACTGGCCTGGTTTCGTCTGCCAGGACCCGCACGGTCTTGCCGGCCTCCCGTGCCGCGCGCACGATTCCCAGCGCAGTCCCGTACCCCCCTGTGGCCAGGGCCCCGGCATTGCAGTGGGTCAGCACCGTCGAGGAGGCCGGAAGGAGTTCCTGGCCGTGTCTGCCGATGGCCCTGTTGGTCTCGACATCCCGGCGATGGATGGACGCGGCCGCTTCCAGGAGCTTGTTTTGAACAAGGCGGGATGCTACGCCTGGTTCATGGCGGTCCAGGACCTCTTTCATCCGATCCAGGGCCCAGAAGAGGTTCACCGCGGTCGGCCTGGTCCGGGAAAGACGAAGGATGGCTTCGCCGGCTCCGGTAATCCCCTCTTTCGCCGCACCCAGGACGACCCCGTAGGCGGCCGCTATCCCGATCGCGGGGGCCCCGCGAACGGTGAGGTTTTCTATCGCCCGGGCGACCTCCTCCACGGTCGAACAGGCGATGTAGGAAACTTTCCCCGGCAACTCGCGCTGGTCCAGGAGGATCAGTTGCGAATCTTTCCATTCCAGCGGCCGGACCGTCATGAACGAAGTTCCCTCGAGCTGGGCAAGGTTTCCTCGACCTTGACGGCAGCCTGGCCGTCCTTGAAGGAAAGTTTCAGGCGGTCGTTCTTTTTTAAAGAAGCTGCGGTAACGACGGGAAGGCCTTCCGGGGTCTCGCAGGCGATGTAGCCCCTGGCCAGGATGCGAGGCGGGGAAAGGGCCTCGAGGGTCGAATCGATCGACTCCAAAAGGTGGCTGGCGACTTCCAGGCGGCTTCCTACGGTTCTTCGAAGCGAGTCGGTGAAATCGCCGAGGGTTGTTTCCGTCTCGGCTAGTCTCCGTTCGGCCAGGGTAAAAAGGCGTGTCCTGGACTTCTCCATCGCCCAGCCTCGTTCATCCAGCCGGCGGCTGGCACTCGAAACGGCGTGGCGGCGCAGGGAGGAGATTTCCGAGAGGATCGCCCTGGAGTCGGGGAATACCCTTTCTGCGGCGGCGGAAGGTGTCGGAGCCGACGCGTCGGAGGCGAGATCGCACAGAGTGTTGTCGATCTCGTGCCCGAGGCCGGTCACGACAGGGATTGGGCAACTCCTGACGGCGCGTACGACACGTTCGTCGTCGAAGGGGTTGAGATCGTCGCGGCTCCCTCCCCCGCGGACGAGGAGGGCGACATCGGCCTCGGGCTTCCTAGCGGCCCTCGAGAAGGCCTCGACGATCTTTTCGGCCGCATCGTCCCCCTGGACGTTGCAGGGGATGACGGTGATGGCACAGGCGGGAAAACGCTGCCTGGACACCTTGAGTACGTCCTTCACGGCGGCGCCGGTGGGTGAGGTCAACACCAGCGCGGATCGAGGATATTTCGGGAGCGGGCGTCTGTGGCGCGGGTCGAAAAGACCTTCGGTCTCCAGCCGTCTCTTGAGTTCCTCCTTCGCCCGTGCCTGGGCACCCTGCCCCGCAGGGCTCAGGCGTCGCGCGTAAAGCTGGTAGGCTCCTCGTGCGAGGTAGACGGACACCGACCCTTCCACGACCACGAGGTCTCCCTGGTGCGGCCAGGCGGGGACCTGGGCGGCGTGGCTCCTGAACATCACGCAGGCGAGGCGGGTCTCTTTTCCAATAAGAGTGAAATAGGCGTGTCCCGTCTGGTGGACCTTGAAGTCGAGGATTTCGCCGGTGACGGAAAGGTTTTCGAGGACAGGGTCGGACTGGATGACGAGTTGTACCCTCTGGTTCAGCTCATCGACTGTCAGGGACGGGAGGGACTTGACCATCCGGTGCCGCCTCCGTTCTGGGTTCGAAGGTCCTGACGATCCGGCCGAGGACACCGTTCACGAAACGGCCGGAATCCTCTGTCCCGAAGGATTTCGCCAGTTCGACCGCTTCGGAGATTGCCACCGGCAGGGGGGTGTTTTGGGAGACGACACCTTCGTACAGGGCCAGGCGGACGGCAGCCCTGTCCACGGCGACCATTCGTTCCGGCCTCCAGCCGACGATGTTCCGCAGGATCAGGCCGTCGATCTCCTTTACGTTTTCGAGAACGCCGAAAACCAGCTGTCGGGCAAACTGGACGACAACCGGTTCTTCAGCATCGGTAAGCAGGAGCCTGAAAGCCTCTTCCGGGTCCTGTTCGGGGCGAAGGTCTATCGAGTAAAGAAGCTGGAGCGCGATTTCCCTTGAGCGATGTCTCCTCTGGGGAAGGAAATCCTTTTCCAAGTCGGGTTCACTCCTCGAAGTGGTCAATGAAAGACGCGATTCGGTCGCGTCCCCTGGGTGTCAGGAACAGCCATGCAATCCCCCAGGCTCCGAGCCCGAAGAAGAGGACCCAGAAAACGCCCGAAAGGCCGAGGTTGTAGAAAGCCGCAAGGCCTCCCAGGGCCAGGCCCCAGAACAAAGGCGACCTTCTAAGGGGCGGGCGTACCTTTCCCTTTGCCGCAACAGGCGTCCCCGCCACGAGGGAGATCGAAACCGCAAGTCCCAGGGGAGCGAGCTTTTCGGAGACGCGTTCCTGGATTTCACGCGCATCCGGCGCGGTATCGCCCTGGCCGAAGGAAACGTACGCGTTGACCAGGTCCCTGTCCCCGAGGAATTGGATGGAACTGCAGGATGTTCCTTCAGGGAGGCAGGATGCGACTTGTTCCTTCAGGACGGACTCGTCGATCCAAAGCCTTCCCATGGGCCCGTTTTTCCAGAAAAGGACCATGCTCCTTCCCCCCTCGAAAATGACGGGCCGGCGGCGGGCCGGCCCCATCTGCCGTCTGATCGGTCTTCAGCGGGTTTCCGACGGGCCTTCCCCTTCAGCCTGGCGGGGCTCGGCCTGGTTTTCGGCACCTTTCGGCTCTCCGAAATCGATTCCCTGTATCGTCACGTTCACTTCCTTGACCGCATAGCCGGTGTAACGCTCGATCTGCTCCTTTACGGACTCCTGCACATCCCATGATATGTCGGGAAGCCTAAGCCCGTACTTCACGATGATGTAGGTGTCGACCTGCACTACGGGGGGGGTGCCGTCCGAAACGGAGATGCGGACGCCTGAACTCCCCTTCCTGCCGAGGCGAAGGTTCGCGACGAGCCCGGCGCTTGCCGGCCGCACTCCCTCTACGCTGAGCAGGGCCTGGGTAGCCAGTGTGCCTATGACATCTTCGGAGATCCGGATGTCACCTTTCGGCGCGGTGGCCTCCCTTTCGGGCTCTGAAAGATTTTCCGTTTCGGTCTTTTCCAGGTTTTCCTCCATGGAGGCGCTCCTTTCCTGTAAGAGGGTCAGTCTTCCTTTCGCTCGAACGTTTCGGCGCACTTCGGGCACTGGACGGGCTCGTCCTCCTCGTACAGTTCCGGCTGGTAGTAGAAACGGTGGCCGCACTTCGGGCATACGGCGGACTGGTAGACGGTCTCGAAATCTTCCTCGTCCTCTTCGGCTTCTTCCTCTTCGATTTCCCCTCCGAGTTCCTCGACCATCTTTTCGAGTTCTTCCATGTCGTCTTCGAGCGATTCGCAGAATTCGTTCAATTCCTCGACCATCTCCGCCTGTTCATGGAGTTCGTCGGCGTGCATCTCGGTTTCGTCCGCCAGGGCCTCGAGCGCATCGACGATGGCAGCGTAAACCTTGACCTGGGTCTCGTCCTGGGGACGCAGGCCGTCAAGTAACCCTTTCAGGTATGCGATCCTTTCCTTCGATTCCATGACAGACACTCTCCTTCCGCGTCACTTCTTCGCGCGTTCGACGTATACCCCCGTGCGCGTGTCGACGATGATCACTTCCCCCTGCTCTATGAACATCGGGACGTTGACGACGGCACCGGTTTCCAGTGTTGCGGGCTTGCCGGCCCCCGTCACGGTGTCGCCCTTGAAGCCAGGAGCCGTGTTCACGATCTGCAGCTCCACGCTGTTGGGCAACTCGATTCCCATGATCCGTCCCTCGAACATTTCAAGGTTGACTTCCAGGTTTTCCTTGAGGAACTTGACTCCATCTCCCAGGGTTTCTTTTGAAATGTAGACCTGGTCGTAGCTGGAAAGGTCCATGAACACGTAATTTTCTCCTTCCCGGTAGAGGTACTGCGCGCCGGTCTCCTCGAAAACGACCCGCTCGAACCGTTCACCGGACTTGAAGGACTGCTCGATGATGGAACCTGTCTCGAGGTTCCTCATTTTTCCCCGGACGATGGCACCGCCGCGCCCCATCTTGTGATGCTGGCAATCGACGATCTGCCAGATGCCGTTTTCCCACTTGATCTTGAGTCCCGGACGAAAATCGCTTGTGTCCACAACCTGGGCCATGTTGAATCGAATCCTCCCGTAGTCCCGATGTCCGCCGGAACAAATCCTGCGGCTTGGCTTAAGAAGTTTATCCCATCCAGTGCCTTCCTGACAAGAAAAAAGGGAAGGATCCCGGCCGGCGGCCGAGAATCCTTCCCTGATGAGTCCAGCCTGCGGCTATTTCAGGGTACCGACCTCGATGGCACCCTCCGGCACTTCGAGGAGTTCGGGCACCAGGATGACGACGACCTGCGTCTTCTCGTTCTTCTTGGACTTCGACTTGAAAAGTTCCCCGATCAGCGGGATCTCGGAGAGGACGGGAACACGGTTGATCGTCGTGGATTTGTCCGTCCCGAAGAGGCCCCCGACGACAAACGGTTCGCCGTTGCGGACCCTCACGTTGGTCTGCACTTCCCTCTTGGCCGTCTGGGGAACCCTTTCACCCTGGCCGCCGGCGAGATATTGCGTGATCGTACCCGTGGAAACCTTGATTTCCAGGTTGATGACGTCGTTTCTGCCGATGATGGGCGTAAATTCCAGGATCGGGCCGACCTCCTCGTCCGAATAAGTCGGGTTGCCGGCATCGTCGCGTGCGGAGATGTACTTGACGTTTTCCGTTATCTTGATCGTTGCCTTCTTGCCCTCCGTCGTGATGACCGAGGGGCTCGCGAGAACGTCACCCTTGATTTCGCCCTGGGTCCACTGCGCGATCTGGGCGTCGATCATCTTCAGGCTGCTCTGGGCCAGGTTCAGCAGGTTCGCCTGGTCGGATGCGTACGGAAGGGGGTCGAGGGTGTTGGAAGGGACCTTGTAGGTCGCCGTCTGCCCGTACGCGTTGGTATCCACGTAGCCGCCGGAGAAGTTGCCTCCGCTGTAGCCCATCCACCAGTTCTTGTAGATGGCGTCCAGGACGGCTTCGAATTCCTTCGTGGCGGTGTCCTTCAGTTCGATGATGCGGGCGTTGATCATGATCTGCCGCCCGGGGTGGTCCACCCGTTCCAGGATCCTCCTTACCTCGTCATGCTGGGCTGCCGTGGCCGTCACGTAAAGCGTGCGCAGACGCTCGTCGACGACGATCTTGCTTACTCCCGCGAGGTTCTGGAGGATACCGGGGATCTGCTTGGGGTCCGCGTAGGCAATGTGGTAATTGTGGGTCTTTTCGAGGCCGGTCGTCTTCGCCAGCGATTCCGGCTTGCCAACGATCATCGTCCGCCCCATGAGGGTGTAGCCCAAATCGTGCATGCGGAGGAGGTAGGTGAATGCTTCCTTCATGGGTACGCCCTTCAGGCTCATCGTGACGTTCGTGTCCGGGACCGATGAATCAACGACAAGGTTCATGTTCATCATGTTCCCCAGCATCCGGAAAATATCCTTGATGTTGACGTCGCGAAGTTCGAGGGTCACCCTCGTGTCTTTCGCGAGGGGGTCGTTGGCGGCCGCGAGAGGCGGCTTAGGGAGCGAAGGCGCAGGGGTGGAGGCCATTCCTTCCGCCTCGAAGACGAGTGTGTAGGCGCTCGAGGGAGCCGTCCCTTCGGTGGTTTTCAGGGACAAGGGCTTTTTCGTGATGAACGAGACGAAGACGTCTTCACTGACGGTCCTGATCTCCACCGCCTTCATGAGCGGGTAGACCAGGCCGATGGTCTGGTTCTTGCCCTTGGCGGCCGTGTTCGGGAACCGGAAATCGATGTGGTTCGGCCCCGATTTGACCTGTTCCGGCAGGGGAAGGTTGATGCCCGTTATTTCGGCCGTGATCCTGCCTGCCCCGGCCTGGTGAACGGCCACGGATTCAAGCAGGGGGGCCATTTCGGCCTCCGGAAGGGGCGCGGCGGTATCGGCAGCGCATGCCGTCCCGGCCAGGCCCAGTGCCAGGAGCAAGCTCATGATGGCAAATAAAACCCTTTTACTGCAGATCTCCGTCATCAGAATCCCCCCAGTAGTGAGGTCGCCAAGGTCTCCTGCCTCTTGCCGTTCCAGAGGAAGACCAGTTTGTCAGGGTTTATGGATACGATTTTTCCCCTCTTTCCCGAGAAGGTGTACCCGGGTTTCACGATCAGGTTCTGGCCGATCCCGTCGATGTCCACAACCCCGACCGAGGCATCTCCCAGCATCATGACCGCCTTGACGTTGATCGTGGGGGGAGGGACCTCCACCGGCAAGGGGGCTGCAGCCTTGCCGGAAACGGCAACCGAAGCGGAAAGGCTGGGCGGCTCGGCGAACGGGCTGCGTCCCGCCGCCTGGGCCAATTCGGCCAGGGTCCCGCTGCCTGAACGGATCAGGGCCTGGTTCCTGTAGGACTTGACCAACCCGTCAAGCCTTGCCACTTCGTCGGCCTGGGCCTGCACTCCTTCCGCGAAGGGGGGGGATCCCGTTTGTCCCACGATGACCATCTGCCGGAAGACGAAGAGGGACCACACCAGCCCCAGGATCACGAGGAGCCCTACGAGTATCCTGAATACCCGGAAGACGCCCTCGCCGTAGATCAGTTCATCCCAGAGTTCCCGTGTGCTTTCCAGCCATCCCTGGTTCTCGTCCATGGCTATTTCCCCCCTTGCGCGCCCGGCTGCTTGAGCTTCGACACCAGGACAGCCTTCGTGGAGACGGTGGCAGCGGCTTCCGCGGTCTTCGGGTCCGTCTTGAGGGAAACGCTGGCCAGCCTTATCGGCTGCATCCCGTTTCGCCAGTCGGCCATCGTCCGAAGGGTGGAGAAGAAATTACCTCGGAAGGCGACCTCGGTGGTCGCGGTGTTCGTTGCGGGGTCAAGGCCGACCGGGCGGATGGAATCGACGATCAGCCCATTCTTGGCCATCTCCGTCTCGATGTTGGAGAAAAGCGTGACGGGGTCCCCGGGTTCGCCCATGGGGAAGCGCTCGAGCTCGACGAGGGCCTGCTTGTACTTCTCCACGAGGCGTGTCTTTCCAAGCACCTGCCTGCGGAGCGCCGTTTCCTGGACGCGCAGTTCCTTCTCGATCTCGGAGCGCTGGACCGTGACGATCCTCAAGAGCGCGGTCTCGCCCAGGAAAAGGGCGAACAGCAACAGGACGATACCGGCAAGGATCAGGAACTTCCTGCTGAAGGAGATGCTCACGCTACTCACCTCCCTTGAAGAGCTTCAGGCCCAAAGCTTCCATGTCGAGCAGGGAGCAGGTCAGCTCGAAACGAATGAGGTTCCCCTGTTTTGACGTAACCGGGAAGGAAACCGAGGAAACGAGCGAAGCCTCGCCCAGTTTCCTGGCGAAGGCCACGACTTCTCCCTCCGAAGCGGCGATCCCGATGATCTTGGCGGTCCCCGGCGTGATTTCGACGGAGTCCATGCGGGTCGCAGCGGGGAGAGCCCCCTGGACCGCGTTGAGGAACTCGAGGGCCGGAAGTTCCGCCTTCACCAGGGCCAGGTTTTCCATGAACTGGGCGGATTCGTTCTGGAGCCGTTTGAGTTCTCCGGTCAGACGGACGTCCTGTGTCGTCAGTTCCTCGATGTTCATTCTCAGGTTGGCCTTTTCCTCCTTCAGCCGGAGGGCCAGGAACGAACCGTAAAGGATCGAGCAGAGCGACACGAGGCAGAAGGCCGCCAGGAGGATGGCCGCGACAAGCCGTATGGCGTTGACGGCTTTCCTGGATTCGCGTTTCAGGTTTTCGGGTCTCAGGTCCAGCTTGATCGTCATAGGACATCCCTCAAGGCCAGGCCGATGGCGGCATCAAAACCGGGCGGGGTTTCCCCGCTGGTCGAGATGCCCCACACATCCCAGGGGTTGAGCACGGAGACGGGAAGCCCGGATCCTTGCCCGAGCTGTTCGGTGAGCCCTTCCGTGCGGCCGAATTCCCCCGAGAGGAAAACCCTGTCGACGTTCAGGTTGCGGTACTGGCTTCGTGTATAGGCGATCGTGGAGAGGGCCTCCCGGGCGATCGCGGCGAAGGCGTCCGCCGAGGGGACCTTCCCGGCGCCTCCCACGAGGAAGGTGCGGTAAAGCATCCCGTCCCCCTTGTAACCCATGATGACCTGGGTGCTTTCCCTCCCGATGGAGACGAGCAGGTGCCCGGCGTCGGAGGGAGGGAGCGGCCCCGTGGCGGAACGGTAGATGGCGAGGTTGGTCGGTTCGACCGGTCCCGCGGAAAGGCCTGCTCGCCTGGCCGTCTCCACGATCCGGTCGATCGTCCGGGTGCGCGTGGCGGCCACGAGGAAACGAGCCTTGTCTCCCGGCTCGTCGGCGGGAAGGGTGATGGGGGCCAGGTCGAAAGTGGCCTCCAGGCTGGAAAAGGGGAAATACTTGTCGAACTCCCACTTGAACGCCTCGCGGGCGTCCTGGGCGGACATGCTGGGCAACTCTACGACTCGGATGAGGACGTCCCTCGGAGGGATGCCGATGGCGGCCTGGCGGGGCCAATGCCCGCCTATCTGGGCCTTCAGGGCGTTCAGCGCCTGTTCCAGCGCGGCGAAATCGGAGACCATGTCCTGCTGGATGACTCCCGTTTCCGTCGATACCTCGCCCTTGCGGGCGACCTTGAGGTTCCCGATTCCCCCTTCCAGTTCGATGAAGCGGACGACTCCGCTCTCGAGAGAGAGCCCTGCCATCGGTGCGGATGATCTTAAGAAGGCTGGAGCCATACCATCACCACCCCAGGTCTAAGGATTGTTCTTTCGCGGGGCAGAAAACCGATAATTAAGGATAAAAGCAACTGGCAACCGAATCTTATTATTGTCTTGGTACGCCTAAATTTCAAGCCCTTAAAGCGGTGAATGTTTCAGGAACAATCAGGAGTTGGGCTTTTCATGCCAGGCCAGCGACTCCACTTTTCCGGAGTCGCAATCGGCGGAAAGCAGCATTTCGAACGTCCTGCGCCGATTATCCCTTACTACGCAAGCCCGGACAAGATAAAAACCGGTTTTTTCGCATTCGGGGAAATAACCTTTATGGTCGGCCGGGTGAAGGCGCAGGGAAGAAACGGAAAGGGAAGTCCCCGGGCCCGGCGAAACGGCCAGGCCCGTGAGGAGATGTCCCTCGTCCGGCTTTGCCGGGATTTGGACTGCGGTCTCCAGGGTTTTCTCATTGAGCCCCTTTCCGGGGTCCAGGACGGCCTTGACCGTGTCCCCGACGAAATGGAGGGCGAGTTCATGGCCGGAAGAGAGATACGCCCGGTAAAGTTCCTGCATCTGGACGTTCAGGCTGCGCCCTCGCGGGAAGGGAATCGACGCCAGCACCTCCGCGGCCGGTCCCTCACCGTTTTTCCTCAGGAGCAAACAGTCCCGGTTTTCCGGGTGATCCGGGTCCTCAACGCAAAAGACTGCCGAATAGCCTGTCTTGAACACCTCTTCGGGTTGCCCGGGGGCGTCATGCAGCCTGAAACCCAGTTCAAGGCTGCCGGGAGTGCCGTTCTCACCCAAGGAGAAGCGGAAAGAGGTGCGGATTTCACCGTTGGGGCATTCGAGGGGAAGCCCCGACGGATCCTGTTCCAGGGGGATGGAGATTTTCCCTTCACCCGAAAATATAAAGTGGACTTCGGGTTCCCAGGTGAAGGTGACGTCACCGGATACGGACACGCCACCCAGGGCCAGGAGGTGTCCTAAGCCATCCAGGTCGGCCATTTCGATTCCACCGAAAAGGGAATACGCCTCGTAGAGGCAAGGCGGAAGAGAGGCATCCGCCTCAAGTGCGGAGGAACGACGGTAGTCGAGGTCCAGGACCTCCATCGAGACATCGAGGCCTTTCTTCGATACTGCCTCGGAATAGACCGTGAGGGCTTCCTCCCCCTCCCCGGCCCATTCTTCGGTTTCAAGGAGGCCGTCTTCATCCTTTTCATTGTCGAGCCACCTGGGGAGCCTCCCCCGCTCGGCAATCTCCTCCTTGAGCCACCCCCTTCCCTTTCCAAGCGCCGAAAGGGCTTCGTTCGTTCCCCACAGCTGGTCCACGTGTACTTGGGCAACCCTGGCGGCCGACTCGACCTCGTAGAGTGCCAATCCTCCGAGAAAGCAGGAAAAAAGAAGCACCACGAGGAGCAGGGGCAGGATCATCCCCCGGTACCGCATAGAACGAGATACTTTCAAAAGACTTCGCCCCCGTTTCGTACGAGACAGGACCAGGTGGTGACGGCC
>CAYRNZ010000041.1:0-14085 GCA_964425765.1 uncultured Synergistaceae bacterium
TACTTTCTTGCAGCCTGCTGCAGCAGCCGTTTCACCTGGTCCGGCGAGGGGACGTTTCCCGCGGCCAGGACCTTGCCGTCCACGGCCAGCCCCGGCGTCGACATGACGCCGAAGTCCAGGATCTTCATGACGTCGGTCACCTTTTCGATCTCGTAAACCAGGCCCAGTTCCCGTGCCGATTCCTCGGCCAGCTGGGCCATCTTGTCGCACTTCGCGCAACCCGTTCCCAGGATCTGTATCTTCATTTTTGACATTCCTCCCTTCGGGCAGGTGAAAATCTTAAACCCTACGGACTCGCTGTCAAGGCCGGTAACGTTCCCTCAGTTCCCTGCGCCCCTCCGGGCCGAGCAGGCGCTCAAGGGCCCAGGCGATCCAGAAGATGCCGACGAACGACATGGCGTAGCGCACCGCGGCGAACTTCAGCCCCAGACTCTGGGTCTCGAACAGGAGCATGGGGATCTTCATCGTCGACCAGGCCCCCATGAAGAGGAACACGTTGAAGAGTCCCGTCCCTTTTTTCAGCAGCGTCTCGGCGATGGGAAAGGCAAGGTACAGGGGCCCGGCGGCGAACGACCCCAAAAAGATCGTCAGCGCCGCCCCGGCGATCCCGGATTTTTCCCCGATCCTTGCCGTGACCCTCTCCCGCGAAACCCAGGCGTCGAACAGCCCCAGGAGGACGAACACCGGCGGGAGGATCGAGAGCACCACCAGGAAATTGGAGCCCGCCATCGAAAGAAGCGCCGCGGCCTTGCCCGGGTCGGAGGCAAGGTAGGCCGCCACCAGGGCGATCGACGACAGGACCCCGGCGAAGCGCTTCACGGCCACACCCTGAAGGCCAGCCACAGGGCCAGCCCCACGAGGAAGGAATGCCCGTAGGCCAGGGCGTTCCGCCCCAGCGCCGCCCTCCACCCGAAGACGGCCCGTTCCATCGGCAGGGTCACCACGCCCACCATCATGAGCGTGGAGACCAGCACCCCCACCTGGATGATCCCGGCCCCGTTCTCGAGCAGCATCTTCGCCATGGGAAAGGCCGCGAAGCCCGGGATGAGCGTCACGGAGCCCGCCACCGAGGCCAGCAGGACCCCGAGGAAGCCGCTTTCCTCCCCCACCAGGCGTGACAGGACGGCAGGGGGAAGGGCCGTCAGCGCCAGGGCCACCAGGAGGATGACCGTGACGAGCGGGGCGAAGACCGTCTTCGCGCTGGCGCTCGCCTTCGCCAGGGCCAGGCGGGTCTTTTCGGGGCTCCGCGCCCACGAAAGGGCGAGCCCGGCTGCTGCCAGGCCCCACAAAACCGCCGTCGTCGTCGAGTCCACGGGCCGCCCCTTTCCCCTTCGCCCTAGGCCGGGGTCTCAGCCAGCACCTTACGGATGGCCGCCGCCGACCTGGCGATGTCCGCATCCGTCGTGGGCCAGCCTGAAACGGAGATCCGCATGGCCGCGCGGCCCTTCCAGGCGCTTCCCCCGGCCCAGCAGGTGCCTTCGGCCTGCACCCGGGCCGTGACCTTGCGGTTGAACGCGTCGACGTCACCGGCGCCATCTCCGGTGCGGAAGCGCACGAGTACCTGGTTCAAAACGACCTCGTTTTCGATCTCGATCCGCGGGTCTTCCCGCAGCAGGTCCGCCATCAGCCGGGCCTGCCGGCAGTGGCGGCGTACCATTTCGGCCAGGCCCTCCCTGCCCAGGGAGCGGATGGCCGCGTAGAGGGGGAATCCCCGGGCCCTCCGGGAGGACTCGGGCACCCACTGGGAGGGGTCCCGAACCTCGTCCGGGGCCGCGATGTAGTAGGGAGCCGCCAGCACCATGGAAGCCCGGTGGGCGGCCTCGTTCTTCACGACGGCGATACCGGAGTCGTAGGGCACGTTCAGCCACTTGTGGGCGTCCGTGGCCCAGGAGTCGGCACTTTCGATACCCGCCGTTTCAGGAGCCAGCTCGGGAAGCAGGCGTCCCCAGAGGCCGAAGGCCCCGTCCACGTGGACCCAGGCGCCCTTCGCCCGGGCCAGGGGGATGAGTTTTTCGCAGGGGTCGAAGGCCCCCGTGTTGACGTTGCCCGCCTGCAGGCAGACGACCAGGGGGCCGGTCACGCCGCCCAGGGCTTGCTCCAGGGCCATGGGATCCATGCGCCCCTGGCCGTCGGCCGCCACCCGGATCACCCGGTCCGTCCCCAGGCCCAGCATCCGCAGGGCGACGAACAGCGTGGCATGGGCCTCTTCCCCCGCCACGACGGTCACGGGCGGGGCCCCGAAAAGCCCGAGGGCCTCCACGTCCCACCCGGCCTGCCGCAGCACCTCGTGGCGCGCCGCCGCCAGGCAGGTGAAGTTCGCCATCTGGCAGCCGGTCACGAAGCCCACCGAGGATTCACGCGGGAGGTCGGCCAGCTCGAGGATCCAGTCGCAAAGCGTCTCCTCCACCACGCCGGCCGCGGGGGAGGCGATGGAAAGCACCGCGTTCTGGTCCCAGGCTGAGGCCAGCCAGTCCGCCGCCAGGGACGCGGGAAGGGATCCCCCCGTGACGAAGCCGAAGTAGCGCGGGCCGGCGCAGGCCACCAGGCCCCCATCGGCGTCCCTGGCCAGGTCACGGACAACTGTGCCCGGCTCGGTGCCCCTTTCCGGCAGGGGGATCCGGAGGCGTTCCCTCAACTCGGCAACGGAGTCGCGGGCCCCCACGGGTCGGTCGGGCAGCCCTTCGAGGTACTGCGCGGCAAGGGACAGCGTTTCTTCCAGAAGTTTTCGGTCGACCATCGTCGTTTCCCTCCCATTGGGTAAAAACCTTTTACCAGTATAGGGTTTCCGGGCAGAAAAAAGGCGCCCGGGAGGTTAACCCCGGGCGCCGGCTAATCCCGTGCGCGATCCGTCAGCCCTTCAGTTCGGCCAGCAACGCCGCCAGGCCTTCCGGCGTCTCCCGGACCTCTGCCGCCAGGAAGGCGGTCTCGGCCTCGGTAAGGGTAGCCGGAGCCCCGGCGGGGCGGTTCTTCATGGCGTTCTTCAGGTAGGACGTCTTCAGGTCGTGCAGGGGGATGTCCTTCGGGCGAATCATCGACGGGTCGCTGGGGATGATGATGTTTTTCCCCGGAACCTGCTCGGCGGGGTCGCCCCGGCGAACCTCGATGCCGTTCTCCCGCGCGAAGGTCAGCTGGGCGGTCACGTGCTTGCCCGCCCCCGTGTACTCCGTCTCCTGCACCACGACGATCTGGTCCTCGGGCATCTCCCGGGCGATGGCGAAGGCCGCCGTCAGGGAGGTGTTGCCCGCGGGCCCGCGCTCCAGCCCCTCCAGCACCGCCAGGGCCTCGGTGATCGTGAAGACCTCGCCCTGGGTGATGGTGACGTACCGGTCCATGTAGCGCAGGGGCCGGGCCGCGTTCCGCGGCACGTCCGCCCGGTCCGGCCAGGTGGTGAAGGGGACGCCGAAGCCGGTGTGCCCCGTCGTGAAGGACTTTCGGTTGAAGTCGTGGTCGCTGGCCATGTGGAGCCCAGACAGGTCCACGGAGGCCCCGATCACCTTCGTTTTTGTCGCGCCCGCCTTGATCAGGCCGCGGGCCGTCCCGGTGAGGTTGCCGCCGCCGGCGTTGGTGACCACCACCGCGTCCGGGTTTCGCCCCTCGCGGGCCTGGACCTGGGCGACGATCTCCGCCCCCAGGGTCTCGATCCCGGCGATGCCGAAGGGCGTGTAGAGGGAGGCGTTGAAGAAGCCCGTCTCCTCCAGCACCCGCAGGAAGGTGTAGAACAGCTCCGGCCCCACGGTGAGCTGCAGCACCTCGGCCCCGTAGGCCTCGCACTTGCGCCCCTTCTCCAGGATCTCGGGCTGGCCCACGCCGCGGCTGTCGAACAGCTCCTGGACGACGATGGTCTTCAGGTTCCGCATGTTGGCCTGGGAGACCACCGCCGCCCCGTAGTTGCCGCTCGTGGCCGCGATGACGCCCTTGTAGCCGCGGTGCTGGGCGAAGTAGCAGGAAACGGCCGCCCGGCGGTCCTTGAAGCTGCCGGAGGGGTTCGCCGCCTCGTCCTTGATGAAGATCCGGGCGCCCTTGCCCGGTTCGGAGAGGGCGCGGGCCGCCGCGGTGAGGTTCTTCAGCTCGATCAGGGGGGTGTCCCCCACGTTCGTCTCCCTCTGGATCTCGCGGACCTGCTCCAGGGTGTAGCCGGCCTTCTCCATCATCCGCTCGTAGTCGAAGGCCAGGCCCCCCAGTTCGAAATCGCCGTAGTCGATCCCCAGGGCCTGTTTCATGATCTCGTTGCGACGCCCCATGACGGCGGCGTAGGACATGTCCTTCATCGGCGGCTCCCCCTCTCGGCGAGGGCGCGGAACTCCGCCCCCACGGTCAACAGTTCGGGGATGGGGCGGCCGAACCCGTGCGTGTAGGGCGGGTTTTCCGCCACGAGCTTGCCGCTCATCCGGCGGCCGATCGCCGTCTCGATCTCCACGGTGTCGCCGATCGAAGCGTCCGCCAGCAGCGTCCCCTTCACCCAGAGCATGAGGGGCACGGCCTTCGTGTCCTCGGGCACGTGGGGAGCCCTCTCGCCGGGCTTCAGGACGACCTGCTCGATCTGCACCCAGCTGCCTTTCGCGATCCGCATGCCGTTCATCGACCTTCCTTTCCTCTTCTACCAGCCCTTGACCGTCGCCAGGACGGAATCGGGGATGCGGCCCTTCTCGAAGTCCTCGAAGGCCTCCTCGATCCGGTCGATCGCGGCGTCCGCCTGCTCCTTCGAGATGACCAGGGGCGGCTGGACCCGCAGCACCGACCCGCTGAAGAAGGACAGCAGCAGCCCCTTCTCCCAGGCGCGGTAGCAGATCTTGGCGGCCGCCTCGCGGTGGCGTTCCTTCGTCGTCCGGTCCTTGACCAGGTCGACCCCGATCGACAGGCCGATGCCGCGGACCTCGCCGATGATCTCGTGCCTCTTCTGCATCTCGAGGAAGCGGTTCTTCATGTGGGTTCCGACCGCCGCCGCGTTCTCGAGCAGGTGCTCGTCCCGCAGCACGGCGATCGTCGCCAGGGCCGCGGCGCAGCAGACGGGGTTGCCGGCGGCGGTGAAGAGGTGGGCCGGGGCTTCCCAGCCCTCCATCAGTTCGGCCCTCGCCACGCAGCCGCCCAGGGGCAGCCCGGAAGCGATGGCCTTGCCCAGGATGACCGCATCGGGCACCACGCCGAAGTTCTCGATGCCGAACCACTTGCCCGTCCGGCCGAAGCCCTGCTGGACCTCCTCCGAGAAAAGCAGGATGCCGTGCTCGTCGCAGAGCTTGCGCAGGTCCTTCACGTATTTCTCGGGCGGGATCACCAGCCCGGCGTCCCCCTGGATGGGTTCGAAGAAAACCGCGGCCACCTCGTCCGCCGGGATGTGGTTGGCGAAGGCGGTCCGGATGTAGTCAATGCAGTAATCGGAGACCTGGTCCGGCGTCATGCCGGGAACGGGGGTCCGGTAGGGGTCCGGGTACGGCATGTGGTAGATATCGGGCAGGTGCCCGAGCCCCCGGTGCATCGGCAGGCTCACGCCGCTGAGGCTCAGGGCCCCGTAGGTGCTGCCGTGGTAGGCGCGGATGTACGACAGGATCCTGGGGCGCTTCGTGTAGGTCCGGGCCATCTTGATGGCCCCGTCGTTGGCGTCGGACCCGCAGAGGCCGTAGTAGACGCGCTTGCGGAAGTCGCCGGGGGTGATGGACACCAGTTCCTTCGACAGGGCGACGAGCGGTTCGTGGTACATGTAGACATGGGTGTAGAGGATCAGGTCCTCGGCCTGCTTCTTGATGGCTTCCACCACGCGGGGGTGGCAGTGCCCGGTGTTGATGGCGCCGGCGCTGGCCAAAAGGTCGATGTACGTGTTCCCGTCGACATCCTCCACGACCGCCCCGCGCCCCTTCCTGATGACCAGGGGGTAGTAGGGGACCTTCGCCGCCGGGGAGGTGATCGCCTTGTCCTCCTCCACCAGTTTCAGGCTTTTTTCCAGGTTTCTCGCCAACACGGTCATCTCCTTCCAAAAAGGGGCGGGAGGCTATTGCCCCCCGCCCCGTGTACCCAGGAAAACGAGGTCTAAGGCCTCGGTACCTTGGAGTTCTTGTAGATCTTGTCCATGAGCTCCTTGCCGACCAGCTCTTCCATCTTGGGCCACACGGTCTTGCGGACCTGGGCGGAGATGGTCTTCAGCTGGGCGGGGGTGAGGATGACGATCTGCCAGCCGTACTCGTTCTTCAGCTTCTGGCGGTACTCTTCGTCTTCCTTCGCCACGTTCTCCCACCGGATCAGGGATTCTTCGTTGGCGGCCTTCTGGATGAGGTCCTGGTCGGCCTTGGAAAGCTTCTTCCAGAGGTCCATGTTGATGGTGAACCACCAGGATTCGAAGTAGTCGTTGTACTGGATCCAGACCTTGTTCACGTCCTTGAACTGCCAGGCCTGGAACGGGGGTCCGCCCATCTGGCCGTCCGCGATGCCCGTCTGGATGGCGCTGTAGGCTTCGGCGTACGGGATCGGGGTGGCGATGTAGCCCAGCGCCTCGTAGGTCAGCTCGCAGGGCTTGATCGGCATGACGCGGACCTTCATGCCCTTCTTGACCGCCGCGTTGGCGTAGTCCTTCGGAAGGGTCTTCAGGGAGACGCCGGACATCCCGACGGGGAAGACCGACAGGGCCTTCACGTTATGGGTGGCCCAGAGGTCCTGGATGATCTTGTAGGCCCAGCCGCCCTGCCCGTAGACCTTCTTTGCCTCGGCGATGTCCTTCACGAGGTAGGGGAAGTAGTAGGCCAGGTTCAGCTTGGGGTCGAAGTTGGCGTTGGCCTGGGACATGGCCATTTCCACCGTGCCGCGGACGTTCATCTCGAAGATTTCCGTCCAGTCGCCCAGCACGCCGCCGGAATAGACGTCGATCTGGATGCGGCCCTTGGAGCGGTCGAACACCTTCTTGGCGAACGCCTTCGCGCGGACGTCGAAATCGCTGTCCACCGGGTGGACCTGGGCGAGGCGCCACTTGTACTCGGGGGCCGCCTGCGCCGTGGTGTGGGTCGCGAAGGCGACGATGCCCATGGCGAGGACCAGGGCGAGGCCTAGGAATGCGAGTTTTTTCATCTTCATCGTGTCCCTCCATTCAAGTACGGTCTCGAGCATGCAAGAAAAACCCTTACTTGCCAGCCTGTCGTTGCCTAAAGACCTTCCTGGCGGAGATCCCCCCCTTTTTGCACCTTCGTGCCGGATTTCTTCCCTTCTCTATGCTACTTGATCCCCATCACGAGCCGCGGCAGCCAGAGCGAAAGCCCCGGGAAGTAGGTCGTGAGGATGATGATGGGGAGGTTGCCGAAGAGCATGAAGATCAGCGCGGGCTTGATGTACTGGTCGATGGGGACGTTCCCGATGCGCCCGCCCAGGTAGAGGATCGGGGCGGTCGGCGGGGTGACGTTCCCCAGGCCCAGGTTGGTGCCCAGGATGGCCGCGAAATGGACCGGGTGCACCCCGATCTGGAGCATCAGGGGCATCAGGAGGGGCGCCGAGAGCATCGTGCCGCTCAGGTCGTCCATGAGCATGCCGATGATGATGAGAAACACGTTCACCATCAGCAGGATGACGATCTTGTTGTCCGAGAAGCTGAGGAGGAACGCCGCGATCTTCTGGGGAACCTGCTGCATCGTGTAGATGCGGCCGAGGATCGTGACGAAGAACAGCATCAGGATGATGACGCCGCTCGTCGTCGCCGCGTCGTAGAGCGATTTCCAGAGGATCTTGCCGTTCAGCTCCTTGTGGATCATGAAGCCCACGAAAACGGCGTAGGCCACGGCCACGGCCGCGGACTCCGTGGGGGTCGTGACGCCCCCGTAGATGCCCCCCAGGATCAGGACGGGCATGAGCAGGCTCCAGAAACCGCGCTTGAACGCCTTGCCGATGACGATGTTGCGCTCCCGGGACGGCAGCGGCGGATCCACCTGGATCGTCGGGATGTTCCGGCACATGACGAAGTTGATGATGCACATCGCGGTCATCGTCAGGATTCCCGGGACGACCGTGGAAAGGAAGCAGGCCGCCACGGACTGCTGAGTCACCCACCCGTAGAGGATCATGGGCACGCTGGGCGGGATGAGCTGTCCCAGCACGGCAGCGCAGCTCACCATGGCCGTGCTGTAGGAGCGGGGGTACCCCAGCTTCTCCAGGCGCGGGATCATGATGCTGCCGATGCAGGCCACGGCGGAGGAGCAGGTGCCGGAGATCGAGCCGAAGATGGCGCAGGCCACGATGGTGGCAGCCCCCATACCGCCCTTGATGCGGCCCAGCATGGAGTTGGCCACGCCGACCAGCCTCTCGGCGATACCGGCCGATCCCATGAGGGACCCGGCCATGATGAAGAAGGGGATCGAGAGGAGCGTCAGGGAGTTGAGCGCCCTGAAGCCGACGGTCGTCAGGAAGGAGAAGTCGGGGAAGTAGATGATCCCCATGTAGAGGGAAGCGGCCATGAAGCAGAAGGGCACCGGGATGCCCAGGAGGATCGTGGAGATCAGGATGAACAGGTCGACGCCGATATGCATCTACTTCACCTCCCCGCTTTCGCCCGGAAACGTCGCGCAGGACGAAAAGCTGGTGGTGGCGTCGGGGAGGACGAAGGCGGGCTTGCCCATCGCCTGCCGGACGTAGTCCACGAACTCGACAAGGAAGTAGAAGAACATGAGGAGCGCGCTGATGAAAAGGCTGACCTGCGCGTAGATCATCGGGATCATGAGCGCGGGGGACCGTTCCCAGCTCTTGAGGGACCACTGGAAGTAGCGGAAGGTCCACTGGACCAGGATCGCGCCTAGAATCGTCACGACGAAGCTGCCGATCGCCTTCGCGAAATACAGTTTCTTCGGGTTCTTGATGAACGTATGAAGCAGGTCTGCCTTGATGTGGCTCCGCTCCCGGGAACCGTTCGCGGAACCCATGAAATACATCCAGAAGCCCGCCATGCAGGCCAGTTCCTCCACCCCGAAGAGCGGGAGCTTGAAGATGTAGCGGAGACTGACCTGGATCAGGACCAGTACCACGACGGTGATGGAAGCGATGACCATAATCACCTTCTGGGCTTTGGCCAGAAGGATCCACAGGAAATAGAATGCGGCTTTCATCGGTGAACCTCCTTCAGCGATTCTTTGGAGTCGGGTCCGTTGCGGGACAAAGCGGTCGTTTCCAGTCCCCACCTCCCCACGGGTTTAAGGCGTTAAATCCCTTAGACAAGCGTTAACGTTTGTCCCGGATCATTTGTGAAACATCAGGCATGACCGGACAATTTCCACGTTAAGGGGAAATTTGTCTGAATATAAGGGGATTGGCGGGGCTTGTCAATTCTGGTTTACCAAGGGAAATCGCAGAAAAGGCAGCAATGGCCCCTCTCCAATTCGAAGTCGAAACGGCATATTAACAACCAGTTACAAGACAAAGATCTCCTGCCGCCGGGGATATTGTATGCGCGGAAGAGAACTCGCCGAAAAATAAAAAAGGAGAGGCCGCGGCCTCCCCTTTCATTCGACTTTTGCCTCGCCGGCTAGTTCGCGCTTCCGAACAGCTCGGCCATGATCCCGTCCACCGTCTCGATGCGGGTGCACTTCGTCACGTTGTCCCCGCAGAAGAAGAGGCCGTTCTCGTAGTCGCCCTCGTAGGCGTCCTTGAGGGCCTGGGCGATGCAGAAGGCGCTCCGGTCGTTCCGGTAGGAGCAGTGGGCCAGGCAGTTCGCGATGCAGGGCTTGCTCGTCACGTCGCCCTCCAGGTACTTGGCCACGAAGGGGGTCTTCAGGGCGCGCCCCGGGATACCCACGGGGCTCTTGATGATGACCACGTCCTCTTCCTTCGCGTCGACGAAGGCCTGCTTGAACCGGTCGGAGGCGTCCCCCTCCACCGTGCAGGCGAAGCGGGTGCCCATCTGGACGCCCGAGGCCCCGTAGGCGAAGGCCCGTTCCATGTCGGCCCGGTCCCAGATGCCGCCCGCCGCGATGACGGGGATGTCGATGCCCACCTCGTCCTTCAGGAAGGCCACCAGCTCGGGCACCACGACCTCCAGGGCCAGGGCCGGGTCGGTGACCTGCTCCAGCTTCGTGGCCCCCAGGTGCCCGCCGGCGTGCAGGGGCGTCTCCACCACCAGCCCGTCGGGCATGCGGCCGCAGGTCTTTTCCCACCGGCGGATGATCAGGCTGGCGGCCTTGGTGGAACTGACGATGGGGACCAGCGCCACGTCGGGGAAGTCCTTGGCATATTCCGGGAGCTTCAGGGGCAGCCCGGCCCCGGAGATGATGATGTCCACGCCGCCCTCGCAGGCGCCGCGGATGTGCTGCTCGTAGTCGGTCAGGGCCACCATGGCGTTGACGGCCAGGACCCCGTCGGGTGCCGTCGCCCTGGCTTCGGCCAGCGCGTCCTTCAGGGCCAGGAAGTTCGCCTCGAAGAAGTTGCGGTTGCGGAAACGGGGCGAGTCGACCGCCAGGCCCACCGTCGCGATGGTCCCGACCCCTCCGGCACGGGCAACCGCCCCGGCGAGGCGGGGCCCGGAGATCTTGACTCCCATGCCCCCCTGGACCAGGGGGTAACGGGGCTGGTGCTTTCCTATCTTAAGTGTCGGGTAAGCCATTCTTTATTCTCCTCGGTTATGAAATGTCGAACCGATCTATTCTCTCACAATTTACCCTCTTTTCAAGGGCATCCTGCTTCAGGACTTCCGGCCGAATCGCCGCCTGAACGTCGCCATGAGCCGGGCCAGGGCGGACTCGACGTCCTCCCGGCCGATCCGTCCCGCGATCCTTTCTTTTGCCCTCTCCACTTCCTCCGGCCTGGGCTCTATGGGCGCGGGAACCGGCCTTTTCGGCGGGGCCGAGCGGGGCAGGGGCACCCGGCGAACCGAGGGTCGTGCCCCCTCCACCGCCAGGCCCCACCCGTTTCTCGCCTTTTGGGCGATGATGTCGCGGCGGATCAGGATCTCGTGGGCCACTGCCGAGGTCTGGCAGGCCACCACCAGCACCCGGTCCTCCAGGGAGACGGGGCGGCTGACTTTCGCCAGGACCGGGCCCACGACCTGTTCCCAGTTCTTCGAGAGGTCCGCCAGGTTCACCTGGGCCATCGCCTCCGGGGAGAGGCTCTTCCCCAGGAAGGCGCTGACCGGGTCCGGGTCCTTCCGCCGCTTAACCGGGCGCCTTGCCATGGTAGGCCTTCACCGCCACCCACAGGATCTGGACGTCCGCGGGCGTCACGCCCGAGATCCGGCCCGCCTGCCCCAGGTTCAGGGGGCGCGCCTGCGAGAGCTTGACACGGCTCTCGGCGGAGAGCCCCGTCACCGACCCGTAGTCGAAGCCCTCGGGGACCTTCACCTTGTCCATCCGGCCCAGCCGCTCCACCGACCGGACTTCCCTCTCGATGTACCCCGCGTACTTGATCTCCGTCGTCAGCGTCGCCGTTTCCTCGGCGGTCATGGCGGACGGCTCGTCCAGGAGGGCCTGGAGCAGGTCCCAGCCCACCTCGGGACGCTTCAGCAGGTCCGTTGCGGGAACCGGCTCCTCCAGGGGGACCGTGCCGGCCTCCGCGAGCCGGGCGTTGTTTTCGGCCGTGGGAAAGACCCTCAGGGCCCCGAGGCGTGCCCGTTCGGCGTCCAGGGCCTCCCAGCGGTCCTGCAGGGCCTTCCATCGCGCGTCGTCGACCAGGCCCAGCTCGCGCCCCAGGGGGGCCAGCCTCCGGTCGGCGTTGTCGTGGCGCATGACCAGGCGGTGCTCGCAGCGGCTGGTGAACATGCGGTACGGCTCCTGCGTCCCCTTGGTGACCAGGTCGTCCACCAAAACGCCCATGTAGGCCTCGCCCCGCCCCAGGACCACCGGTTCCTGGTCCTTGAGCTTCCGGGCCGCGTTGATCCCCGCCAAAATACCCTGCGCGGCGGCCTCCTCGTACCCCGAGGTGCCGTTGATCTGCCCCGCGCAGAACAGGCCCTCCACAAGGCGCGTCTCGAGGGAGGGGTAAAGCTGCGTCGGCGGCATGTAGTCGTACTCGATGGCGTACCCCGGCCGCAGGAAGCGGGCGTTCTCGCAGCCCGGCAGGGACCGGACCATCTCCACCTGCGCGTCGAAGGGCAGGCTGGTGGAGAAGTTCTGCATGTAGATCTCCGCCGTCTGCCCCCCCACCGGCTCCAGGAAGACGATATGGCCGTCCCGGTCGGGGAAGCGGACCACCCGGTCCTCGATGGACGGGCAGTAGCGCGGCCCCACGCCCTCGATGGCCCCCGTGAAGAGGGGACTGCGATCCAGGGCCCCGCGGATGATGTCGTGGGTCCTCGGGGTGGTCCGGGTCTGGTAGCAGGCGTGGCCCGAGTGCACCCGGGGGATGCCCCAGTGGCTGAAGGCCAGCGGTTCCGGGGAGCTTTCCTGGGGCACCAGGCGCGACCAGTCCACGGAGGCCGCGTGGATCCGCGGGGTGGTCCCCGTCTTGAGGCGTCCCGTTTCGAACCCGGCCCGCACCAGGCTTTCCGTCAGGTCCGAGGCCGGCATCTGCCCCAGGGGGCCGGAGGGGAAATTGACCAGGCCCACGTGGACCCGTCCCCCCAGGTAGGTCCCGGTGGCCAGGATCACGGCGCTGCCCTCGAAAACGAGCCCAAGGCGCGTCTTCACGCCGCGGACGCGCCCTCCCGCCACGACGATCTCCGTCACGATGTCCTGGAAGAGGTCCAGGTTTTCCGTGTTCTCCACGGCGTCGAGGTAGGCGGCGTGGTAGGCCTTCACGTCGCACTGCACCCTGAGCGTTTGCACCGCCGGCCCCTTGGAGGTGTTCAGCCAACGGATATGGAGCGTGGAGGCGTCGGTGGCCCGGGCCTGTTCGCCCCCCAGGGCGTCGATCTCCCGGACGAGGTGCCCCTTGGCGGGCCCCCCGATGGACGGGTTGCAGGCCATCAGGGCCATGTTGTCGATGTAGAGGTTCAAGAGCAGGGTGGGAACGCCCATCCTGGACGCCGCCAGGGCGGCCTCGCAGCCGGCGTGCCCGGCCCCCACCACGATGACCCCGTACCGTTCCCTCAAGGCCGTATCCTCCTCACGCCGTCCGGCGGACCTCTCCGCCGGAAACGGCCCACGTCGCCCCCGGCCAGCTGTCGAAGGCGCTCTCCGCCGTGGCGGCGAAGACCTGCCATTTCCGCTCGGCAAGCGATTCCACCAAAACGGCCCGGCCACCCTCGTCCAGTTCCGCCGCCACCTCGTCCAGCAGGAGGATGGGCTCGCGCCTGAGCTTGCGCTGCACCGCCCAGCCGGCCGCCATCATCAGGGCTACGGCCACCCGCCTGCGGTGCCCCCGGCTGTAGACCTGCACCGCCGGTTTCTGGCCGTTGCCGACGAAGAGGTCGTCCCGGTGGGGCCCCACCAGGGGGATCCCGGCGCGGGCTTCGCTTTCGGCGTGCCGGGCCAGGGATGCCCAGAAGTCCTCGAGGCCGTCCTCGAGCCCCAGGCTCCCCCCCCTGGCGAAGGCGATCTCCACCTTCCCCGGGAGCAGGTTTTCCACCTCGCCCAGCCCGGCCTTCAGCAGGTCCGCAGCAGCAGCCCGGGAGGCCCAGATCCAGGAGGCCAGGGGAGCCATCACCCGGGCCGTGGCGGAAACCCCGCGGCCCGTCCTCAGGGCCGCCGTCCTCTGGCGGAGAACGCGGCGGAACTCCAGGAGCCTCAGGGCGTAAAGGGGCAGCATCAGGGCGCATAGGCAGTCCAGGAAGCGCCGCCGGATCGCCGGGGCGCCTTCCACCAGGGCCAGGTCCTCCGGCGTGAAGCAGAGGGCCGGGACCTTAGACCGGACCGTCGACGCGCCCACCGGGCGGCCGTCCTTCCTCAGGTCCACCCGCCGGCCCACCAGCACCCCCACCTGCAGGGATTCCTCCCCCTCGAAGGCCCCCTTCAGGACCGACTTCCCGCCGGGGCTGCCCCATCGAGGGATATCCGGCGCGGTGCGCCCCCTGAAGGGTCCCCAGCCGGACAGCAGGCGAAGCCCTTCCAGGACGTTCGTCTTTCCCGCCCCGTTGGCCCCCCTCAACAGATTAAGCCCCAGGGCCCATTCCAGGCGCTGGGGCTGAAGGTTCCGGTACTCGAAGGTCTGGGTCCAGCTACAGCGCATCCTCTCCGGCCGGCGGCTCCTCGTCGGGCA
>CAYRNZ010000042.1:0-14022 GCA_964425765.1 uncultured Synergistaceae bacterium
AGGTCTGGGTCCAGCTACAGCGCATCCTCTCCGGCCGGCGGCTCCTCGTCGGGCAGGGTGATGGGCATCAGGACGTAGAGGAAGTTCTCCTCGCCGGGACGCGACAGGCTCATCTGCCCGTTGGGGCCGTTGAAGCAGAGGTGCGCCAGCGAACCGTGGAGGGCCTTCAGCCCCTCCATGAGGTAGCGGGCGTTGAAGGCGATGCGCAGGGATTCCCCGTCGATGTCGGCGTCCAGTTCCTCCGCCGCCGTTCCCACCTCGGGGGCCCTGGCCGAGATATTCAGGTTCCCACCGGGGGCCAGGTTCATGACCACCATGCGGCTGAAATCCCGCACCACGACCTCGGCCCTCTCCAGGGCCGAAACGAAGGCCATCCGGTCGATCGTCATCCAGGTCGTGCGGTTCTTCGTCAGGATTTTCTCGTAGGGAGGGAAGGTCGAGTCGACGCGGCGGATGGAGAACTCCACCCCCTCGAACTGGAAGTAGGCCTGGGAATCGTCCACCAGGACCCGCACCGGCGCCTGGTCGTCCATCGTGCCCAGCACCCTCTTCAACTCGTTCAGCCCCTTCAGGGGGAGGAGGATGCGGCTTTCCTCGGGGTTCTCCGACTGCGGGACGTCCGCCACGGAGAGGGAAAGGCGCCTGCCGTCGGTGGACACCACCTTGACCAGCGTACCGGCCACCTGGAACAGGGCCGTCCCCAGGTACTGGGGGAACTCCTCGTTCGGGGACCCGGAGAAGGTTCCCTCGTCGAGCAGCCTCTGGATATCGCCCACCGAGGAGTCGAAAAGGACCCGCGCCGCCGATGAAACCGGGAGCCTCGGGAACTCCTCCACCGGGTAGGTCGTGAAGCGGTAGCGGCTCTTCTCCGCCGTCAGGGTCGCCCTGCCGGCCTGGACGTCCACGACGAAGGTGTCCGCCGGGACCTTCTTGAAAAGCTCTCCCACCACCTTGATGGGGAAGACCACCTCGCCGGGCTCTTCCACCGTGACCCCGGCCGCCCTGCAGGTGACGCTCGTCTTCAGGTCCGTCGCCTGGAGGGTGATGGAGTTCCCGTCGGCGAGGCAGCGGATCCCGGAAAGAACGCTGAGCGTGCTCGTCGCGCTGGTGTTCCTCTCGGCCATCTGCCAGCTCTTGATGAAGGAGTTCTTTTCGATCCGTAACTTCACGTTGTCACACTCCCTTCCCGCATCTTTCACTCTTGCCTATTTTCATAAGAAAAGATTCGTAGTAGGAGGTACAGGGACCGTGGATTGGTGGAAAACCGTTCCGAAGCCTTGCGGCGGATAAGTTTCCCCTGTGGAGAAGTTTGTCTCGCCGACCCACAGTCCTTCCACATTGTCCACAAGAAACTTGTGAAAAAAATACTTTGGGCGAATCCCTGTGGATAAGTGCGCCCCTTATGCCCCGGATTTCACAGCTTTTCCTTTATGTTATCCACAAAAACGCGTATTTTTGGATCGGTTTTCAACAATTCGCCGATCTTCTTGCACGCGTGGATGACCGTGGTGTGGTCCTTCTTCTTGAAGGCGTACCCGATCTGCTGGAGGCTCGACTCCGTGTGGGCGCGGCTGATGTACATCGCCACCTGCCGCGCGAGGGAGACCTCGGCGGTGCGCTTGGTGGACACCAGGTCCTCCACCGACATGCCGTACCCCTCGGCCACGTACTGCTGGATCACGTCGATGGTGACCGGGCCCTTGGAGACATGGCGGATGATGTCCTTCAGCCAGACCGCCGCGTTCTCCGTGGTCATGGGTTCGTTGTTCAGCTCGGAGCAGGCCACGACGCGGTTGAGGCTGCCCTCCAGCTCCCTGATGTTGCGCGGGATGTTGGTGGCCAGAAAGCCGATGACGTCCTCCGGCACAGTCCAGCCCCTAAGCAGCGCCTTCTTCTGCAGGATGGCGATGCGCGTCTCCAGGTCCGGGATCTGGATGTCCGTCACGAGCCCCCACTCGAAGCGGCTCACCAGCCTTTCCTCCACCCGCTGGATCTCCTTCGGGGGGCGGTCGGAGCTGATGACGATCTGCCGCTTGGCATCGTGCAGGCTGTTGAAGGTGTGGAAAAACTCCTCCTGGGTGCTCTCCTTGTTGGCCAGAAACTGGATGTCGTCGATGAGGAGGACGTCCACCGAGCGGTAGCGGTTCTTGAACTCCTGGGTGCGGTTGTCCTTGATGGAGGAGATCAGCTCGTTCGTGAACTTCTCGGAGCTGACGTAGCAGACCTTCGCGTTGTCCTGCTTGTTGAGGAGGTAATGGCCGATGGCGTGCATGAGGTGCGTCTTGCCCAGCCCCACGCCGCCCCAGACGAACAGCGGGTTGTAGGCCACGCCCGGCGACTCGGCCACGGCCAGGCTCGCCGCGTGGGCCAGCCGGTTGGACTTCCCGATGACGAAACTGTCGAAGATGTAGTTGGGGTTCAGGCCGAAGCGGGAAACGGGGGGTTCCTGCGTCGCCGCCTTCTCCGCCCTCTTCTGCTCCGCGGGGCGGACCTCCGCGCTGACGCGCAGCTCGACCCCCGCAAGGCCCCCCTGCCGGCGGGCCGACTCGCTCAGGGACTCGAGGAAGCGGGACTGGATCTGCTCCTTGACGAACACGTTGGGGACGTCAAGGACGAGGGTGCCGTCCACGACCTCCAGGGGTTCGCAGGTACGCATCCAGATTTCCCAGGCCCCGCCGGGGGAATCCTCCCGGGTGGTCCGGATGATGTCCTGCCACAGTACCTGAACGTCCTTGGACAAAAAAATCACCCCAATGAAGCCATCTTGGCCGGGTAGCAGAAAAAGGATAGCACAAGAACATCCACAAAAGTTATGCACATATCCACATCCTGTTCGCCCGAGTTTGTGAAATGGGAAGACCCCATGCAGCGAACGGAGGCAACGAATTATCTAACTTCAGCCGACAATCTGACGAAACCTGAAAAGCTTGTCCCGGCAAGGGCCGATTCTTATCCACATCCGCCATGCACCGTTTTTTGACGGGTGGGGAAAACAATTGTGGAAGAAAAAAGGGCTTCGGCCCCTGGACGCGGGGGGGCCGTTTTCCCGGAAACTTTTTAGGCTACAATCTTGTGGACAAGTCCCCGGAGGGAGAGATCCGCTTGGATAACACCGTCACGCACATCATCAGCCACACGGACCTGGACGGGGTCACCGCCGCCGCCGTGGCGTGGGCGGCCGCGTGGCCGGAGGCCGCGCCCGTCAAGGTCACCCTGACCGGCTACGGCGAGGTGGACAACCTCTTGCTGGAAAGCCTCGCCTCCGGCCAGAAGGTCCTCGTCCTGGACCTCTTCTGCCAGCGCCAGCAGACCGTCGACGAAGTGGACCGCCGCCACGTCCCGGGCGACCTCCCCTTCCTGTTCGACCACCACGAGAGCACCTTCGAGCGCTACGGCAACCGCCCCTGGGCCGTGGTGGACACCGCGAAGTGCGCCGCGGCGGTGTACCATGGCTGGCTTTTGGGGCAGGACCTGCCCCGGCCCGTGCGGCAGCGCGTGGAAAAAATGGCCGGCATCGTGGAGATGGCCAACGACCGCGACCTCTGGCTCGGCCAGGAGCCCGACAGCCGCCTCTGGCAGGCCCTGGTGACCCTCTGCGGCCCCTGGGGGACCCTCATGCGCCTGGCGGGAAACCCCGACGCCGCCCTCACCGGGCCCGAGCGCGACGCGGCGGAGCGGTTCGTGAAGGCCCAGGAGGAACGCTTCGCCCGGGCCCTGGAGCGCGTGCAGCGCATCAGGGACGAACTGGTGTTCGTCCCGCCGGACCTGCTCGAGTTCGGGGACGTCTCGGACTTCTGCGGCCTCGTGCTGGACCGGATGGAGAACCCCCCCGCCCTGGCCGCGGTGCCGGCGCGGCGTCCCGCGGGCGACTGGGCCGTCTCCATGCGGAGCCGGGCAGGCCTGGCCGGGCGCATCACCGGCCTGCTCAAGGACGGCAGGAAAGTCCGGGGAGGGGGCCACGGGGACGCCGCCGCCCTGTACTTCCCGCCCCACTACACCGCCGACCAGATCAGGGAAAGCCTGCTTTCCGCCCTCCGGACGGCCCGGGAGGCCGAGCGGCCCGTGGGGCTCTCCCTGGGGGACCTTCTCAAGGAAAAGCTTAACGGCAAGTGACGGGAAACGTTTTTTGAGGAACGAAAAGGGCCGGAGGGGCGACGCCCTTCCGGCCCTGCCTTTGCCTGGCCTTTTCCGGGGCCCTAGAGCTCCCGGATGGAGGTGACGATCTTCACGTTGCGCTTCTTGAACTCCGCCAGCATGCGGTCCACGGCGGCGGGGTTCTTCCCCACGGCCTCCGGCGGGTTCACGCCCGGCATGTCCAGCATGCCCTCCGCCAGCATGCGCCCCACGATGACGCAGGTGAAGCCCGTGGTGCGGCTCATGGACGGGAAGCCGGTGGCCATGTCCTTCTCGTCGTACAGGGTGTAGGCGTACTGGAGCCTGCGGCCGTCCTTCACGCCGGTGACCTCCGCGTGGAAGAAGGTGAACTCGTTCTCGCAAGCACCCAGCTTCATCGCCGGGTAGGCCAAAGCCCCGAACAGGTCGCGGGGGGCCACTTTCACACCCTTCACCTCCACCGGGTCCGTGCCGAACAGCCCGATCTCCCGCAGCAGCGTCATGTCGCGGGCGGTCCCGGGGTAGCGCAGGGTGTACTCCGTCACGTTCGGCGACGGGATCGTGTCCAGCAGCGTCCGGGAACCGTCGGTGAAGAACCCTTCCATCTCGGGGAGGTTCAGCCCCGGGATGTCGAACTTCATGATTTTGCAGCCGGACAGGGCCGGCACCGTGACGATCTGCCCGTTCCGCTTGGTGCGGGCGGGGCGGACATACTCCTCGATGAGGTCGTCGGGGGAGAAGACGAGCTTGTAGTTGTAGGGGGTTTCCGGGTTGGTGGGAAGCCCGGTGACCGAGTAGGTGACGTCCTCCACCCGGTCCAGCTGGGTGCAGGCGTGCCCGATGAGGACGCTGGAGGCCCCGGGGGCCACGCCCACGTCCTCGAAGGTGGTGACGCCGTATTTCTTCGCCTCGGCGTCCCATTCCCTGTAGTCCTCGCCCATGAAGGAGATGTCGGACATGTTCACGCCCGCCCGGATGACGGCGCCCAGCATGGCGTAGCCCAGAAAGCCGGGGACGGCGCCGATGACCAGGTCCTGGCCCTTCACGGAGGCCCCGATGGAGTCGGGCGAGGCGAAATCGACGTCCGTGCGGAGCGTGACCGGCCCCTTCGCCTTCGCGCGGGTCTTCTCCAGGTTCTCGCGGCTGGCGTCGCAGATGGTGACGTCGTAGGCCTCGTCGGCGGCCAGGTCCAGCGCCATGACGGACCCGACCAGGCCGCAGCCCAGCACGGTGACTTTCTTCCTCAAGGTGATCCCCTCCTTAAAGTGTATACGATACATCGACCGGTTCCATTCTAAAGCTTACCGCCGCTTCCGTCAACAAGCCCGAAACGTCCTGCAAACAGATGGGTCCGTGGCACCCGGGCAAGAGTTCGCTTTCTTCGCCGGCGGGCCATGACTGTATACGCTCCCGCGTTCCGCCCGGGTGGAGTATCATGGTGAAGAGCAGGAGCAAACGGGGGAAAGGGAGCGTGAAAGCCATGGAGGACCCGAAGCCGTTCTGCAAGCGGATCACGAAGAAATTCCTCGAGGAGAACCTGGAAGAGTACAAGGAGTGGGTGCGCGAGCCCCGCTACGTCTGCAGGAAGTGCGGGATGGTGGCCCGCAGGGAAAAGGACCTCTGCAAGCCCGTCCCCATCGGCCCGAGGCCGGAGGAGGGCTCCCCGGCCCCGGGTGAAGCCTCTTGAGGGAATTCAGGGTCGCCGTCCTTTACGCCTCCGTGGGGACCGGCCACAAGACCGCCGCCCTGGCCCTGACGAAGTGGTTCCAGGCGGAGTGCCCCGGGGTGAAGACGGTCTGCCTCGACACCCTGGCCTACTCGTCCCCGCTGGTGAGGGGCATCTACACCCGGAGCTACCTGGAGATGGTCCGCCGGGCCCCCCAGCTGTGGGGGTACTTCTACGAGTCCATGGAACACCCGGAGTCGCAGGACGGCCTGCTGAGCACCCTCAACGAGCTGGCCGAGAAGCTGAACCTGGCCAAGCTCCGGCGGAGCCTCGAGACCTTCTCCCCGGACATCATCCTGTTCACCCACTTCTTCGGGACGACCGCCATCCTCTCGGCCTACCCCCAGATCCCGGTCTACTACGTGAACACGGATTTTTTGAGCCACATCTTCCACCGGAACAAGGCCTTCTCGGGCTGGTTCGTCGCCAGCGGCGAGGCGCTGAACCAGTACGCCGCCGACGGGCTGGACATGAGCCGCGTGGTGCTGTCGGGCATCCCGGTGGACCCCGCCTACTGCTGCCCCCCGACCCGCGGCGAGGCCCGCTCGAGGCTCGGCATGGAGGGTGACGCACCTTCCGTACTGGTGGTGAGCGGGGGCATCGGCGTGGGGCCCATCGAGGGCGTGGTGGAATCCCTCGTCCGTCAGGACGGCCTGGAGGTCACGGCCGTCTGCGGCCGGAACGAGGAACTGGCGGAAGCCCTGCGGGTGCGTTTCGAGGACGAGCCCCGCGTCCGGGTGGAGGGCTTCGTCAACGGCCTCCTGGACTGGTACTGCGCCAGCGACCTCGTCATCATGAAGCCGGGGGGCCTCTGCTCCTCCGAGGCCCTGGCCCTGGGCAAGCCCATCCTCATCATGGACCCCATCCCGGGGCAGGAGCAGCGCAACAGCGACGTCCTCCTGGACCAGGGGGCCGCCAGGGCCCTGCTGGAGTACCGCGCCGCCGGGGACAAGGCCCGCGCCATTTTGGGGGACCCGGCCGAACGCGCCCGCCTCGAGGAGGGAGCCCGGCGCCTCGGCAAGCCCACCGCCGGCCGCACCATCGCCAGGACCCTCATGGAGTGGCACCGCACGCAGGACATGATCGACGAAAGGGAGGAACAGGAATGAGGCAGGCCGTACGCGCCCGGGTCGATCTCGGCCCGGGAAAGACAACCGTCGAAACACTGAACGAGAGGGAGGTGCGCACCTGGGGAGGGGAGCGGGGGCTCGCCCTGCCCGTGCTGGCGTCGCGCCTCACGCGCGAAACCGACCCCCTGTCGCCGGAGAACACCCTGGTGGTGGCCGCGGGCCTGTTGAACGGCCTGGCCTTCCCCGGGACCTGCCGCTACGGCGTCTACGCGAAGAGCCCCCTCACCGGGGCCTTCGGGGAATCCGAGGCGGGGGGCAGCTTCGGCCCCGCCATGAGGGCCCAGGGCATCGACGCGATCGTCCTGGAGGGCGCCTCGGAAAGGCCCGTCTACCTCTGGGTGGAAAACGGCAGCGTCACCGTGCACGACGCCTCGGACCTCTGGGGGAAGCCCAACCGCGAGACGCTCGAGGCCCTCACCGCGCGCCACGGGGCGATCAGCGCGCTCCTGGTCGGCCCCGCGGGGGAGAAGCTCGTCCGGTACGCCTGCGTCATCAACGACCTGAGGCACGCCAACGGCCGGACGGGCATGGGGGCGGTCTTCGGCTCCAAGCGGGTCAAGGCGGTGGCGGCCCCGGCGCCCAAGGCGATCCCGCCCGTCGTGCCGGAACGGCTGAAGGAGGCCCACGCCCTCTTTGCCGGCTGGAAAGAGAACCCCCTCTCGTGGGCCTTGAGGGAAACCGGTACCCCGGCGGCGGTGGGAGGCCTCAACGCCCTGGGGATCCTCCCCACCCGGAACTTCCAGGACGGCTCCTTCGAGGGCGCCGACCGGATCACCGGGGCGGCCTACAACCGTGACCTTTTGGGGGGCAACCACGGCTGCTTTTCCTGTGCCATCCGCTGCAAGCGGGTTTCGAAGCCGGGAGAGCGGGACATCGACCCCGTCTACGGGGGCCCGGAGTACGAGACCGTGGGGGCCTTCGGCCCCGTGTGCGGCTGCGGGGACCTCCAGGCGGCCGGGAAGGCCCACGAGCGGTGCAACGCCCTGGGCCTGGACACCATCTCCACGGGGATGACGATCGCCTGGCTCATGGAAGCCGTGGAGCGCGGGCTCATCGCCCCGGAAAAGGCCGGCGTGAAGGGATTCGGGGACACCGAAGGCATGCTGGCGCTGATCGAGGCCATCGGGGCCCGGGAGGGCATCGGGGACATTCTGGCCGAGGGTTCCGTGCGGGCTTCGGGGATTTTGGGCTTCGGGAAGGACTTCCTGGTCGAGGTGAAGGGGCAGGAGCTGCCCATGCACGACCCCCGCGGCAAGGTCGGCGTCGCCCTCGGCTACGCCCTGGCGTCCGGGGGGGCGGACCACATGCAGCTGGCCCACGACACGCTGCTGGCCGACCCCGCGGGCTTCGGCACGAAAACGGCGGCGCCTTTGGGGATCCCCGGGGCGATGGACCCCCTGGCGCTGGACGGTGAGAAAATTGCCGCCGCGGTGACCCTGTGGACCTACTGGACCTTCCAGAACCACCTGGGGGGATGCCATTTCGTGTTCGCCCCCCGCAGCGTCTACCCCGTGGAGGCCATCCCCCTGCTGGTGGAGGCCGCCACGGGCTGGAAGACGAGCCTGTGGGAGCTCATGCGCATGGGGGCCAGGAGCCTCGCCGCCGCCCGGATGCTGAACAGGAAGCTGGGCTTCGGGAGCGCGGACGACCGGCTCCCCGACCGCCTCTACGAACCCGTCAAAAGCGGCCCGTACGAGGGGCGCCGCACGCTGGAACCCGAGGCCTTCGGGAATGCCCTGCGCCTCGCCTACGGCATGCTCGGGTGGGACGAAGAGGGAGACCCCCTTCCCGCCACGAGGGCGGCCCTGGGCCTGTAGGAGGACAAAACAAAAAGGGATTCGAGCGGTTATCCTGCCCGAATCCCTTTTACTCACCCGTTACCGCAGTTACGCGGCCTGCCGATGGCAGAAACCCCTTAGGGGCTTTCATCGGGGACGAATTTTTCGCCCCCACAGGACGGTGCTATTCAGTTGTGAATCGCTCACCGCCGTCAGTTCGCCTATTTTTCGCCCATCTCCTTTGAGGAAAGCCGGACTACCCGGGTGTTTCACTCGTTTCCTTCAAGTTACCAGCTCCTCGGTGTTCCTTCCGTTTCCTTGCCTTGTTCCCTACCCTGCATGTGTTTCGTGCTGCTTTGTTTCGGGGGTTCCGTTTCTTTGCCTTTTCCCGTTTCGAACTTCCGGGTTGCCTTCTTGCAGGGTGTTGCGCTTGCGAACCGCACCGGGTAGTCCGACCTCTCGGGCGATCCGGTACTTTCGGCCGTTCGCCCCGCTCCGACGAAGGCCCGGGAAACTTCCCCGGAAACCCTGCGGATTCTCGGTAGCGCCGTGCCAGTCGACCTTCTCACCCGACACCCTCATGCTACCGGAACGGCGATGAAGAGGCAAAGAGACGGAAGCCCGCTCAGGGGGGGATAAGGGGAATCTGGGGCAAATAAGCGCGGATTGTCCACTCGTCGCGCAGGTTTTATTCCCTTTTGTAGCAATTTAGTGTACTTACATTGAGAATCAAGACTTATAAAACCGAGCATTTAATGGGACTTTTAGACCATGGGCTCGCGATGCTACAATGACCCCGAAACGCCTATAAAGGGCCGACAGGAGGCTGGAAAACGTGGAAAAGTTCGATTTCGAGACCGTGATCGAGCGGCGCGGCACGTCCTGCGTGAAGTGGGACCAGACCGGGGAACGGTTCGGGGTGAAGGACCTCTTCCCCATGTGGGTGGCGGACATGGACTTCAAGGCCCCCGAGGGGGTCATACAGGCCCTTAGGGAACGGGTGGAACACGGCATCTACGGCTACACCTTCCACCCGGAAAGCTGCTGGGAGGCCGTCACGGACTGGATCGCCCGGCGGCACGGCTGGACGGTTCCCTCGCGGGAGTGGTACGCCCCCACGCCGGGGGTCGTCCCCGCCCTGGCGACGGCCCTGTTGGCCTTCACGCAGCCGGGGGACCGGGTCATCATGCAGACGCCGGTCTACCACCCCTTCTGGTGGGTGATCGAGTCGAACGGCCGGAGGGTCGCCTCCAACCCGCTCAAGTTCGACGGAAAGCGCTATTCCCTCGACCTGGAGGACCTGGAGCGCAAGGCCGCAGACCCCAGGTCGAAGGTGCTCTTCTTCTGCTCGCCCCACAACCCTTCGGGGCGCGTCTGGACCGGGGCGGAGCTTGCCGCCGTGGCCGACATCTGCCTGCGGTACGACCTGCTGCTGGTCTCCGACGAGATCCACGCCGACATCGTCTACGCCCCGAACCGGCACCATCCCATCGCCGCGTTCGTGCCGGAGGTCGCCGACCGGACCATCACCTGCATGGCCCCCAGCAAGACCTTCAACATCGCCGGGCTGGCCAGCTCCTACGCCATCATCCCGGACCCGGCCAAACGCGCGATTTTCCGGTCCTTCCTGCACGACAACCTGGACCTGTCGGTGAACGTCTTCGGCATCGTGGGCATGGAAGCCGCCTACCGGCACGGCGAGGCGTGGCTCGAGGCCCTGCTGAAGGTTTTGGAGGGCAACCTCGAGTTCGCGGACCGCTTCATGCGGGAGAACATCCCGGGCATGAAACTGGTGAAGCCCGAGGGGACCTACATCCCCTTCGTGGATTGCCGCGGGATGGGCATGGATCCCCAGGCCCTGGCCGACTTCCTCATGTACAAGGCGGGAGTGGCCATGAACGCGGGCACCATGTTCGGACCGGAGGGGGCGGGTTTTGCCCGGCTCAACGTCGCCACCCCCAGGGCCCTCCTCGAGGAGGGGCTGGGGCGCATCGCCCGGGCACTCTTGGCCTAGGCGCGAGGCGGGACCCAAAACGAAGGGGCCGGCCCGGGTTTCCCGGACCGGCCCCATTTAATCGCCTTCGGCCCCGCCACGGGCCCGTCCGTCTACCTTTCCGTCAGGGTATCCTTCTCCATCTTCTCCAGCTCGACCCTGCTCTTCTCGATGTCCGCGATGACCTCCCGCAGCCACTTCTCGCGCGTGGCCGGGTCGATCTTCGCGGCACTCTCGGGTGATTCGAGGGCAGCCCTCTTCTTCTCCTGGATTTTCAGCCAATCCCGGAGCTTCTTCAGGTTCTCGAGATCGCCCTTGAACGCTTCCGTTTCCTCGTCGTGGCGGACGAACGCCTGGCTCATACCCTTCTCCTCCTTAAAATATCCTGCTGCGTGGGGCCACAAGCGCCCCCATTCTAACGTTTCTTTCACGAAAAAGCCACCGAAGCCGAAATCGAAAACACCCAGGCGGTGTGGTAACATTAACTCATGCGTCACGACGTCGAACCCCCGGAAAGCTTGCGCGAGACTTTCCCCTTTCCGCCGCAACCCGTGACAACGGAGCGGCAGGAGCCGTATCCCCTCCGCCCTCCCCTCGGCCTGCTGGAAGCCTACCTGAACCTCTCCGACGAGCTGTTCTGCGAGGCCGGCTACGACGGCTTCGTCCGCTGGGTCAACCCCGCCTGGGAGCGCCACCTGGGCTACGCGCCGCACGAACTCCTGGAAAGCCCCTTCGTGGACCTGCTCCACCCGGCGGACGTGCGCCTGTCGCGCTTCCTCTTCCGCGAGATCCGCCGCATGCGCACCGGCCTGCTGACCCTGGAGGCCCGCGTCCGGGGGGCAGACGGCACCTACAAGTGGTTCTCCTGGACCCTGACGCAGGGGCGCAGCCCCAACCTCTTCTTCGCCCTGGGGCGGGAGATGACCGAGCTGAAGTTTTTGGAGGAATCGCTGGAACAGGCCCAGGCCCGCATGCGGTTCATGCAGGACATCTCCGAGAGCTCCATCCACCCCTTCGCCGCCGGCGACTCCAACGGCCTCATCCTGAGCAGCAACAAGGCCTTCCGGGACCTGCTCGGCTTCACCGAGGAGGAGCTGCGGGGACGCACCTGGAAGGACCTCACCCCCGCCCGGCACCACCGGAGGGACTCCCGCCGCCACGAGGCCGCGCACCGCACCGGCAAGGTGCAGGAATACGAGAAGGAGCTGATCCGCAAGGACGGCTCCCTGGTGCCCGTCTCCATCTTCATCCACGCCGTGGCCGGCGAACGTGCCCCCGAACCGATGCACTTCGCCTTCGTGAAGGACATCTCCGACCGCAAGAAGGCCGAAGAGCAGCTCCGCGTGGAGAAGGCCTACTGGGAGCGCCTCTTCCAGAGCGCCCCGGACGCCATCGCCATCGAGAACCACGGCGACCTCAAGGTCGTCAACGTCAACGACCGTTTCTGCCAGTTCTTCGGCTACGCCCGGGAGGAAGTGCTGGGCCGCCGCCTGAACGACCTGGTGGTCCCCGAGGAACTCCTGGACGAAGGGCTCTCCTTCGACGACAAGGCCACGCGCGACCTTCTGGATACCCCCCTCGAAACCGTCCGGCGCAAGAAGGACGGCACCCTCGTGGACGTGGCCGTCCAGTCCGTCGTCATCAAGGACGGGGATCACGACCTCGGCTTCTACACCCTCTACCGGGACACCCGCCGGGTCAAGCGGGCCGAGGAAAGCGTGCGCGAAAGCCGGGAACAGCTGAAGCGGAGCCTCGAGCGCATGGAGCGCGCCTGGGAGCAGACCATCGCGGCCCTTTCGAACACCGTCGAGCGCAAGGACCCCTACACCGCCGGCCACCAGCGCCGCGTGTCGGAGCTGGCCGGGGCCGTCGCCTCCCGCATGGGCCTGCCCGAGGACCGGGTGCGGGCCATCCGCATGGCCGCCCTGGTGCACGACATCGGGAAGATCAACATCCCCACCGACATCCTGAGCAAGCCCGGCCGCCTGGGGCAGATGGAGCGCGACCTCGTGCGGACCCACAGCGAGTCCGGCTACCAGATCCTGAAGGGCATCGAGCTGCCGTGGCCCCTGGCCGACATCGTGTACCAGCACCACGAGCGCCTGGACGGCTCCGGCTACCCCAAGGGCCTGAAGGCCCCCGAGATCCTGCTGGAAGCCCAGATTCTGGCCGTCGCCGACATGGTGGAGGCCATCACCTGGGACCGCCCCTACCGCCCCGCCCTGGGGATCGACTTCGCCCTGCAGGAGATCCGGCGCCTGGCGGGCCCCGCCCTCAACCGCGAGGTCGTGGACATCTGCGGGGAACTCATCGAGAGCGGGTCCTTCAGCTTCTCCGAGACCTCCGACGGTTTCCGGCTCCCCGACAGGGAAGGCCCCCGCCAGGGAACCCTCTTCCCCCCGAACTAGTCCGCGTAGCCCGACCGGCGGCCGGTCATGCCGGTCACCCGGACCCGCACCACCGTCACCGCCGCCATGGCCTTGTCCGGGAACTCCAGCTTACGGCCCGCGAAGGCCTTCACCACCACGTCGAGCCCCGCCCGCTTCTCCGGCCCCTCGGGGAGGATCTCCGCCACGCCCTGCCCAATGACGCTCCTATACTTCACCGACCACTCGCACGGGTCGGGGTCCGTGATCACCTCGAGCCCCTCCTCCACCTCGAAGCCCACGCGGGGGTTTTTGGCGATCAGGTCCAGCTTGGTGCCCCCCGCGAAGCCGTGGAAGTAAAGGCACCCGTTTTCGTACCCGTAGCACAGGGGCACGATATAGGGGTACTCCGCGTCGAACAGGGCCAGCCGGCAGACGTTGTTCCGCGCCAGGATCGCCTCGATCTCGCCCGTTTCCGAAATCTCCTTGTCCTTCCGCCTCATGTCGCGCATCCCCAAAATCCCTCCCCCGAAAAATGAAAACCATGCCTGGATTCCCATTATGACAGCACCCGCCCCCCTGGCCCACCCCCGGATAGGAAAACAAGACGAAACTTTCCGACCTCCCATTTCATTTGTATTTTACGGCGCTCGATTCCACTCTTACCTCGTGAAGCCCACTGAAAGGAGGTGACACAGAATGGCAGCCTACACCCCCGAAGCGTCCCGCCTGGCCCTGAAGATCCAGACGGGAACCAACGAACAGGGGAACCCCGTCTACCGGACCCTCAACTTCTCCGGCCTTGACGCCGCCGCGATCGCGGACGACGTCTCCGCCGTGGCCTCGGCCCTCGGAGCCCTGCTCGCGTACCCCGTTTCCGCCGTCAACAAGATCGACAGCGACCTGGTGGCCTAGT
>CAYRNZ010000043.1:0-13264 GCA_964425765.1 uncultured Synergistaceae bacterium
CCATGAACAGGTTGTCGGGCAGCGAGTATTTCTTCACCGCGGAAAGGATGCCCGCCGGGATCCCGACGATCCAGGCGAAGAGGGCGGCCCAGAAGGCCAGGACCAGGGTGTTGGGAAAAGCGCCCAGGATGAGCGACGTGACGGGCCGGTTCAGCTTGTAGGATTCCCCCAGGTCTCCTTTGAGGGCGCCCCCGAGGAAGCGGAAGTAGCGGACGATCGCGGGATCGTCCAGGTGCATCTGGGCCCGCACCCGCGCGACAACGTCGACGCTGATGTGCTCCTTCATCATCAGGGCCACGGGGTCGCCCGGGACCACGTTCAGGAGGAAAAAGATGATGGCCGTGACGCCAAGCAGGACGGGGATGGAGATGAGCAGGCGCTTCAGGATGAATTTACGCATCGGTCGCTGGCCTCCAGGTACGGGACTGTCTGCAGGGGGTCCCCGGGGGCCCGAAAGCCCCCAGGGACGGAAACGTCAATCGCCTTACTCGACGCGGGCCTCGTAGACCGGGAAATCCGACCAGCCGTTCCAGGGGACGACGAACTTCTTGACCCTGGGCTGCGTCACGTAGATGTGCTTCAGGGAGAACATGGGCAGCCAGGCGGCCTGGTCGATGACGATCTTCTTCTCCAGGTCGGCGTAGTGCTTGCCGCGCTTGGCGAAGTCGGTCTCGGAGCGCCCCTTCTCCAGGGCCGCGAAGACCTCCGGGCTGTTGTTGTTGTAGGAACGGGCCACGGTACCCTTGGGCCCGAAGAACGTGTAGAAGAAGTTGTCCGGGTCGTTGAAGTCGGCGGACCACTTGTTCGTGTACATCGGGAGCTTGCCTTCCTTGCGGGTGGCGTAGAAGGCGGCCTCGTCCATCTGCTTCAGCGTGATGCGGAAACCGGACTTGGCGGCCATCGCCTGGATGATCTCGCTCATCTTCTGCCACTGGGAGCCCGTACTGGCCACGAGGGCGATCTCCATGTCGACGCCGTTCGGGTAGCCGGCCTCGGCCAGCAGCGCCTTCGCCTTCTCGGGGTTGTACTCGATCTTCGCCTGGCCCGGGTTGTAGTGGATCAGGCCTTTCGGCATGACGCCGTTCTCGAGCTGCCCGTGGTTGTAGAACATCTTCTGGAGGATCAGCTTGCGGTCTACGGCCATCTGGAAGGCCTTGCGGACCTTGACGTTGTCGAAGGGCTTGATCGCCTGGTTGATGCTGTAGTAGTAGAGCCCCACCCGGGGACCGGACACGGTCCTCTTGCCCCACTTCTCGTGGGAGGTGAAGTAGGGGATCTGGGACATGGCGAAGTCGCAGTCGAAGAGGTCGATCTCCCCGGCCTCGAAGAGCATCCGCATCGTCTCGGGGTCGGTGACGACCTTCACCACGAACTTGTCGATCTGGGGACGGCCGCGGAAGTATTTGGGGTTGGCCACCATGGTGTGATGGTCGTTCAGGGTCCATTCCTTGAGGATGAAGGGACCGGTCCCGCAGGTCGCCTGGGCGGTAAGCCCGTACTTGTTGCCGAGCGGCTTCGTGAACTTCTCGTTCAGGATGGAAGCCTGGGGGCTGGCCATGATGGCCAGGAAGGGGACGAAGGGCTTCGCCAGGGTGATCTGGACGGTGTACTTGTCGAGGGCCTTGAGCCCGGCCGTGGAGGCGGCTTTGCCCTCCATGCGGTCCTGCGCCCCGAGGACGAAGTCCAGGATGTCGGTGTTCAGGGCCTTGGTCTTCGGGTCGAGCATGCGGTCGAACGTGTAGACGACGTCACGGGCGGTGAGTTCCTCGCCGTTCTGGAACTTGACTCCCTTGCGGAGATGGAAGGTGTAGACCTTCCCGTCCTTGGAAACGTCCCACTTCGTGGCCAGGCCGGGGACGAGGGCCGACTTGCCGGGGGCCGTGGTGGCGCATTCGATGAGGCGGTCGTAGACGTTCATGGGGATCATGTAGCAGGAGGTCGTCATCTGCATGTCGGACGTCTGGGGTTCCTCGTTGTACGCGATCGTCAGGACCTTTTCCGCCGCGAACGCCCCGGCGCAGAGCACGCCCGCCAGGACCAACGCCATTGAAAGAACGACAAGAAGCCTGGATCTCTTCACGCGAATCCCTCCCCGTACTTTTCAGGAATCGGGGTCCCTATGCGGGTACCCCGCAAAAAGCCGCTGCCGTCGATCCTGCCTCAGGCCGATATCGATCTCCGCCCGCTTCCCCCCTTCCGGGACTATCCACCCAGGACCTGTCTCAGGACCCGGATCGCGTTCCCCCCGAGGATACCCCTGACGGACTCCTCCGAGTGCCCCCTCTCCAGGAGGATCTCGGCAAACCGAGGGATCTCCCCGTGCCCGGCCAGGACGTCGTAAGTGGGGACGCTCGAGCCCATGGTCAGGTAGTCCCTGAACCCGTCACAGAAATCAAAGCCCAGGCACACATGGCGGCTGCCCACGAGCTTCGCGATATGGTCAACGTGGTCGGCCAGGTCTTCCGGCCCGAGCCGCCGCCTGTCGTGGTCGGGTTTCACGAAGGCGCTGCACGCGTTCATGCCGATGACCCCGTCCGTTTTCGCGATGGCCTCGATCTGCCCGTCGGTGAGGTTTCGCATCATGCCCGGCACCAGGGCCCGGCAGTTCGAGTGGGAGGCCACGAGGGGCCCCTTCGCCAGGGCGGTCACGTCCCAGAAGCCCTCGTCGTTCAGGTGGCTGATGTCGACCCACATCCCCAGCTGCTGGGCCTTCTCGACGACCTCGACCCCGAAGGGGGTCAGCCCGCCCTTTTTGCCCTCCCTCTTCTGGGAGAAGTGGCAGCCGTCCGCGGCGTAGTTCCGACGGCTCCAGGCAAGGCCGAGACCACGGACGCCGAGGGCGTGGAAGACCCGCAGGAGGGAGAGGTCGTTGCCCAGCGGCTCGACCCCCTCGAAGGAAAGGAAGATGCCGATCTTCCCGGAGGCCGCGACCGCCTCGGCTTCCGCGGCGGTCCGCACCAGGGCCAATCGGTCCCCGAAGGCCGACTCTTCCTCCTGCAGGCACGCGACCTGGTCCAGGGCTTTTCTCAGGGCCATTTCGGGTAGAAAATAGGTGTGGAGGAAGAGGGAGGAAACGACGGCCTTGACGCCGCCCGTCTTGAGGGGTTTCTCGTATTCGGGCCAGAGAAGGGTTTCTCCCCTGTCGGCCCGGTCCGAGAGGTCCATCCCGAGGTCGTAGTGGGCATCGAGGACCATCGATTCACGAACGAGCCTTTCTGCAACCTGCCTGGTTTCCGACACGGTCCAGGAACTCCTTTCGGGGAAAAAGTGGCTTTCCGCTCATCATTGAGTAGCTCTTAGTCTATCACTCGGCGGGCCGATGTCAACGAGCCCAGAGGGGGGGAGAGATCCATGGGGATGGATTCAGCCGGCCGGGAGAGGCCGGGACAGGCCTCGCCGTTTCCCGGGCTCCGTGGCGGCATGGGGGGCATGCTCGCCATGGTCGTGCTGGTGGGCCTCGGCGAGAAGATGGCCGAGCGTTTCCTTCCCCTCTACCTGCTGGCCCTGGGGGCGGGGACCCAGTCCGTGGGCTTCCTGAACGCCATGGACAACCTCCTGGGGGCCCTCTACTCCTTCCCCGGGGGATACCTCAGCGACCGATGGGGAGCAAAGAGGGCCCTGATGGCCTTCACCGGCCTGGCCATGGCGGGCTACGCGGTGGTCATCATTATCCCCGCCTGGTGGGCGGTGCTGGCGGGGGCGGTCCTGTTCATCAGCTGGACGGCCGTTTCCCTCCCGGGGATCATGAGCCTGGTGAGCACGGCCGTGCCGAAGGACCGGCGCGTCATGGGGGTCACCCTTCACTCGCTCGTCAGGCGGGTCCCCATGGCTCTTGGCCCGATCCTCGGAGGGGTCCTGATCGGCCGGTTCGGGACGGTCGAGGGGGTCAGGATCGCCTTTGGCGCCGCTTTTGCCCTGGGGGGACTCTCCCTCCTCATCCAGTGGAAATTCATCCCCGACGCGCGGGAGACCGGCAAGGGGCCGCTCCACCCGCTGAAGTCCTGGAAGGCCTTTCCCACCGGCCTGCGGTCTCTGTTGGCCTCGGACATCCTGATCCGCTTCGCCGAGCAGATCCCCTACGCCTTCGTCGTGGTGTGGGCCGTCCGGGAAAGGGGCCTGACCGCCGCCCAGTTCGGGACCCTGACGGCGATCGAGATGGTCACCGCCATGCTCGTCTACGTCCCGGTGGCCGCCATGGCCGACCGGTACGGCAAGAAACCCTTCGTCCTCATGACCTTCGGCTTCTTCACGGCCTTTCCACTCGCTCTCCTGTTCTGCCGCTCCTTCGCGTCCTTCGCCCTCGCCTTCGTGCTCCGGGGCCTGAAGGAGTTCGGCGAACCCACCCGCAAGGCCCTCATCATGGACCTGGCCCCGGAAGGGGCGAAGGCCTCGACCTTCGGCACCTACTACCTTTTCCGCGACGTGGCCGTCTCGGCGGCGGCCCTGTCGAGCGCCACCCTCTGGAACATCTCCCCCGCGGCCAACTTCCTTGCCGCCTTCGGATTCGGCCTGGCCGGCACGATCCTCTTCGCCCTGTACGGGAAAGACATCCCCCTAAACCGCTGAACCCCGCCCCCCTTTCAAGGTCGCGAGCCTCGGAGTATGATTGCCTGATACGAAGCGGGGGCTCGATGCATGCATCGCTTCGCTGCGGAAGGAACGTGCCGCCTTTCGAACCCTCACCGAGGGGAGGTGCTCCGTATGCCGACCCGGATCGTCCCAACGAGGGGCAACCTGGTCCGCCTGGCCCGTTCGCTCGCCCTGGCCCGCAAGGGACACGACCTGCTGGAACAGAAGCGCCAGGTCCTCATGATGGAAATGAACACGACCATCGCGGCCGCCCGCGACCTCCAGCGGGAGGTCGCGTCGGTTTTTGCCGAGGCTTACGAAGCCCTGCAGAGGGCGAACGTCTCCCTGGGGATCGACACCGTCGACGAGATCGCCCACGCCATCCCGGAGGAGAAGGGCTTCGTAATCCGCCTCCATTCCGTCATGGGCGTGGAGATACCCGACGTCGACCCCATCGAGCCGAAGACCGCCCCGGCCTTTTCCTTCTGGGAGACCTCGGGCAGCATGGACGTGGCCTACCTCGCCTTCAGGAAGGTCCTGGCGATCCTCGCCCGGTGCGCCGAGGTGGAAAACGCCGTCTACAGGCTGGCCGTCCAGATACGCCGGACGCATCGCCGGGTCAACGCCCTCGAGAAGGTCGTGATCCCTTCTTCCCTCGCCTCGATCGCCTCGATCTCGTCCGTCCTCGAGGAGGGGGAGCGGGAAGACTTCGTCCGCATGAAAACGGCAAAGAAGAACCAGGCAGAAGGGGGGGAGTGAGCCTTGTCGTCCTTGCAGGAAGCGCTGGCCGTCCTTCTCGGGGCGGAGAGCGAAGGGGTCCGGGAGGTCCAGGAAGCCCGGGCAGAAGCGGAAGAGATGGTGAAGGAAGCCTCCGAGAAGATGGCCCACGAGCAGGAGAAACGGCTGGAAACCGCACGCTCGAAGGCCAGGGACCTGCTCGACAACGCCCGTGTCGCCGCCGACGAGGAAGCCAGGCAGATCTCCGAACTCGGAAGGGAGGAACGCGAGAGGATGGAAAGGCGCTTCAGGGAGGTAGGCCCCGGCATCGTCAAGGCGGTCGCCAGGGAAAACGTCGAGAAGCTCCTGCGGAGGGGAGGACCCGCCGCTTGACGGCTTTCTTCTCGCTGGGGGAAAGGACCGCCGTCGGGACCAAGTCCCACGTGCTCTACTCCCGGCTGCTGAAGGATTCGGAAATGTGGACCCTGCTCCAGTGCGACGACGTCCCGGAGATCGCCGCGCACCTCTCGCGTACGGAAGGGTACGGGGAAGCTTTGTCCACCCTCGTCCCCAAGGAGACAACGCGTGTACAGCTGGAGGACCGCCTCAAACTCATCCCGGCACGGCGGGCCGGGAATTTCCTGCCCTACCTGACGGGCCGCCGCCGGAGGCTCCTCTCCGCGTGGATCGGCAGGTCGGAGGCCTCCGCCCTGAAGAGGGTGCTCCGCTTCGTGCTGACGAAGCACGGGGACCGGGAAACCATCCGGGCCCGTATCGGGGAGCTTCCTTTCCAGTCGCTGCCCTTCGACCTGCTTCTCTCGAGCCGCGACTTCAACGACTTTTCGGAAGCCCTCCGGGGAACGCCTTTTTTCGTTCCGCTGCAGGAACCCCTGAAACGCCTGGCTTCCGGGGGCGGGAACCTTTTTGCGGCCGAGGCGGCGATCGACGGGACCGTCCTGGCGGGCCTCTACAACGCCGCGCTTGCCCTCCCCTCCGGAGAGGGACGATCGGTGCTGCGCATCCTGGGGATCCAGATGGACTTCCAGAACCTGTCCTGGATCTACCGTTCCCTCCGCTACTACGACCTGACCCCCGAGGAGAGAGTCGCGAGGCTGCTCCCCTGCCGCTACCGGCTGGGTTCCGCGACGCTGCGGAGGATGGCCCGGGCGGAGGACCTCGGAACGTTCTGGGCGGCCCTGAAAGCCTCACCGTACGGCCCCTCCTTCGAGGACAGCCCGCCGACCGAGGAGATGGCCATGGAGCGCGACATGCGGAGGACGATCCGTAAGACCGCCATGGAGGTGTTCCGGCAGGGCATGCCGGACCTATCCACCATGATGGCCGTCCTCACGCTCCTGGAGTCCGAGGTCCGGGACCTCATCACCCTCATCGAGGACGTCCGGTACGACTACGACCGGCGGCACGCGGCGCTGTTTTTGGCCCGGCCGCTCATCCCGGGAGGCGAAGTCCGATGGCAGTGGTGAAAATGCTGGCCCTGACCCTCATCGGGCCCAAGGAGGAGATGGAAACCGTGGCCCGGCTCATGGTCCTCACGGGCGGCTTCCAACCCATGCCCCTGGACCTCCTCCTGAAGGACCGCTCGACACGGTCGAGGATCAGCACGGCCTCCGAAAACCCTTACGACGAACTGCTGGTGAAGCTTGCCAACGTTTGGCAGGCCGCCGGGGAAAAGGCTCCCGATCCGGTCCCCGTGCCCATCACACCGGAGTTCGGCCTGGAAAACGCCCGCGCGGCGGTCGACGAGACCGTCCGCCGCCTGGCCCTATGGCACGCTCGCCGGGAAGCCCTGCTGGAGGAGAGCGAGCAGCTGGAGGCGGCCCGGATCCTGAACGGGGTCCTGGAGGACCGGGGGATGAAGCTGGCCGACCTGGCGGACACGACGTACCTCGTGCCCCTTTTCGGCAAGATGGCCGACGAGAACTACCGCCGGCTTGAGGAGGCCACGAAGGAGGCCCCCCTTATGCTGGAACCGCTGCTCTCTGCCAAGGGCGCCACCTGGCTGCTCGGGCTCACGGCTCCGGGTTACCGTCAGGGGGCCCGGAAGCTGCTGGACAGCCTCTATTTCAAGGAGTTTTCGCTGCAGCAGATGGCCGCCTCGTTCTCCGGGGACCCCTCGGAAGAGCTCACGAAGAGGATCGCCAACCACGGGAAGGCCATCGAAGGCCTGAAGAAGGCCGCCGTGAACGTCCTGGGCACGGACCGCGAGCGCATGGAACAGCTGTACGCCTCGATCTACACGATGCAGCGGGTCTACGACCTCTGCCGCGGACGGGGCGAGCTCAGCGGGCTTTACCTCCTGACGGGCTGGATCCCGGAGGATACCCTGGCCCGGACAAGGGGCATCCTGGAGAAGGAGGCCCCGAAGACGGCGATCCACATCGAGGAGATCGGCGAGATGCCCTTCACGGGAATCCGGGTTCCCACGCTCCTGCAGAACCTTCCCCTGGTCCGGGCTTTCCAGGACGTCGTCTCCCTCTACAGCCTCCCGGCCTACGGGGAGATGGACCCGTCCTTCTTCGTCGCCGTCAGCTTCTGCCTGTTTTTCGGCTTCATGTTCGGGGACGTGGGGCACGGGCTGGTCCTGGCCATCGGCGCAACACTCCTCCAGAGGCGGGGGATCCTTTCGAAGTCGATGGGGACGGTCCTCAAGTCCGCCGGGGCCGCCTCGGTGATCTTCGGCTTCCTGTACGGCAGCGTCTTCGGCATCGAGGGGCTTATCCCCGCCCTGTGGATCTCGCCCATGGAGGACATGAACCGGCTTCTGGCCGTCTCCATCGGCGTCGGGGTAGCGGTCATCACCCTCGGCATGGTGCTGAACATGATCGCCTGCTACCGGTCCAGGGACTTCGGGCGCATGCTCTTCGACGGGCGCGGCCTGGCCGGTGTGGTGCTCTACCTCTCGCTGGCCGGGGGAGGGTACGCCGCGATGACGGGCGCCAGCCTTCCGGGCCCACCCTGGGCGGCCTGGGCGCTTCCTGCGGCCCTCCTGGCGGTGATCGTCCTGCGGGACGTCCTGGCCCGCGTCCTCCTGAAACAGCAGACGCACGGGGAAGAATCCGGGGGACTCTACGCCTTCGAGGTGCTGCACAACCTGATGAGCTTCCTGAGCAACACGGCCTCCTTCGTCAGGCTGGCCGCCTTCGCCCTGAACCACGTGGGGCTTTCCCTGGCGGTCATGATGCTCTCCGACATGGTCCGGAACCTGCCGGGGGGGATCCTGTTCAAGGTTGTCCTGCTGGTGACGGGCAACGTCGTCATCGTGGGGCTGGAAGGGCTGATCGTCTTCATCCAAACCCTTCGCCTGGAGTACTACGAATTTTTCAGCAAGTTCTACAGGGGCGGCGGGCGGGCCTTCCGGCCCGTGGCCTTCCGGGGCGCAAGGCCCCAGGTGCGGCCCGGCTCCGCCCGTCCCTGAGATCACCCAAAGGGAGGATCCTTCTCATGCCTGGACTGTTTCTGCTGGTAACCGCTTCGCTTTCGTTGACGCTTCTCGGGACGCTGCTCAGGAACCGGCCGGCTTCCAGCCCCCGGAAAGTGCTGGCCGCAAGCCTCCTGGTTTCCTTCTCGGCCCTGCTGGCCGGGAGCGTCCTCGCCCTGTCCGCCGGCACCGCCGCCGCCGAGACTGGGGCCGCACTGGGGACCGGTGCCGGGATGGGCTTCCTCGGGGCGGCCATCGCCACCGGGCTCGCCTGCCTGGGGGCGGGCGTCGCGGTGGCCGTGGTCGGGGCCGCGGCGTTCGGCATCATCGGGGAAAAGCCGGAGATGCTCGGAACGACCCTCATCTATCTGGGGCTCGCCGAGGGGATCGCGATCTACGGGGTCATCGTGTCCCTCCTGATCCTCGGGAAGATCTGAGAACCATGCGGGCCTTCCTCGTCAGCGACAACCTGGACAGCATCGTGGGCCTGCGCCTGGCCGGGATCGAGGGCAAGGTGGCCCGCGGGTCGGAGGAAGTCGAAAGCGCGATCCGGTCGGCCCTGGAGGACCCGGAACTGGGAATCCTGGTGCTGACCGAGAAAGTAGCGGCCTGGGCCCCGGACACCGTGCGGGGCCTCCGGGAGAAGGGCGAGCTCCCCCTCCTGGTGGAGATCCCGGACCGCCACGGCACAAGCAGGCCGCAGGATTTCCTGACGGCCTACGTCAGGGATGCCATCGGGGTGAACCTGGGATGAGCGACGAGCGGAACGAAAAGTTGAACGGCCTCAGGGAACTGCTCCTCCTGCAGGCCGAGCAGGAGCGGATGGGGCTCCTGGAGAAGGCCCGCCGGGAGGCGGAGAACCTCGCCAGGGAGCAGGGCGAGCGGATCGCGCGTGAGGAAGAACTGGTCCTCCGCGAGGCCGCGTCGAGGGCAGAGTCGATCCGGCGGCGGCAGGTCATGTCCGCGGAAAGGGAAAAGACGGCCGACGCCCTAAGGCTCCAGAACCGCCTCATGACGGAAGCCGTGTCCATGCTGGAGGAGGAGTTCTCCCGCCTGCGGGAGCGCGAGGATTACGTCCGCATCCTGGCCGCGCTCGTGGCCGAGGCCGAGGCGGCCCTTCCCGAAAGCGGGGGCCTTCGGTTCCGGCTCTCGGGCACCGACACCGCCCTCGGGGAAGCCGTGGAACAGGCCTGCGGCGAGCTGATCCCGGACGTCGAGGCGACCTTCGACCCCGACCCCGCCCCCATCCTGGGAGGAGCCTGGGTTTCCACGAAAGACGGCCGCCGTTTCGTGGCGGGAGACTGGCGCAACAGGGCTCACGAGGCATCCGGCGAACTGGCCGGGCGGCTTCTGCCCATGCTCTAGGCAAGCCGCGGGGAGGCGAAGGGATCCTTGGAAAACCTGGGAACGATCATCAAGGTCAACGGCCCGGTCGTGAGGGCCAGGGGGATGCGGGCCTTCGGGATGCGCGAAATGGTCCGGGTGGGCGCCGCCGGCCTCTGGGGGGAGATCATCCGCATGGAGGGGGCCGAGGCCCTCATCCAGGTGTACGAGGACACGCAGGGGCTGCGCCTGGGCGAGCCCGTGAGCGGGACGGGCGAGGCCCTTTCCGTCTCCCTGGGCCCCGGCCTGATCGGCAACATCTTCGACGGGATCGGCCGCCCCCTGGGGGCGCTCCTCCAGCGGGAAGGGGCCATGCTGTCCAGGGGCATCCAGGTCCCGATGCTCGACCCGGAAACGGCCTGGGAATTCCGCCCGGCCGCCGGCAAGGGGGACACCGTCACCGGGGGAGTCCTCCTGGGGACCGTCCGGGAGACCCCCCTCTTCGAGCACAGGATCCTCGTCCCGCCGGGCCTCGAGGGCGAGATCGTCGACATCCGCCCCGAAGGGCTCGTCAAGGGCGGCGAGGCGGTGGCCTCGATCCGGGACGCGGCGGGGCGCGTGACCGGGGTCCCGCTGACCCAGCGGTGGCCCGTCAGGAAACCTCGCCCCTACCGCGAGAGGCTTTTACCCACGGACCCCCTCGTCACGGGGCAAAGGGTCATCGACGGCCTTTTCCCCATCGCCAAGGGGGGCACCGCGGCGATCCCCGGGGGGTTCGGGACGGGCAAGACGGTCACCCAGCACCAGCTGGCCAAGTGGAGCGAGGCCCAGGTGGTCGTCTACATCGGCTGCGGAGAGAGGGGCAACGAGATGACCCAGGTCCTGGAGGAGTTCCCGGTCCTGGAGGACCCCCGGTCGGGCCGCCCCCTCATGGAGCGCACGATCCTGATCGCCAACACGTCCAACATGCCCGTGGCGGCCCGCGAGGCCTCCATCTACACGGGCATCACGATCGCCGAGTACTTCCGCGACATGGGCGTGGACGTGGCCCTCATGGCCGACTCCACCTCGCGATGGGCGGAGGCGCTGCGCGAGATTTCCGGGCGCCTGGAGGAGATCCCCGCCGAGGAAGGCTTCCCTGCCTACCTGCCGACGCGCCTGGCGGAGTTCTACGAGAGGGCGGGGCGCATCGTCACCCTGGGCGGGAACGAGGGGAGCATCACGATCATCGGGGCCGTTTCGCCCCCTGGGGGGGATTTCACCGAACCGGTCACCCGGAACACGAAACGCTTCATCCGCTGCTTCTGGGCTCTCGACCGCAACCTCGCCAACGCCCGGCACTTCCCGGCCATCGGGTGGCTCGAGTCGTACAGCGAGTACGCCCGGGAAGTGGAAGACTGGTTCATGACCCACGTGGACTCCCGGTGGGGACAGATGAGGGAGCGGGCCCGCGCCCTGCTGGCGGAGGACGAAAGGATCCAGCAGGTGATCCGGCTGGTGGGCGAGGACGTCCTCCCCGACGAGCAGCGCCTCATCGCCTTCACGGCTTTCCTGGTCAAGAACGGCTACCTCCAGCAGGGGGCCTTCGGCGAGGATTCCTTCTCGCCCCCGGCGAAGGGATTCGCCATCCTGGAACTGATGATGCACTTCCACGACAGGGCGCAGGAACTCGTCAGGCGGGGTGTGCCCCTGTCACTGATCCGGGACGGCAGGCCCGTCCTGGCCCTCACCCACCTGAGGGAGAAGCCCATGGACGACAGGCGGTCCGGTCCCGCCGCCCTGAGGAAGGACCTCGACACCTTCCTCGACAGGGTCGGGACGGAGCGGACCGCGACGAAAGGACGGATGTAGCATGGCCGTTGCGGAATACGTCGGTCTGGAGACGATCAACGGGCCCTTCGTCCTGGTGTCCGGGGTACAGGGCGCCGGGTACGGCGAACTGGTGGAGGTCCTGGGCCCCGACGGCAGGCCCCGCAAGGGGCGGGTCGTCGTGCTCGACGAACGGGCAACCCTGGTGCAGGTCTTCTCGGGCACCGGCGACCTGGTTCCGCAGACGGGCAGGGTGCGCTTCCTGGGCAGGGAACTTGCCATGACGCTCTCTCCCGCCCTCCTGGGACGCACCTTCACGGGGCTGGGGGAACCGAGGGACGGCTGCGGGCCGGTTTACGGCCCCTCGGCACGGAACGTGAACGGCCAGCCGATGAACCCGATGGCCCGCTCGTACCCGAGGGACTTCATCCACACGGGGATCTCGTCCATCGATGTCCTGACGACCCTCATCCGGGGGCAGAAACTGCCTATCTTCTCCGGCAACGGCCTTCCCCACAACGCCCTCGCCGTGCAGATCGCCACCCAGTCCCGCCTCCTGGGGGCGGAGAACTTCGCCGTCGTCTTCGCGGGCATCGGCATCAAGCACGACGACGCCGCCTTCTTCGCCCGGGAACTGGCCGAGAAGGGGCGCACCGACAAGGTCGTGACCTTCCTCAACCTGGCCGACGACCCGGTCATCGAGAGGATCGCCACGCCGCGCTTCGCCCTGACCGCGGCGGAATACCTGGCCTTCGAGATGGGGCTGCACGTGCTGGTCATCATGACGGACATGACGAACTACTGCGAGGCCTTGAGGGAACTGGGAGTGGCGCAGGGGGAGGTCCCGAGCCGGAAGGGGTACCCGGGATACCTTTACAGCGACCTCGCCTCGCTCTACGAGCGGGCCGGGGTGCTGCGCGACGGGAAGGGAAGCGTGACCCAGCTGCCGATCCTGACGATGCCCAACGACGACATCACCCACCCGATCCCCGACCTGACGGGCTTCATCACCGAGGGACAGGTCGTCCTCTCTCGGGAACTGGACGCCAAGGGGATCTACCCGCCCATCGACGTTTTGGCCAGCCTCTCCCGCCTCATGAAGGACGGCATCGGGAAGGGTTTCACCCGGGAGGACCACCCCAACGTGGCGAGCCAGCTTTTCGCCTCGGTCAGCCGGGTACAGGACGTGCGGGCCCTGGCGAGCGTCGTGGGCTCCGACGAACTGGGCAAGCAGGACAAGGCCTCGCTGGACTTCGGGGACCGCTTCGAGGCGGCCTTCCTGAAGCAGGGTCCCGACGAGGACCGGGATATCGGGGAGTCCCTCGACACGGGCTGGGAGGCCCTGGCCGCCCTGCCGAAGGAGCAGCTGACGCGGGTCTCCGCCGAGGAGGCCAGGCGTCACATCAA
>CAYRNZ010000044.1:0-11401 GCA_964425765.1 uncultured Synergistaceae bacterium
CCATCGTGGTGGTGTACCCCGAGGGGACGTTCTACACCCGGGTCCAGCCGGACGACGCAAGGGAGATCGTGGAAGAGCACCTCTACAAGGGCCGCGTGGTCAGGCGCCTTCTCCACAAGGAAGAGGTCACTGCCGAAGCCGTCGCCCATTACAACGAACTTCCCTTCTACTCGAAGCAGCACCGGATCACCTTGAAGAACTGCGGCTACATCAACCCCGACAATATTGACGAGTACATCGGCCGGGACGGGTACCAGGGGCTGGCCAAGGCCCTCCTGGAGATGACACCGGACGACGTGATCAACGAGATGAAGACCTCCGGCCTCCGGGGCCGGGGAGGCGGCGGCTTCCCGACGGGTATGAAGTGGGAGTTCTGCAAGAAGTCGGTGAGCGAGAAGAAGTACACGATCTGCAACGCCGACGAGGGCGACCCCGGGGCCTTCATGGACCGCTCCCTGCTCGAAGGCGATCCGCACTGCGTCCTGGAAGGGATGGCCATCGGGGCCTACGCCATGGGTGCCGACGAGGGTTACATCTACTGCCGGGCGGAATACCCTCTGGCGATCAAGCGCCTGAAGACGGCCATCGCACAGGCGGAAGCCTACGGCCTGCTGGGCAGGAACATCATGGGCACGGACTTCTCCTTCGAGATCCACGTCAAGGAGGGCGCCGGGGCCTTCGTGTGCGGCGAGGAGACGGCGCTGATGGCGTCGATCGAGGGCGAGCGCGGAATGCCGCGTCCCCGTCCGCCGTTCCCTGCGAACAAGGGACTCTGGGCGAAACCCTCCAATATCAACAACGTCGAGACCTGGGGCAACGTCCCGCAAATCATTTTCCACGGCGGTGCCTGGTACGCTTCCCTCGGAACCGAGAAATCCAAGGGGACGAAGGTTTTCGCCCTCACCGGCAAGGTGAAGAACACCGGCCTGGTGGAAGTCCCGATGGGGACGACGATCCGCGAGGTCGTGTTCGACGTCGGCGGCGGCATCATCAACGACAAGAAGTTCAAGGCGGTCCAGATCGGCGGGCCGTCCGGCGGGTGCCTGACGGAGGAGCACCTCGACCTTCCGATCAGCTACGAGTCGCTGACGGCGGCCGGGGCCATCATGGGATCCGGCGGGCTGGTCGTCGTGGACGAGGAAACCTGCATGGTCGACCTCGCGAAGTTCTTCCTGGAGTTCACCCAGGCCGAGTCCTGCGGCAAATGCGTACCCTGCCGCGAAGGGACCAAGAAGATGCTCGACATCCTGGTCCGGATCACCGAGGGCAACGGCAAGCCGGGCGACATCGAAAAACTCGAGTACCTCGGCACCCAGGTCAAGGAAGCCTCCCTCTGTGGCCTGGGCCAGACGGCCCCGAACCCCGTTTTGACCACAATCCGTTATTTCCGCCACGAGTACGAGGCCCACATCAACGACGGCAAATGCCCGGCCGGGGCCTGCACTGCGCTGACGAACTACGTCATCGACGCCGGAAAGTGCATCGGCTGCACGAAGTGCGCCCGGGTCTGCCCGGTGGGGGCCATCACGGGTGAGATCAAGAAAGCGCATGTCATCGATACCGAAAAGTGCGTCAAGTGCGGCGCCTGCGCGGAGGCTTGCCCCGTGAAGGCCATCGCCCGGCGCTGACGAGGAGGTCGGGAAGAGATGCAAGGCATCGAAGCGATCATCAACGGCCGCAAGATCGTCGCCGAACCCGGGATGACGATCCTCCAGGCTGCCCGAGCCAATGGAATCCACATTCCCACCCTGTGCGACCACCCGGTGCTGAAGCCCGTGGGGGCCTGCCGGGTGTGCCTGGTTGAAGCGGAGAAGAACCCGAAGCTTTTGACCGCCTGCTCCACGCCCCTGAATCCCGGGATGGTGGTCTACACCCATTCCCCGCGGGTGCTGGAAGCCCGACGGGCCGTAGTCGAGCTGCTCCTCGTCCGGCATCCGCTGGACTGCTTCTCCTGCACCAGCAACGGCAAATGCGAACTGCAGGACGTGGCCTACGAGCTGGGCATCAAGGGATCCCGGTTCGCCGACGAGGGCGACACCTGCCGGAGCTACGAGATCGAGGACGCCAACCCGTTCTACGTCCGTGACATGAACAAGTGCATCCTCTGCGGCCGCTGCATCCGCACCTGCGACAGCCTGGCCCAGTACCACGCCATCGACTTCCAGAACCGGGGGATCAAGACGATGGTCCACCCTCCCGTGGGCAAGGACCTGGAGCACTCCGACTGCACCTTCTGCGGCCAGTGCGTCCAGATGTGCCCGGTGGGTGCCCTTTCGGAGAAGACATCGCTGGGACAGGGACGCCCCTGGGAGATGGACGTCGTCAAGACGGTCTGCTCCTACTGCGGGGTAGGCTGCGAGCTCAACATCCACGTGAACCGGAAGACCGGCAAGATCGCCAACGTGAAGACGGACTACGCCTCCAAGACCTCCCTGAACGAGGGCCGGACGTGCGTCAAGGGGCGCTTCGCCTGGCAGTTCGTCCACAGCGACGAGCGGCTGACGAAGCCTCTGATCAGGGAGAACGGCACGTTCCGGGAAGCCAGCTGGGACGAGGCCCTGAACACGGTTGTCGGCCGCCTTGGCCACATCAAGGAGCAGCACGGGCACGACACCATAGGGTTCTTCTCCTCCGCCCGCTGCACCAACGAGGAAAACTACCTGCTGCAGCGCCTGGCGAGGGAGGTGATCGGCACAAACAACGTGGACCACTGTGCCCATCTCTGACACAGCGCCACAGTGAAAGGTCTCGGTGAGACCTTCGGAAGCGGCGCCATGACCAACGATTTCAAATCCATCAGGCAGGCCGACGTCATGCTTGTCATCGGCTCCAACACCACGGAAGCCCACCCGGTCATCGGGGCGATGATCAAGGAGCGCAGGAAGAACGGCGGCAAGCTGATCGTCTGCGACCCGCGAAAGATCGAGCTGGCGAAATACGCGGACGTCTACCTCCGCCAGAAGAGCGGCACGGACGTTGCCCTGGTGAACGGGATGATGCACGTCATCCTGCGCGACAACCTGCACAACGAGGCCTTCATCGCCGAGCGCGTCGAGAACTTCGACGCCATGAAGGCGACGGTGGCCTCCTACACGCCGGAGAAGACCAGCGAGATTACCGGCATCCCCGCCGAACTGATCGAGAAGGCCGCCCGTCTCTACGCGGCCGGCCCGAACTCGGCCATTTTCTACACCATGGGCATCACGCAGCACGTCTCGGGGACGAACAACGTCAGGACCATGGCGAACCTCGCCCTTTTGTGCGGCATGCTCGGCCGTCCCGGCACGGGCGTCAACCCGCTGCGCGGCCAGAACAACGTCCAGGGGGCCTGCGACATGGGCTGCCTGCCGGACGTCTACACCGGCTACCAGAAAGTGGCCAACCCCGAGGTGCGGGAAAAGATGAAGGCGGCCTGGAACGGCGTCGAGATGCCCGCGACGCCGGGCCTGACGGTCGTCAAGATGATGGAAGCCGCCGGCAACGGTGACATAAAGGCCCTGTTCATCATGGGCGAGAACCCGATGGTCACCGACCCCGACACGCACCACGTGCGCCACGCCCTCGAAAAGCTCGACCTGCTCGTCGTCCAGGACATCTTCCTCACGGAAACGGCGCAGCTGGCGGACGTCGTCCTGCCCGCGGCCTGCTGGGGGGAGAAGGACGGCACGTTCACGAACACCTGCCGGACGGTCCAAAAGGTCCGCAAGGCCGTCGACGCCCCCGGGGAAGCCCGGGCGGACTGGGAGATCCTCACCTCCATCGCCCAGCGAATGGGCGCTCCCTGGAACTTCAGGAACCCGTCCGAAGTGTTCGACGCGATGGCCCAGGTAACCCCGAGCTACGCGGGGATGAACTTCGCGCGCCTGGAAGAGGGCCCGCTGGCCTGGCCCTGCCCGGCGCCCGACCACCCGGGCACTCCGATCCTCCACGGGGCCCGGTTCTCCCGCCCGAACGGGAAAGGCTCCTTCTCCCCCTGCGAGTGGAAGGCCCCCCACGAGTGGCCGGACGAGGAGTACCCGTTCCTCGCCACCACCGGACGGCTGCTGTACCATTACCATTCCGGCAGCATGACCCGGAGGAGCGCCCCGGGCGAGTTCGTGAAGGAGCTCTACGTGGAAGTCCATCCGGCGGACGCGGCCAGGATGAAGCTAGCCGAAGGCGACATGGTCCGGGTGACCTCCCGCCGCGGCTCGGTCGAGGGCAGGGCGAAAGTCACGGACCGGGTTCCCCCGCAGATGGTGTTCCTGCCGTTCCACTTCGGGGAGGCTTCCGCGAACATCCTCACGGCCGCCGTCGTCGACCCGGATTCCGAGACGCCGGGCTACAAGGTCAGCGCCGTCAAGGTCGAAAAGGCCTGAGAAACACCTTTGAACATCAGGCGGGACCGGGAAGTGTTTTCTTCCCGGCCCCGCCCTTCAAAAAACCATAAGGAGGAGAAAGAAATGAACTTCAAGACCCCCGTGGAACTGGCGAAGGCCGCCTGCGCCGCAGCCAAGACGAAGAGCGCCTGGACCGTCCCGCAGATGCTGATCATGGGCCTGCTGGCCGGGGCCTACATCGCCTTCGGCGGATTCCTCAACACCGTGGTCACCCAGGACCTGGCCAAGTACGCCGGAGTCGGCGTGACCAAGTTCCTGGGCGGGGCCGTGTTCTCCGTCGGCCTCATGCTCGTCGTCATCGGCGGCGCGGAACTGTTCACCGGCAACTGCATGATGCCCCTGGGCACCCTGTCCGGCTGTGCCCCTATGAGCGGAGTGCTGCGCAACTGGTTCTGGGTCTACATCGCCAACTTCATCGGCTCCATCCTCGTAGCCGTCATCATCTATCTTTCCGGCCTCGCCACCGGCCCTGTGGGGGCCAACGCCCTCAAGATCGCCGCGGCCAAGATGAGCCTCCCGATGGACCAGGCGTTCTTCCGGGCCATCCTCTGCAACTGGCTCGTCGTCCTGGCCGTGTGGATGAGCATGGCAGCCACCGACATCATCGGCAAGATCTTCGCCATATTCTTCCCGATCATGGCCTTCGTCGCCTCCGGGTTCGAACACAGCATCGCCAACATGTACTTCATGGCCATCGGGATCTTCGTGAAGGGCAACGAGGCCGTCGTCACGGCCGCCGAGCTGGCTCCCGACAAGCTGGCCGCCGTCAACTGGGCCGGGTACATGCACAACCTGGTTCCCGTAACCATCGGGAACATGGTGGGCGGCATCCTGTTCGTCGCCGTCTTCTACTACCTCGTCTTCAAGCACAACCTGGAGAAGATGGACTAGGGTGGAACCGGGAAAGACCGTCGAAACGACCGGCGGAAGCGGGATCCTTCCCGCTTCCGCCGTCATTCTAGGGGGAGGCCGCGGGCGCCGGATGGGGGGCAACAAGCTCTTCCTGGCGGCCGGAGGGTCCCTGCTTGTCGAGCGGGTCCTCTCGCGCGTGGCGCCATGGTTTTCGGAGGTGCTTCTGGCGGTCGGGCCCGATGACCGTGAACCGCTCGAGAAACTCCTCGTCCCGTTCCGCGGGCGATGGCCGCTGCGGGTGGTCGTGGACGCGACGCCCGGTCGCGGGCCGCTCGAAGGGCTTGCCGCCGCCCTGGAAGCCCTGGAGGGCGAATGGGCCTTCGCCATCGGCTGCGATATGCCCCTCGTCCAGGAGGCCGTCGCACGGGCCCTGTGGAACGCCCGGGGCCCTGAAAGCCAGGTGGCCTGTGCCCGCCTGGACGGTTTCGTCGAGCCGCTGCACGCCTTCTACTCGGTTTCCTGCCTCCCGGCGATCAGGCGGGCCCTGGCGAGAGGCGAGAGGAAGATCAAGAGTTTCTACGACGAGGTAAACGTAACCGTCGTGGAGGAGCCCGGTTTCGAGTGCCTGCCCGGATACCGCCGCTCCTTTTCCGGGGTCAACACGCCCGAAGACCTGCTGCGCCTGATGAACCCGAGGCTGCCCTAACCTTTCGAATACCCCGCGATGCGTTCCGGCACGCTGTAGATGTTCATCCGCCCTTCCCGGGCGAACCCGATCAGGGTGACGCCCCCTTCCAGCGCGGCGTCCACCCCGGCAGCCGTGGCGGCCGAGACGCTCGCCAGGAGGGGAATCCGTGCCCCGATCGCCTTGAGGACCATGTCCGCGGGTAGCCGGCCCGACACGGCAAGGAAGGTCCGGGAGAGGTCCAGGTTTTTCCGCAGCGCCCAACCCACTGCCTTGTCTACGGCGTTGTGCCGCCCCACGTCCTCGACCCTGAACCGTTCCCCGTCCTTTTCGACCGAGACCAAAACGACCACGTGGACGCTGCCTGTCCTCCCGAAGAGCGGCGCCTCCGAAAGCCCGGCAACGGCTTCCTGTACCGTCTCGAAGGTCACGGTCCACTCCGCCGGAAGGGGCCGGGGGAGGGCCTCCATGACCCGGTTCCGCTCGACCAGGCGGGTCGAGGCCGTGTGGACGATCCGGGTCTTCAGGGGGATCCCCTCCCGGGCGAGCCTGCGGGTGAGGAGGACGCGCCCCGGCTCGACCTCGAGGGAAGCGACGTCCTCCATGGACAGGATCATCCTCCGGCAAGCGAGGTGGCCTAGCGCCCACTCCGCTTCGTTTCCCGGCGTCAGGATGACCGAGGCCTCTTCGCGGCCGTCCACCACGAGGGACACGGTTTCCTCTTCCAGCACCTCGTCCGTCCTGCGCTCGAACCGCCCGTTCCCGAAGGCCCGGACGATTCCGACCCTTCTTACCGCTTCTTCCATGAGCGGCACGCTCCTCCCGGAAGACATCAAGCTTGTCATTTGCGGTATAATCATATCGAAAAGTCCCCTGCGGTGCCCGTGTTTGTTGGGTGAGTCTTGAGCCAACAGTTTGACCATCGGGGAGCCGCGTCCATTCCGGAGGAGAAGGCACCTCGTCGTGTCATCGAATCCAAGGTCTGGCAGGTTCCCAATCCCTCGAGGAGAGGGTCAAGGCTCTCGAAACACGACACTGCGGGGTCTTTTTGTCCCATCAGGGAGGGGTGTCCTTGCAGCCGGTTCTACCTCCGTTCTGGCACCCGGCATTCGCCCACGCGTTCATCCTCGACTGGGACGGAGTGCTGGCCGAAACCCACCTCGATTTTTCCCAGATCCGCAGCCGCTATTTCCAGGGGAGACGCGTCCCCCTGCTCGAATACGGCCGTTTCCTTCCGGAAGAAACCCGACTGGAACTCGAAAAGGACATCTTCGACCTGGAGATGCGCGGAGCCGATAACGCCGAGCCTGTCCCCGGCGCGGCAGAGCTGCTGGACTGGCTCGACAACCGGGGTATCCCGTGGGCGGTGGTCTCCCGGAACTGCCGGGATTCCATCGACCTTGCCGCCCGGCGCACCGGCATCCGCCTGCCGAGGGTCGTCCTGAGCCGTGACGAGGAGCCCGTCAAGCCCCACCCGGAGGCACTCTGGAAAGCTGCCCGGATGCTCGGGGCGGACAGTTCCAGGTGCGTCATGGTGGGAGACTTCATCTACGACCACGTCGGGGCCCGCCGGGCCGGCATGCGTGCCCTGCTCGTCCAGCGCTGGGAACCCTCCTGGCTGGACTGGATCGACCAGGCCTGCCCCACGGTGGAGGCCCTGCTTGGGGAGCTGGATTCCCCCAGGCCCTGGGTGCCGTGGGAGTACCGGGACCTCGTCAGGCGCAAGGGGACTTCCTGGATGGAGGCCGCCTGGCCCTTGAAGGCCCAGGTACCCGCCGGCTCGCCCGACCCGGCCCGTTTCGTCCGCGAAGCCGCCTCGTTCGGGATCGGGCATTTCCTCGTGGAGCCGGGACTGGCCCTGTCCGTTCCCCGGTGGGAGGAATCCCTCGCCCTGGGGCGCGAGTGGCTCGGCCAACCCCTTTACGAGTCCCTTGAGGCCTATTTGGCCGGGAGGTTCCCCCTGGCGGTCGTCTCCGAGGGAGTCGGAGGCCTCGATCTTCCCGAAACCGGGATGGAAGAGGCCCTGGAGGAGGCGCTGGGCTGATGGAGGAGCGCCGTCTCTGGGACGACGAGCCCGCGGCGGAGGAGCCCGGGTCGTCCAGGCCATGGGAAGTGCCCCTGCCGGAGCGAATGAGGCCGAAGGTCCTCGAGGAGTTCACCGGGCAAGGCCACCTGCTGGCACCCGGAGCCCCCCTGAGGCGCATTCTCGAAAGCGGGAACGTCCCGAGCTGCATCCTCTACGGCCCGCCGGGGGTCGGCAAGACGACGCTCGTTCGCCTGATGGCCTCGGTCACCGGCCGCAGGCTGCTGGAGATCAACGCCGTGACGGCGAAGGTCGCCGAACTGCGGGAGCTTGTTGCCGAAGCGAAACAGGCCAAGGCCAGGGACAAGGGAAAGTCCGCCCTGGCTTTCGTCGACGAAATCTACCACTTCAACCGCCAGCAGCAGAACGCCCTGCTTCCCGCCGTGGAGAAGGGCGACCTCATCCTCGTGGGCACCACCACGGAAAACCCCTTTTTCGAGATCAACAAGACGCTGCTTTCGCGGATGGTCGTCTACGAGATGAAGCCTCTCCGGCAGGAAGACCTGGAAAAACTGGTCCGGAGGGCAGTCGCGGACACGGAAAGGGGCCTGGGGAAGCTTGAACTGGAGGCCACGGACGGGGCCGTCCGGATGATCGTCGCGAAAAGCGGCGGGGATGCGAGGCAGGCCCTGATCCGCCTCGACACGGCCGCCAGTTCCGTCGCCGCCGGCGGGGGAACCCTCCTCGACGAGACGGCCGTCGAGAAGGCCCTGGGCGCCGCCATCCAGCGGTACGACCGGGCGGGGGACGACCATTACACCGTGATCTCGGCCCTCATCAAGAGCATGAGGGGCTCGGACCCGGACGCCGCCGTCTACTGGCTGGCCAGGCTCCTGGCAGGGGGAGAGGACGTCCGGTTCATCGCGAGGCGAATCCTTATCTTCGCATCGGAGGACGTGGGCCTGGCAGACCCGCAGGCCATGCCGGTCGCGGCGGCCGCGGCCTACGCAGCGGACTTCGTCGGCCTGCCCGAGGCCCAGCTGATCCTCTCCGAGGCGGTCCTCTACATGGCCACCGCCCCCAAGAGCAACAGTGCCACGGCCGCCATCGGCGCGGCCCTGGACGCCCTCAACTCGGGCGACCTGCAGGAGGTCCCGGAGAACCTCAAGCCCCGCGGGGAGGGGTACCTGTACCCCCACGACGACCCGCGCCACTGGGTCCCCCAGAAGTATCTCAGGGAGCCGAGGCGGTTCTATTTCCCCGGTTCGATCGGTTACGAAACCGGCCTGGCGGAGCGGATGAAGGGGTTCTGGAAGCGTTTTTCGAGCGACGAGGGCTAGATGGACATGAAGGTGATGCCGGCAACGACGAGGGCGATCCCCGAGGCCAGCCGGGGCGTCACCCTTTCCCGGAGGAACAGGGCGGCGAAGGCCGCGGAGAAAAAGGGCCTGGCCGAGGCAACGCAGGTCGCCACGTCGACCGTGATGAACTTCTGGCTGTAGGAGAACAGGAGATTCCCCAGGGTGAGTCCCAGGGCCCCGGCGATCATGGCCTCACCGAAGACGAGAGGCGAGGAGGCCCGGGGGAAAAGCTTCCGGTCGCGCACCCAGAAGGCGATCCAGGAGCCGCAGAGGACGGACACGGAACGCCACCACTCCAGCTGCGGGACGGGAAGACGGTTCATAAGGAGCCTGTTGGTGATGACCCCGGAGGTCCAGCAGGCCATGCAGAGGACCGCGAAAACCAGCCCGATCCTGAAATCCTTCCGGGAGACCGATCGGTCTCCCTTTTCCTCGCGGGGGGAGAGCAGGACCAGCCCTCCCACGACCAGTACCGCCGCCCCGAACACCACGAAAGAGGCCGGCTCGCCTAGAAAGATCCAGGCAGCCGGGACCGCCAGGAGCGGGTAGGCCGAGCAGATCGGCACACCCAGCGTGACCCCCAGCCGGTGGAGCGAAACGAAGTAGAAAAGGTCGCCCAGGACCAGCCAGACCACGCTGGAAGCGAAAATCGCCAGGAGCAGCATCAAAGGGGGCGGGGTGAAAGCCTCCCCGCCCATCGTGAAATACAGGTATGCCGCGGCCGCCAGGATCGAGCCCGGCGTCCTTGCCGCGCCAAAGGCCGTGTAGGAGAACTGCTCGACGCCCCTGCGGTAGAGGACAGGGGCGAAAGCCCAGACGACAGCGGAGGCGAGGGCGAGGGAAAACCCCGCCAGGAAGCCGGAAGACAAGCTGGAGCCCGGTTATTCCTCGAGCTGGGAAAGCTCGGGGTGCCTGTTGATGTAGCTCAGGAGGGCCTGCCTGGACTTGTCCAGGTGGAAGCGCATGGCTTCCATCGCCCTGGGACAGTCGTGAGCCAGGAGCGCCTCGATAACCTGGACGTGCTCATGGCAGGTCTCGCTGAGGCGGACGTCCTCGATGGAGTAATGGCGGCACAGGTGGATGAGGTCGGCCACGTTGTCCAGAGTCAGGTTGAGGAAACGGTTGCCCGCGGAATCCCTCAGGAGGGCATGGAAACGGCGGTCTTCCGCCAGGAACAGGGTGGGGTCGCCCTCGTCGGAGAATCGGCTGAACTTCTCGTGGAACTTCTCGAGTTCCGGGATAGGCGGGTTCTTGCAGGCGTGTTCTATCGCCATGACCTCGAGGGTCGTGCGGAGTTCGTAAAGGTCCGTGGCGTCTTTGGCCGTGGGAAGGGTTACGAAGGCACCGCGGCGGGGCACGAGGGTGATCAGCCCCGTCTGGGCCAGCTGGCGGATCGCTTCGCGGACAGGGGTCCGTGAAACGGCGATACGGTCGGCGAGTTCAACTTCGGATAACCTCTCACCGGGGGGAATGATCCCGTCGACGATAGCTTCCTTGATCTTTTCGTAGACGATCTGCCGCAGATCGACGTTTCTTGCCGGAGAAAGCGGATCGTTAAGCATAGTGGGTTCCCCTCTTCATAAGAGAATAGGCTTTTCCCTGGCGAGTATACTATCCTCAAAATACAGGTGACGTCAAGAAAAAGGGGAAATTCGCCTCTTCCCGACAAAAAAAAAGGCTCCCCCGAGGGGAGCCTGGCCTTTTTGATTCAGGAGTTCCTGCATTCTTCGTCGATCTTGTCGGTCCACAGCGCGAGCGCGTAGATCGCGTCGGAAAGCCGGTTGACGTAGGCATAAGCCTGCTCCCCCAGGGTACCCTCCCGGTAGAGCTTCACCGCTGCCCGTTCCGCCCGGCGTGACACCGTCCTGGCCTGGTGCAGCGCGGCCCCCGGAACGGAATCTCCGGGCCGGACGAACCGGAAGGTGGTTCCCACCACTTCACGGGCCCGGGCGACGATACCGTCCAGCGAGGCCGGGTCCGGTTCCGGCAAACCGGGATAAAGGGCCAGGTACCCCATCACGGGCCCCAGGGCGGCCTCCAGGTCCAAAAGTTCCTTCCGGATCTTTTCGTCGCAGCAGGTCGCGCGGGCCATCCCCAGGTG
>CAYRNZ010000045.1:0-11294 GCA_964425765.1 uncultured Synergistaceae bacterium
AACTGACAGCTGAAGAGGGCCTCCCTGGATGGGGAGGTCCTCGTTTTGCGTGAGTTGGAGGAGACCGTGATTTATGGATCGAAAGGATCATAGCCATTCCCCCCTCAATTGATCGACCCGGTGTAGTTGTAGGTCGTTATGAGAAACCGGCCTTTATGAACGACGACGACACCGCCCTTGTCGCGCATCTTTTTCAGGTGCCGGATCTCTAGCTCGCGTTTTTCGATCTCGAGGTTCACCTGCTTTCTATCGAGGATGATCTCGTCCCCGACGTCCCTCCCTTTTTCCAGGGTAAGCTCGATCATCCTTTTCGAGATTCCCCTCTGGTTCTTCCTAACTATCCAATGGTTTGTCTCCTGCATGTCCTTTCCCTCCCATCCGGATTTAGTGTGGCAACGAACGTCTGGCATTGGCGCTTCTCTATCCCGGAGCGTCGATTTGCCGGTTTCCGGTGACAAAAAAACTCCCTCCCTCGAAGGGACGGAGACCTGTTTTGGAGCATGGGGTTAGGCTTTTCCGGAGAGGCGTCTAGAAGGCGATCAACCTCCTCCTGGCAGAGTAAAGGACGACCTTGTTGCGCAAGATCTGGTTTCCCAGGATACCCTTCGCAGGCGCCCACGACTTCTCCTTCGAGCCCGGGAACGTGGGCGAACTCCATCGTTATCGGCTTACGCCCCAGCGTGACGTCCACAAAATGGGATGTGCCATGGAAAGGCGGCTTTCCCTGGACGTAAAGCTCCTTGCTCCTGTTGACGCGTAAGGATTCGATAAGCTCCTTTTCCTGCAGGAAGGAGACGGGGCTTCCCGTGTCGAAGAAAAGGCGGAACGGCGAAGCGTTTATCCTGACCGCGAGGACCGGGACACCCAGGACGAAATCCATGGGCAGTTGATCCGCACCCTCGAGTTCCAGGAATTCCTCGGAAAGAGTAAGGCTCTTGTTCTTGGAGTCAAAAACGACGTCGTATTCGTTCAGGAGATCAGCCCCGAGAACTCCGTCGAGGGTGGTTCCATAATTCCACGCGAGGGCCATGACATACTCGTCTTTCGTCGGGTCTCCTCCCTTATCCCGATAGAAGGGTTCCTCTCCGCTATCCCGGCCGCAGACCGACCGCACGAATCGGCTTTTCGATACCCCCGTTTGGACGAGGATCCTTGCTTCTTCCACTTCCGTGAACACGAGACCGTTTTCGTTCAACAGAGGAAAAGTGTATTCCGACATGCCCCTCGCTCCCTTCGCTGAAAAGAAAATCCCCCGGGTAATCCCCGGGGGGGGTGAGTTGCTGCCTGTCGTGACGTCGGCTCGCCTGTGGTAGCTTGATTCCTCCTTCTTTCCCGACACCTCTCTTTCCGGAGAGGGAGGCTTTTGTTTCCTGTCCCCACGAATCCGATTCCGTCCCAGTGACGAGTTTGCCCTCCTTATATAAGGGAAATTCGAAAGAGGATAGAGGGAATTAAAATAACAACGTACAAATACACGCAATTCCATACAAATCTCAACGTGGTTTGTGCTTCTAGAAGTGCTTCTTCACGCCCGCCGGTTGACCGGTTGGGGGCTTGAGCCCCCCCGCCAGGTTTTCAACTTTTCAGGGATCGGGTCCTCTTGCGAGGAATTTCTGAAAACGCGACAAGTCCTTCCTAGATCAAGCCTTATGGGCTCCGTCCTAGGTTGTCGCCATCTCACCCTATCTTGAGAACGGGGCAAGAGACTGTAATCGGAGGAAATCCTTCCAACAGGGGGGGTCGAATGCCGGTTGTCGATCTGAGCTTTCATCTCACGGGTACGGTTATTCCTGCGGATCACGGTTATTCTCTTTTTGGAGCGGTTTGCAGACTGATCCCCGATTTTCACGACCATCTGGACGCGGAACTGGCAAGCCCCGGCAGGATAAAAGGAATTCCCCAAGAGCGGAACAGATTAAAAAAAGGACCTCCCTGGACCGGGAGGTCCTTTCCTTGTGTTCCCGTCACGTTCGGGGCTGAAGACGGTGCAGTCGAAAAGGGTTGCCAGGCGCCTTGCCCCTTGCAGGGCTCTCGTTTTAGCCCGGGTGAGCCGCGTGCTTGATGGCTTCCTGGCTCCTCCGGAGTTCCTGGAGGATGTTTTCCGGGCTCCAGGTCTCCGGGGATTGGCGGGGCGGGAACTCCGCCATGGTCTTCAGGAATTCCGCGATGAGCGCGCTTGCCGGTATCATCGTGAACATGCGCGGGACACACCAGGACCAGTAGTAGACGCTGCTTTCCCCATCTTCGAAGGGGTCCGACCGGAGGTTCATGAGTTTCGGGGCTTTCGCCCTCACGAGGGGGTCCGTCCAGACGGCGGCGCCATCCTTGCGTTGCTCCGCGAATTGGATCTTCCAGTTTTCCCAGCGGAGCGCCATCAGTTCGCCCTCGTCGCCCCAGTAGATGAACCCTTTTCGCGGTCCCTCCGGCACCTCTCCTTTCAGGTAGGGCATGATGTTGAACCCGTCGAGATGAACCTTGAATACCTTGCTGCCGGCCTGGTGCCCTTTCTTGCACTTTTCGACGATATCGGGTTCACCGGCCGCGGCCAGGAGCGTGGGAAGCATGTCCTGGTGCGAGAAAATCTCGTTGCAGACAGATCCCGGCTTGATCACGCCCGGCCATCGAATGGCGCAGGGCACCCGCCAGCCGCCTTCCCAGTTCGTCGCCTTCTCGCCGCGGAACGGTGTGGATCCCCCGTCGGGCCATGTCATTTTCTCCGCGCCGTTATCGGTGGAGTACATGACGATCGTGTTGTCCGTGATGCCGAGTTCGTCGAGCTTTGCGAGGAGTTTCCCCACGTGGCCGTCGTGCTCGACCATGCCGTCGGGGTAGGTCCCAAGGCCGGTCTTGCCCATGGACTCGGCCTTCAGGTGCGTGCTGACGTGCATCCGGGTCGAATTCCACCAGCAGAAGAACGGCTGGCCGGCCTTGGCCTGGCGCTCGATGAAGTCGAGTGTCCGGGCCGTGATCTCGTCGTCGATCGTCTCCATCCGTTTCCTGGTCAGTGGCCCGGTGTCCACGATCGTTTGCCCGCCCTTGCCGTCCGCCTTGCCCTCCAAAACGCCCCGCGGCCCGAAGTGTTTCTTGAAGTTGGGATATTTGTCCGCCCGTGGGTAGTCCTCGTTTTCCGGTTCTTCCTCTGCGTTCAGGTGGTAGAGGTTGCCGAAGAACTCGTCGAACCCGTGCACGGTCGGCATGAACTCGTCCCGGTCACCGAGGTGGTTCTTGCCGAATTGTCCGCAGACATAGCCGAGCGGCTTGAGCAATTCGGCGATGGTCGGGTCTTCGGGCTGCAGGCCGAGTTTTGCCCCGGGCATGCCGACCTTGGTCAGGCCGGTGCGGATCGGGGACTGCCCCGTGATGAAAGCGGCGCGGCCGGCGGTGCAGCTCTGCTGGCCGTACCAATCGGTGAACAGCATCCCCTCCCTGGCGATCCGGTCGATGTTCGGGGTCCTGTACCCCATGATGCCCAGGTTGTAGGCGCTGACGTTGAACCACCCGATATCATCACCCCAGATGACGAGCATATTGGGTTTCTTGCTTGCCATTTCCAAAACCTCCTTCCCTGCAGGTCGGACCGGTTGCCCCGGTTTTGCCGGGGGGGGTCCGGCAACGGCATTTTTCAACCCGCTCGATGAGCGGCGAAATGCCGGCCGTTGGATTTGCGCTTGGTGCCGGCTCCGGGGCCCCGGCTCTCGGGATCGGTGAATCCCTCATCCCGTGGTGTCATCGGCCTCTGCCTTTGTTGATCGGGGCCAGGTTTTCCGTTTTTTCCCCTGCATGCTCACTTCCCTTTCCCGTTCAGACGTGGGATCGACCTACTTGCCGTGACAGTCCTTGTACTTTCGTCCGCTTCCGCAGAAACACGGATCGTTGCGCCCCGGTCTCGCCGCGCCGCTCTTGGGCGGGAGTCCCTGTGTTTTCACGATCTTCATGACATCCCCGGCCGGCCTTCCTCGACGGATCAACTCCGCCATGACCTTCATGGAAGGATCGGCATGCCGGAAAAAAGCCTTGTAGGCCGGGCACAGGTAGTTGAGTCCCGGTTCCCCGTCAGGGGTCTCGACGAAACGGTTCTTGGGGCACTCCCCGTTGCAGGCGAAAAGGAAGTCGCACTGCCGGCAATATCTCGGAAGGGTGTCCCGCTTGTCTTGCCCGAATTTGCGCTGTTTGTCGGAAGCGATGATCTCCGCCATGGGCGTTTCCAGGATGTTCCCGAGGAAATGCTTCGGTTCGACGAAGTGGTCGCAGGAATAGAGGTCGCCGTTGTCCTCCAGGGCCATGCCCAGGCCGCAGGTGGGGCCGAAGATGCAGACGCTCCCCGCCATGCCCAGCCAGCCGGCCAGCGCCCCGTCGAAATTCAGGACAAAGGTCCGGCCCACATCCTTACCCACCCACTCGTCGAAAATCTCGACCAGGAAGCGGCCGTACTGGCCCGGCCGGACGGACCTGTCCGTGACCTTGTTTCCTTCCTGGTAGCCGGTTTCGTTGTCGCGTTCCACGATGGGGATGAATTGGAGATAGGGGGTGCGGGCCTCGTCCCTGAAGAAACGGTAGAGTTCCCGCGGGTAGTCGGCGTTCTTCGAATTGACCGTGCAGAGGATGTTGAACTCCACCTGGTGGGCCTGCAGCAGGCGGAGGGCTTTCATGACCCGGTCGAAGGTCCCCTTGCCGGTCTTGTCCTTCCGGTAAGTGTCGTGCAGCGCCCGGGGGCCGTCCAGGCTGAGCCCGACCAAAAAGTTGTTTTCGTAAAAAAAACGACACCACTCGTCGTCGAGGAGGATGCCGTTGGTTTGGAACGTATTCTCGATCACGGTTCCCGGCTTCGCGTGGGTTTTCTGGAAAGCCACGGAACGCCTGTAGAACTCGAGTCCCATCAGGGTCGGCTCGCCACCCTGCCAGGCGACGGTGACGCGAGGAACCCGGTGGGCCGCGAAAAGCTGCGTAATATAGGTGTCGTGGACCTCGCCGGACATGCGGAACTTGCTTCCCGGGTAGAGTTTCCACTTCTTCAGGAAGAAGCAGTATTCGCAATCGAGATTGCAGGCCGAACCCGTAGGCTTGGCCATCACGTGGAAAGCCCTCGGGCGGCCGTCTTCCGGAACCGTATTCATCCGCAGGTACGACCTTTCCCCTGTTGCGAATTCCTGTCCCGTGTTCCTCTTTGCCTTTAGTGGACCTCCCTGCTTCCCGGTTCAGGGGAAGATCCTGTTCCAGTCGTTTTTCATGCTGACCACCGCCCAGCCGCGATGTGGCGCTTCGTCCAGGCCGCGTTCCAGCTTGCCTACGGGGGATCCCCGGTCGTAGGCGGACTCCCGCTGGGCGTCATCGTGGTGGACGAGCAGGCCGAAGCGGGGTCCCGGCCCGGCCGTCACCCATTCGAGCATGGCGAAATCGCCGTCGGAATTGCCGAAAGCGGCGATGGGGCGGCGGCCGATGCAGGAGTTGATACCGACGGGTTTTCCCGTGTCGTCGTCAATGAAGTTCAGTTCCGGCAGGCGCACGAGGACGGGCCTGCCGTCCCTCACCTCGTATTTTGTCTTGATGGTGCTTCCCACGACCTGTTCGGGAGGGATGCCGTAAGCCGCTTCACTGAAAGCCCGCAGGAACTCGACGCCTCCCCCGGAGACGATGAACGTCTTGAAACCGTTAGCCTGAAGGAAGGCCAGCAACTCCAGCATGGGTTGGTACACCAGTTCGTCGTAAGGCCTGTTGAACCTGGGGTGGCGTGCCGAGGCTAGCCAGTCCTTGACGACGCTTCCGAACTCTTCCGTGGTCATGCCCGCGTGGGTCGCCATCAGGAGGTCGTTGATTCCCGGCAGCCCCATGTTTGCCAGGGCGTGCCGGTCATTCTCGAGCACCGCCTTGAACGGCTGGGTGTTCTTCCATTCCGGATGCAGGGGTGCCAGGGCGCGAAGCCGGTCGGTAACGAAGAATCCCTGGGAGTAAAAGGGGGATTCCGTCCAAAGCGTGCCATCGTTGTCGAACACCGCAATCCTCTCGGCGACCGGGACGTAGTCCGGGCTTCCCTTTCTCGTCACACGCTGGACGAAATCGATGATGGACCGCTTGGTAGCGCCGGTGTTCCACGATGGCAAAGGGTCCGCCCGGGCGTAGGCGGCAGGCACAAATGAGGCTGAAATACCCAGTGCAACAAGGAGCGAGAGAAGGATTTTCATCGTTTAGGATGCCCTCCTGTCGGCAAACAACGCGGGGTGTCGGACAAACCGACACTTCCGGTTCCAGGCACGGCGCGGCTGAAAGGGCATTGTCGCATCGTTTCCGCAGCGATTGAGAGCAGGAATGGAAGGTAACGGGAAGTGTGTTAAAAGGTTCCACGCACGTGTCCATGAAAAGTTTATATTAAAATAATAATCAGGCTAATAGTAAAAGAATTATATCACCGCTTCGACTTAAATGCGATATACTAGCGTAAGATCAAAGTCTCCTGGTTTAAGCACGGAATCAGCCTGGGCAGGGCAGGCGTCTCGTGGGAGCCGGAAGTGGTTGAGAAGACTTTGGAGAAATGGAGGCAACCCCCGAGACGGAAAGCGAAACGGGGGGCGGAAGATGGACGGTTTTTTCGGCTGGGTGGCGGAATTCGTTTGTGGGCGCATTGAAGGCCCTTTGAAATTTCGTTTCCTCCTGCAACCCAGCATCGCGACAATTTTGGCGGTCAAGTCGGGGATCGCGGACGCGAAAGCGGGGCGAACACCCTACTTCTGGTCCCTTTTCAGCGAACCCGACCAGAGGCTCAGGCACTTGCGCGAGGGATGGAAGTCGGTCTCCAGGATATTCTTGTTCGCGCTATTCCTCGATATTGCCTATCAATGGATCGTTTCCCGCCGTTTCCACCCCGGACAGGCGCTTCTCGTGGCGATAACCCTGGCTATCGTTCCGTACCTGCTTTTCCGGGGTGCGGTTACCCGGATGGTTAGACGGCGGTCGAGTTAGGCAAATCTGCGGGCCTTTGGGGGGAGGGGCTTGGCATGGCTGTCTCGAGCGATGGGGAGAAGAAGGAATACACGAGCGACGAATTATCCCTGATGCGTACGAGGATGTCTGCCGACAGGACCCTGCTGTCCTGGGTACGAACGGCGATGTCCTTCATCAGTTTCGGCTTCACCATGTACAAGATGTTCGAAACCCTGGCGGACGCAATACCGGGTGCCTTCCCCTTGCTGAAGGGAAAGCCGCTGGGGCTCCTCCTCATGGTCATGGGAACGCTGCCTCTGGCTGTTGGAATGCTCCAGCATTACAAGATGAGTATTGATTTGGGTGCCCGGAGACGGGAGACGCTGTTCGGGCCGACGTTCGCCCTCGCATCCGTGATCCTGGTGCTCGGGATCGTCCTCTTCTTCAACATCATCTTGAAATGGAACTGGCTCTAGGCAGGGACTCCCGATGGCTAATTTCCTTTTCTCCTTTTTCCTCGCGGTTTTGCTCTCGAGTACGTTTTTCTTTCCTGTAGGCGGCCACGCGGAGGGGTGGAAAGGGAGGAGGAGGGTCCTGTCGGCGGCTGCCGGCAGCTCCATCGCCTATATCTTCATTATGTTGATGCCGGAAATCGAGAAGGCGGGGGTGGCTTTCCGGCAGGAAGGGGTCCAGTTCCTGCCGCAACAAGGGACTTATATGGTCAACGCGGCCATGATGCTGGGCTTCGTCTTTTCCTATGCCCTGGGCGAAATCATGCCGACCAGGAAAAACCCGGACAGGCTGAGGCGATACAAAAGGGGTTTCTGGGTCCAGGTTGCGGGTTACGGGGCCTACATCGCCCTGATCGGTTACCTTTTGGTGCACTCCATCTCGGGGGAGGAACAAATATCCCGTTTCTACGCGCTGTCGATGTTCCTGCATTTCCTCCTCATCGCTTTTGCCTTTAGGGACGCCCACGGGGAGAATTTCGACCGGATAGGGTGTTTCCTCCTGTCCGGGTCCTGCATTGCCGGCTGGCTTTTGGGAAGCCTGTTCAGTCTTCCCAAGGTGATCCTCATTCCCCTTTTCGGCTTTGTCTGCGGGGGGATGGTTTCCGTCACCGGCCGCGTGGAGTTGCCAAAAGGCGAGGAAGGGCGGGCCGTCCCGTTCATTTCCGGAGCCTTGGGATATGCCCTTTTCCTTATCCTCTTCAGTTGACGGCCTCCCTGGGAAAAGCGGGAGGATTCCAGCCTGTGGCTTCATGACAGGAAATGTCGTTCGATAAACTGAACAATAATAAAAGTAGTATGATAAATAATTAGCAATCATTCATTGAAGGGAAGGGAAAGGCCGGCCAGCGAACCGCCTGGCGGTTTCCGCCCGCGGCCGGCACGGTATCGACGATATCGGAGAGGGGGAAGAACCACTCATGAAAAGACGGGCTTTCATCTTTTCGCTGCTGCTGTTCGGGTTGTTCCTCCTTCCCCAGGCGGCCCTCGCCACCGAGGGAGGAGGAAGTTATTACTTTCCCGGCACCTCCGTGACCTTTGGCTCTGGAATTTCGCCGCCCCCCGGGTTCATGCTGGTGGACCAGCTGCTTTTCTATAGCGGTGAGGTCGACAGGGCGGTGTTCGGGGGCAAGGTTCGGCTTGGAGTGGACGTATCCGCTTTCTACAATTACCTGGGCTGTTTCTATGCCTTCGAGAAACCGGTGCTCGGCGGCCGGCTGCAGGTCGGGGCGGCGGTCCCGGTGGGCTGGGTCGATTTCGAGGGACAGGCTTCGATCGGGCAGAACTTCCGCAGGGGCGCGGACGACGACTCGGGCCTGGGCGATGTGCTGTTGACGGCGGCCCTGTACTGGAAGGGAAAGGGGAACCTCCACTATAAGCTCTCGGAGTCCGTGTTCGTCCCGACCGGAAGCTACAGCGACAGCGAGGGGAACCTGGCGAACGTCGGGAGGAACTACTGGGGTTTCGACACCACCTTCACCGTGACGTGGATGAACATGGAAACCGGCAGGGAATTCGTTCTCGCACCCGGCATCCTGTTCAACACGGAGAACTCCGACACGGATTATCAATCCGGGACCGAGTTCCACTTCGACGTGGCCCTTAACCAGTACCTTGCCCAGAACCTGGCCGTTGGCCTGCACGGATACTACTACCGGCAACTGTCGGGGGACAGCGGGAGCGGGGCGAAACTCGGCGATTTCAAGGGCGAGTCCTACGGGATCGGGCCGGCGCTTTTCTGGAGCCCCAAGGTCGAGAACGGGAAACTTTCCGTAATGCTCAAGTGGCTCCACGACTTCCATAACGAAAACCGCCTGGACGGGGATTACGCGCAGCTGGTCGTCGTCTACCAGTTCTAGCGTTTGACGAAAAGTCCCGACGGTTTCGGGCTGGACGATGAATGACCTCCCCGGGTGGGGAGGTCATTTGTTTTCCGTGTGCTGTCGCCTGGATTTCCCCATCCCGTGGAACGCTTCGGCTTGAAGGGGCGGGCTAAGAAAGACGTTGCCCCTATTCGGGGCATCCGCACCCGACGTTCCCTTTCATCATCTCCCTGTAGTCGGACAGGAGATCGTGGACCCAGCAGTCGTCGTTTCCCGCGCTCTCCCTAAAAGTCAGGGCGATTACCTGTGAAACTTCCTGGAGAGTGGCGCCCGCCTTGAGGGCCCCCATAAAGTGCTTTTTCACGCAGGGGGCGGACCGTCCCTTGATGGCCAGCGCAAGGCAGATAAACTGGTAGGTCTTTTCGTCGAAAAGCCTCTTTTCGGCGAACATCGCGTCAAGTTCCTCGAATTTTTCCGCGAACTCTGGAAACCACTCCGCTACCAATCGCATCATATCGTTCCTCCTCTATAGGAATTATCCAGAGACCATTTTAAGGAGCATTTTGTCACGGGGCAATTTTCGGGACAAATTTGCCCAGGCAACTGTCTTCAAGGGTGATCTCTTTTTCATCTTTCAAGACACATCATTGACACTTGGAAGCTGCCTAAAAATCGACGTGCACAATAGCATAGGCTCCGTCTTATGTTGCCTTAGCCGAGAGCGATCCCATGCCGGGTTTATAATCGAAGTTGCGCGTTAGCCTAGAACCGGGGAAAGGATCCAGAAATCAAGTTGGTTTGGGCCGGGGCCTCGACGAGGAAATCCCCATCCGCGGTACCTGCGAAGGCATGCCCGATGGGGTGGACGAGCACCTTGCGGGCTGGGCAGGTGCAGTCTCGGGAAACCGGGAAAGCGTGGATCTTCCGGTTAGCCCCTGACCGAATCCGTTCACAGACACAAGGAGGTTTCCTGAAATGGACATTCCACGGATCTTCAACATCACCGAAAGCGCTCACCGCATCCATAATCCCTTCACGCCCGAAAAGCTCGCCACTCTCGGCGCGGCGTTGCGCCTGGAAACGGGTACGCGAGTGCTCGACCTCGGCAGCGGTTCCGGGGAGATGCTGTGCACCTGGGCACGCGATTACGGAATCATCGGCACCGGCATCGACATGAGCCAGTTGTTCACCGAGCAGGCGAAACTTCGTGCGGAAAAACTCGGCGTCGCCGACCGAAGCGATTTCCTCGTGTTCACGAACTCGGTCGAATTGGTGTTTCCGGACACACAGCAAAAGACCGCGCCCGCGTCAACGACATTGTGAGCCTGAACGAGTTCGACTCGAGCTAGCTCCAGGATTCGCCCTTGTTTTAAATTTGCCCGTTCCCGCAAGGTCTGGTATAATGCGGGGATATTCAAGCTTGGGGGCGCGACGGATGATTCAAAGCATTCTCTCGTTCTTTGCCGACGGTTTTATGTCCCTCGGCTGGCAACAAGGCGTGATGTACCTCATTGGCGCGGCGCTTATCTGGCTTGCGGTCGCAAAGGACTACGAGCCGATGCTCCTTCTGCCGATCGGCTTCGGCGCGATCCTGGTCAACCTGCCCTACGAGGTCGTCTGGCAGCACGAAGGGGTGTCAGGCGCTCTCAAGATACTCTTTGACGCAGGCATTCTCACCGAGATCTTCCCGCTCCTTATTTTCATCGGCGTCGGCGCGATGATCGAGTTCGCACCGCTGTTCCAGCGCCCCTGGGTCATGCTCTTCGGGGCTGCCGCCCATCTCGGGATCTTCATCACGATCATCGTCGCGGTACTGATCGGCTTTGACCTCAAGGAAGCGGCGAGCATCGGGATTATCGGCGCGGCCGACGGCCCGACGTCCATCTACGTCACGACGCGCTTCGCGAAGCACCTGATGGGGCCGATAACGGTCGTCGCGTATTCTTACATGTCCCTCGTTCCCATCATCCAGCCGCCGGTCGTCCGAATACTGACCACGAAACGCGAGCGCCTTATCCGCATGGATGCGCATGACCGAAAGGTCCCG
>CAYRNZ010000046.1:0-5878 GCA_964425765.1 uncultured Synergistaceae bacterium
GACGGGTGACCCAGCGGGCACGGGCTGAGCGGTTCGCTTCAGCTTGCGGTCAGCGGGTACGTGGCCCTGGTCCTCTTCTTCGGGGTGGGCATCCTGGTCGCCCGGGCCCTTTACGGGGGTGATGCCCGATGAAGCCGGACCTGCTCTACGGCCTGGTGACGGGCGTCATTTTCGGGATCCTCATGCAGAGGGCCGAGGTTGCGCGGTACGACAGGCAGCTCGGGGCCCTTCGCCTGAAGGACCTCACCATCGTCAAGTTCATGCTTTCCACCGTGGCGGTGGCCATGGTCGGGACCTACCTCCTCAAGGACATGGGGCTGGTAAAACTTTCCGTGAAGCCGATGATCATGGGGGCGGTGATCCCCGGGGGGATCCTGTTCGGCCTGGGCTGGGCCTTGTTGGGCTATTGCCCCGGGACCTCGGCCGCGGCCCTGGGGGAAGGGCGCCTGGACGCGCTCTGGGGGATCCTGGGGATGCTCTTCGGGGCAGGGCTTTACGCCGAAACCTACCCCATGGTGAAGAAAACCCTCCTTACCATGGGAGACTACGGCAAGATCACAATCCCCGAGGTCCTGGGAGTCAACCACTGGATCGTCATCGCGGTCTTCCTGGTCCTGTTCCTGGCTCTTTTCCGGTGGGCGGAGAAGAAGGGGCTTTAGTTTGGCCTGAAAAGAAGCGTCAAGGATAGAAGAGCGGGCGCTCCCTTGAAGGGGGCTCCCGCTCTTCTTTTTTTGTCCTTGACTGAGGAGCCGGCAAGACCCTAGAATGAATGTGATGATGCATTCGTAATGGATACATCATAACGGGGGGTTTCCATGGAAAAACAGTCTGCAGAGGAACGCGCCTACGGGCAAATCATCCGGCTGATCCTTTCCGGGCAGTACAAGCCCGGGGATTTCCTGCTGGAGGTCGAACTCGCACCCAGGCTGGGCATGAGCCGGACTCCCGTCAGCCGGGCCCTCGGGCGTCTCGTCGCCGAGGATTTCCTGAGCCGGATGCCGAAGAAGGGCTGTTTCATCCCCTTCCCCAGCGCGGAGGATGCGGAGGCGGTTTTTTCGGCCCGGATGGCTGTCGAGGGACAGGCGGCAGCCTCTGCGGCTTTGAAGGCGAGCGACCAGGAGGTCCGCAAACTGAAGCGGATCGTCCGCCTGGACGAGGAGGCTGTCGCCAGAGGGTCCAAGGAGACCTACGCGGAAATCAACGAAAAATTCCACCTCGGCATCGCCCGGGCTTCCCGCAACCCGTACCTGGAGAAGTGGTGCGTCAACAGTTTCTGGAGGTCCAATATCTACGTCTTCTATTTTGACAGCTTCTACCGGGCGGCAGGGAGGCAGGATATCCCCGAACAAAGCACGCCCGGCCAGCACGCCGCGATCCTCGACGCCATCGAGGCGAAAAGGCCGGAAGAGGCCGCGAGCCTAATGAGGAGTCATATCCGCCATACCTACGAGGGACTGCTGATCCGGAAATCCGCAACGGGCCCGGACCCCGGGTCCCAAGGCTGAGGGGGAATGTTCGTGAAGGAAAAGAAAGTGGTCCAGCTCGGTTACGGGATGCAGGGCAAGGCGAGCCTCGCGGACCTCGTGAAGGCTCCGGAAATCGGCGAGATCGTGGTCACCGACTGCTACCCCGGCTTCAAGGCCGACATCGGGGCGCTGGGGGACCCCCGCGTGAAGGCCGTACGGGTCGACGCGTCGAAGCGCGATGAACTGGCCGCGGTCATGGCCGGGGCAGACGTGGTCGTCGAGCTCCTCCCCGGCCTGTTCGCCCTGCCGGTGGCGGGACTGGCGGCCGAGCTGGGGGTCAACCTGGTTTCGGCGATGTACCTCGCCAACCCCGGCGAACAGGACCCGGCCAAACGGGAAGCCAATCGCGCCGAGCTGGCGCGGATCGACGCCGTGATGAAGGAAAAGGGGAAGACGATCCTCGAGGAGTTCGGCATGGACCCCGGCATCGACCTGGTTTTGGGGCGCAAGTGCCTTGACGGGCTGGACGAGGTCCGGGCCTTCCACTCCTACGGGGCGGGTTTCCCGGAACTGGAGGCGGCGACCAACCCCATCCGCTACAAGTTCACCTGGTCGATCATCGGCGTGATGCGCTCCTACCTGCGCCCGGCCGTGGTGATCAAGGACGGTCGCGACGTCCCGGTGAGGGCCGACGAGATGTTCAGCCCGGACAACACCCACATCCTGGACCTCCCGGAGATGGGGGGCCTGCTGGAATGTTTCCCCAACGGGGACAGTTCCCGCTTTGCCGAGGCCTTCGGCATCCGCAGGACGGTGAAGAGCATGGGGCGCTACATCTGCCGGTGGCCCGGGCACAGGGCCTTCTGGGAAGTCATGGCCAAATGCGGCTTCCTCTCCGACGACCCGGTCAGGGTCGGCAATTGCGAGGTATCCCCAGCCGCCTTCTGCGCGGCCCTGTTCGGCTCGCAGAAGCAGTTCTTCTACGGGGAGGGCGAGCGGGATATCGCCCTCGTCCGGACCGACGCCCGGGGGTTGAAGAACGGTAAGCCCTGGAGGGTGGTCTGCCAGGTGGTGGACAGGCGGGACCTCGAAACCGGGCTGACCTCCATGCAGCGGACCGTCGGGTTCCCGGTCTCCATCGGGGCCCGGATGATCCTGGACGGGCGCCTGGAAAAGAAGGGCATCGTCAGCCCCGACGAGGTCCCCTTCGACGAGTTCATGGGCGAACTGGGGCGCAGGGGCATCACCTGGAGCCGGAGGGAAGGGCCATGGGACGGCCGCATGGAACCCTAGAAATCCCCTTCCTCAAGGGGCATATGGGCGGCAACACGATCGCGCTTTTCCCCGGCGAGGCGGTATCGGCCGAACACGCGCGGGAAACCGTCCTCCAGGCCATTGCCGAAACCTGCCTGGGCTGTCACGAGGGGGCCCTGCTCTTTCCCGTGCGTAAGGGGGAGGCGGACCTCCGCCTACGCATCGTCGGCCGGGCTTCGGGCCGGTTCATCACCGCCTGCGGCGGCCTGACCCAGGTTTTGGGCGCCGCCATCGCCGAAGGGGAATTGGAACGGGTCTTCGGCTTCGGGCCCGGCGGCACGGGGGGCTTCGTCCTGGAAACCGACGGCGGGCCCGTCCGGCTTCGGGTTTCCGCCGGCGAAGGCAGGCCCCGGACGGAAACGGACATGACGCCTTTCCTACAGGAGATCCGAAGGGACGGGGTCGAGCGGATCGAGTTGGACGGCACCCCCGCGGCGAAGGTCGGCAAGTTCCTCGCGGTCTGTGCCGACGACCTGGCAGGCCCGTTCGGGGCCGAAGCGGTCCGGGTCCTGGCGCCCGAGGTGCGGGACCGCCTCACCCGCCTCCAGGCGGTATTTTTGGAGCGCCATCCCCAGCCTTCCCTGGACTTTGTCGTGTTCGACCTGCATCCCGAAAGGCCCGGATGTCACGGCAGGGTCGTCTTTCCCCACTGGATTCCCGGCGGCCACATCGAGCCCGCCTGCGGGACGGGGACGGTTGCCGCCTGTGTCGCCCTGGAGCTTTCCGGGAGCCTGCCGGGCGCCGTCGAAACGGGAAACCTCGAGGTGAGGTTCGAGTCGGGGGGAGGGCCTTTCCTGGGCGGGCCGGAAACGACATCCGCCTATGCGGGGATGGAGGAGAGGCGCATCGCCGCGATCCGCTTCTCGCACAGCCTGGTGGAGCTGACCGCCTACGGGAAGGTGACTCTTGAAAGGGGAACTCCCACCGGGTCTTGAAGGATTAGATCCGGATAACAGGCAAATTTTTCTTGACCGAGAGGAGGCAACACCGTGCCGGGAACGGATGGAAAACAAAGAATCGGGATCCTCTGCTGGGAGGGGGGACAGGTGGCAAAGGGGCTGCTGCAGCTCGAAACGCTGGTGGGCAACAGCACGAACCCCGCGTCCTACGCTTTCCCCATCGTCCGCAAGCAGGTGAAGGGGGCCAACGTCCACACGATCCTGGAAAACCCGGACCGGGAGGTCCTGAAGACCATGATCGGGGACGCGAAGGCCATGGTGGCGGCGGACGGCGTGAAGGCCATCACCACGAGCTGCGGGTTCAACGCGGTCTTCCAGCGCGAGCTGGCTTCGGCCCTGGACGTGCCGGTGTTCACCTCCAGCCTGCTGCAGGTCCCGTTCGTGCAGCAGATCGTGGGTGAAAAGGGCGAAGTGGCGATCATCACGGCCCACAAGGCGGCCCTGAAGCCCGGGCACCTGGAGGCCGTGGGCATCACGAAGACGGAAGGTCTCCATGTCTTCGGGCTGGAGGACTGCCCGGAGTGGGGGAAGATGTTCACGGATTTCGACGCCGAGCTGGACCTGGAAGCGGTGAAGGGCGAGGTCGTCGGTGTCGCGCTGGAGGCCCTGCACCGGCATCCCGGGATCCGGGCCTACGTGCTGGAGTGCACGGACCTGCCGCCGTTTTCTGCGGAGATCCGGGAAAAGACGGGCCTTCCGGTGTTCGACATCATCACCCTGGCCCATGCCGTATATGCCTCGCTCTAGCGGGGATCAAAACCAAGGAGGGGTTTTACAGATGAAGCGAGTCCTAGTCCTGGGGGCCGGCCGGGTGGCCCGCCCCTGCGTACAGTATCTCCTGAAACAGGAGGATTTTGCCGTCACGGTCGTCGACCTTTCCGAAGCGAACCTGGCACGGGTTACCGGCGGCCATCCTCGCGCCACCGCGATCGTCGACGACGGCGCGAAGAATACACGGGCCATCCTGGAGTCGGTTCTGCCTGACGTCGTCGTGAACCTCCTGCCCCCGCCCTTCATGCTGTCGGTTTCCAGGCAGTGCCTGGAAGCGAAGGTGCACCAGGTCCACGCCATCTACCTGGACGGGGAGGCGATGTCCATGGCGAAGGACGTGGAGGCCGCCGGGCTCGTCTTTTTGGGCGAGCTGGGGCTGGACCCGGGCATCGACCACATGTCCGCCGCCCGCACCATCAAGAGCATCCGGGACGAGGGCGGCCAGGTGGAATCCTTCCGGTCCATCTGCGGGGCCATCCCCTCCGCGGAAGCCAACACGAACCCCTGGGGCTACAAGCTCTCCTGGGCCCCGGCGGCCCTGATCGGCGCCAGCAAGCGGACCGCGCGGATCATGGTCGACGGGCAGAAGGTCGAGTGGCTCGACGGCGTTACCTACGAACACTGCTTCCTCGAGGAAGTCCCGAGCCTGGGCTGGTTCGAGGTCTACGCCAACGCGGACTCCCTGCCCTACCTGGAGCGCTACGGGATCCCCGAGGCGAAAAGCATCTACCGCGGCACCTTCCGTTACCCGGGCTGGTCCGAAACGATCGTGGCGATGAACGCCCTCGGGCTCGTGGAGGAGGACCCCCAGGACCTGTCCGGGCTCTCGTTCCGCGGCTTCATGGCCCGCCAGGCGGGATCGAAAAATCCCGCGGAGGCGGAGGAGGCCGTCTGCCGGAAGCTCGGCATCAGGAGGGGATCGGCCGTGTTCGAGCGCTTCGCCTGGCTCGGCCTGTTCGACGAGCGTCCCCTGCCGTTCTCCCGGGGCTCGGCCCGCGACGTCATCGCCTTCCTGTTCGACGAACGACTCTTCTACACGGCACAGGAGAGGGACCTGGTCATCCTGAAGGACGAACTGACCGCCTTCTACCCCAAGACCGGCAAACGGCTGCGCCACACCTCCACGCTCATCGACTTCGGGATCAGGTGCGGGGACAGCTCCATCGCCCGGACGACCGGTTTGCCCCCGGCCATCGCCGCCCGGTTCATCCTGGAGGGCACCATCAGGACACCCGGCGTACTGACCCCCGTCCTGCCCGAAATCTACGGGCCGGTGATGGAGGAACTGGAGAAGGAAGGCATCCGGATGGAGGAAAAGGTCGAGGAACTGGCTTAACCCTTTCTCGCCCTGATGCCCCCGATCGAGGG
>CAYRNZ010000046.1:5978-11293 GCA_964425765.1 uncultured Synergistaceae bacterium
TGGTGGACCCGTCCACCGCGGTGCAGATGGGCAAGGTCCTGGGCGTGGAAGGGCTGATCACCGGCTCGATCACCCAGTATTACTACAAGGGCGCCGGGGGCGTCGTGCCGCTGCACGGCCTGCCGGGATTCAGCGGCGTGGCGGTCGGCAGCAAGACGGCCTACGTCACCCTGGACGTCCGGATGATCAACGCCCAGACGGGCGAGATCATGAACGCGGTCAAGGAACAGGGGGCCGCCAACCAGACCATGGGAGGGCTCGCCTACGACTGGGCCGTCTTCGGCACGGGCAAGGCGGGGGGCCTCCTCGGGCAGGCCACCTACAACAGCGTCGTGAAGATCGTCGAAAGGCTGAAGCCCACGGCCGGCTCGGGAGGTTCGAATGGGGGCGCGAGCTACAACGTCGTGCAGTCGACCCCGACGGAGATACTCATCGACGCGGGCTCGGCCAACGCGGGGGCGAAGGTGGGCGACCTGTTCCTCATCTACGTCGAGGGACAGGCCATCATCGGGCTGAAGGGCGAGGTGCTGGACGTGGAGAAGGTCAACCTGGCCGTGATCCGGCTCACGGAGGTCCAGCCCCAGTACTCCCGGGGGCAGATCGTCAAGGGCACGAGCGACGTCCGGCGTGCCGACAAGGCCGCGTTCTTCTCCGGCGATCCCGCGACCGTGAAGATCGGCATCCGGTAAGGAGCCGCCGGCAAGGGAGGGATGGCCATGAAACGGTTCTCTCGGGAAATCCTCGTTCGGACGGCCCTGTGCGGGCTAGGCCTGCTTTTGGCGGCGACGGCGGCAATGGCCGCCCTGCCGCCCCACAAGCGCATCTGCGTGCTGGTATGGGAGGAGGCCGCCGGGTGGCACCGCGAGGGCCTGGCGGTGGGGACGGCGGAAACCCTGATCAAGCAGGAACTCCTGGCGAGCGGCTACCCCGTGGTGAACGAGGCCATGGTGGAAAAGGTGAAGCGCGACAAGCGGGCGAAGCTGCTCGAGGAGGGGAACGCCGCCGCCATCAGGGACCTGGGACGCATCTACGACGTGCGGATCTTCCTGGTAGGCCGGGCGACCCTGGCGCGCCCGATCCAGAACGACTTCGGCACCTATACGTGCACGGCGACCGTCGCGGTGCAGGCCTATTCGACGGGAGACGCGAAATACCTCCTGGCGGAAACCGCTTCGGGCAAGGAACTGGGCGGGACCCCGGACGAGGCCGCCCAGAAGGCCCTTGAAAGCGCATCGCGGACCGTCGCGAAAAGGCTGGCCGGAGGAGGGGGCTCGAATCCTTCGGGTGCGGCGGTGCAGATGCGGGTGGTCGTGGAGGGGCTTTCCAGCTTCCAGGGGGCCAACGACGTACTGTTCGCCTGCAGGAAAATTACCGGGGTGACCGATGCGGCCGTCGAAAGCTACCAGGGAGGCACGGCGACGGTCCGGCTGGCCTACAGGGGCACGGCGTCCCAGCTGGCGGAGGCCCTGGGGCGGCAGGGGCTGCCGATCACCATCACGAGTGCCGGGGGCAACACGGTGAAGGCCGCGGCGAACTGAACGGTCACGAAACGACTCCTATCGGTTACTATCTTGCAGGGGGCGAAGGGAGGGAATCCGGTTGAAAAAGGCGATTCTCGCCGTCCTGGTGTGCCTGGTACTGCTTTGCGGGGTCGAGTCGGCCCGCGCCTCTCAGGGGGCCGCGGTCACCCCGCCGCCCGGCAGCCCGGTCCGGAAAGCCATCCTGGCCCCGCTGAGGGCTTACTTGAGGGACAACCTGCAGGTGGAGGCGGTCTTCGTCGTCCGCTGGCTGAAGGTGAAGGACGGCTGGGCCTGGGTCGAGACGGACCCGCAGTCGAAGGACGGCCGCGAAAAGTACGAGCCGTTCCTCGCCCTGGTGAAGAAGAAGCAGGAATGCTGGACGATCGTGGAAATCCCGCCGCTGGAGGAGGATTCCCCTCCGGTCGACGACGTGTATTTCAAGAGCCTGATGAAGGGGCATCCGGGGCTCCCGCGGGAGCTTTTCCCCTGGAAGCAGTGAAGACCGGCAACAAAAAACGGGAGGCGAAATCGGGAATGATCAACACGCTGAAGCGGAAGCTGACACACGGGCAAGTGGCGATCGGGCCGTTCCTGACGCTCAACTGCCCGGACCTGGCGGAGATCATGGGGCTCACGGGGTTCGATTTCCTCATCATCGACACCGAGCACGGGCCCATGGAGGCGGAGTCGATCCAGCACCTGATCCGGGCCGCGGAACTCCGGGGGGTGACCCCCATCGTCCGGGTGTCGGACACCCGGGACATCACGATCCTGAAGACGCTGGACGTGGGTGCCCACGGCATCGAGGTGCCCCAGGTCAACTCTCCCCAGGCCGCCGAAGCCGTCGTCCGCGCCGCCAAGTACCATCCCGTCGGGACCCGGGGGGCCGCCCTGCCCCGCGCCTCGGAGTACGGCCTGCGCCCGCTGGACGACCACCTGGCCTCCGCGAACGATGAAACCATGGTGATCGTGCACTGCGAGAACAGGCTCGGCCTGGCCTGCGTGGAGGAGATCGCCGCGACACCGGGGGTCGACGTGCTCTTCGTGGGGCCTTACGACCTTTCCCAGTCGCTCGGCGTTCCGGGCCGGCTGAAGGAACCGGTGGTCGTCGAGGCCGTGGAGCGGGCCCTGAAGGCGGCCAACGCCGCGGGAAAACCGGCGGGGATTTTCGTCACCAGCGAGGAAGAGGCCTGCATGCGGCTGGACCAGGGATTCAAGTACCTTGCCTACAGCATCGACGGGTTGATTTTCGCCAACGCCTGCACCCACGTCGTGAAAACCCTGAGGAAGCACCTGGGGTGCCCGCACCTCTAGGTCGGATCGCGATGGGGACCGAACTCAAGCCCAGGGTTTCCATGGAGGAAACCTTCGACCGGCTGGATATTCGCCTGGGACGGGTGCTGTCCGCCGAGATCGAGCCTTCCTCGCCGAAGAGGGCCTACCGCCTGGTCGTCGATTTCGGCAAGTTCGGGCACAAAACGAGCGTGGGCCGCTTCACGCAGCACGCGCCGGAAGACCTGGTGGGGCACCTCGTGCTGGGGGTGCTCAACTTCGAGCCGCGATATGTGGGGGATGCGGTTTCGGAGGTGCTGGTCCTGGGGGTCCAGTTCCCGAAGGCCGACAGCGGCGAGGCGACGTTCCTGACGCCGGCCGCCGAGGCGAAGATCGGGAGCAAGGTGTTCTAGCCCAGGGCTTTCGCCAGCAAAGACGTGAAGACGACCATGCAGACGATGGCCATGGGGTAGGTGGCCCCGTACCCGGCGCTGCACTCCTCGCCCCCCGTGGCCTCGATGGCCGCTCCGAGCCCCGGGGTGCTGGTCATGGCGCCGCAGATGGCACCCGACAGGAGGATCCAGTTCAGCTTCCACACGTTCCGACCCAGGAAATACCCGGCCAGTTCGGAAGCCAGGGCCGAGACGGCTCCGATGCCCACGAGAAGAAGCCCGTGCTTCACCAGGGCGTCGATCATCTGGGGGCCGGCCATCAGGCCCACCACGGCCAGGAAGTAGGCGAGGGAAAGCTCGCGGATGGCGGACAGGGTGCGCTTTTCCATCCTCATGGGAAGAGGCCCGAGCCGCCCCAGGGCCCCCAGGGCCAGGGCGGCGATGAGCCCGCCCCCGGTGCTGCCCAGCGAGACGGGGTTGCCCATGACCGGGACCGAGACGCTGCCCAGCAGGATGCCGAAGACGACGCAGGTGACGAAGGACAGTACCGAGAAGGGGACCGACTCCGGCAGGGCGGTCCTTTTTTCGTCGCCGCCGTAGAAGTCCCGGTAGATGGCCGCCAGTTCCTCGCGCTCCTTTTTCACGTCGATCCGGAAGATCGCCGGGGCCAGCTGGACGAAGAAGACGACCGCCAACACGCCGAAGGGGTAGGCGATCGTGTAGCCGACCGTGACGAGCGGGTTGCCGCCCGTGGTCTCCAGGGCGGCCCCGAGGCCGGGGGAGCTGGTGAGCGCCCCCGTGTAGGTGCCGGCCACCAAAAGCGGCTCCACGCCCTGGGCCAGCCGGGCCATGGCGTAGGTGCAGAGCGCCCCCACCCCTGTGACCACGATCCCCAGGACGACGAACTTCATCCCGTACTTCTTCACCACCAGCACGATGTCCTCAGCGGAAAGCAGGCCCACCGCAACCACGAAGAGCATGAGGTTCCAGTTGAAGATCTCGTAGGACACCTTCACGTTCAGCAGTCCCAGGGCCAGCCCGGTGAAGAGCGCCCCGGAGGTCCCCAGGCTGAGGGACCGGAACCTGGCCCTTCCCAGGAGGAGTCCCGTGGCGACCGCGAGGCTCAGGAGAAAAAGCTGGTTCTGCAGCAGCTTGGCCAGGAAATCCGGCATGAGGGTCCCTCCCCGGGGATGTCGCAGGATCGGTTCTGCCACCTTTGCCTATTCTAGCCGGAACCGGGCTTCCCTTGAATTCCCTTTCCTCTTTCCCTAACATGGGGAAGGCGAACTTGCTTTTTTCGGGTTTCCGGGGGCGCCAAAGGAGGACGGGTGAATGGACTACCGCATCGAGAAGGACTCCATGGGAGAAGTGAAGGTCCCGGTCGACAGGCTGTACGGGGCCCAATCCCAGAGAAGCATCGACAATTTCCGTATCGGCTGGGAGAAGATGCCGGACGAGATCATTTCGGCGTTCGCCATCCTCAAGAAGGCCTCGGCCCTGGCCAACCTGAAGCTCGGCGTCCTGGACGAAGCGCGGGCTTCGGCCATCGCGAAGGCGGCGGACGAGGCCCTGGAGGGGAAGCTGGCGGGGAACTTCGGCCTGTCGGTCTGGCAGACGGGAAGCGGGACCCAGTCGAACATGAACGTGAACGAGGTCCTGGCCAACCGGGCGAACCAGATCCTGGACGACCCGGAAAAGAAGGTCCACCCGAACAACCACGTGAACAAGTGCCAGAGCTCCAACGACACCTTCCCGGCGGCCATGCACATCGCGGCGGTGGTGGAGCTGGAGGACCGCCTCCTGCCCGCCCTGGAAAAGCTTTCGGCGACCCTGGCGGAGAAGTCCGCGCGCTACATGGACCTGGTGAAGACCGGCCGGACGCACCTTCAGGACGCGACGCCCCTGACCCTGGGGCAGGAAATCGGCGGCTGGGTGCGGATGCTGGAGCGGGACGGCCAGATGATCCGTTCGAGCCTCGAATTCCTGCGGGAGCTCGGGCTCGGGGGGACGGCCGTGGGGACGGGCCTGAACGCGGCGGAGGGCTACGACGTGGAAGTGGCTGCGCAGATCGCAAGTCTGACCGGCAAGGCCTTCCGGACGGCCCCGAACAAGTTCCATTCCCTGACCAGCA
>CAYRNZ010000047.1:0-11258 GCA_964425765.1 uncultured Synergistaceae bacterium
GACGAGATTTCGGACGAGCATTTCGCGGTGTTCGAGAAAACCGTCGAAGCCATGGAGAAGAACTGGGGATTCATCAACAACCTGTTCAAGGTGCTCCCTCTCAACGCGCCCCAGTACATTGGATTCCTCGATTTCAAGGCCTCGCTTTTCGACCCGAAAACATGCTACCTGAGCGATGCCGACAAGGAAATGATCGGCCTCGTCGTTTCCTCAACCAACGGTTGCAACTACTGCCTGACCACTCACAGCGACTACCTCAGGGGCTTGTCTGGGGATCCGGCCTGGGTGGACCAGCTTACCTACAATTACCGTGCAGCCAAGCTGACCGAGAAACAGCGGGCGTTGTGCGACTACGCCTATTTCGTCACCACGTATCCCCGGGAGATCACCGCGGAACAGGTGGACAAGCTGCGGGCGGCCGGTTTCAACGATCACGAGATACTGGAGGCGGCCTTTGTCGCGGGGTTCTTCAACTACACCAACCGCTGGGTGAGCACGATCGAGCCTGTCGCCAACCGCGGCCATTACAGCCACAATCGCTGAGAGGCTGAAACGATGCCCTACGAAAAGCTCTTCCAGAAAGGCCGGATCGGGAGCCTGACCATCCGGAACAGAACGGTCATGACCCCTATGGGCACCGACTTTGCCTCGCCGGACGGCACCGCTTCAATGAGGCTGATTCGCTATTACCAGGAACGGGCGAAAGGTGGGATCGGGCTCATCATCAACGAATACACGGGGATTGACCCCGTGACGAGCATCCCCGCCCTTTTCCAGCTCAGGGCCTCCTCGGATGTACACGTGGCCGGGCTGGAGATGCTCGTCGATGCCGTACACGCACACGGGGCATGCATCTTCGCCCAGCTTCACCACGCCGGCAGCACGTCGAAACCGGCGTTGACAGGCCAACAGGCCCTTAGCGCCAGCGACGTGCCGATCGCGCCGGGAGCGCCGGCACCCAGGCCCATGACCCTCGAAGAGATCCGCGAGATCCAGCGGAAGTTCGTCGAGGCCGCCCTCCGCTGCAGGAAGGCGGGGTATGACGGCGTGGAGCTGCACGGGGCCCATTCGTACCTCATTGGGCAGTTTTTCAGTCCTTACTACAACAAGAGGTCCGACGAGTACGGCGGCAGTTTCGAGAACCGGATGCGGTTCATCTCCGAAATCATCGACGGAATCCGGGAAAAACTCGGGGGGCGGTTTCCCATCTCGGTCCGCATCAACGGTGACGAGATGACGCCCCAGGTTCCCGGCACGCTGAATCTCCAGGATGGCCTACAGATCGGCCTCTACCTGCAGGACAAGGGGATCGACGTCCTCAACGTCAGCAACGGCAGCGGCCTCAACGCGAACGCTAACTGCGATCCCTATTCCTACAAGGCCGGATGGAAGAAACATGTCGCGAAAGCTTTCAAGCAGGTCCTGCGGATACCTGTCATCGCGACGAACACGATCAAGGACCCGGACTTCGCAGAACAGCTGCTGGAGGAAGGGGTCTGCGATTTCGTCGGGCTCGGCCGCTCCCAGTTCGCGGACCCGGAGTTCGTCAACAAGGCGAAGGCCGGCCGTTCGGACGAGATTCGCCAGTGCATTGGCTGCATGGTCTGCCGGGAACGCCTCCTGGCGAAGGGGATGACGGTGGTTTGCGCCGTCAACCCCAGGATGGGGCGCGAACACCTTTACCCGGATTACCGTAAAAACGGCATGAACCGCAAGGTCTGCGTCGTAGGCGGCGGTCCTGGAGGCCTGGAAGCCGCCCGGGTACTCGCAGAGCGGGGTTTTCAGGTGACGCTCCTGGAAAAACAGCCTGTGCCGGGAGGGACCCTGAACCTCGCGGATAAGCCGCCCCACAAGGAACTCGTCACCAAACTCGCCAGGGCGATGGCCAGGCAGGTCGAGGTCCTGGGTGTCGATATCCGCTGCGGTACGGAGGCGACCCCCGAAATGGTCAGGGCCCTTGCCCCGGAGGCGGTTTTTCTCGCCACGGGGGCCGTACCGATCATTCCGAGACTGCCGGGGATCGAGCTTGCGAACGTGCATTTTGCGGAAGATGTCGTGGCCGGCAAGGCGAAACCGAACGGAAAAGTGGCCGTCATCGGCACGGGGATGACCGGCCTCGAGACCGCGGAAATGCTGGGCGGCATGGGATGCAGGCTGACGCTCGTCGAGATGCTGCCGGAGATCGGGCCAGGGATATTCCCCGTGATCCGCAACGACATCCTCGGGCGGATCATGGCCTTCGAACCGGAAATGCTCCCCGGCCACAGGCTCGTGGAAATCCTTCCCGGATCCATCAGGATGGAGAAGACAGATGGAACGCAGACGGAGGTGCAAGTCGACCACGTGGTCCTGTCCCTGGGCACGGCTCCGAACCCGGCCCTCGTCGAGGCCTTCGAGACTGCCTGCGGACGCGCCATCCCTATAGGAGATGCTGCACAGGCCGGACGCATCTACGAAGCGACCAAGGACGCCTTCGACAAGGCGTACTATTTCGATTAGGAGGTGTTTTTATGGCGGACTTGACGCTCTGGAAGGTTCTCGCGGAATGGAAGACGCCCAGGTACAAGTGGGTGGACCTGACCCACGAGCTTTCCCAGGAGACCCCCCACTGGTACGGTTTCCAGCCCCTCGGCATCAGGAACCTGTTCGACTTCGACCAGGCCCCGATGAAGGTTTTCGAGTACACGGTTCCAGGCCAGTACGGGACGCACGTGGACGTTCCTTCGCACTTCGATGCGAACGGCCGAACCCAAAGCGAGATCCGGGTGGACGAGTTTGCCTACCCGCTCTGTGTCGTCGACGTGTCCTCCAAGTGTGCAGCGGACAACGATTACGCGCTCACGATCGACGACGTCCTCGAGTGGGAGAAAACCTACGGTAGAATTCCCGAAGGGGCATTCGTCGCTCTGCGCTCGGACTGGTACAAGCGTCCGGCAGCGGAGTTCGACAACAAGGATAAGGAAGGGTGTGCCCATTACCCGGGCTGGGATCTCGAAACCGTGAAATGGCTCTGTGCGGAGCGGAAGATCGGGTCTATGGGGCATGAAACGCCCGACAGCGATCCTGCCTGTCGCCAGGCTCAGATCGGGTTTGCTGCCGAGGACTACATCCTGAAGCAGGACAAGATCCAGATCGAACTCCTGTGCAACCTCGACAAGGTGCCGCCGGTCGGTGCCGTGATCTTCTGCACCTTCCCGAAGCTCAAGGGCGGTACCGGTTTTCCGGCTCGCTGTTTTGCCATCTGTCCTGCCTAATAGGAGCTTGAGGGGCGGGCGGGGAGCGCCCGCCCCTCTTTTTTCCCCTCTGGCATCCCCAATCAAGCCCCAAGGCCCTAACCGTTCATTTATAGTTCCTCTATACCGGCGATAGGTGGTTAATTGGCCAACGTTAGGGTAGGATGTTAAAAAGGGGAAAAAGAACAATCACTTCCCCGAGGAGGGGTTTGCTTGAAAAAGGTTGTCGTTGCGATAGACGGAAGCGATGCGAGCCGTGCCGTGATCGACTACGCGATCCATTACGCCGTGCGGGAAAAGGACTCTGAACTCCTGTTCCTCCATGTCATCGGGGCCTCTGAAAGCCGGTCCCCTTTCGTTGCCGGTTACAAGATCGACCTTACGGAGTCGGAGAAAGAAGCGAAGGACAGGTTCGAGTCCTACGTGGGGGAGTGCCTTGAAAACTCGGGGGTCGACCCGGATCGGTTTTCCGTTTGGGTAAGGACCGGGAATGCCTGTGCCAACATCATCGACTTTGCTGAGGAGAAGGACGCCGACATTATCATGATCGGGCACCGCGGGATGAGTCGCCTGAACCGGTTCTTCATCGGCAGCGTGGCGGCGAGGGTCGTCGCGAACGCCCCCTGCAGCGTTTACGTCCATAGGCCGAAAGGAAAAAGCATCGAAGCCGTATAGAAAATTTTTACCGGCAGGTTTTCCAAGCCGAGAAAATGAGGGAGATCCCCATGGCGGCGCCAAGGGATCTCCCGTCGTTTTCCGAGGCAGGTCCAGGAAACGGCACCCTTCTTTCCGAATTTCCGGCGAAAGCCGGCTAAGACAGGAAGAAAAGGGAACTTTACGGAGAAATCTTCCCTGTTTAGAGTAGGGGCAAAGAGTAAAAAGCAGAGAAGTGATGTAATATTAAGTTACAGAGACAAGAAAGAGTCGTTCGACCGCCGGGGCTTTAGGGGGCCGTTGCTTTCGGATAGGGCCAACACGCATCGAGGTAGCGGAAAGCCCTTCGATTCCAGGGGAGGTGGCAGTCATGAAGAGGGTCGTCGTCGCCATAGACGGAAGCGATGTCAGCCGTGGGGTGATGGATTACGCTTTCCATTATGCCGTGAGGGAAAAGGATGCGGAACTCCTCTTCCTGAACGTTATCGCGGGGTCAGAATCGAGGCCGATTTTCGCGGAGGGGTACGCGGGTGAAATCACTCCCTCCGAGGAGGACCGCAAGGCAAGCGTGGAGAGTTCGGTAAACAAGGCGTTGAAGGCTTATGGAGCGATAATCCCCGGGATTTCGGTTTCCGTAAGGAAAGGTGTTCCCTACGCGGAAATCGTGGATTTCGCAAAAGAAAAAAATGCGGATATGATCATGATCGGGCATCGCGGGTTGAGCAATCTCCAGAGGTTTTTCCTCGGGAGCGTGGCGGCGCAGGTCGTGGCGCATGCCCCCTGCAGCGTCTACGTTTACAGGCCGAAGGAGCCCTGAACTGCCCCTGGTTTTGGGTATCGTGGAGAGAACGTCTCGATTCCCGGGGTCCGGCGGGACGATTGGCCTCATTGCCCCAGAGCGCGAATGAGATGAAGGGAGAGGATCTGTTCGTGGAGGAAACAAACCTGACCGTTTTCGCAGGTTCGCTTGGGGATCTGCCCGTTGCGCCGGCAGGGGATCATGCCGGGACGGAAAAAAGGGTCGTTTTCGGCCCAGGCCGGTTCTGGGACGATTACGTCGCCCGTTTTTTCTCGGTCGCCCCGGGAATAAGCACGCCTTTCCACGCCCACGATTGGCCCCATTACGTCCTGATCACGGGAGGATCAGCAAAGGGGAAGATCATGGGGCAGGAGTACGAACTCGAAGCCGGCTCGTGGGCTTTTGTCCCGGAGAACACGGAACACTGTTTCGATAACGTGGGACAGGGTCCCCTGACCTTTCTTTGTATCGTGCCGAAAAAGGGGGATACCTACTGGCGGGGTGAGGCCGGTAGTTGCTGAGGGGTTTGACCGGTGCCTCGTGCAGGCACCTGTAATATGGGAATCGTAGGGGGCTCCCTGAAGGGGCCCCTTTTGTTTTATCCTCAAGGCTGGTGAAGGATGGACCACAGGGAAAAGGCATGTTGGGTGAAATGCTAAAATAGTAGGGAGGACAATCAGGATGAGCCAGGGAGAGTGGTCTTGATGGTTGAGCGGGAAAAAACGGCTAGGGCACTCCTTTGCGGTTTCGCCCCGGTTTTAATCGCACTCGCCCTGGGCTTGTCTCTTTGGGTCTTGAAGTCGAACGCATCGGCTCAATCCAGCCCCAGGGGGTATCGCGAGGGAGAGCGGCTTTACGCCTGGGGCCCGGGGAGCCTGGAGCTCCGGCTGAATCCCTCTCCCCGTTCTGCTGTCTTGCAGCGCCTCCCTTACGGGACGGTCGTCACGGTGTTGAAGCAGCCTTTTCCCCCGGTTGCCTGCCTCTTCGAGTTCTACGCGCGAAAGCCCTCTTCATCCGCTGCGCAAAACGCGGCGGATAATGCCGTCGTCATGCTGGAAGGACACTGGCTTCGCGTAAAGGCCGCGAACCGGGAAGGATACGTCCTGGACACGCTGCTGCTGGAAATCCCTCCCCGCGGAAAGGCGGAGAGGCTTGATGCCTATCTCGTTCGCGTGTTTGGCCTTGAAAAAGGCAAGGCCTGGAGCAAGCGCCGGAAAAACGAGGAATCGGGGCTTGAATACGCGACGGATTTCCGGACCTGGTTATCGAAAAAGAGCGGGGTGAACCTGGAAACCGAGAAAACCGGGGGCGACGAATCGACACGGGGGCACGGCGGCAGGATCACCATTCCAGGAATGACGTTCGAACGCGCGTTTGTCTTCTTCAACGGGGCCCTTCCACCATTGCCCCGGCTCGATTATGGCTACCGCGAAGGTGAATTTTTCGAGTACCTCCTCGATGAGGTGGGCAACCTGGCCCTTCTCGAAAAGAAGGGCCAGGGGATCGTCTTCGAGTGGTTTTACGGCATGAACTAGGGGAAGATGTGCCCCAGAGCCCGGAAGGGCTGAATCCTATTGTGATTTTCCCCGGCAAAGCACCGGCCACGAAACCTCCACTTGCCCATTCCGAACCCCGTGGAGGATGTCGAACAAGTTCGTCGTGGGACAGGCGTGGTTCGGGATGATCTCCAATCTTCGGCCTATCGGGAAATCGAGGCCGGAACCTTCCGGGATCTCGAAAGAGGCGTGTTCGTCCGACATCTTGTCAAGGTAGATCCCCGGGTGCTCCTTCAGGCGGCCGTGTCCCTTCGCTCGGGTCACCCCGGAGTCCTGGACGTAATAGGTCAGGGCCTTTGTCCCTGCGTCGATCACTACACGTGTCGGCGTAGGGCGGCTGATGACGGTGGCCAAAACGGTCTGGGCGCAATAGGCATAGGTGCCCAGGACCTGGGACTGGTCCCCGTCCATGAAAACATAGGTCCCGGGCCTGATCTCCGTAACTCCCGGCTCGATGCCGTCGACCAGCAGCGAGGGCGTTGAGCCGACCGAGATCTCTTCCGCGGGAAGACCCTCGGACCGCATCATCCCGGCGGTCTCCAGCATGAGGCGCTGGCTTTCCCGGTTGATGGCCTTGACCTCGTCGAGGGTTTCCGCGTCGTAGCTTTGCCCGTCATGGGTGTAGATTCCCCTGAGGCGAAGGCCTGGAGCGCGATGCACCAGCCTGGCCAGTTCTACCGCGGGTTTTCCCGGGCTGATCCCCGTGCGGGGATCGCCAGTTTCCACGTCGATCAAGACATCCAGCGGGCGGGGTTCGCCAGCCATGACACGGGCCAGCTCCTCGACATGAAAGGCGTGATCGACCCCTACCGCCAGTTTTCGCACCGTCGCCGCGAGTCTCCTGAGCCTTTCCAGCTTGATGGGGCCGACGATCTCGTTTGCGATGAAGATGTCGTCAAGACCCTCGGAGGCCATGACTTCCGCCTCTCCCAGCTTGGCTACCGTGATCCCGGCCGCTCCCATGTCGCGCTGGATCTTCGCGATCGCCGGGGTTCGGTGCGTTTTGGTGTGGGGTCGCAGCTTGACCCCGGCGAGCTCGGCTTTTTCCTGCATGAACCTCAGGTTTCTCTCCATCCGGTCAAGGTCGATCAACATGCACGGCGTGTCCAGGGAATGAATGGACCTGTTTTCCATCTTGTACGCCTCCGATCCGGTGCAGTCTCGAAATGAGGGGCACTGCCCGCGTCCTCTCATGCGGTATCGGCTCCCGTGTTTCCCCATTCCTAGTTTACAGGCAAGAGCGATGAAAAAAGAAGTGGCCGATTTGAAACGAATCCCCTACAATCTCTTTGCCAAAAGAAGCAACTTTCCCCGGCGGGGAAGCGGGGGCGCGAGCTGGAGGTTACGGACATGGCCTGGAAACTCCCACACCTCGTCAAGACCGGGGCCTGCTTCCCCGGCATAACTGCATGAACTCGGCACGAGGCTGGATTCTCGCCGATTTCGCGCTTCTCGGCGTCGCCCTGTTCTGGGGTGTCGGCTACGTCGCCGTCAAGGCTGCTCTTGAGAGCTTTTCTCCGCTGTGGCTGCTGGTCTTCAGGTTCATCCCCTCATTTTTCCTGCTGGGTATGCTTTTTCGGACACGCATGAGCCGCCTCTCGCACGGGGCGGTCCGGTCAGGGTTATTTGCAGGGATTGTCCTGTCGATGTCGTTTCTGGCTTCCACTACGGGGCTGCTGTTCACGACGGCGGGGAAGCAGGCCTTCATCACCACGGCCTACGTGGTCCTGGTTCCCCTTCTCCTGTGGGCGGTGACCAGGCGTTTTCCCGGCTTCAAGCCTTTTTTCACGGCGCTGGTCTGTTTCGCCGGCATGTCGCTGCTGACCCTCCAACATGATTTTTCGATCGGCCTTGGGGACGGGTTAAGCCTTCTCAGCGCCTTCTTCCTCGCCCTTCACATGCTCGTCGTCGAACGCTCCGTCAGGTATCATGACCCTGTTACCCTCGCCATTATCCAGATCGGTGTGGTGGGTTTCGTCGCCCTTCCCCTTGCCGGCATTTTCGAGTCCCTCCCGGCCCAGATACCCTCTGCAGGGTGGTGGGCCCTGGCCTATAACATTTTCCTGGGTACGATCTTCGCCTTGGTGGCCCAGAACGTTGCCCAGAAACACACTTCATCGACCCATACCGCCCTTATCCTCAGCCTGGAGGGTGTTTTCGGGGCCCTGGCGGGAGCGGTTTTCCTCGGGGAGATTTTCACAGGGAAGATGATCGGTGGTTGCGCCCTCATTTTCCTGTCTATTCTCGTAACGGAACTCTCGCCTTCGAGTCCCGCTCCGGTAGCGGAACCCGCCTCAACCCCTTCACCCTGAAGGCTTCAGGCACTCTGCCTTTCGAGCGCCGCTCTCAATTCAGGCGCCAATCCGTCGATTTTTTTCTTGAGGAAGAAAGCCAAGACGGTACAAACGCACCCGCAGGAGAAAAGCGACCAGCTTGTCCCGACAAGGTCCCCCAGTTTTCCGGCCAGGAGGCTGCCGAACGGGGGGATTCCCATTATGGCGAAAGTGTAGAGGGCCATGACGCGGCTCCGGTTCTCCTTCGGTACCATTGACTGCAGCAGGGAGTTGCAGCTGATCGTGCTGGTGACCATGAAGAAACCGACAGGCGCGGCAAGGGCGATTCCCAGCCCGATGTTGCGTGAGAGGGAAAAAAGGACGACGGATAGCCCGAACCCGATACAGGCCCTGGTGCACCACCAGCTCAAGGTGGAAGGGGATTTCAGCGAGGCCATCAGCAGGGAACCGCAAAGTGCGCCTATCGCCACCCCCATCAGGAGAAAGCCGAGGGTTTCGGGTGTTCCGCGCAGCACGCCTTTAGCCATCGCAGGCATCAGGATCAGGCTCGGGAAGGCAAAGAACCCTGTTGCGGCGATCAGTATGAGGAAGTACCGGGCAGGGGCAAAATCCCTCGCCATCCGTAACCCTTCCGTCATGTCGGCGAACGGGCGGCTCCTCCCGCCCCCTGTCCTTCCTATGGGAGGGCGCTCCATCTTCATGCTTTTCACTGCGTAGAGGGTGGAGGAATATGCCAGGCCATTTAATAGGAAGCAGATTCCCTCTCCGACCATGTGGATGACGAAACCTGCCACAGTGGGGCCGATCATGCGGGCTACGTTGAAGACCACCGAATTCAGGGCTACGGCGTTGGAGATGTCCTCTCTCCTGTCGACCATGTAGGAGACGAGGGAATAACGGCAGGGCAGTTCGAACGAGTCGACCAGGCCGAGGACGAGAGCCAAGACGACCACGGTCCTGAAAGCCACAAGGTTTGTCGCCGTCAGGAAGGCGAGGAGAAGGGCCATACCCATGCAGCAGGCCTGGCACCAGAAAAGGGTTTTGCGAAGATCCCATCTTTCGATCACGGCGCCGGCGAACGGGGAGAGGAGGAAGATGGGAAGGGACGCGGCGAAATCCATGATTCCCAGCGCGCTGTTAGAGCCCGTCAACCGGAAGACGAGCCATCCCATGGCGACTCTGTGCATCCAAAGCCCGGTCAGGGAAATCGATTGGGCCGTGAAGAAAAGCCTGTAGTTCCTGCTCCTCAGCGCACGAAGGGTTTCGGGAAAAACCATGGGCAAGGTTAAAGCTCCTTTGGAAGACTGATTGCGAGTTGCAGGTTCCTCTCATTCTGCCCCAGGCTTTGATTGAATGCAACACGATCAACGGAAGGCAACCTGTTGAGTGATGGTAGACTTGTTAGGCAAAGACTAAATCCAGCGAAAGGAAGAAAGGGGATAACGCATGCTTCGCTTTCAGCGAATCATCAATATCATCGACGCCCACACGGCAGGGGAGCCCATCCGCATCGTCACCTCTGGATTGCCCCTGATCAAGGGAGAGACAATGCTCGAAAGAAGCGAGTGGTTCAAAAACAACCTTGACGGGGTCCGAAACCTGATCGTTCGGGAACCGAGGGGTCACAGGGATATGTTTGGGTGCATCCTTACACCCCCTGCCACGGAAGACGGGGATATCGGCGTCCTCTTCCTCCACGCGACGGGGCAGGCAACGATGTGCGGCCACGGGACGATCGGCGTGGCGAAGGTCGTGCTCGAGACCGGGCTCGTCCCAGCAGTGGAGGGGGAGAACACCGTCCGGATCGATACCCCGGCCGGCCGGGTCACGGCAAGGGCCCTGGTAAGGGATGGCCATGTCGGCGAGGTCTCATTCAGGAACGTTCCCTCCTTCCTTTACCGGGACAAGGTGAAGGTCACGCTGCCGGAACTCGGGGAGATCGAGATCGCGGTTTCCTACGGTGGGGACTTCTACATCTTCGTGGAGGCGGAAAAGCTGGGTTTGGAAATCCGTCCGGAAAATGCCCACGAGATCGCGAGAAAAGCCATGATCCTGAAGGACTGGGGAAACGAAACCCTGGGACTGGTTCACCCGGAATACCCGGAAATCGACGAGGTCTACGGGACGATCGTCACAGGCACGGCGGAAAAAACCGAAAGAGGCTGGAAATCCCGGGAGGTCTGCGTTTTCGCGGACGGGGCGGTCGACAGGTCTCCCTGCGGGACCGGGACTTCCGCCAGGATGGCGCTCCTCTACGGGAGAGGAGAGATGAAACCCACGGAAGAGCTGGAAAACGCCAGTATTATCGACACGAGGTTCAGGGGATCCATAGACGAGGTTGTGACGGTGGGGGGACTCAAGGGCATCATCCCGAGGATCGCCGGGTCGGCCTGGATCACCGGGTTAAACCAGCTCGTCCTGGACCCGGCCGACCCCTTGCCGGAAGGTTTTTTGGTCTAAGCTCCGCAAAAAAGGATTCCTGCAGTTTTTTTGCGCCCCGAATCAATGTTCATGACCTGCAGTTGTGGCGGGTCCAAAAGTTAGTTGAATCACAAATGTGGAGATTCAGTTCTTCACTTGCACAATTAAACGGGTTGTGATAGAGTACCCGCAACCTCAAATCAGCACCACTACCTCCTGATGGGCTCCGGCCTGACCAACCGGGGCCTTTCGCATGCCTTCAGGCCGGATTCCGCGTACTCGAACGGAAGAATCCCCCCTT
>CAYRNZ010000048.1:0-11197 GCA_964425765.1 uncultured Synergistaceae bacterium
CCCGGGATTTTTCTCCAGGATCCGGCTCAGGGCGAGCAGCACCTTCGCCTGCCTTACCCGTTCCTTCATCCGGAACCGGTGGTTGCGCACCGTGGAGCGGCTGATGCCGAGGTCGGCGGCGATCCGGGCGTCGTCGTGTCCCTGGTAGAAGGCCTCGAGCAGCCGGGCCTGGGTTTCCGACAGCCCCTCCCACCGGCGAAGCAGCTCCAGGAGAAAGTGGAACTGCGGGCCGTGCTCCCGTTCCACGTGCAGCCTTGCGGCCGCCTGCGCCTCGAAGAACCGCCCCTCCGCGGGGAAAACCTCCCCGGCCGGGAATCCCTGCCCGCAAACCAGGCAAACTTGTTCCCCGGTCTGGGGATCCTGCACCACACCCTCGGCGAGGTCCTCCACGGTCGCCCGCTCGAACGCTTCCGTCGCTTTATTCATAAACAACACCCCTATTCTGTTTGCTTCTAGACAAACATATAGGTCTTATTGGCAGGCCTGTCAAGGAGGGGTATCATTGAAAGCCAGTTTAAACGTTTACGGGGAGGCACCGCCATGCACGTCAAGGAACTCGTGATCGACCCGCGGGATTGCGGCAAAGGGGGAGAACTGGGGCTCACTCCCCTGCTGGAGCACTTCCAGGACGCGGCCAACGAGGCCGCCTGGAAGCTGGGCGCCACGGTAAGCCAGATTTTGCCTTTGGGCTTCACCTGGATGCTGGTGAAGTACCGCCTGCGCGTCGGGCGGATGCCGCGGGCGGGCGAGAGCGTCGCGTTGGGCACGTGGCACTATCCCCACGGGCGCCTGTACTCGCTCCGGGCCTTCGAGGTGCGGTCCCATGGAACCTCTACCCTCCGGGCCGACACGGCCTGGGTTCTGGTGGACCTGGTGCGCCGCAAGCCGTTCCAGATCGAGAAGGGGCTGCCGGACCTGTTCGAGGAACAGAATCCCCCGATCCCGTTCGAGTTCGAAAAGCTCCAGCCCTTCAGGGAAGGCCCCTGGACGACATCCCTCCTGGTGGCCGACCGGGATATGGACGACAACGGGCACGTGAACCACGTCCGCTACCTGGACTGGGCGGTGGCGGCGATCCCCGCCGCATGGCGCGACGGCAGGACGTTCACGGGCTTCGACGCGGAGTTCCACGGGGAGGGACGGGCCGGGGAAACTCTCGAGGTTTTCTCCAACACCGCGGAGGGCCCGGAAGGCGAAACGGTCTGCCTGCACGGGATCCACCGCCCCGCCGACGGGGCGGAGCTGTTCCGGATGCGGACGACCTGGCGGTAAAGGCCGCCGGGTCCGGGCCGCCTTTCTACTTCACGCTTCTGGAAAACTCCTCCACGTCCTTCTCCCACCTGGAGTCGTCGCGGTGCGAGTCGGCACCCGTTGTCTCGTCCAGGACCCTGTTCCAGCGGGGGACGTCCTCCGGCTTTCCGCCGAAGCGCTCCAGGGAGCCGGGAAGCACGAACCCGACGCCGTAAAGCCGGAAATTCCCCGGGATGCAGGTTTCATCCCATCCCGGGTTGTCCTTTGTCCTCTCGATGCTGAACTTCCAGCGCCAGGGGACGGTCGACAGGGGGAGCCACACCGCGTCCCCATCCTTCCCGGGCCTGACGAGGAACGTGGTGCGGAAGTCCTGGAAATGATGAACCTCCAGGGTCAACGGCCCGATGTCGTCCCCGGGGACGTCGTGGACGTCCAGCGTTTTCCGCCCTTTCGCCCCGGCGTAGGGGAAACGGGTGTCGAGGGCGTACTCCGCCGCGTGAAACCGGAAATAATCCCCGCCGTCCTGGCCGAAACGGCCCTTCCTTTCCAGGATGTTCTCCTTCAGCAGCTGCACGTAGGCCAGCTCGTGGGCTTTTTCTTCCTCGTCGAATCCGGGCGGGAAACGGATTTTCCCCTTGATCTCGATCCCGGGGATCGAAACCTGGCTGTTGACCTTCCCCAGGTAGGCGCTGCAGGGCTTCCCAGCAGCGACTTTCCCGATCGAGACGGTCTTCTCCGGGATGACCGTGATCTCCCCTTCCGGGGAGAAGACCTTCAATACCGCCTTTCCCTCGACTTTCCTGCCCTTGATCGTGGCGGTGTAGGAAACGGGAAAACGCTTCCCGGCGAAGGAACCGTCCAGGCAGTAGAACTCCGGGGTCCTTTTGGTCCTGTCCTGCTCGGTGAGGGGCCTTACGCCCCCGTGCGAGTCGTCCCGGTCGTATCCCTCAAGGCCCGCGATCGCCGAAGGGGGAAGGTTCCATTTCCCTTTCGAGCCCTCGTCCGGGTATGGGAAGACCTCGGCCTCCAGCCTTACCCTCCGGCCGGCCAGGACGTCGGCCTCCTCTCCCGTGAACTCGGTCCTCCCTTCCTTTTCGACGACGAACAGGGCGACGGTGGGCTCCACCTGGCCGAACCCCCACCTCAGGGTCGCCTGCCCCTCCTTTTTCTTCCCGGGCTCGGGCCCGTAGGAAACCTTCGGCCCCACCGCCTGGACCGACGCGCCCGTCTTGGGGGCCTCGCCGGCGGGCCAGGAGAAATTCCCGGTCAGGCCGCTCTTCCCCATGTGGGCCAGGCCCGTAAGGACGACCGGGAAATCGAGCTTCCCCGTATGCAGGGTCTCGCAGCCGGGTTTTTCCTTCACGGCGGCGGAGACCGGGACACTCAGGCTAAAGGTGTAAACGGGATTGTCCGGGTCGTTTTTCAGCCTTTCCAGCAGGGTTTCGACGTCGGCCAGGGATGGGTCCCCGGCGGCCTGCATGGCGGCCCCGATCCCCAGTGGCCCCGAAAAAGCCTGCAGGAACAGGGACCCCTTGCCGAGTTCCACTCCCTCGGTCACGTCCGCGGTACCCGAGCCGGAAACCCGGCCAATGACCCCCTTGCAGGGCCCCTTGCCGTCGTGGGGGCGGGCGATGATCGTTTCTGTGTAAGTAAAAGAGGCAACCACCCCGGCAGGAACGTAGTGGGCATAAAAGGGGCTGTCCGTCCCCAGCTTCACCATCTTGCCGTAGGCGTGGACCGTGCAGGAGCCTTCCTCGTAGACCTGGGCCTTCCCGTCGTCGGTGTTCCAGGAACCCCGGAAATGGATGGAAACCGGCAGTTCCGCCGGCAGCGACCCCGGCCCGTCCCCGGCATAGGCCCCGAACGGCAGGGCGAGAAGGCCGAAGAGGAGCAGGATGGCCCCGTACCGGGCGAGGTCCCCGGTTCGGCAGCCTTTCATCGGCAAAGAGGTGTATCTCCCTGTAGAGCGCTCATCCCGGTTCATGGGTCTTCCCTCCTCGTCGCGGCGCAGCCGACTGCATTCTATTCGCAATGATAGCGATTCGCCTTAAGGAACACAAGGACGGAGCGGGACTGCCGGGTCTGGGCCGGAGTTACATAATGATGTGACTGTGCTAAACGGCAGGAAGAAAGAAGATTCCGTGACGACTTGAAAAAAACACGTTTCAAGTGTACACTGTTATCGTGTATATGAGGGGAGATGCTTCATGCTGAAGAACATCACGTTCAGCGCCGAGGAACACCATATCGAAAAAGCGCGGGAAAAGGCCAGGAAGCACCACACGAACCTGAACAAGGCCTTTCGGCAATGGCTTGCCCGCTACGCGGAAGAAGAGGAAGCCGCCGAAGGCTACGGGAAATTGATGGCCGACCTGGACTACGCGAAGGCAGGAGGGCACTTCTCGCGGGAGGAACTCAATGACCGCTAGAGCCCCGTTCTTCCTGGACACGAACATCCTGGTCTACTCCTTCAACCCGGATGAGCCCGAAAAACAGCGCCGCTCCAGGGCCCTGATTTTCGAGGCGCTCGAAAAAGGCCAGGGGATGATCGGCAGCCAGGTGGTGCAGGAATTCCTGAACGTGGCGACCCGAAAGTTCAAAATCCCCCTGAATCAGGAAGATTGCAGGCTGTATCTCGACACTGTGCTGAGCCCGCTGTGCCGAGTATTCCCGTCAATCGAACTTTACAGGGAGGCGCTTTCCGTTTCAGGACGCTGGGGTTACGGCTTCTACGATTCCCTGGTAATCGCTTCCGCCCTGTCTGGCCGCTGCCGCATCCTGTACACGGAAGACCTTGCCGACGGCCAGGTGATCTTCGACCTGAAGATCGTCAACCCCTTCCGAAAACCCTGACGGCGTCCGACCCCATTTCCCCGCCCGCACAAAACAGGCAGGGGCGCCCCCGCTCGGGAGCGCCCCTCTTCGTTCCACGGAAATGCCGGGTTACTCGAGCGAGATGACCGTTCCCTTGCCGGTCTCCAGGGCCTTCCGGTAGGCCAGGCCCGCCACGGCCACGTCCATGCAGCCCGTCCCGATCGGCACGCAGAGGATCCGCTGTTCCGGGGCGGTCCTTCCCGGCTTGACCCCCGCCACGACCTCGCCGATGGTCGCGCTGATATCCTTTTCCGAAAGCCGGCCGCTCTCGGAGACCTCCTTCAGGGCCCCCCGGTGGAGGCACTGCCCTATGTGGTCGACGAAGATCCGGTCGACCCCCAGGATCAGTTCGTCCGAACACTCCGTGTAGGAGCCCAGCGCACAGACGGTGGCTCCAGGGCGGATCATCTCCGGCTTCAGGAACTTGCCCCGGGAGTGCGTCACGGTGACGATTGCATCCGAATCAGCCGTTTCCGCGACCGACTCGGCCGCGCGCACCCTGCCGGGAAGCAGTTCGTTCATGTCCGCGGCCAGCGCCTTGGCGGCCTCCGGCCGGATGTCGTAGATCTTCAGCTCCTCCAGCGGAAGGGTTTCAATCATGGCGAGCGCCTGGGTCCGGCCCTGCGCCCCGGCCCCGAAAAGCCCCACGGTCAGGGGCCCCTTTTTCGCCAGGTGCTTCAGGGCGACCGCGCTCTGGGCGCCGGTCCGACCGTTGGTGATCCAGGCCCCGTCCATGACGGCGAGCACTTCCCCGTCCTGCGGCTTCACGAGCAGGATCGTCCCGCGGATATAGGGAAGCCCCTTGGCCATGTTGTCCTCCCAGCCACCGACCCACTTCAGGCCGGCGATGTCGAGCCAGCCCACGTAGGCCGGCATGGCGTTCATCCCCGCGTGGTAGGGGGGCCAGTCGGACAGGTCGCCGAGGTTCAGGTGCACCTTCGTCGGATTGACGACCGTCCCGTTGCCCAGCCCCTCGAAGGTCTTCTCGACGGCGTCGACGATCTCCCTCGTCGAGACCAGGGTTTGCAGTTCGCTCCTGCGGATCAGCAGGGTCATGGTTTTTTCTCCCCCCTCTTCAGGACGCGGCCGCGATGATCTCGGCGATCGTCCTGCCTTCCATCCCGAGCTTTGCCGGGGACGTGCCCTTTTCCATGTAGTCGGTCCCGTGGAGGAACGAGGTCAGTTCCACCACGAGTTTCGCGACGGGGGCTTCGATGCCCGCCAGGTGCGCCAGGTGGATGGCCGGCACCAGGAGACCGGGGACGTCCTCGGTCAGGTAGCGGCTCTTCACGCTGTGGCCGATGATGTCCACGTAGGGACTGTCGGGGCTGTTCACATACTCGTAAATGGTCTTGCAGTCGTTTTGCCCGTAGTAGACCTTCAACTGGGTCAGGGTGGGAACGAGGTCCAGCCCGAGGGCCCTCCCGATCGCCATCCGTTCCGCGTCCATCGCCTCTATCTTTTCCGAGATGATGGGGGTGATCCCGTCCATGTAGTGGCGGAAGGTCTTCCCGTTCATCTCGATGGCGCCGTAGTTCAGCAGGATCGGCAGCGGGTGCAGCGTGTAGTTCGCGTTCTCCAGCCCGATCTCCAGCAGGTTCTTCGCGGGGACGAACTCCACCAGCCCGTCGAAGATGCGGTTCATGACGGCCAATGCCGCCGGGTTTTCCGCGGCAGGCGAGGTGCCCAGCTTGACCCGGAACTTCTTCTTGTAGATCTGGACCGTGTTGTACGCGCTGATCCGGCAGGCATAGGGCAGGGAGGCCGTCTCGGAGATCGCCACGCGGGCCTTGCAGCCGGCCTCGGCCATCATCTTCTTCAGCAGCAGTCCCCCGTAGTTGCCCGGCACGATGATGACGTGGGTGCCGTCCTTCAGGTGCGGGATCATCCGGGAAAAGATGGACGGGTGTGCAAAGGAAGGTACGACGACCAGGACGACGCCGGCGCCCTCCATCGCCTCCCCGGCGTCCATGGTGACGCCGTCCAGCCGCCCCTTGACCCGGATGTCGCCTTCCAGGAAAATCTCGGGTTCCTGCTTCAGCTTCAGGAAATCCGCGGTGGCTTCCAGGGGCTCGAACATCCTCACGGGCAGCCCCAGCGCGGCGATCTGCCCGCAGAAGGCCCGCGCCCCGTTTCCGCTTCCCATCACGGCAAACCTCGGTGTTCCGCTCATCCGTGTCCCTCCTTTTCGTCTCTTTCCGGTTTCAGTCCCCGAGGCTCTCGAGGACCCTTCGAAGCAGGTCGAGATCCAGCAGCCGGTAGTCCCCGGCGTTCTCGGGGGATTGATCCAGCAACTCCCTGCTTTCCAGGCGCGCCACGGCTTCCTCGATCATCTGCACGTGGCGGGCGTCCGCGGGCCGTCGGTCCTGGGCCAGCACGAGGCTGCGATAGGGGCTCCGCAGGAGGCGGACGCTCCCCGCCAGGGGGTGGGCCGCCAGCCTCCAGCCCGCGTGGACCCGGTCCCGGGCCTTCCTCGCGACTTCCCCCGGGAGTCCCTCGATCCATTCCGATCCCGGGAAGGCTTCCAGTACCTCCGGGTTGTTCGTCAAAACCGCGAGATCCGGCCTCATGAAAAAACGGTCTGCTCCGTGATCGGCGTCGAAAGCGCTTCCAGCGCCTTTTTCAGCAATTCTTTCCGCAACTCGAGTTCCGTGGCGGAGTCTTCCCTGGGGTCCCCAACGGGATGGGGAATGGCGATCCCCCGGACGACCCGGTTGGCCCCGACCGTCAGCGCGATGGGCGGGATGGCGGTGATGAGCACCGCGGGAAGCCCCGTCCGTTCAATTTCCCGGGCGAGCGTTGCACCGCAACGCGTGCCGGTTCCTCAGGTGGAGGTCAGGATCACGCCTTCCACGCCCGCCGCGATCAGGGCTTCGCCCATCTCCCGGCCGTAACGCTCGGCGGACCTCACCGCTGTCACGTTGCCCACCGTCACGGGGTACCAGTCGTTGAGCTTCGCGAAGGCCTTCTCCCGCTCCAGCGCCCGGGCCCCGTCCAGGGGGAGCACCCGGTTCGGGTCGTCGTTGGCGGGGACGGGATCGTACCCGCCGTGGGCGACTTCGAAATCGCCCTTCTGCAGGCGGTCCAGCCCCTCGATCGAATAGCGGCACCACTTGGAGGCGTTGTGGGCCTCGATACGGTCCGGGTTGCCGCGGGGAACGATGCCGCCCTCCGTCCCTATCGAGATGACGGCGTGCGTCATGTCCTGCACCGGCTTTGCCGGCGGGACGCGGTCGTAGGTCGGCATGGGGAGCTCGGTTTCGTAGCCCTCGTTCCCCATTTTCTTCAGCAGCATTTCAACCGCCCGGGCGGACCCCCGCTTCGGGGCCCGGACGTTGATGCGCACGCCCCTGGGGAGGTAGCCCTCCTCGACGGGCGTCCCGATCGGGAGGCCGTCCACGAGCTTCTGCCCGATGCCCAGCATGAGGGGGAGAACCCGCCGGAGGTCCTGGGCCGAGTCCTTCGCCGCGACGACGTACACGTCCCTCCCGGCGAGTTCGTAGCCGGGGTTGACCGGGTGCATGCCGGAGACGGCGGGGATGCCCAGTTTCTTTTTGACGGCGGCACAGAGAACGCCGCAGGCGGTGCCGTAGCGCCCCGCCCCGAAGGCCGGGCCGGCGACGAACAGGTCGGGGGCCGCCTCGACGACCCATTCCAGGACCTGGCGCTGCAGTTCCTCCAGGTTCTCCGCAGCGAAATTGTCCCCGCAGATGACGGTCCGGACCACCTGGATCCGCCCGTCGGAAAGACCGGCCAGCGTCGCGCCGAACCCGACGGGGCCCTCGACGACCCTGGGCGGGACGTTGGCCGTGTCCTCGCCGCCCATCTGGCCGAAAAACTGGTTGATGTAGTGGACCACGCGAATGGTTTTCATTCTTCTTCCCTCCCTACATGGCCACGGTCATCAGGTTTTCCAGGCCCAACTCGTTCGTGGAGCCCATGATCCCGGCGATCTCCATGTCCACGGAGCCGTCGGGCCTGAGGCTGCCGGCGTGGCCGCCGGTGATGCGGTCGATGCTTTCGGGGTAGCCGATCGTCTCCGCCATGGGCGGCAGAATGACCCGCTGGTTGCCGTTGCCGTTTGTGACGACGGCGTCGGCCTCCGGCGTGCTGTCCGCCAACCCCGGGGACGCCCCGTCCGACCCGGCGTACTCGTCGGTGACGAGCACGGTCTTTATGCCTTCCTTCTCCAGGAGCCGGTCCAGGAGCATAAGGTCGTTCTCCGGGTTGCCGCCCCCGTCCTCGGAGATGATGGCCCCGTGGGGCGCCATGAGGCGCACCATCTTGAGGGCCTGCGTGCTCATGCGGACCTTCTCCACCAGCGCCGTCTTCACCGGGGTGACGACAACGCCCAGGAAGTTGAGGGATTTCCCGTGCTCCTTCAGCAGGTCCTCCACGATGGGGTTGTTCTGGTGGTGGTAGGTCGAGTGCTTGTGGCAGGGAGCCGCGCAGTTTCCGCTCACGATGGAGCCGTCGAGCACCTCGCCGGGCGTCATCCACACGGGCAGGCAGCCCTGTGCGTTGAGGCCGTAGATGTAGTTGTCGTGCAGGAGCCCCTCGGCGATCACCTGGCAGACGTAGACCACCCGGGGAAGGCCGGAATAGGCCTGGTCCTGCTCCGGAAGGGCAAGGCGGGGGATGCGGGTTTCCTCGTCCCACGCGGCATCGCGGGCGGCCTCGCCCAGGATGGCGGCCGCCTTGAGCCCGGCCAGCCGCACCAGCCGTTCGTGTTCGTGCTTCCCGAGGCCTTCCACGGGCTCGATGGCCAGCACGACGTTGTTCTTCCTCGAGAAGGTCGTGAACTCGGCCCCGGGGCCGGTCATGTCGATGAGCCCTTCCTGGAAGTTCACCATCTTGCCGGTGGTGACCACGCACACGCCGTCCAGGACGGCCGTGATTCCCTCACCGGCGATCTCCGGGTCGGAAAACACTCCCGGGAACGGTTCACGGCCGCCGGAAACCTTGCATCTCGGCTCGATCACGTCCTTAACCGGGACGATCCGGACGCTCTCCCCGGGCCTGGCCAGCCTGACGTCCACGCGACGAACCTGCCTGTCCTCGCAAAGGCTTCGCGACAACCCCTCCGTGTCGACGTACAGGCAGCCGTCCTTGACCTCCGTACGCGGCCCGGCCTCGATCCGCCGGACCTTTACCCGTCTCAGGACAAAGTCTTCCAAGGTCCTCACCTCTCCTAGAACCGCCGGGGCTTTCTGCCGCGACGGCCTTTCATGGTAGAATTTGTTTCATGTGGTGCAACAAATCGTTAAACGATGGACGGTGAACTGAGCCATGGCCGATTCCCCGAGCAGGAAGAAAATCGACCTCAATACGGAAGACATCGACCTCCGCATGGGGCTTCGCATCCGGAGCCTGAGGCAGAACGCCCGCATGACCCTGGACTCCCTGGCCCGGGAGACGGGCTTGTCGAAAGCCCTGTTGTCGAAGATCGAGAACGGCAAGGTCAGTTCCCCACTCTCCACCCATGTCAAGATCTCCCGCGCCCTGGGCATTCCCTTGAGCGAACTGCTGAAGGAGGACGAGGAGATCCGGTTTTTGGTCGTGCGAAAGGACGAAGCCAAGCCTGCACCGTCCCGCAAAACGCCGCACGGCTACCGTTTCGAATCCCTGGGGGCCCGCTGGCCCAACAAGATCTTGAGCCCCTTCATCCTGACCTACGACCCGCTTCCCGGCCCCCACACCTCGCCGGGCTTCCAGTACGACGGGGAGGAATTCGTCTACGTCATGGAGGGCCGGCTGGAGTTCTTCTGCGGGGAAAACCGCTACGAGCTAGACCCCGGCGACTGCCTCTTCGTGGACGGGAACCTGCCCCACGGGGGGCGCGCCCTTGGCGGTGAGAAGTGCGTCGTCCTGTTCGTGGTCGTTCCCCGAAACCCCTAGCCTGAAAGCCCTGGGGCGGGTTTCCCCGCCCCAGTTTTTCTTTTCTTTCCCTACTGCTTGATGTTCATGGCCTTGAGCAGGTTGTCGAAGTAGGCCGCCCCCACGTCACCCTTGATCTGGGGCCACACGGTGCTGCGGGCCTTCTTCGTGAAGGCCGAGATCTGGTTGATGGTCGGCCTGAAGACCTTGATGCCGTATTCCTCAAGGCGCTTCTCGTTGTAGGCCTGGTCCTTCTCCGCGGCCGCCCAGCGCCGCTTCTCGAACTCCTGCGCCGCTTTCGTCATGATGTCCTGGTCGGCTTTCGCCATGCCCTTCCAAAGGTCCAGGTTCATGACCAGGTACCACTGCTCGAAGTGGGTGTTGATGGGGAGGTAGTACTTGATGACGTCCCGGAAGTTGGAATAGTAACCTTCGGCGCCCGCCCCGATGGCCCCGTCCACGATGCCCGTCTGCACGGCCGTGAAGGTTTCGGAGAAGGGCAGCGGGGTCGCCTGGTAGCCGAAGGCCTCCGCCATGACCTGGTAGGACTTGATGGGCGGGACGCGAACCTTGATGTTCTGGGCCACGTTCGGCTCAAGCGGGTTTGCCGGCATCTTCTTCAGGGCCACGCCGCCGAAGTAGACCGGCCACACCGCCACCAGCTTGATGTTCTGCTTCTCGAGCAGGTTCCCGACTTCCTTCATCAGGGGGCTGCCCGTGACGTAGATCTTCCGGGCCGTGGCCCAGCTGTCGGCCAGGTAGGGGAAGCTCGAGACCAGCATGCGCTTGTCGGCCGCGGCGCCCATGGGCTGGACCGCCATGTCGACCGCGCCGACCCCGACGCGCTCCTGGACAACCGTGTAGTCGCCCAGCTGCCCGGCGGGGAAGATGGCCAGCTTGATCCGGCCGCCGGAAGCCTTCTGCAGCTCGGCGTCCAGCCATTTCACGTCCTTGTCGATGGCCGTGTCCGCGGGACGGATGTGCGAGATCTTCAGGTTGTAGTTCTTCGCCTCCGCGGAAAACGGCAACGCCGCCACCAGCCCGAACACGAGCGCAAACGCCAGGAAACCGTATAGCCATCTCTTCATTCTCTTTCCCTCCTCCAGTGATTTGGCGATGCCGGTACAGGAACAGCTATGCCTACACGAAATCGAAGGTGCTGCCGAGACCCTTCGCCTTGGCCCTCTCCAGGACC
>CAYRNZ010000049.1:0-11157 GCA_964425765.1 uncultured Synergistaceae bacterium
GTTCTTTTCCTTGCCCCGGTCGCCGCGTCGAGGACGAGAGAACTCCTGAAGGCCTGGTCCTTCCTGCGCAAGGAAGCCTTCGTGATCGGGGCGCTCTGCCCCATGGCCTACCTGGTCGTCCTCTGGGCGCTTTCTTTTACGCCGGTCAGCCGGGTCGCCCCATGCCGCGAGGTGGGCATCGTGTTCGGCACTTTCCTTGGGGCCCGGTTCCTGGGGGAAAGGGGGTTCAGGGGACGGTTGGCCGCCTCGGCCGCCGTGTTCCTGGGCATCCTCCTGCTTGCTGCGAGGTGACCCGTTTTTCCCTGGAAAGCCTTCCGTCTGTCAATCCGATTCAGGGCCTGGTTTACGGCTTCGCCTCCGGGGAATGGGGGGCCAGCATCATCAGCCCCTTGTTCAGGTGCTTCTCCATGGCCTTCCGGGCCTTCTCCGGCTCCCGGTTCAGCACATGGCTGATGATCTCCTCCTGGTCCTTGATCAGGTCGATCTGGTCCTCCGCGGAGACATCCTCGTACTTGGCCCGCTGCGCCGTGATCTCCGCGTGCAGGGAGGAGAGCAGCCGGATGACGAAGCTGTTCTTCGAAAACTTCACGATCGCGTCGTGGAAGGCAAAATGGACCCGGTCCTGGCATTCCAGGTTCTCCTCCAGGCAGGCGTGGCTCTGAGTCAGGATCTCCCTCAGCTCGTCCAGTTCCTCTTCCGTTGCCCGCTTCGCCGCCCAGTAGGCGCTCTGGGATTCCAGCAGGATGCGGATCTCGGTGATCTCCAGCAGGGTGGCGTCGTCGTAGCCCTTCTCGATGAACTCCGAGTACAGGATCCGCCGAATGGCGTCGGCCGCCAGGAAAGTCCCCTGACCGGGCTTCGACTCGAGGACCCCCAGGTTGTTGAGCGTCTTCACGGCCTCGCGGATGCTGTTGCGGCTCACGGAAAAGGCCGTGGCCAGCTCCTGCTCGCTGGGGATGCGCGATCCGGGCTGCCAGACCCCTTCCTTCACCGCCCTGATGATGTTGTCCAGGATGGCCTGTGAGAGCGTGGTTCTCGACAAGGGCCCAATCACGGCTTTTCCCCCTCTTCGCTGGTGACCGGCCAGATTTTAGCATTTTTCCAAAAACATGTCTCCGGTCCGTACCACGATGCCGGTTTAGCGGACCTGCATGCTGCGCTGGACATTCGCTGTTGCGTTGACAGCTCAGGGGCATAGAAGTATATTGATCCTATTGTAGGATATTTAAACTAAAAGCTCCATGGGAGAGGCGGTGGAAAAATGCGCGTGACTGTACTGGGAGCGGGAAACGGCGGGCAGACCCTGGCGGGAGACCTGGCCCTGCGGGGAAACGACGTCGTCCTCTACGAACACCCGGATTTCTCCGACAAGATCGAAGCCATCCGGGCCAGGGGTTCCTGCATCGAACTCGAGGGCAAAATCTCCGGGACGGGGCGCCTCGCGTCCGCCACGACCGACATCGCCGAGGCGGCGGCGCACGCGGACGTGTTGTTCTTCGTCATGCCCAGCTTCGGCCAGGAGCCCGTATTGGACCTGGTTGTTCCGTTTATCCGGCCGGGGCAGCTCCTGGTGTTCATCCCCGGCAATTTCGGCTCGCTGGTGGCCCGGAAAAAACTGGCCGACGGCGGGCTCGAGGGCGAGGTCTTCCTGGCGGAGACGGACACCCTGCCCTACGCCACACGCCAAATCGAGCCGGGCCGCGTCGCGGTGTGGGGGGTCAAGGAGTACCTCTGGATCGGTTCCCTGCCGGCAAGCCGGACCAGCAAGGTCCTGTCGACGCTGGAGCCGGTCTTCCCCATCGCCATGAAACCCATGGACAACGTCCTGGCCGTGGCTTTTGCCAATACCAACATGATCCTCCACTGCCCGACGATGGTGACGAACGCCGGCCGCATCGAGTCCGACGAACGCGGCTTCCAGTTCTACACCCAGGGCATGACCCCGTCCGTGTGCCGCGTCATGGAGGTCATGGACCGGGAACGCCTCGCCGTGGGAGACCGGCTGGGGCTCTCCCTGATCACCGAGTTCGAGGACGCCACGGCGAACTACAAGAGCGACCGAACGTACGAGTCCCTTTACGACGTGCTTCACAACAGCCCGGTTTACGGCGGGCACGGCGCGGATTCACCGAAAAGCCTCGCGCACCGTTACCTCAGCGAGGACGTGCCCTACCTGCTGGTTCCGGTTTCCCAGTTCGGGGCGGCGACGGGGGTGCCGACGCCGGTGATCGACTCCGTCATCACCCTCGCCGAGGCGCTGAACGGGGTTTCCTACCGGCAGGCGGGACGCAGCCTGGAAAAGATGGGGTTGGGGGGGATGGCCGTCAGCGACATCGTCGGGAACATCTTCTAGCAAAGCCGAAAAATCCAGAAAACGAGAGAGGTGAAGGCAATGAGTTCGAAGTTCAAGATTCCGCATACCTACATTTTGATCGTATCCCTGATCATTCTCGCGGCGATCGGCACCTACGCCATCCCGGCCGGCCAGTTCAACCGGGTGGAGGACGCGAAGACCGGCAGGACCCTCGTCGTGCCGGGCTCCTACCACGCCGTGGACCAGAAACCCACGGGCTTCTTCAACACGTTCATGGCGCTCCCCAAGGGCCTGAACAAGGCCAGCGAAATCATCTTCTTCGTCCTCGTCGTGGGGGCGGTGTTCCAGATCATCAACGCCACCGGCACCGTGAACCGCTCCATAGGCCGGGCCGTCGTGGGCCTGAAGGGACGGGAACAACTGCTCGTTCCCGCGACGATGCTCGTCATCTCCGCCGGGGGCGCGACCTTCGGCATGGCCGAGGAAACGCTGGTGTTCATCCCCCTTGCGGTGGCGGTGTCGAGGGCCGTGGGCTTCGACGCCGTCGTCGGCGTCGCCATGGTCTACCTGGGGGCCTACGCCGGGTACACGGCCGGTGCCATGAACCCGTTCAACACCGGCATCGCCCAGGGCATCGCGGAACTGCCCCTCTTTTCCGGCATCGGCTTCCGGTTGGCCTGCCACGCTCTCTTCTTCATCGTCATCTGGTGGTGGATCATGCGCTACGCCATGAAGGTCAAGAAGGATCCGTCCTACAGCGTGGTCGGTGACATCGCCGAACCGGTGGACCCGGCCCAGCTGGAGGCCATCGCGGGCGGCAAACCCCTCATGGGGCGCGACTGGCTCATCCTACTGGTGATCGTCGCGGGCTTCACGTTCCTCGGCTGGGGAGTCATCAAGAAGGGCTATTACCTACAGGAGATCATCACGATCTTCCTCATCATGGGCATCGCCTGCGGGTTCCTCGGCCGGCTCAAGCCCAGCGAGATGGCGGACAACTTCGTCATCGGCGCCAAGGACATGGTCTTCGCGGCCATCTGCATCGGGCTGGCGCGCGCGATCGTGGTCATCCTCCAGGAAGGCGAGATCATGGACTCCGTCATCAACGCCCTCGCCTCCATGATCCAGACCCTCCCCTCCAGCATGGCGGCCGTGGGCATGCTGCTGGTACAGACCGCGTTGAACTTCATCTTCGCCTCAGGCTCCGGCCAGGCGGCGACCACCATGCCGATCATGGCCCCGCTGGGAGACGTCGTGGGCGTTACGCGCCAGGTTTCCGTGCTTGCCTTCCAGTTCGGGGACGGCATCACGAACGCCATCTCGCCCATCCAGCCGGTCCTCATGGCGGCCATCGGTCTGGGCAAGGTGCCCTACGACCGGTGGGTCAAGTTCGTCTGGCCCCTGATGGTGTTCTGGACGGTCCTGGCGGCGGTGCTCCTGGTCGTCGCCACGGCGATGAAACTGGGGCCCTTCTAGGCGCGGGGGCATAGCCGAAAACGAAATCCCGAAGGGGGTATTGATATGAGTGTGCTGCTGCTGACCGACAAGGACGTCAAGGATCTCCTCACCATGAAGGACGTGGTCGAGGCCTGCGAGAAGACTTTCGCGGACTGGGGCGAGGGCAGGGTCGTCTGTCCCTCCAAGGTGACGCTGGAACTGGGCGAAGACGCCCCCTGGCCGCCGTTCAGGAACGGGCTGAACGCCATGCCCGCGTACATCGACTGGCAGAAGAGCGCCGGGATCAAGTGCGTCGGCGGGTCCCTGAACAACCCGGGGTGGGGGCTTCCCTACATCATCGCCCTCATCTCCCTGTTCGACCCGGAAACGGGCATCTTCCGCGCCATCATGGACGGCGAGCTGATCACGAACTACCGCACGGGGGCCCAGGCCGCCGTGGCGGCCAAGTACCTTGCAAAGGGGCATCGGATCACCCTGGGGATCATCGGCACGGGGGCCCAGGGGCGCACGCAGCTCATGGCCTTCCGCGAAGCGTTCGACCTGGTCGAGGTCGTGGCGTACGACATCAACCCCGAGGCCTCGAAGAAATACGCCTCCGAGATGGCCGAGACGGCCCGCTGCCCCATCACGGTGGTGCCCGCCGCCGAGGAGGTCTTCAAGAAGGCGGACGTGATCGTCTCCGTGACCCACGGGCGCGACAAGTTCATCAAGAAAGCGTGGCTTAAGCCCGGACAGACGCTCTTCCCCATGGGTTCGTTCACCGAGTGCGAGGACGAACTACTGACGGGGGCCGACAAGGTCGTGGTCGACCACGTGGAGCAGACCTTCCACCGCGGCGCGCTCAAGAGCGTGGTGGAGCAGAAGAAGTTCACGCTCTCAAACCTGCATGGTACCATTGGCGAGGTCGTCTGCGGGAAGAAGAAGGGGCGCGAGAACCCGGACGAGATCATCGTCTGCATCCCCATCGGCACCGGCGCCATGGACGTCACCTGCGCCACGGTGGTCTACGAGCGGGCGAAGGAACAGGGCCGCGGCGTGCCCTTCGGGTTCAACGCCCTGTAGACAAGCGGGATTTCCGTATTCGGCGAAGGGCTCCCCGACGACAGGCTTGGGTGTCCCGGCAGTCGGGGAGCCCTTCGTCATTCCAGTCTCACAACCGGGAGGAGGATCGGGATGGCACAAGGCTTTTCCTTTCGCGAGCAGTTGAGCGCCATGGCGAGAGAGCGCCTGGAATCTTCGGCGATCGGGGACATGGCACGCCTGGCAAACGAGAGAGGGGCGATCTCCTTCACGGCGGGAGAGCCCTCCGCGGACCTTTTCCCGGTGGAGGAGCTGAAGGAGGCCTTCAAGGGCGTTTTCGACGACCCTTCCCTTCTTTGCTACAGCGACGACGATTACGGGCTCATCGAGCTGCGGGAGTGGATCGCCGCGCGCATGAAAACGGACGGCATCGCCCCGGGCTGGGTCGGGGGCAGGGACATTTTGATCACGAACGGCGGGGCCGAGGGCATCGACATGGTCTCCCAGGCCCTGATCGACCCGGGCAGCGTGATCCTCGTGGAAAGCCCGACCTTTGTCGAAAGCCTCATGACCTTCAGGAAACAGGGAGCCGTCTGCCTGGGCGTGCCTTCGGACGACGACGGGATCATCCCGCAGGCCATGGAGGAACTCCTGAAGAAAAGGAAGGTGCGCTTCCTCTACACCATCCCCAACTTCCAGAACCCCAGCGGGAGGACCTCCCCGCTGGCCCGCAGGCTCCAAATCCTGGAACTGGCGCGCAGGTACGACTTCCCGGTCTTCGAGGACGACCCCTACCACTACCTCTCCTACGAAGGCACTCCCCCGGGGAGCTACCTGGAGCTTGCCGGGGAGGACCGTCGCGTAATCCACTGCAGCAGCTTCTCGAAGACGCTGGCCCCGGGGTTGAGGATGGGCTGGCTGGTTGTCCCCCCGCCCATAGCGGACGCACTTTACGCCCTGCGCGTGAGCGCGGGCTTCGGCCCCGCGGGGATCCTGCAGAAGGGCATCCATGCCCTGCTGGAAAAAATGGACTTCGATGCGCGGGCCAGGGCTCTCCAGGACGCCTACCGGCAAAGGCGGGACGGGATGGTGGCGGCCCTGGCGAAACACATGGGGGGAACCGGCGTCAGGACCAACGTCCCCCAGGGAGGATTTTTCATCTGGGGCCGTTCGGAGCGCGTCACGGACATGCCGCGGTTCGCGCGGTACGCGGTGGAGGAGAAAGGGGTCGGCATCATCCCGGGGGGCCCGTTTTTCCCCCTCCAGGAGATCGACCCGAACACGTTCCGGATTTCCTACGCCAAGGTTTCGCCGGAGCGCGCCGACGAAGGAGTCCGGAGGCTGGCCGAGGCCTTCCGCGAGTACAGGGAAGACTGAAACAAGGGAGATTCCTGCTGCACGGCGAATGAAAGAAGGGCCCACCGGCAAAGGGGGCCCTTCCTTTTTTCTTTCCGCAGCCGGTTGCTACCGGATGAAGCTTGTCCGGATGATCTCTTCCCTCTCGGGGAACGGGACGCCTGCCCTCTTCCCGGCTTCCTTGCACTTCAACAACCAGGCCATGTTCCGGGCCAGCACGCGCATAATCTGCAGCCCCTCGAGGTCCTGGGCCACGTCTTCCGGCTTCGCCCCGTGGACCATGTTCCAGTAGCGGGAGGAGACGACCGGCATCTGCGAGATGGTGAAATACTTGTTGAGCTGGTCGAAGGCGGCGGTGGTCCCGGCCCTTCGCGCGGACACGACGGCCGCGGCAGGCTTCAGGTAGAAAGGCAGTTCTCCCGAATTCGAACCCGCGAAGAACGCGCGGTCCATGAAGGAGACGATCGCCCCTCCTGCCGAGGCGTAATGCACGGGCGAGCCGAAGACGAACCCGTCGGCCTTCTCCGCCAGGTCCAGGAAATCGTTGACCCTGTCCGTAAAGACGCAGCGCCCGGTTTCGGCGCAGCCTCCGCAGGCCGTGCAACCAACCACGGGCCTTGTCCCAAGCTGGAAAATCTCGGTCTCGATGCCTTCCTCGTTCAGCGTCTTCGCCACGGTTTCAAGGGCCGTGCAGGTGCAGCCTTTCTCGTGGGGGCTTCCGTTCACCAAGATGACTTTCATGTTTTCCTCCCGGTCGATTGACGTCGAGTGTTTACCCACCCTATTGTATGAATTTTTCGCCTTCCGTGCCAGAGCGGGGGGCGCCCTGGGGCGGGAAGACGTCGTAGGCTTTAATCTTTTATGGTAAATTTGGAAACGAACCACCAATACGGGCGTCCAGGGGGGATCTCCAGGAATGGAAAGGACCCTGACCTTCAGGAACCAGGCCAAACGGGCCCTCGTCCGGATCGTGCTTCCCTACCTCGTGTTCGCCGGGGCCTGGATCCTCCTGTCCGACCGGTTCCTGGAGTTCCAGCACCTGGGAGAGGCCGCAACGACGCGCTGGTCGATCGTCAAGGGGCTGGGTTTTGTCGGCCTCACGGCACTGCTTTTGTCGGCGCTGCTTCTCTTCGAAGCCCGGGCCCGGGCGAAAAACAGCGAGGCCCTGGTCGAGGCGACCGGTGCTCTCAGGAAAAACGAGCGGATGCTCCGCCTCTTCGTGGAATACTCCCCCGCCGCCATCGCCATGTTCGACCGGGAAATGACCATCCTCGCCGCCAGCCGCCGGTTCATCACGGATTACAGGCTGGAAGGGAGGGAGGTCGTGGGGCGTTCCCACTACGAGGTGTTCCCCGAGATCCCGGAGCGCTGGAAGGAAATCCACCGGCGCTGCCTGGCGGGAGCGGTGGAAAAGGCCGACGAGGACCCCTTCACCAGGGAGGACGGCAGCACGGACTGGGTCCGCTGGGAAATCCACCCCTGGTACGAGTCCGAGGAAGAGATCGGCGGGATCGTCCTCTTCTCGGAGGTCATCACGGAGCGCATGCAGGCCCAGGAGGAAATCCGCACCCTCAACGCGGAGCTGGAGAAACGCGTCGAAGAACGGACGGCCCAGCTGGAGGCCGCCAACAGGGAGCTGGAGGCCTTTTCCTACTCCGTGTCGCACGACCTGAGGGCCCCCCTGAGGGCGGTGGACGGCTACACCAGGATCCTTGTGGAAGACTATGCCTCGTGCCTCGACGAGGAGGGGCGGCGGATCTGCTCCGTCATCAGCGGAAGCGCCAGGGACATGGGCAGGCTGATCGACGACCTCCTGTCCTTCTCTCGGGTGGGAAGAGTACCCCTCCGGCAAGCCGCCATCGACATGGCCGCCATGGCCCGGTCCATCTTCTTCGAGATCACTTCCGAGGAAGAGCGCGGGCGGATCGATTTCCGGCTCGGCCCGCTGCCCTGTGCGTCGGGCGACCCGTCCCTCATGCGCCAGGTCTGGCTGAACCTGCTCTCCAACGCGGTCAAGTTTTCCTCGAAAAAGGAGCGGGCGGTGATCGGGGTCGAAGCGGAGGAATCCGGCGGCGAGACCGTATACACCGTGCGCGACAACGGGGCGGGTTTCGACATGCAGGCTGCGGACAAGCTGTTCGGCGTGTTCCATCGCCTTCACAGTCCCAGGGAATTCGAGGGTACAGGGATCGGCCTGGCCATCGTGCAGCGGGTCCTGGAGCGTCATGGCGGGCGGGTGTGGGCGGAAGCGGAAGCCGGTAAAGGCGCTGCTTTTCATTTTTCAGTCGGGAAGGTGACAGGACATGGGTAATGAAGCCACCGTGGAGAGAAAAACCATGACCACCCGGGTTTTGGTCCTCGAGGACCTTCCCACGGACGCCGGGCTGACGGTGCGGGAGGTCCGCCGCGTCTGTCCCGACAGCGACATCCGGGTCGTCGAAACCCGGCATGATTTCGAGCAAGCCCTGGCGTCGTTCCATCCCGACATCGTGCTGTCGGACTACAAGCTTCCCGGATTCGACGGCATGGCCGCCCTGGAACTCGCGCGGAAGCACGACCCGGACCTCCCCTTCATCATCGTGACCGGTTCCATCAACGAGGAGACGGCCGTCGAATGCATGAAGGCCGGCGCCTGGGACTACGTCATCAAGGAACACCTCAGGCGCCTCGGCCCCGCCTTCCAGAACGCCATGAGCCGGAAACGCCTGAGGTCGGAACGGCGCCTGGCCGAGGAGAAATTCCGCAAGAGCGAGGAACTCTACCGAAAACTCTTCGAAGACCACGCCGCGGTCAAGCTGATGATCGATCCCGAAACCGGGGCCATCCTCGATGCCAACCACGCCGCTGCCAGGTTCTACGGCTGGCCGCGCGAGGAACTGTGCCGAATGTCCATCCAGCAGATCAACACGCTTCCGCCCGACGAGGTCAAAAGAGAGATGGAGAAGGCCCAAAGCCTCAACCGCGTCCATTTCGAGTTCCGGCATCGCCTGGCGGACGGGAGCGTTCGCGACGTGAGCGTATTCAGCGGCCGGATCGAGGCGAAAGGGAAGGAAATCCTCCATTCCATCATCCACGACATCACGGACCGCAAAAGGGCCGAGGCCTCCCAGGCCGAAAGCGAGGCGAAGTTCCGCAACTACGTCGACAACGCCCCCATCGGCATTTTCCAGTTGGACGAAGGCGGCCGTTTCCTGGACGCGAACCCGGCGGTTCTCCAGTTTACGGGGTACGGCGCGGAGGAGATCCGGGAGGTCGGGATCCTGGACCTGGTGCCCGAGGAAAACCGCAAGGAGGTAAGCCGGTTTTTGGGCCTGCTGAAAGACTGCGGCTGGTCGGCCTGGGAAAGCCCCGCCCTGCGTAAGGGAGGGGTGCGTCGCTGGTGGCAGGTGCAGGGCATGTCCTTCGAAGAGGGGCGTTACCTCGGTTACGCCACGGACACGACCGAGGAAAGAAACGCCCTGGCGGACCTGGAGAGAGAAAGCGCCACCCTGGAACAGCTTTTCGCTAATTCCCCGCTCACCATCCAGCTCTGCAAACTGGACGGCACGATCCTGCGGGTCAACCCCACCTGCGAAAGGATGTTCGGTTTTACGCAGCAGGAACTCGTCGGCCGCAGGATAGACGAATTCATCGTCCCGAGCGGCGAAATGGAAACCGCCAGGGCCTACACCGAGAGCTTCTCCGCCAAGGACGGCCTGGTTTTCGAAGCCTCCAGGAAGCGCAAGGACGGAACAATCATCGACGTGGCCTTCACCGGTTTCCCGGTGCGGCTCGAGGAAACCGAAACCGGCGTCTTCGCGATTTACGAGGACATCACCAAGAGGAAGCGTGCGGAACGGGACCTGGAAAAAAGCAACGTCCAGCTCAAGGCAAAGGTCGTCGAACTGGAGAAGGCATGGGACCAGTCCATCCGGGTGCTGGCCATCGCCTCCGAGGTGCGGGACCCCTATACGGCCGGGCACCAGAAGCGGGTGGCCAGGCTCGCCCGCGCCATCGCGGAACAGCTTGCGATGGGAGAGGCGCAGGCCCGGCAGGTGGAGATGGCGGCCCTGGTTCACGACGTCGGGAAGATCGAAGTCCCCACGGAAATCCTGGTCAAGCCCGGGCGCCTGAACCCCATCGAGTTCAAGCTGATCCAGCTCCACCCGGCATCCGGTCACCGGATCCTGAGCGCCATCGACCTGCCCTGGCCGCTGGCCGAGATCGTCTACCAGCACCACGAGGCCCCGGACGGGAGCGGCTACCCGCGTGGCCTGCAGGAAGGGCAGATCCTCCCGGAGGCCCGGATCATCACCGTTGCGGACACCGTGGAGGCCATGTCGTCGCATCGCCCCTACCGGGCCGCGCTGGGCCTGGGGGCGGCCCTGGACGAACTCAAACGGCTGCGCGGCGCGCGTTACGACGAGGCGGCGGTCGATGCCTGCCTCGAGGTTTTCGCGAAGGGGTTCGACTGGGGAGAATAGGGAAGCGCCGCATGCATTGGCATGCGGCGCCGGTTCGCGGGTGATTCCCGATGGCTCTTTTACAGGGTCTTGTCCTTCGGCCTGTGGACGTACACGCTACAGGGGGCGTGGGCCACGACCTGCGCGGCGACGCTGCCCAGGAAAAACCTCTGCAGGTCGCCCAGGCCGCGGTGCCCGATCATGATCATGTCCGCGTCCGTTTCCTCGGCCACGGCGACGATCCGGTCGTAGGGGCTGCCGGTCTCCACCCGGATGGTCATGTCGGGCCTCGGGGAATGCGTGGCCTTGATCTCGTCCTCCACGAACCCCAAGAATTTTTCCTTCACTTCCTCCTCAGGTGGAAGGATGTCCACCGCCTGCCCCATGAAGGAAACCCGTTTCCCTTCCGACCAGGAAACGACGTGGACGAACAGCAGCTTCGCATCCCCTTCCCTGGCCGCGTAGTGGAGGGCGTAGTCGATGACCCGCTTGCTGGTTTCACTTCCGTCGATTGCCACGATCACCTTTTTCATGACGAACCTCCCGGATTGAGGGCGTGCCCAGGAT
>CAYRNZ010000050.1:0-11045 GCA_964425765.1 uncultured Synergistaceae bacterium
GTCCGCGAGGGCGGCCGCACGGTGGGCGCGGGCGTCGTCACCGAGATCCTCGACTAGGAGCCCGGAGCCTGATGGCGGACATTATCGGATTGACCTGCACGGAGTGCAAGCGGAGGAACTACGTCACCCTCGTCAACAAGAAGAAACAGGGCAAGAAAATGGAGAAAAAGAAGTACTGCAAATGGTGTGACAAGCACACCTTGCACAAGGAAACCAAGTAGTGTAGAATAACGCGTGCTCGCAGGTCCGTAGCTCGAATTGGTAGAGCACCGGACTCCAAATCCGGGGGTTGCAGGTTCGAATCCTGCCGGGCCTGCCATTTTTATCCAATACAGACAGGAGGCCGAGGCTGTGGACAAATTCCTCGACTTCACCCGTGAAGCCAGAGCCGAACTGCGCAAGGTGACCTGGCCAGGTAGGCAGCAAGTTTGGTATTCGACCCTTGTGGTCATCGCCTTGACGCTTTTGACTTCGGCCGTGCTCGGCGTGATGGACGTCCTCCTGACCTTCGTCTTCAAGGCGGTCATCAGGTAGGCAAAGCCCTGGAAGGCCGATTGCTCTCAGGGCATCTGGCGGGGGGTGCGGGGGCCAGTTGAGCCCCCCTTTTTAATGATGAACGAAAAAAACGACAGGCGCTGGTACATCGTCCAATCCTACTCGGGATATGAAAATCGCGTCCTCGCGAACCTGGAGCAGCGCATCGCGTCCATGGGGATGGAGGACCGCATTTTTCGTGTCCTGGTCCCCGTCGAGGAGCGCGTCTACGTCAAGGACGGCAAGACGAAAAGGGTCCACCGGAAAGTCTTCCCCAGCTACGTGCTGGTGGAGATGATCCTCGACGACCAGTCCTGGTACGTTGTCCGCCACACCCCAGGAGTCACCGGGTTTGTCGGCGCCGGGAACCACCCGATCCCCCTCTCCGAGAGGGAGGTCCAGGACATCATCGGCAAGGTCGGGAAAGACCAGGTCAAGCCGAAGATCGAAATCGACGTCAAACCCGGCGATGTCGTCCGGGTCAAGAGCGGCCCCTTCCAGGGCCAGGTAGGGCCGGTAGCCGAAGTCATGGCCGACAAGGGCAAGGTCAAGTTCACCGTCACGGTGTTCGGCCGCGAAACCCTTGTCGAGGCGGACTACCAGGAACTCGAAAAGCTCTAACGGAACTCTCCAGGAAAGGAGGTTGGAAGGAACATGGCCAAGAAAGTCGTTGGGGAAGTGAAATTGCAGCTTCCCGCCGGCAAGGCCACGCCAGCCCCGCCAGTGGGCCCGGCTCTGGGTCAGCACGGTGTCAACATCATGGAATTCTGCAAGCAGTTCAACGCGAAGACGGCCGATCAGCCCGGCATGATCATCCCGGTCGTGATCACGGTCTACGGGGACCGCAGCTTCACCTTCATCATGAAGACCCCGCCTGCGAGCATCCTGCTCAAGAAGGCAGCCAAGGTCGAGAAGGGCTCCGCAGTGCCGAACAAGACAAAGGTCGCCAAGGTGACGAAGAACCAGGTCAGGGAAATCGCCCAGTTGAAGATGGCGGACCTGAACGCGAACGACATCGAAGCAGCGATGCAGATGATTATGGGCACCGCGAGGTCGATGGGCATCGAGATCGCCGACTAGGGCGGCGAAGCAGTTGTGGCAGGGCCCGGAAGGGTCCACGACGACCACAGGGAGGTATGCGCAAATGGCAAAGGAAAGCAAGCGGTACAAGGCAATCAAGGCGAATGTCGAGCCCCAGAAGCAGTACGGGCTCCGCGAGGCGCTCGAGCTCTGCAAGGCGAACGCCACTGCCAAGTTCAACGAGAGCGTCGAGCTCCACGTCCGCCTCGGCGTGGATCCCCGGCAGGCCGACCAGCAGGTCCGGGGAACGGTCCCCCTCCCTCACGGGACGGGCGTCACCAAGAGGGTCCTCGTCATCACCATGGGCGAGAAGCTGAAAGAGGCCGAAGAGGCCGGGGCCGATTTCGTCGGGTCGGACGACATGGTCCAGAAGATCGAGGGCGGCTGGCTTGACTTCGACGCCGTCGTCACCTCGCCGGACATGATGAAGTCAGTCGGCAAACTGGGGAAGATCCTCGGTCCCCGCGGGCTCATGCCCAGCGCCAAGACCGGAACCGTCACCTTCGACGTGGCCGATGCGGTCAAGGAAGTCAAGGCAGGGCGCGTCGAGTTCCGGCTGGACAAGTTCGGTATCATTCACAAGGCCGTCGGCAAGACCGCCTTCACGGCGGACCAGCTCTACGACAACGCCAGGGCCTTCTTCCAGGCGATCCTGAAGGCGAAGCCCTCGGCCGCGAAGGGAACCTACGTCAAGAGCTTCTCCGTGGCCTCCACCATGGGAGTCGGCATCAGGGTCGACCCGAACGCAGCCCAGAAGGAGATCGCCGCTGTTATCGAGTAATCCGGAACCAGGCGTGAACCTTTACAACTGAAAGCAACGAACCGCAGAAAGCCGGTGTGCGCCCCGCGCACTTAAAGGAGACCGCTCCGCCCGCCGAGGTTCAGGGAATAGACTGCAAGGGCGCGGCATGTCCGCGTTTCGAAAGCACGTCTTCAATCCCCGGGCCCGGAGGGTCCGGGGATTCTTCATGTCTTGACGAAGGAGGTGAATGTATTGCCGACAGAATATCGAATCCAGCAAGTCGCAATGCTCAAGGAGATGCTCGAGAAGGCCGAGACCGTTTTCGTCTGCGAGTACCGCGGCCTCACCGTTGCGAAGATCACCGACATCCGTGCCCGGATCCGCAAGGCCGGCGGCGAGATGAAGATCGCCCGCAACACGCTCATGCGCCTCGCCCTGGGGGAGATGGGGCACCCGGTTCCGGAAGAACTGACCGCGGGACCGAACGTCTACACCCTCGTTTACGGCGAGATCGCGGAAGTGGCGAAAACGCTTCGCGACTTCTCCAAGGAGAAGGGGAACGAAGCCCTGGTCGTCAAGGGCGGCATCATGGGCAAGGATGTGCTGAACCAGGCGCAGGTTTTCGCCCTGGCCGACCTCCCCTCGAGGGAACAGCTTATCGCGCAGGTCGTGGGCACCATGGCCGCGCCGATTCGCGGGCTGGTCACCGTTCTCAGCGGCCCCGCCCGTGGGCTGGTTACCTGCCTGTCGCAGGTGCAGGAACAGAAGGAAAAAGCAGCCTAACCTGGTGATGGACAGGCAGAAGGCCGTCCACCCGCAGAGCCACTAAAAAATCCAAGGAGGATGAAATCAATGACCCGCGAAGAAATCATCAAGGCTATTGAAGAGATGTCCGTTCTCGAGCTTTCCCAGCTTGTCAAGGACCTGGAAGAGAAGTTCGGCGTCTCCGCCGCCGCCCCGGCCATGATGGCCATGCCGATGGCCGCTGCCGCCGCCGCCCCGGTCGAGGAAGAGAAGACCGAGTTCGACGTCATCCTGAAGGGCCCCGGCGCCAACAAGATCGGCACCATCAAGGTCGTCCGCGAGATCACCAGCCTCGGCCTGAAGGAAGCCAAGGAACTCGTCGACAACCCGCCGAAGCCCGTCAAGGAAGCCGTCTCCAAGGAAGAGGCCGAGGAGATCAAGAAGAAGCTGGTCGAGGCCGGCGCCGAAGTCGAGATCAAGTAGTCGGCCCCAATTCCTGCAACCTCACGGGGAAGGCCCTGGCGGCCTTCCCCGTTTTTTTATCCCTTGCCAGAGGGGCGAACTGACGTTATGATGCTTGGTTAAAACAAACCTGCCGACCTGGGCGAAAACAAACGGCGGCACACAGGGGGGAAAACGATGCTGGACCTGGTCCGTTGGCTGAAAGAGAAAGACTCGGTCGTCATGCTCGACGGAGGCATGGGAACGATGCTGGCCGAGGCCGGTTGGCGCCCTCCCCTCCTGCCGGAGGAGATGAACCTCGTCAACCCGGACGCCGTCGGCGGGATCCACCAGGCCTACCTCGAGGCCGGAGCCCTGGTGATCGAGACGAACACCTTCGGGGGCTCGGCCGTCAAGCTGGCGCACCGGGGACTCGGGGGACAGACCCACGAGATCAACCGCCAGGCGGCCTCCATCGCCCGGAAAGCCGCCGGGGGCAGGGCCCTCGTGGCGGGTTCCATCGGCCCCATGGGACGCCTCGTGGAGCCCGTCGGCGACCTGACATTCGGGGAGGCCGTGGCGGCCTTCCTGCCCCAGGTCCAGGGCCTGCGGGAGGGGGGCGCCGATTTCTTCCTCGTGGAGACGATGCTCGACCTCCGGGAGGCGAAAGCCGCCGTCATGGCGATCAAGGAGGCGGGCGCGGGCCTGCCCTTCGTCGTGAGCTTCACCTTCGACCGTAACGGCTGCACCATGACCGGCACCCCGCCGGAAGTGGCTGCGGCCTGGGCCGCCGCCGCCGGGGCCTCGGGAGTCGGGGCCAACTGCGGGGTGGGACCCGAAGCCTACGTCGACACCGTGCGGCGCCTGCGGGAGGCCGAGGGGCTGCCGGTTTTCGTGTATCCCAACGGGGGGCTTCCCTCCGAAGGGGACTGGCTCGGCCCGGAACCCTTCTCCGAAGCCTGCGCCAAGCTCGCCGAGGCGGGGGCGACCGTCATCGGCGGGTGCTGCGGGACGACACCCGCGCACGTCAGGGCTCTCAGCCAGAGGTTGTCCGGCTTCAAGCCCCTAACCGGGAAGGCGCCGCGGGAAACCGTCCTCGCCAGCCGCACCCGGGTTTCCCCCTGTGGCCCCGGCCATCCGCTTTTGATAGTGGGGGAGAGGATCAACCCCTCCCGCAAGGGCCCCCTGAAGGACGCCATGATCTCCGGGAACTGGACCCCGGTGAGGGAGGAGGCGCGCCTACAGGCGGAAGCGGGAGCCGGCGTCATCGACGTCAACGGCGGCATCCCCGGCATGGACAGGGTTGCCCTCATGAACGCCGCGGCCGCGGCGGCCGAGGCCGCCTCGGGAATGCCGCTCTCGATCGACACCGACGACCCCCTCGTCTTCGACGCGGTCGCCAGGGGCATCGCCGGCATTCCCCTGCTGAACTCGGTGACCTGCGAGCCGGAAGCCCTCGAAAGAGGGCTCGAGGTCGCGCGCAGGACGGGATCCGCCCTGGTCGTCCTGACCATGGACAAAAACGGGATCCCCGAGGGCGCTTCTGGACGCCTGGCGCTGGCCGAAAAGGCGGCCGAGGCCGCGGAGAGCGTCGGGTTGCCCAGGAAATCCCTCTTCGTCGATCCGCTCACGCTGGCCCTGGGCGCGGACGAAACCAACGGCCTGGTCACCCTGGAAAGCCTGCGGGGGCTCCAGGCCCTCGGCACGCGTTCCATTTTGGGGATCAGCAACGTGTCCTTCGGCCTGCCCAACCGGGCTTTGCTGAACCGGACGTTTTTGGCCATGGCCATGGCCGCCGGGCTGGAAGCCGTGATCGCCAACCCCCTGGACGCCGGCCTCATGTCCTGCGTCGGCGCGGCCAACGCGCTGACCGCGAGGGACCCCGGCATCAGGCGCTACATCGCCTCCGCGAAGGCCGCGGAAGAACCCGCCCAGAAGCCCGCAGAGGCCCCGGCCCTCCCCGGGATAGGAGAGGCGATCCTCAGGGGCGAAACGGAAGCCGCCGTGTCCGCGGGAGTGGCCTTCCTGGGAGGAGGGGGCGAACCCATGGACCTCATCCAGAACCGGGTCCTTCCCGCCCTGGAAGAAGTCGGCGCCCGCTACGAGTGCGGCGATTTCTTCCTGCCGCAGCTGTTGGCCTCATCGGAAGCGGCCCAGGCCGTCTGCCGCCTGGCCGAGGAACGCCTGCTTTCCGGGGGGAAGACCCTCCAGTCCAGGGGAACCGTGTTGCTCGCGACCGTCGAGGGCGACCTCCACGACCTGGGCAAGAACGTCGTGGCGATGGTGCTGAAAAGCCGGGGGTACCGCGTCGTCGACCTCGGCAAGGACATCCCGTCCGAGGCGATCCTCGAGGCGGCGGTCCGGGAAAAGGCCGACATCGTGGGGCTCTCCGCCCTGATGACCACCACCGTGGAGCGGATGGCGGACGTGGTGTCGCTGGGCAGGGCCCGCAAGATGCCGTGCCGCTTCATCCTCGGCGGGGCCGCCGTGAGCGCCCATTTTGCCGAAAAGGCGGGAGCCGACGGTTTTGCCCTGGACGCGGTGGAAGCCGCGAAGCTCGTGGACCGTCTCATGGACGGGAAGAAGGGGGAGTAGCCCATGTTCATCCGGGACCTTTTCAGGAAAACCGGCCCGGTCGTCTCCTTCGAGGTGTTCCCGCCAAAGGCCGATGCCCCCGTTGAGGGTGTCTACCGGACCATCGAGGCCCTCAGGGACCTGGCCCCCGCCTTCATCAGCGTCACCTACGGGGCCGGCGGCACCAGCCGCGACCGGACCGTGGAGATCGCCTCGCGCATCAGGAACGCCTACGGGATCGAGGCCCTGGCGCACCTGACCTGCCGCTCCCACACGACGGGGGAGATCGACGAAATCTGCGAGGACCTGCTCGAGGACGGCGTCCAGAACATCCTGGCCCTCAGGGGCGACCCCCAGCCCGGGGAGGAGGACAACCGGCAGCGCAGCTTTTCCTACGCCTGCGACCTGGTGCGCTACCTCAAGGAGAACCACTTCGGGAACTTCTGCATCGGCGGGGCCGCCTACCCGGAGGGGCACGTGGAGTGCGCCGATCCCCGGAAGGACCTCGACTACCTCAAGATGAAGGTGGACGCGGGGGTCGATTTCCTCATGACCCAGCTTTTCTTCGACAACGACCTTTTCTACCGCTTCCGCGACGCGGCGGAGAAAAAGGGCATCACCGTTCCCCTGGTGGCGGGGATCTTCCCCGTGCTGAACGCCCGGCAGGTCCAGCGCATCGTTTCGCTCTGCGGCGCCTCGCTCCCGCCCCGCTTCACCCGCATCATGGCCCGCTACGCGAACTCGCCCGAAGCTTTGGCCGAGGCCGGGGTGGCCTACGCCACCGACCAGGTGGTGGACCTCCTCACCGCGGGGGTCGACGGGATCCACCTCTACACGATGAACCGCCCGGAGACCACGAGGCGTATCATGGAAAACACCGCCCTGATCCGCAAGACCACGTCCCCCGAAGGGAGTGTGAACGGTTGAGGATCGTCGACTGCCACGCCCACGTGTACCCGCCACAGGTGATCGCGAACTGGGAAGCCGTCGCCGAGCGCGAGCCCTATTTCGGGACCCTGGTTCGCGGAAAGGCCCACCGCTGGGCGACGGGCGACGACCTGCTCGCGGCCATGGACGCCGACGGGATCAGCGAAAGCTGGGTTTTCGGCTTCGCCTTCCGGGATCTCGGCCTGTGCCGAGAATGCAACGACACCGTCATCGAGCTGCAGCAGCGGGCCCCCGACCGCGTGAAAGGGTTCGCGGTGGTCCCGCCCCTGGCAAAGGGCGCGGAGGAGGAAATCCTCCGCTGCAGGGAGAAGGGCCTGTGGGGAGTGGGGGAACTCTTCCCGGAGGGGCAGGGCTTCGACCCGGCCGACATCCGCCAGACCTGGCGTCTCGCCGGGGCCTGCCACGAGGCGGGCATGCCCGCGGTCTTCCACACCGCGGAGCCGGTGGGGCATCCCTACCCGGGAAAGGGCACCGTGGGGCCGAAGGAAGCGGTGGAACTCTGCACGAACCACCCCGAGCTGAAGGTCGTCTTCGCCCACATGGGGGGCGGCCTGTGGCTCTACGAGCTGATGCCGGAGATGGCCGTCATTCTCCAGAACGCCTTCTACGACACGGCGGCGGCGCCCTACCTCTACGGGCCCGCGGTCTACCGGGCCGCCTGGGCGGCCGGCCTGGGCGAGAAGATCCTTTTCGGGAGCGATTTTCCCATCATCAAATGGCCGCGCCACGCGCGCCACATCGAGGCGGCGGGCCTTGCCCCCGAACAGATGTCGGCCCTCCTGTCCGGCAACGCGGACCGGCTTTTAACCAAAACGACCCCTTGACAGGGATAAGCCCCGCATCATAGAATCTCTTCCAATTTCCACCGAACCTTAATAACCGTAACAGAGAGAACTCTTATCCAGAGCGGCGGAGGGAACGGCCCGATGAAGCCCGGCAACCTGCCCGTATACACGGGGTGTGGTGCCAAGACCGGCAGCGGGTTGCGCTGCTTGATAGGAGAGGAAGATCTTTTTGCGCCCCTTCCTCTAAAGGAAGGGGCCATTTTTTTGGAGGTGCATCGGCCATGATGGGAAACAAGGGAGAAAAGATGGGAATGATGACCAGGGCCCTGCATGCCGGGTGGAGCCACGACAGCGCCACCGGATCCTTCGGGCTGCCCGTCTACATGACGGCCGGATACCGGTTCGAATCTCCCGAGATGGCCATGCGACTCTTCGAGCTGGAAGAACCGGGCCATATCTACTCGCGGATCTCCAACCCCACCGTCTCCGCCTTCGAACAGACCCTCGCATCGCTGGAAGGCGGGGTGGACTGCGTCGCCACGGCTTCCGGACAGGCGGCCTTCACCCATGTCCTGGGAACCCTGTGCTCGGCGGGCGACCACGTCGTCGCCGGCAGGCGGCTTTACGGCGGGACCCTGACCCTGCTCCGGAACTTCTTCGCGCGGATGGGCGTGTCGAACACCATCGTCGAGACCGACGACCTGGATGCCGTCCGGGCGGCCGTGAAGCCCGAAACGCGCTGCATCATCACGGAGACCATGGGCAACCCCGGCCTGAACGTCGCCCCGCTGGAGGGGCTCGCGGCCATCGCCAGGGAACACGGCATCCCCCTCGTCGTGGACAACACCTTCGCCTCCCCGGCGCTCTGCAGGCCCATCGAGTGGGGGGCTTCCATCGTCATTCACTCCGCCACGAAGTACATCTCCGGCCACGGGAACGTCATCGCGGGGGCCATCGTCGACGGGGGGAACCTGGACTGGGAGTCCGCCGGCAAGTGGGAGAGCCTGACGGCCCCGGATGCCTCCTACCACGGCCTCGTGTTCTCGGACCGGTTCGGGAAGGGGGCCCTGGCGGCCAAGATCCGCTGCTCGATCCTCCGCGACCTGGGAGGGTGCCTGTCGCCCTTCAACGCCTACCTCCTGCACCTGGGGCTGGCCACACTGCCCCTGAGGATGGCCCGCCACAGCGAGAACGCCCTGCAGGCCGCCTCCTTCCTCGAAAGGCACCCGCAGGTGGAATGGGTCCGCTACCCGGGCCTCGCCAGCCACCCGCAGCACGGCCTGGCAAACCGCTACCTGCCCTCCGGTTCAGGCGGAATGGTCGCCTTCTGCATCAAGGGCGGCGTGGACGCGGGCCGGACTTTCCTCCAATCGCTGAACCTGTTCGCCTCCGTGGCGAACCTGGGCGACTCCCGCAGCATGGCCCTGCACCCGGCCAGCACGACCCACGGGCAGCTCAGCCCCGCAGACCGGGCTGCCGCCGGGATCGAAGAGGGGCTCATCCGCCTCAGCATCGGCATCGAGGACGCGGCGGACATCATCGGGGACCTGGACCAGGCCCTCAAGAAAGCCGGAACGGGGGCGGGCCCGCATGACAGACAGGCCCGATGAGATCATCGGAAGCGTCGAGCTGCCCCTGCTGGAACTGGAATCCGGCCGGACCCTCGAAGGGGTCAGGCAGGTCTACTCCCGGTACGGGACGCCCGAGCCCGACGGCAGCAACATCGTCGTCATCTGCCACGCCCTGACCGGGAGCCACCGGGTCAGCGGGGAGGTCATCGAGGGGCAGCCCACCCCCTGGTGGGAGCCCGTGGTCGGAACTCACGGGGCCATCGACACGACCCGCCTTTGCGTGTACTGCTTCAACCTGCTCGGCAGCCCCTACGGCTCCACCTCGCCGATCTCCACGAACCCGGAGACCGGCAAGCCCTGGGGGATGGACTTCCCCGTCTTCTCGGTCCGGGACCTCGTAAAGGCCCAGAAGGCGGCCCTGGACCAGCTCGGTTATCCCCGGATCGGGGCGATCGTCGGGGGGTCGCTGGGGGGCATGCAGGCCCTCGAATGGGCGATCCTGTACCCTGAGGCCGTGAACCGCCTCGTCGTCATCGGGGCGCCGGCCTACCTGTATCCCCAGGCCATCGCCTTCAACGAGGTCCAGCGGCAGGCCATCTTCTCGGACCCGAACTGGAACGGCGGGAGTTACTACGGGGGCCCTTCCCCCGCCAAGGGGCTCGCCATGGCGCGTATGCTGGCCATGATCACCTACAAGAGCGAAAACTGCTTCACCCAGCGATGGATGCGCCAGGTGCGAAACGGGGACCTGGGAGACTGGACGGGCCAGTTCCAGGTGGAATCCTACCTGCACCACCACGGGGAGGAGATCGTCCGCCGCTTCGACGCGAACTGCTACGTTTACCTCACCCGGGCCATGGACCGGCACGACATCGGGGCCGGCAGGGGAGGGGCCGAGGCCGCCCTGGAACGCCTGGCGGGCAAGCACCTCCTGGCCGTGGGGATCTCCAGCGACATGCTTTTCCCCACCTGGCAGGTGGAAGAACTTGCCGACATGGCCGACAAGGCGGGGATGCGGGCCTCCTACGACGAGATCGAAAGCGACGAAGGGCACGACGCCTTCCTCATCGATTTCGACCAGGTGGACGACGCCCTCAGGGGCTTCTGGGAAAGGAGCGGTTTGATCCCCGCGACGTGTTGACAGGTTTTTGAAGGCCGGATATACTATCCCTCGCGTTCGGGCGGATAGCTCAGCGGAAGAGCACCTGCCTTACAAGCAGGGGGTCACAGGTTCGAACCCTGTTTCGCCCACCAAAAAAGCAATGATATTTGGCAATCAGAGTTGGTGCGGGGTTGTAGCTCAGTCGGTTAGAGCGCCGGCCTGTCACGCCGGAGGTCGCGAGTTCGAGTCTCGTCAGCCCCGCCAACATTTTGATCCTCTCCGTATAGAAGCGGCGGGATAGCTCAGCTGGTAGAGCAGCGGACTGAAAATCCGCGTGTCCCCAGTTCAACTCTGGGTCCCGCCACCATCTTTTTTCCGGACGAGCGGAAGTAGCTCAGGGGTAGAGCACAACCTTGCCAAGGTTGGGGTCGCGGGTTCAAATCCCGTCTTCCGCTCCATTTTTAAAGGATATGCGGCGGCATAGCCAAGTGGTAAGGCAGAGGACTGCAAATCCTCCAATTGTC
>CAYRNZ010000051.1:0-10711 GCA_964425765.1 uncultured Synergistaceae bacterium
GCGAACGTGCGGGCGATCCGGCGGGGCTACGAGGAGGTGCAGGTCGGATGAAGGATCGAGGGAACAGCGCCGAGATGGCCAAGCCCAAGAAGTGGCAGGACGTTCCCATGGGCGGCATCGCCTTCGGGGCTTCCGCCGAAGCCGTGGAGACGGGCCAGTGGCGGAGCATGCGCCCGGTCTGGGACGGCGAAAAGTGCATTTCGTGCCTCCTCTGCTGGAACCAGTGCCCCGACCGCTCCGTGCTGACGGACGAAAACGGAAAGGTCGCCGGGATCGACACCTTCTTCTGCAAGGGCTGCGGCATCTGCGCGCATATCTGCCCGAAGAAGGCCATCGAGATGCGGCCCGAGTCCGAGTTCACAGGCCCCGGTGCCTGCGCGAAGGGGGAGTAAGCCATGCCTCGCAGGGAAATCACGTCGGGCAACTGGGCCTTCGCGGAAGCGATGCGCCAGATCAACCCGGACGTCGTCGCCGCCTACCCCATCACCCCGTCCACCGACATCCCCATGAAGTTCGCGGACTTCGTGGCCAACGGCCAGGTGGACACCAACTTCGTCACCGTTGAAAGCGAACACTCCGCCATCACGGCCTGCGTCACCGCCTCGGCCGCCGGCGCGCGGGTCATGACGGCCTCCAGCGCCAACGGCGTGGCCCTCATGCACGAGATCTTCCCCATCGCCGGCTGCTTCCGCACGCCCATCGTCTTCGGGCTCGTGAACCGGTGCATCGGCGCCCCCATCAACATCCACTGCGACCACAGCGACAGCATGGGCGAGCGCGACGCCGGGTGGGTCCACCTCTACTGCGAGGACGCCCAGGAGGCCTACGACACGGCCATCCTGGCCATCCGCCTGGCCGAGCACAAGGACGTGCTCTCTCCGGTCTTCGTCTGCCAGGACGGCTTCATCACGAGCCACGGGTTCGAGCCGGTGAACCTGCTGGACGACGCGGCGGTGAAGGCCTACGTCGGCGAGCGCGACGCGGACCACCCGCTTCTGGACATCACGAAACCCGTCACCTACGGGTCGTTCGTCATGTCCGAGTACTACTTCGAGATCAAGCGGCAGCAGGTCGAGGCCATGAAGAACGTGCTCAAGGTCTACGACGGGGTCGCGAAGGAATACGAGGCCCTTTCGGGACGGTTCTACCCCAAGCTCGACCGGTACCGCACGGAGGACGCCGACTTCGTCGTCGTGGTCATGTCGTCGGCCTCCGGCGTGGTCAAGGACGTCGTGGACGAACTGCGCGAGCAGGGGATCAAGGCCGGCTGCCTGAGGGTGCGGATGTTCCGGCCCTTCCCGGCGGAAGAGGCCGCCGCGGCCCTGGGCAACGCGAAGGCCGTCGCGGTCCTGGACCGGGCCCTGAGCATCGGCGGCACGGCCCCGCTGGCCGCTGAAATCAAGAGCGCCCTCTACGACTCCGGGAAGAACATCCCCGTGCAGTCGTGCGTCTACGGCCTGGGCGGGCGGGACTTCTTCCCGCAGTATGCCCGGGACCTGTTCATGGACCTCGCCGCGGGGAAGGTCTCCCGCGAAGAGCGCTACCTGGGACTGCTGGAATAGGGGGGAAAGAGATGGCCATCCGGATCAAGGACTACACGCAGAAGGAAAGCCCCCTGACCAACGGGCACCGCATGTGCCCGGGCTGCGGCGCCCCCACGGCGGTGCACCAGGGGCTCATGGGCGTCGAATCGCCGATCGTGGTCGTGAACGCCACGGGCTGCCTGGAGGTTTCCACCACGGTCTACCCGTTCAGTTCCTGGAGGGTGCCGTGGATCCACACGGCCTTCGAGAACGCGGGGGCCGGCGTGTCGGGCGTGGAAGCCGCCTACGTGGCGCTGAAAAAACGCGGCAAGATCGACCGTGACATCAAGTTCGTCGCCTTCGGCGGCGACGGCGGGACCTACGACATCGGGCTACAGGCCCTTTCCGGGGCCCTGGAGCGGGGGCACGACTTCACCTACATCTGCTACAACAACGGCGGGTACATGAACACGGGCGCCCAGCGCAGCAGCGCCACCCCGAAGGGGGCCAACGCCACCACCTCCCCCGCCGGGAGCGTCATCCCCGGCAAGCTGCAGAAGCCCAAGGACCTCACCGCCATCGCGGAAGCCCACCACGTCCCCTACGTGGCCCAGACCACGCTGTTCAACGCCACCGACGTGGCCGACAAGGTGAAGAAGGCCGTGGAGACCCCAGGCCCGGCGTTCGTCAACATCCTCGTGCCGTGCGTCCTCTTCTGGGGCATGGACCCGGGCCTGCAGCAGGACATCTGCAAACTGGCGGCGGAGACCCGCTTCTGGCCGATCTACGAGGTCGTCGACGGCGTGTGGAAACTCACCTACAAGCCGAAGAAGCGCGTTCCCATCGAGGAGTTCCTCAAGCCCCAGGGCCGCTTCCGCCACCTCTTCAAGGGCGACGCCTCCAAGGCCCTGCTCGAGCAGATCCAGGCCGACGTCGACGCCGACTGGCAGAAGATCCTCGACCGCTGCGGCGAAACCTGGGAGGCCTAATTCGGGACAGGTACAAATTCATTGCGTTCACATTCACATGAAAAAAACGGAGGGGCCGGTCGCTTTCCGGCCCCTCCTGTTTTTCTTTTTTCATTCCGCCGTTCGGCTCATTGTGCCGGTTGGCCCGCCCCGAGCGGCTTAACCCCCTTCTTGAGTTCTCCCAGCACCTTCCAGGCCGCCGGTTTTTCGAACCCGCGCCGCCAGGCCGCCACACCCCCCAGGCCGTACCGCGTCACGAGACCCGCCTTCAGCGCCAGGGAACGCTCGTCCTCCAGCCAAATCCGGTAGCGCTTCCCGTCCTTGAGGTATTCCCCGTAGCGGAGCCCCAGCGAGGGATCCCAGGCGACGGAAGCGCCATTTCGAGCGAGACGGGTCTCGGCGTCCGCCATCGAAAGGGCCAGGGCCCCCGTTTTTTTCCACTGCCCGTCGACGGGTGTTTCCTCCCACTCACGGGTGTAGAGTGGAACCCCGAGCCAGATTTTGCCGGGCGGCACCAGCCTTGCCAGTTCCGAAACAGCCCGTTCCACCCAGCCGATGGACGCCACCGGCCCGCTGACGGGCCCGCCTTTCCAGTTCTCGTCATAGGCCATGAGCACCACGGCGTCGACGATCCGCCCGAGGGCTTCCCGGTCATAGCAGGCCGACCAGTTGGGCTTTTCGGAAGCCACCGTCACGTCGATCGACGTCCGCAGCCCCAGCTGTCGAAGGGCCGTGGCCAGTTCCGCCACGTAGGAGGTGAGCCGGTCCCGGTCGTCGTCGTAGACGTTCTCGAAATCGATATTGATGCCGTCGAGGCCGAGGCTCCTGCAGAAACCGGCCAGGGTCTTCACGGAGCGGGCCCGCGCGGCAGCGTCGGCCAGGAACGCCCTTGTGCGGTCGGGATCGAAACCGTTGGCGAAAAGGGGTTCCACGCGGATCCCCATCTTTATAGCGTTCGCGGCGTATGCCGGGTCGGCCTTCGAGGCCACCGAGCCATCCGCCGCCGAAAGGACGAACCAGGTGGGGCTCAGCACGTCCACCGCCCGGTGAGGCGGGTCCGCCTCGAGGTTCGGGGGCTCCGTCCGGACGTGGTCCCAGGCCAGGATCACCGGCGAACCCGGCTTCGCCTGCCCCCAGGCTTGGGATACCGGCAAGAGGAAAGCCCCCAGCGCAAGGATCGCCCCCCAACAGCCCAGCAGCACCCCGACACGCAAAAGGGCGGATTTCATCCGCTTTTGCCCACTGTTCCGGGACCTCGTCCTCGTTTTACTGCTCATACCTCGCGCTCGTCCAACCCGCTTGTGAATGTGAACGCAATGAATTAGTACCTGTCCCGATTTTCGGTGAAGGCGGCGCGAATGCGGTCGCGCAGGGCCGGGTCGGTCAGCACGGCAAGGCCGATGGAGGCGAGGGCCTTGGAACCGCGCAGGAGGGCATCGTGGGCCTCGGGGGCAAAAGTCGCCTGGGCGAACTCGTGCGTGTGGATGGTGACCGGCCGGCCGGTGATGTCCACCATGGGGTGGATGACCGGGCATCTCGCCGAGATGTTTCCCACGTCGGAGGATCCTTCGGCCCCGGGACCCGGGACGCACGTGAAACCGTAGGCCTCCAGCATCTCCCTGGCCAGTTCCTCGGCCGGGAGGTTGGGCCGCAGGTCGACAAAGGGCTGGGCCGCCTGCCTCCACTCCACGGAGGTCCGGGTTGCCGTGGCGGCCCCCCGGGCGCAGTCGAAGATGAAGCCGAAAAGCTCGTCCGCGCCTTCAAGCCGCGGAGAGCGCGCTTCCACGAAGCAGGCGGCCCTGTCTGGGATGATGTTCGGCGCGGTTCCGCCCTCCGAGACGACCGCGTGGACACGACTCGTTGGCCTCAGGTGCAGCCGCAGCATGTCCACCGCGTTGAGGAACAGCCTCAGGGCGTTGAGCGCGCTGACCCCGTCCCAGGGGGCGGCGGCGGAGTGGGCCGTACGGCCCTTGAAGACGAACTCGAAGGCCTCGATCGCCAGCACCCGCATGTCGACGTAGCTCTTTCCCGCGTTCGAGTGGAACATCATGGCCAGGTCGGCCCCGTCGAACACCCCTTCCCGCGCCATGGGCACCTTGGCCCCGTCGGTTTCCTCCGCAGGGGTCCCCACGACCCAGACCTCGCCCCCCGTTTTCTCGACGGCCCGGGCCAGCGCCAGGCCCGCGTAGACCGACAGGCTCCCGTGCAGATTGTGGCCGCAGCCGTGCCCGATCCCGGGCAGCGAGTCGTATTCCGCCAATAAGGCCACCACGCCTCCCTGGCCGCACTTTTTTTTCGCCATGAAGGCCGTCTCGATCCCCATGAAGGGAACCTCCACCTCGAAACCGCCCTTTGCCAGCGTTTCGGCGAAAATTCGGCTGCTCTCGAATTCCTTTCCCGACACCTCGGGATTCTTCCCCAGGCGGTCGCTCAGGGCGGCCATCTCCTCCGCCCGCCCGTCGAGGAAACGTTCGATTTCACCCTGCAAGTCCCTGAACCCGGTCATATCCATTCCTCCCTGCCGGCGGCTCGAACCGCCCCGGTTTTATAACTTGTTTCATGGCTTCAGTTTATCTTTCAAATGCCAGACAGTATAATTGGCAGGCTGGGTCGTTTATTCCCGGCCATGTCCCTTTCCACGGAAGAGGTGCATCCCGTTGGACTTATCTGCCGAAAAAGACCCGCATCTCGGGTTCGCCTTCGCAGGGCACACCCTCGCGCTCCGGTTGGACCTTGACCCCCAGGAGCAGGTCGAGTCGAGGGTCTTCTTTTCCGACCCGGACTACATCGTGGCCAACTGCATGGCCCTGGCCACCGACGCCGTCACACTCTGGACCAGGACCGGCAAGGCCGATTCCGCCTACGAGCCCGTTCGCCCCTGGACCTTGCGCCTCAGCGACATGACGGAGGGATTCGTGTTCTCCGCCCCGACCCCGGAACCCCTCGACCTGCTGGAAAACCACTTCAGGAGGGAGTGGTTCCGCAATTTTCGCAGGGAATGGGCAACCCGCAAGGCCTTCTGGACCTCCAAGCCGGAGGAGTTCGCCGTCGAGGTCGAAAAGGCACGGATGACAGACGAACCGAAGCCGCCGAAGCGAAAGATCACGGAGGTCATCCTCGACTAGCCAGCCCCTTCATTGAAAGCCCGATGCGGTTGCGGGCCCTGTCCACGGAGACCACCCTCACGCGGACGCGCTGGCCGGCCCGAACGACTTCCGAGGGGTCCTTCACGAACCGGTTCGACAGTTCGCTCACGTGGACGAGCCCGTCCTGGTGGACGCCCACGTCCACGAAGGCGCCGAAAGCTGTCACGTTGGTCACCACGCCCGCCAGTTCCATCCCCTCGACGAGGTCCCCGATCTCCCGGATCTCGGGAGAGAACTCCACGGCCTCGAAGCTTTCTCGCGGGTCGCGCCCCGGTTTTTCCAGTTCCTCCAGTATGTCCTTCAGCGTGTAGGAACCCGTCTCGCCCCCCAGGTAGCGTTCCGGCTCGATACGCTTTCGCAGCTCGGCGTTCGCCATCAGGTCGGCCACCGTGCAGTCCAGGTCCTTCGCCATGGATTTCACCACGCCGTACGATTCCGGGTGGACGGCGCTCGCGTCCAGGGGCTCGCGGCCGCCCCGGATGCGGAGGAAACCCGCCGCCTGGGTGAAGGCCTTCGGCCCCAGCTTGGGGACCTTGCGGAGCTCCGCCCGGGTCGCAAACGGGCCGTTCTCCTGCCGATAGGACACGATGGAGGCGGCCAGGGCCGGACCCACCCCCGAGACCGCGGTCAAAAGCTGCCGGCTCGCGGTGTTCACCTCGACCCCCACGCGGTTCACGCAGAGGCTCACCACGTCGTCCAGCGCCCGTTTCAGCATCTTCTGGTCCACGTCGTGCTGGTACTGCCCCACGCCGATGGACTTCGGGTCGATCTTCACCAGTTCCGCCAGGGGATCCTGCAGCCGGCGGCCGATGGAAACGGACCCCCTCACCGTCAGGTCCTGGTCCGGGAACTCCTCCCGGGCCGCCTCGGAAGCCGAGTAGACCGAGGCCCCGCTTTCGTTGACCAGCACCACGACGGGCCGCCCCGGCAGGTCCAGGGTTTTTAGGAAGTCCTCCGTCTCGCGGCCTCCCGTGCCGTTGCCCACCGCCACGGCCTCCACGTGATGCCGCGACAGGATTTCGGCGACCGTGCGGGCCGCGCCCTCCAGGTCCCCCTTCCCCCTCAGGGGGTAGATGATCGAGGTCTCCAGCAGCCGCCCCTGCGCGTCCAGAACAGCGAGCTTGCAGCCGGTGCGGATCCCGGGGTCCACGGCCAAAACGGATTTTTGCCCCAGGGGCGATTCCATCAGCACCTCGCGCACGTTCCGGGCAAAGACGGCCACCGCCGTTTCGTCCGCCTTCTTCTTGAGCACGCCCCGAAGCTCCGTCTCCATCGAGGGACCAGCCAGGCGGGCATAGCCGTCCGCCAGGGCTGCCTTCACCTGCTCTGCCGCCGCGCAGACCGTCTTCACGAAGAGCCCCTCGAGGGCCGACAGGGCCTCTCCCTCGGGAGGCATGAATGAAAGGGAAAGGAAACCCTCGGCCTCCCCGCGGAAGGCTGCCAGGATCCTGTGGGACGGGGCCTTCACTGCCGGCTCCTTCCAGTCGAAGTAATCGCGGTACTTGGCCCCTTCCTCCTCCTTGCCCTTCACCGCACGGCTGGCGAAAGCCGCCCTTCGGACGAAAAGCAGGCGCAGGGCGTGACGGGCCCTGGGATCCTCCGTGGCCTTCTCGGCCACGATGTCACGGGCTCCTCCCAGGGCGGCTTCCGCGTCGGGAACCCCTTTGTCCGGATCGACGAAACGGCCCGCCTCAGTAAAGGGATCCGGGCAGGCCGAAGCCCCTGCAGAGGCTTCCAGCAAAAGGTCGGCCAGCGGCTCGAGCCCCCGCTCGACGGCGATCGAAGCCCGGGTCCGGCGCTTCGGTCTGAAGGGCAGGTACAGGTCCTCCACCCGTGTCAGGGTCTCGGCCGCCTCCAGGGAAGCCTTCAATTCGCCGGTCAGGAGGTCGCGTTCCGCCAGCGACTTCATCACCGCCTCGCGCCGCTTGTCCAGCTCCGCCAGCTGCTCCAGGCGGTCGCGCACGGCGGTGATCTGAACTTCGTCCAGGGCGCCCGTGGCTTCCTTGCGGTAACGGGCGATAAAGGGGACCGTTCCCCCGTCCTGCAGAAGCTCCGCGGCGGCCTTCACCTGCCCCGCCCCGATCCCCGCCTCGCGGGCAATTCGTTCGTAGTAGCGCTCGTTCATCGAAAAACCTCCCTAGCAGATACACCCTTGGAAACACCTATGATCGTACCATGAGGCTTTACTCCGGGCATTCCATTGTCGCTGTTGGAGGAGCCCTTTCTCCCCTATTTTTTAATTATAATAACTGTCTCTACTCTTGTTTTTGTGGAATGGAAGGGTACAATATGATTAGTTTTTCATAAGGAGGCTCCCTGTGAAACTTAGGGACAAGGATATCGTCGAAAGACTGTATTTTGAGGAGTTCGGGCAGGATCTTCTCCTCGAGGTCCTGAAGGATTATGCCAAGCCCTGGGACAAGATCGCGAGGCTCGAAAAGGCGGGGATCATCCAGCGAGTCTGGCCCGGATGGTACGTCATGGGAAAGGCCTATCGCCGCCGCCCTCTCTCGAGATTCTACCTTGCCAACCTCCTGTGCTCCCCTTCCTGCGTCTCGATGGAATCCGCCCTCGCCCATCATGCCCTGATCCCGGAACAGGTTCATTCGGTCACGTCGGTCTCTCCCAACCCGGATCGGACCCTCGAGACCCCCCTGGGGCGTTTCTCCTATAGGCAAGTCCCCGTGGAGGCGTTCCCCATCGGCCTGGATCTTTCCATCCCCGAAGCGGGCCCATCCTTTTTCATCGCAACACCGGAAAAGGCTCTCGCAGACAGGGTACAGGCCGAACGGGGCTTGCCCCTGAGAAATCGGCAGGATCTTGAGGCCTTCCTTTTCGACGCCCTTCGCATGGAGAAATCCTCTCTTTCAGGGATGTCTCCCGCCGTTTTGCACGCCCTTGCCGGTGCCTATCGCAGCCGGAAGTTAACGGAACTCGCAGCCCTAGCCGAATCCCTGTCCACCGCCGGGAAGGAGAGTGGCAGCGATGCATGATGCCGTCAAGCGCATGCTCGGCCGTTACCAGTTCCTGACCACCGAGGACGCTGAAAACGCCTTTCGGGAAATCCTCCAGGAAACGGCGCTTTACGCACTCTGGAAGGGAGGTTTTTTCAAAGAGGCCGCGTTTTACGGCGGCAGCTCCCTTCGGATCCTGCAAGGACTGGACAGGTACTCGGAGGACCTGGACTTTTCCCTGCTGGAACCCAATGCCGGCTTTTCATTCGATCCTTTCCGGGAAAGGGTCGTGAGAACGATGGAAGAGTTGGGTGTCCAGGTGGATTTCGTGCCTCACGAGAAAACGCGGGAAAGCGCCGTCCAATCCGCTTTCCTGAAAGCTGAAACCCTAGGGCAGATGCTACTCTTTGAAGTACCCCGGGAGATCCTGGCAGGCTTCCCCCCCGGGAAACGACTGAAGATCAAGCTCGAAGTCGACACGAACCCTCCCCGGGGTTTCGAAACGGCCCTTTTCCCCGTCCTTTTGCCGATCCCTTTTCCGGTGCGAAGCTACCGTGAGCCTTTCGCCTTTGCCGGGAAAATGCACGCCGTACTGTACAGGAAATGGAAAACACGGGTGAAGGGGCGTGATTGGTACGACATGGTCTGGTTTCTTGGTCGGAAAACGACCCTAGATCTCCCTCATTTGGAGCAGCGGATGAGGGCTTCCGGAGACTGGACAGGCGAAAAGCCTCTCAGCACCATCGACTTTTTCGAACGATACGCTTCAGCGGTCGAATCGCTGGACATAAGGCAGGCGATTCGGGACGTATCGCCTTTCCTGAAGTCCCCGCAAGACCTTGATGCCGTTTGGAGCCGTTCCTTTTTCCAATCCCTGACCGGCCTCTTCCGCTTCCAGCCGGAAACCGGGGAGATTCCCAGCCAAAGGGAGGCAAGCGCATGAAACCGTTGAAGATCGCCGTCTGGGGCGTGGGCGCCATGGGGGCCGGGATCGCCCGGGCCATCGGTGAAAAACCGGCGCTGGAGATCGTGGGAGCCGTCGACACGGACCCGGCCAAGATCGGGCGGCCCCTGTCCGATTTCACGGGACTCGGCGCCCGGGAACAAGTCCCGGTTGTCGCGAGCCTCGAGGAAGCGATGGCTGCGGACCCGGACCTCGTCGTCATCGCAACGGCCTCCCTCGTGAGGGACGTGTTCCCGAGGGTCATGGAGGTATTGGAGGGTGGCAAGGCCGTGATCACAACTGCCGAGGAAATGGCCTACCCGTGGCCCGCCGAGCCGGAACTCTGCGCCCAGATAGACGCAGCCGCCCGGGAAAAAGGCGTCGCAGTCCTGGGAACGGGGATCAACCCCGGGTTCGTCATGGACCTGCTGCCCATCGTCATGAGCGCGGCCTGCACGGACGTGAAGCGGGTTCGGGTGACCCGGGTCAACGACCTGGCTCCTTTCGGCCCGACGGTCCTGCGCGAACAGGGGGTCGGGCTCACCGAGGAGGCTTTCAGGCGGGGTGTGTCCGAAGGGAAGGTCGAAGGACACGTGGGATTCGTCCAGTCCATCGCCATGGTCTCCGACGCCCTGGGTCTCGGCGTCGACCGCATCGAACAGTTCCGCGAACCGATCGTCTCCGGTGTCCTCAGGGAAGAAAAGGGCATCGTCGTGGAGCCGGGCATGGTGGCCGGGTGCCGGCAGACAGGCTACGGCTACCGGGGGAACGAACTCGTCGTCGAGATGATCCACCCCCAGCAGATCCACCCGCACCTCGAGGGTGTAGCCACCGGCGACACGGTCGAGATCTTCGGAACCCCCGACATTCGCCTCGAGGTCAAGCCGGAGATCCCAGGCGGTATCGGCACCATCGCCCTGGTCGTCAACACGATCCCGCTGGTCATGAAAGCCCGCCCGGGTCTTCTCACGATGCTCGACCTCCCCGTTCCCCGGGGCATCGCGGGGTAAAACCGGGTCACCAAAACCGGGGGTCAGGTCTTGAATTCACGCATTTTGCCTGCCGATGCGTGAATTCAAGACCTGACCCCCTGGTTCTATTGGATACATACGGTCAAAATCAAGGTCTGACCCCATTGGGAAATGGTAGACCCCATTGGGAAATGAACCTGTAGAAG
>CAYRNZ010000052.1:0-10605 GCA_964425765.1 uncultured Synergistaceae bacterium
GGCATTCGAAAGCCTCCTGTTGGAAGGATTTCCTTCGATTACAGCCTCTTGCCCCCGTTCTCAAGATAGGGTGGGATAGCGACAACATAAGTCGGTGTCAAAACTCCTTTTTCACAAGAATTAACCTTACACCCAAACAAGGATAGGCACCATCAGGAAATCCCTGATTTTTGAGATGTTTATCTAAAATCGTTCTAATAAAAAAACCTGCTCCAGCTTCCCTTGACTCTGAACATCTCTTTTGGCATGGAATTTAATAGATAAAAAAACAGCCCCCGGCTTATCCCGGGGGCCGTCTGTTTTCCAATTGTTTTTCTGGGGTTCAGTACGAAACCTCGGGTGCCAGTTTCACCGTCAGCACGTTCCCCTTCCGCATCACCGTGAACGTGTTTTCCTTCGGCGTCAGCAGGGCTCCCAGGCCTTCCGGGCCGGGGATGGGCTTGCCGTTGCACTCCAGGAGGATGTCGCCGACCTGAAGGCGGGCGGCCTCGGCGAGCCCGCCGGGGGTGATCGCGGAAACCACGGCCCCCGTCTTGCCCTTCATGCCCTGTTTTTCGGCGTCGTTCGGGATCCGCAGCGACAGGCCGAGTTTCGGCGGCTTCTGCCCCTCCGTCGCGGCGGCGGGGGCGGTGAAAGTCAGGGTTGCCGGGGGTTTGGGAAGTTTTTCCTCGGGGACGGGTTCCAGCAGCCGGGTCGTCGCGCCGTCCTTTTTCAGGACCTTGAAGGTCATCGACCCGGCTTTGGGCCACAAGTCGCGGTGCCATTGCTCGTAATTTACCAGGGGCGTGTCGTTGCAGGCCACGATAATGTCCCCGACCTGCATGCCGCCGGTTTTCGCCGGGCTATCCTCCATGACGTAGTTCACGATCACCCCGTTGGGTTCGGTCAGGCCCATGGCCTGCAGGTCCCTGGATTTCACGTCCTCGGAGGTCACGTCCCGAAAGTAGGCCCCGACCCTGGCCATGTTGACGGGGTGTCCGGACGCGGCCGCAAAGCTCGCGATGGCGTTGTAGAGGATCTCGGCCATTTCACGGGTCGGGGTACGGAAGGCGGGAGGGTCGTTGGACCCTTTCACGATCGCGCACACGCCCCACTTGTATTCCTTCTCGAGGTCGGGGTAATAGTTCAGCTGGAGTTCGGCCAGCCGGTCGAAGGGAATGATGTTCAGCTCCTCCACGTGGACGGGTTTCTGGACGTCCTTCCAGCTGCCGTTGAAGGTGCCCCCGACCCACTCCTTGACCGTGGTTGTGTAGTCCAGGGTCCCGGAAATGGTCAGGCCGTAGCGGTCCAGCTCGATTTTCTGGGGAGGGGTGCTTTTCCAGCCGACGAACTGTCCCCGCATGTTGCGGATCGCGGCGTAGGCCTCTTCGATGGTCGGGTAGTAAATGGGGTGGTAGAAATGCTGCTGCGTGGCGGAAAGGCAGGGCGAAGGCGAGAAAAGGATGGCACCGGGGAGGAGGACCAGCAGGGCAAGGAAAAGGGCGATCCGTTTTTGCGGCGGCATCGTGTCGATTCACCTCGTTCTCGATGTAGGGTTGGGTTTAATCGACAACCATTATAGGGCCTGCGGCAGGTGGAGGAACTGGCCAAAAGCTAAGTATTTCTACCGAGTACCCCTCGGGGGTTTCCACGCTAGAATTCCAAGATGCGTGACAAGCCCGTTTATTTCGGCTGAAGCGGAAAAATCGGAGGCGAGGTTTTGAAGAATTTCTTCGAACGGCACAGGAGGCTCATCAGCTGGCTGGTCACGGTTCCCATGCTGGTCATCCTTTTCAGGACTCCCATCAGCGAGGGCTCGCCATGGTCCCCGGTCATGGAATACGGCGGTTTCGCCATGCTGATCGTCGCCGCGGTCGGCCGCATCTGGACGTCCCTTTTCATCTGCAACCGGAAGGACACGGAACTGGTCACGGACGGTCCCTTCTCGGTCTGCCGGAACCCCCTGTACCTGTTTTCCTTCATCGGGGCCGTGGGGCTGATGTTGGCGGCGGAGAACCCCTGGCTGGCGGCGCTCATGGTGCCGGTTTTCTGGGGCTACTACCATTTCGTGATCAGGGGGGAAGAGCGGCGGCTCGCCGGGATCTTCGGGCCGGCCTATGAAGCCTACAGGAAGGAAACGCCCAGGCTTATTCCGAAACTTTCGAACTACCGCTCGCGGGAATCCGTCCAGGTCACCCTGCCGGTCATGAACAGGGCGATCCTGGATGCCAGCCTCTTTCTGGTATTGATTCTCCTGGTCGAGCTGCTGGAGGAGTTCAAGCTGGGGATGTAGGCTTCCGGGACCGCTAGCCGTCCTTCTTGTTCAGGAAGGCGGCCCCCAGCATCCCGATCATGGCGGCCCCGGGGAGGAGGAACACCCACCCCAGGAGGGTCCCCATGCCCACGGCGAAACCCTTCCACAGGAAGCACGCCCCGACGACGCCCAAAAGCAGGTTCTTCTGTTTTCCCAGTTCTTTTCCCGGCAAGGGTTTCTCCTCCTCAGGCTACAGGCCCAGCAGCGTTTTAACCATAACGCGTATGGCTTGAAGCGTCGACTGCGGGATCGTTCCCGCTTTTTTCAGGTTTCTGGAGCGCCAGTCCATGCTCTTGATCTGGTCGCACAACACGACCCCCGTCACTTTTCCCGGTTGCGGGAGCCTGACTTCAAAGGGGTAGTTCTTTTCCTGCGAAGTAACCGGCAAGACGGTGCACATGCCCAGGACCCTGTTGGCGGATTGCGGCGTCAGGACGACCGCCGGACGATTTCCACCCTGCTCGTGACCCACCCGCGGGTCGAAATCCACGATGACAATGTCTCCCGCGTCCGGTACCCATTCGTCGCTCATTTTTTTCTCGTCCCTTCCGCTACCAGGCATCCCCCCTACCACACCTCATTGCCCGTCGGGCGTCCCCAATCGACCGCTTCGTGCCGGTTTTCGTCCGTTACCCGGCTGAGCAACTCCTCGAGGGTGGGTTGGCAGGGTTGCTTCTGCACCTTGAAGCCTTCTGCGGTCTCGAGCAACTCGACGCAGGTTCCCACATCCAGCTTCACCCGCTTCGCCAGCGCAGCCGGGATTCTTATCGCCAGGCTGTTCCCCCAGCGCATGATCCTGGCCTCTGCGACGGCAAGCCTTCGGCTCCTGGTCTTCGCTGTCATCATCATTTTCTCCCCCGTTTCTCAACGGTGCATCGGACGTATCTACTTTGTCTATACTTGCGGTCGTCGTGTGAACCCATTCTACAACGCGTTTTGCCAGGGCTCAACGGGACGATCCCCCGAATCCGGGTGTAGACGCAGGCCTTGTAGTGGAAGAGGGTCATGTGCCGTTGAGTCCGTTGTTCCACATCGTGGACGGGCGGAGATTAATGATTTTGTGCGATTTCGTGGCTCGTTTGTGCTACAATAAGCACAAAGGGAGTGAGTCTCATGGTACCGACGCTGGAAGGTTCTAGGAAGAAAAGTGCGCGAAAAAAGGAAGCCGTGATCCGTGCAAGGGTTGACCTGTCCGTGAAGGAAGAAGCGGAAAAGATCCTTGAGGCGGTGGGATTGTCCCCGTCAGAGGCTGTCCGCCTGTTCCTCAAGCAGGTAACCCTGCATCGCGGCCTTCCCTTTGATTTGAGAATCCCCAACGAGGAAACGGTGGAAGCCCTCCGGGCCGCGGAACGGGGCGAAGGAGAGGTCTACACGGACGCGAAAGAACTCATGTCCAAATATCGCAAACGGCCATGAGAAGTGGTACTCGTCAGGATAGGGGATCACTCCACCCTGTTCAAGAAATAGAAAACGCCTTGAAAACGGAAAAGCCGGTTATTGCAGGGGCTACACCCTAGCGAAGGGGCAGACCCGGATGCACACGCCGCAGATATCCTTCCCCAGTTCCGATGCGAATTCCTTCAGCTTCAGCGAGCAGGCCTCGACGTCCACGCAGGTCTCGCGCTCGGCCGGGTAGGGCTTCGCGATGACGCCCTTGATGGCCTTGGCCGGGCAGGCGTCCCTGCATTTCGTGCAGGCGCCGCAGTCGCGGTCGATCGGGGCGTCGGCCTCCAGCTCGAGGTCCGTGAGCACCGTGGCGAAACGGAGGCGCGGGCCGAAGTCGGGGTTCACCAGCAGGATGTTCTTGCCGATCCATCCCAGGCCAGCACTGCGCGCGACGGCCTTGTGGGACACGTTGCCCCGGTGCGTCACCCTGTCGAGGGTGCGGGAGGCCGGGATGGCCAGGGCCTTTCCGCCGGCCTTCTCCAGCAGGTTGGCGGTGCGGAAGGCCAGGTGGTCCAGCAGGCTGTTGACGGTGTCGTAGGCGTGCAGGTACAGCGGCGTGGAGCGGTCCTTCACGTCCGCCAGGGAGCCCTTGGGGATCGGGATTCCGAAGGATACGCCCCTCTTGAACCCGTCCAGCAGGTTTTCGGGGATCGTCGGGTAGACGGCCATTTCCGCCAGGTCCGCCACGCCCGCGACCGCCGCACCCTGGGCCGTCAGCCAGTTTTTCAGTTCTCGACTGTCCATCCGTCGTGCCCCCCTTCGTCGCGGCTCCCCTAGGACAGGGCGTCGCTGATCTCTTCCTGTATCTTAACCGTTACGTCGGTGAAAATCCCGTGGGTGTAGACGTCGAAGGTGATGTCGACGCCGCTGATGTTTTCCGTGACCTGCCCCGAGTGGCTCCACTGGCCGTCGTCGACCAGGTTGACGCTGTCGCCGGCGTCGCCCAGGATCGTCAGGGTGTGGTTGGCGTCGGTGATGTCGAGGACGTCCTGGATCGACAGGTTGTCGAGGGTGTGGTTGCTCCCGCTTTTCGCCAGGTCCAGGATCTCGATGTTCCGGATCGCCGGGTCGGTCCCGAAGTCGATGCTTTCCCCGGGCCTCAGCACGAGGGTGTCGATGCCCGACAGTCCGTCATAGGAGCGGCTTCCGTCGTAAAGCAGGGTGTCGTTGCCGGCGGTCGCCGCTTCCTGGGCGATGTTGACGGTAACACTCGCCGAGGAGGACGGGGAGAGGTCCCCGTTGGTGTTTTCCACCGTGTAGGCCGTGACGTTCACCGAGGCGCTCCGCGCGCTCTGGATGACGGAAAGGTCGTTGATGTCGCCCGGGGCGATGCCGGACAGGGTGTAGGTGTCGGACCCCGCGTCGTAGGAGGTCGAGAGGCGCGTGCTCCCGGCGAAGAAGTCGGCGTGCTCCCCGAGTCCCGAGAGCTGGAGGGTCACGCTTTCGGAGCCGTCGGCGTCGAGCATCGTGGCGTTCAGGTTCAGGGAAACCGGGTCTCCCTCCGTTCCGAAGGAGAGGCTCGGGGAGAGGCTGAGGCCGTCCGCGACCGGGTTCACCAGGAGATCGAACGTGGCGGTGCTTTGGACCGGCTCGAGGCCCTCCTCCCCGGAGAGGACGGTCAGGGTGAGCCCGCTGACTTCACCGCTGGCGTTTTCGGGCGGCAGGATGGCGATGTAGGCCGGCAGGGCCCCGTTTTCGAGGGGCAGGGCCCAGGTGTTGGTGCCGGACCCGTCGTCGCCGATGTTCGACGCCAGCGTCGCGGAGGCGGCGCTTGACCCGACGTAGACGAGGTAGCCGTCGGGGACCTTGCCCAGCGTGGCGGCGACCGTGTCCTCGGAGCCGTCGGTGTCGACGAGGCCGGTCCCGGACAGGTCGAGCTGGATCCGGGTGTCCTCGTTTCCGGCAATGTCGCCGGCGCTGAGGTCGTAGCCGCTGTTTACCGGGTTCACGTTGAAACTGTCGGTCACGGTGCTGGTCACGAGGTTGGCCGCCCCGGCTTCCTGGGAGACCAGGGTGGCGGTCAGGGTGACGGTTCCCGATGCGTGTCCCCCCGGCAGGTAGGACAGGGGCACCGTCTCGCCGTTGTCCACGCCGTCGACGACGTAGTAGGTGCCGTCGGGGATGCCGGGGACGCCCGAGATCGCCTGGGCGGCGACCGGGTTCCCCTCGTGAAGGAGTGTCCCGGGCGTGTCCATGTTTGTCTCGTCGAGCCGGATGTAGAGCTTGCCCTCGACGATGCCGGTTGCGGGGCCGTCCGCGGGGTTGCTGACGGCCAGCGTGATCGGCACGGGGGCGCCTTCGTCCACGTCCGGCGCCGCGGGCGTGAGGGTCGAGGCATCCGTCACCGGCGTGACCGGCTGGCTCACGATGACGTGTTCGACGTTCTGCTGGCCGCCGGGGGCGTAGGTGGTGAGGACGGTGTCGAACTCCAGCCCGCCGGGGTGGTTGTTTTCGTTCCAGTTTGCCGGCGGGGTCACGGTGATCCCGGAAAGCAGGCTCTGGAGCGCGGCGTTCCCGCCGCTGCCGGAGGCGGTCCAGATCGCCTCGCCGTTGACCGTCGTCTGCAGCATCCCCGTGACCTGGGTCCCGGCCGGCAGGCCGGTCAGGGTGACGGAGAACGGGCTGTTCCCGTCGATCGAAAGGTCCACGAGGTCGTTCAGGTTGATCGGGGCGTCCTCGTTTGCCGTGGCGACCGGGGTGAAGGTGTTCGCGGTGATCTCCGCCGGGAGGTCGGCTGCGGCTCCCGAGCCGTCGAAGTTCGTTGGGGTCACCAGGGTCCAGGTCTGGCCGGACTCGTTGAGGAAACTGCCCGTATCGCGGTTGACGGCGGTGATGGTGATGGCCTGGTTCAGGTTGGCCAGTTCGTCGGCGGTCCCGTCGAGATTGAAGACCAGGGTTTGGGTGACGGTGCCGTCGATGACGGCGTCCGGGTCGACGTCGACGAGCCAGCGCGCCGTGTTCGGGTTGCCGGGCGTATCCCCGATGTAAACGCCGCCCTGCACGGTCACGCCGTCGGGCACGCCGTCGATGATGAACCGGACGAGCCTTTCGCTGCCGTCGACGTCCGGCTGGTTGCCGGCCGCCGGGTCGGGCAGGGGGTTCACCGCCACGTCGATGGAGATGGATGTGTTCCCGGTGGCCGTGACGGTGCTGCCGATGACGGTGGCATTGCCGTCGGAGGGGGTGATGCCGGACAGCACCACTTCGGTGTCGTCGGTGACGGCCCTGACGGTCAGCGTGTAGGAGGCGTCCGTCTGGGTGGTGACCGGGGCGAGGGTGCCGTCCGAGGAGGGGTCGGTCACGCCGTAGCGGACGTCGAAAGCGTAGGAACCGTCGGCGTTCGGGTCACCCTGCGCATAAATGTTGCCGATGGCCGGCCCGGTGATTTTGTACCAGCCGTCCTCGAGGACGACGCCGGAGCCGGGGGTTGCCGCCGCCTGGGCAAGCGTGGCGGTCCCGGAACTGCCGAGGTGGAGGGTGAACGGCTGCGCGTCCACGTCCGCCGCCTTTATCCACACCGAGGACAGCGTTTCGTCCGTGTCGCCGTTCTGCGGCAGGATCGATAGGTTCAGCCTGGTCATCGTGTCCTCGTACGCCAGGGTGGAGGTCGTCATGGCGGCTTCCGGCGAGGGCGAAACCGTGGCCGAGACGGGGATCCAGGCCCCGGTCAGGGAGTTGCCGTCGTTTTCGGTCGTCGTGGGCCGCACCGAGAGGTCGACCGTCCCGCTGAAGTTGACGGGCGTGACGATGGCGGCCGAGGAAAGGTCGGCGGGATTGACGAGCCAGACCCGGCTTTCCCCGGTCCCCCCGAGGAAGGTGGCCCCCCGGATGGTGAATTGCGGGTCGAGGCCGGTGATCGTCAGCGCCAGGCTTTCGGAGCCGTCGCTGTCCGTCGGAGCCGCGGCTGTGATGACGGAGGAGAGCGGGATGGCGTGCCCGCTCCCGTCCACGGCCGCTTCGGTCGTGGCGTGGTTCCCGGTGGTGACGGCGGCAGCGTCGGCCACGCCGCGGACATCGACGGAAATGGGCAGGATTGCGGCGATCGAGGTGCTCGTGTAGCCCCCGAGCGTGTCCACCGAGACCGCGCTCACCTGCAGCGTGAAGTCGGAGTTGCTGTTTGCCGGCGGCAGGATCGACAGGGGCAGGCCCCGGTCGAATTGCTCGATGGTGACGCTTCCGCCCGAAACGGGCTGGGCGATGCCGTTGTAGAAGAGCGTGGAACCTCCGGGGATGCCGGAGATGGTGACGTTGAACGTTTCGGACGGGTCGGAGCTCGTCGGCCGGATCGAGAGCGGGATCGCGTTATCCTCCGAGCCCGTCGCGGGGGAGGAGACCGACAGGGTGACCTGGTCGGCCACGGGCAGGACGATCAGGTTGTCGAGCGATGCGCTGCCGGAAACGGCGGTCGAAACGGTCCCCGTGTCCGGGTCCGTGTCGACGGTTTTCGCCTGGACCTGGATCTCGAAGGACCCGGAGACGTTGTCGGGAGCCCTGAACTGCACGGTGTCGAGGTAGGCAACGGGAATCTCCACCGGGATCCCCGTGTAGGTCAGCGTGTGGGTGGTGGTGCCGTCGAAATAGGTGAACCGGGACCCGGCGGCCGTCGTGGCCCCGCCGTTCAGGACCGGCGTCAGCAGGGCGAAGGTCTGCTCCGAGCCGTCGGCGTCCTGGTTTGCCCAGGGGGTCTTGAAATCGAAGCCGTCGGTCGACAGGGCGAACCAGGTGTCTTCTGCGGCGGGCGTGGCGTAGGTGAAGTCCCCGTTCATCGAAAGATCGGCGGTGCCGTCCCCGTTGGAGTCGGTGCCGACGGTTTCGGCCGCGGGCGTCACGGTGACGGGCACGGACAGGGCCGTGGTGACGACGGACGTGACCTGCGACCCGTTCACGGTCTGCGTGTCGGTGGTCTGCACGGAAATCGAGACCTGGATGTCGGTGCTCGAATGCCCTGCCGGGGCCAGGGTGTAGTCGAGGTAATTCCCGTTGGCCACGTCGGCGGCGCTGACCGTGAAATCGGTGCTGCCGTCGCCCGTGTGGACGACGTTTCCTCCCGCGTCGCGAAGGACCCAGCCGGCGGGCAGGTCGTTGACCGTGATCGCCGTGATGGCCTCGCTCCCGTCCGTGTCCGTCACGGCCAGGTTGGCCAGGAACTTCGTGCCCGTGTCCTCGGCGGTGGTGACTCCGGAAACGCCGATGTCCCCGGCGACGGGGTTCACGTGAAGGTCCAGCGTGACCGTGTCGGTGACGACGGCAGGCGTATGAGTCGAGTCACCGTCCGTGTCCTGGGCCCGAAGGGTGACGGTGATGCCGTTGATGTCGCCGCTGGAATTGGGCGGCGGCGTGATGGTGATCGACGGAAGCGTGTTGCCGCCGGCCAGGGTAAGCGTGACCGTTCCCGAGGCTCCGACGGCGACCCCGTTCACCAGGGTGCCCGCCGGGAGGTTCCCCAGGACGATGGAGCGCTGCTCGCTGCCGTCCGTGTCGTTGAAGCTCGTCGAGAGGAGGCTCTTGAGGTCGAGGGCGGAGTCCTCGTTGATCGTCACCGAGTGGGAAACGTCCGAACCGGCGATTTTCAGGTCGACGGGGTCGGTAACCCCCAGGACCTCCACGTGGACCGCCCGGGTAGCCGCCGTGCCGGCGACCGCCGTCAGCCGGTTGCCGCTGTCGCTGGTTTCGAAGCTGGTCACGCGGAGCGTCATGTCGACGTCGTTGTGGCGTTCGGCGGGGGGCATGGCCATCAGGGCCTCGAACTCGGCCTTGGTCAGCTTGACCGCCGAGGCGTAGCTGGGGTCCGAAGTGAGGTCCGTGTAGTGCACGGACGTGTCCAGGTTCCCCGTGCCGTCGACGATGACGATCCGCATGGTGCTGTTGGTGCCGGTGAAAAGGAGCGTCGTGCCGTCTCCCTTGTAGATCCGGGTTCCGGTGTCGACGCTTTCCAGCGTGATGAAGCCCAGGCGTTCGGGGCTGTCACCCGCAAGCGCCCCGTTCTTGTCCGTGTTGTCGGTGATGACCGGCATCTTCAGGTTGAGGGCGACCATCGTGTCCTCGTTCGTCGTGACCCCTGCATGAGCGGGCCAGGACGGGGCGTCGGAGCGCGGGGCCACGCTGATGGTCAGTGTCGAGGTGCCGCTGAAGGTCGAGTTCCCCGCGGTGTAGGTGACAACGGGCACCGGACCGCTATAGTTGGCCAGCGGCGTGAAGGTGTAGGTCCCGTTCGCGTTCATCACCAGGCTTCCTGCCCCCGCGATCGTCGCGGTCTGTCCGGCGAGGTAGGTCGCCGGGTCTCCCGCGACGGTGAATTGGCTGACGCTCAGGGGTTCGTTGTAGTCCGGGTCGGGCGTGTCGTTGGTCAGGACGTTTCCGTTCAGGGCGGTGTCCTCGTTGACGGAGGGGGAATCCGCCGCCAGCGAGCCGCTGTCGTTGACTCCGGTGATGGTGACGGTGACGGCCTGGTCGTCGGCGGCGCCGGAGCTGTCGGTGGCGCGGACGGTATAGGTCAGCGTCAACGTCTGGCCCGCGGGCAGGAAGTTGAAGGCCTCGCTGCCGGAGTTGAAGGCCCAGCCGATGCCGTTGGGGTTGGACTGCTGGGTGGCGCTGGGGTCGCCGCCGCTGGCGCTGAACATGGCGATGAGGGCCGCATCGGAAGGCCTCGGCCCGGTGTAGGTGCCTCCGACCGAAACGCTGTTCACCTTGGCTGCGGTGACGGTGTTCGTGGTGTCGACGTCGAAGATGGACAGGGTACCGGAGGCGGAAAGCCCGGAGTTGGTCTCCGTCAGGCCGGCGGAGGCGGTGTCCCCTGCGCCGACGGTGATGTCGGGGGCGTCGTTGGCGCCCCTGACGGTGACGGTCACCGTTGCTGTCTCGGTGTT
>CAYRNZ010000053.1:0-1425 GCA_964425765.1 uncultured Synergistaceae bacterium
GCTTGACGGGATAATGCTTGTATGATACAAATAACCACGTGGAGGTGGAGGTAATGAAAAGGCCGATGGAAGAGCTAAAGCCGAAGACGGGCCGTGACTGCTGCCTCGAAGAGATGGGGGAACTCGTCCGCAGGCTCGTCCGGGCTTTCCAGATGTTCGAACGGGACCGGATCAGGGTGATGGGTTTCACTTTTTCCCAGTGCTATACCCTCCTGGAAGCCTCGAGGGAAGACGGGCTTTCCATGAACGACCTGAGCGAGAGGATGAATCTCGACTGCAGCACGATGACGCGGGTGGTGGACCTGCTCGTCCGGGACGGGTGGCTGGAAAGGCGTCGCGGAAGCGACGACAGGAGAAAGATGCTCGTCTACCTGACGGCCGAGGGGAAATCGATGGCGTCCCAAATCCGCGAGGACATCGAGGCGTATTACCGGGAAGTCCTTGGCAACCTCCCGGAGGGCCGTGTCGACGAGGTTTTGGGCGCGGCCATGCTTCTGCAGGAGGCCTTGAGAAAATCGAACCCGAATTGCTGCTGATTTTTTTTGGGGAGTTATTTGCATAATACAAATATATAGAAGAGAGGCGGTAGGCCGTGAATCTTGCCGTGGAAGTCCTAAAGGCCGTCAGGGAATACCTGGCGGCGGACTGGATGCTTCTCCTTTTCGGGATTTTCGTGGCGGTTTTCCTGGATGTCTATGTCGACGGAAGAAAGTTGAGGGCGTACATGAGCCGAAAGTCGGGGGTCGGGATCGTCGGTTCCGTGGCCTTCGGTTCCCTGACTCCCCTTTGCGCCTGCGGCACCATGGCCGTGATCCTGTCCATGTTCCTGTCGGCCATATCCTGGGGACCCGTCATGGCTTTTCTCGTTTCGTCGCCCTTGACCAGCCCGTCGGAGTTCGTTTTCGAAAGCGTTTTTCTCGGGAGGTCCTTCGCCCTGGCGATGGTCGCGGCCTCGGTGGCGCTGGGTGTCTCGGCAGGCTTCACCTCGGTTTTCCTGGAGCGCCGCACGGGGTTCTTCGACGGGCAGTTCCGCCCATCGGGTTGCAAGGGGGATTCCCGTGTCGGCTCATGCGAAGGGGTTGCCCCAGGGCAACCGGCAGGGGAGAACCGTCCGGGGCTCATGAAAAGCCTTAAGATCAAGGCATTGCTCGTTTCCTTCATCCGCCTGGGCCTTTTCCGCATCCTCCTCTACTTCGTCCTGTTCATCGCGCTCGGGAAGCTCGTGGAGATGCTGGTCCCCAGGGATTGGGTGTCCCTTTCGTTCGGGCCGGGGCATTTCTGGTCCATCCCCGTGGCGGCCCTGCTCGGCCTCCCGCTTTACCTGACCGACTCGAGCGCCTTGCCCCTCCTGCGCACCGCCCTCGAAGCGGGGGCCACCCCAGGGGCCGTCCTGGCCTTCCTGATTGCCGGGAAAGGGACGGGTAT
>CAYRNZ010000053.1:1525-10519 GCA_964425765.1 uncultured Synergistaceae bacterium
GGGCCACCCCAGGGGCCGTCCTGGCCTTCCTGATTGCCGGGAAAGGGACGGGTATCCCCGTGATCGCGGGAATGTCGGTCATCCTGAAGCCGAGAGTCATCGCGTTCTACGTCGGCTTCATCGCCCTGGGCAGCGTCCTGGCGGGGTATGGATTCCAGTTTTTCGGCGGATAGGGCGGCAGGCGAAGTCGAGGGGGGCCCTTCGCACTGGTGCGAAGGGCCCCCCTCGACTTGAAGCGGCGAGTCGGTTATTTCGAGTTCTTCACCAGGAAATCCCATGCCAGCGCGGCCAACAGGGCGCTCCCGTCGGGGAGGATGTCGTCGTCCACGTCGAACTCCGGGTGGTGCTGCCCCTGGCCGATGCCCTTTGCCTCGTTTTTGGTCCCCAGGAACAGGAAGGTGCCGGGGACCCTTTCGAGATAAAAGCTCATGTCCTCCGAACCCATGGTGGGGGGAATTTCGTTCACGCGGTCCGGGCCGAGAAGGTCCCGGGCGACCCCGGCGGCCCGCTGCGTGAAGGCCTCGTCGTTGACGGTGGCGGGCAGGACGTGCCTGTAACCGAACTCGGCCCTGCAGCCCATCGCTTCGCAGATGCGGTCGACCATGCAGGCCATGCGCTCCTCGATCTCCTTCCTGACACCGGGGTCGAAGGTGCGTACGATCCCTTCCAGGAAGGCGCGGTCGGGAATGATGTTGACGGAGTTGCCCGCTTGGACGTGGCCGCAGGTGACGACGGCTGCATCCAGGGGGTTGGTCTCCCGGCTGACGATGGCCTGCAGCGCCCCGATGAGGCCCGCCGCGGCGACGATGGGGTCGGTCGACAGGTGCGGGAGCGCGCCGTGCCCCCCCTTGCCCCGGATCGTCACCGACCATTCGTCGGAGGCGGCCATGAAGGGCCCGGCATGGACCCCGACGACACCCGCGGGAATGGTGCCCCAGGTATGGATCCCCGCTATGGCGTCCACGCCGTCGAGCACCCCTTCCTCGATCATGGCGCGCGCCCCGCTGTTTTTGGGGGTTTCCTCGGAAGGCTGGAAGATGAACCGGATCCGCCCCGAAAGCTCTCCCGCCAGGGCCTTCAAAATCCGTGCGGCCCCGAGGAGCATGGCGACGTGGGAGTCGTGCCCGCAGGCGTGCATGACGCCCTCGTTCCCGGACCGGTAGGGCGGGTTCCCCTGCTCGGTGATCGGCAGGGCGTCGATGTCGGCCCGGAGGGCGATGCAAGGGCCCGGCCTGCCGGTGTCCAGGTCGGCGACCAGTCCCGTGGGGATCCCGGCGGTGCCCACCCGCAGCCCCGAAAAGCCCATTTCCTCGAGCAGGCACTTGATGCGGGCGGTCGTTTCCACTTCCCTGAAAGACAGTTCCGGGTGGGCGTGGAATGTCCTGCGCCACTCGGTCATCGATTCTCCTGCCGCTTCGGCCAGCATGTGGATCCGCTCGATCATGGCCAACCCTCCGTACGTGGATTTTGGGCCATTTTATCATGTGGCCCGGAAGGCGTTATCATAGTAAAGAAGCATGGAAGAACCGCTAGGTTTGCGAGCGTGTCGGGGAGGGATGGAGAATGAAGGAAAGAAATGCGAAACTCTTCCTGGTTGCCTTGGCCGCGGCCTGCCTGTTGGGCTCGAAAACGGCCGCGGCAGGGCCGCTGGAGGACTGGGCGGCGGCTATCGAGGCCCGGGACGCGGGGATGGCCCAGGTGGAGGGCTTCAAGGCGGAACTGCTGGAGGAGGCCTCGCAGGTTTCGCAGCTCGAAAGGTGGAGGCGGCTGGTGCGGGGCGAACCCACGGCCCGGGAGCAGGCCGCGGAGGCCCTGGCCCTGGTGGAGGAGCTTTTCCCGGGAGGCGACCCGGCCAATTGGGACGACGTGAAGGGGTTCTGGCTCCCGTCGGATGTCCCGAAGCCGCTGGCGGCGTTCGATGCGGTGTTTTTTGGCGTGGAGGCCCTCCTGTCGATGGAGGACCCCCGGGCGCCCTGGACGGCACGCTGGCTGGCGGAACGGTTGGCCGTTTCGGACCGGGCGCGCACGGCGGCTTTCCGGATGGCCCCGGGCGAGGTTCGCGGGATGCTGGAAACCCTCGCGGAAGTGGCTCCGCCGCCCCCCACGGGAGGGTGGCCTTCGGGCGTCGCGATGGGGGATCTCCCCTATGCCCGCGCGGCGTCAGGCTGGGTCACGGAGGGCCGGGCGACGGTGGAAGGGATGACGTTCCTGGACGCTTCGGGCGTGCCGAAGGGAGGCACGGGCCCGTACGCATGGGACCGAAAGCGGGGACGGCTCTACCGGGTCGTTTTTGACGAAGACCGGATCTGGATCTACGACGACTAAAACGGGAACAAGGGGGAAGGGGCGACATGGGGGAAACGATGAACGGCTACATGGGACAGCTGGCGGCCGTCAACCTTTCGGCGGGGTGTGTCAGGATGGAAGCCCTGGACGAGGTCACCGCCCGGAAATGGGTCGGCGGGGCCGGGTTGGGAGTGAAAACCCTCCTGGAGGAGGTTCCTCCCCGGGTCAATTGGGATGACCCCGAGAACCGGCTGGTTTTCACCGCGGGGCCGCTGGCGGGAACAATGATGTTCGGGGCGGGCACCTTCAATGTCGCCGCGAAGGGCCCCATGACGAACCTGGGCGTGATCTCCCAGGCCAACGGCTACTTCGGCGCCTACCTGAAGATGAGCGGTTTCGACGGCCTGGTCCTTCGGGGCCGGTCGGAGGAATGGGTCTACCTGTGGATCCACGACGGCACGGTCGAGCTGAGGCCGGCGAAGGCCCTGCTGGGGCTGGACGCCTGGGAGACGGAGGACGCGGTCCGGGCCGAGCTGGGCCTGGGCGAGCACGACGTGAGCGTTTTCGCCATCGGGCCAGCCGGGGAAAACGCCGTCCGGTTCGCGGCGATCGTGGGAGACCGGGGGCACGTAGCCTCCAAGAACGGCGTGGGGGCCGTCATGGGCTCCAAGCGCGTCAAGGCGGTGGTCGCGGCGCGGGGATCCTTCGAGGTGCCGGTCTTCGACGCCGAGGCCCTTCGAAGGACGAACCTGGAGTGTTTCGAGGCGGCCAAGGCCTTCGGCACGACCTGGCAGTGGGGCACGGGGGGCGGCTTCTCCAACCTGGCCAAAAGCGGCGCCCTGCCGGTGAAAAACTACACGACCTCGCTTTACCCGGAGCACGAGTCGATGAACGCGCAGACCTTGCGGACGAAGTTCGAGGTCCGCTCCATGCCCTGCTTCCGCTGCGCGATCTCCCACGTGAAGGAGGTCACCGTGACGGAGGGGCCCTACAAGGGCTTCACGGGGGAGGAGCCGGAGTACGAGCAGCTTTCGGCCTGGGGACCCCAGGTGGGCAACACGGACCTGGGCGCCACGGTCATGCTCACCCGCGAGGTGGACCGGCTGGGCCTGGACTGCAACGAGGCCTCCTGGGCCATCGGCTGGGCCATGGAGTGTTTCGAAAAGGGCGTGTTTACGCAGTCCGAGACCGGAGGCCTCGATCTCTCCTGGGGCAACGTGGAGGCCGTCAGGGAAATGCTCGGCCGGATCGCCCGCCGGGAAGGGTACCTGGGGAACCTCCTGGCCGAGGGCGTCATGCGGGCGTCCCGACAGGTCGGCGGACCCGCGGCCGACTGGGCGATCTACACCATGAAGGGTTTCACCCCACGGGGGCACGACCACCGGGGCGGCGGGCGGTGGCCGGAGCTTTTCGACACCTGCGTGTCCGACACCGGGACGATCCAGGCCTCCTGGTCGGGGATCCACCCGCAGTTCGTGGACCGGCCTCCCCTGGAGGACGCCTTCGACCACGCCCAGGTTTCCCGGGTGGTGGGGGACTTCGCCGGCTACCGGACCTTTGACGACTGCCTGGGGGTCTGCCGCCTGGCGGCGCCCCACCCGAAGCCGCTTCTGGCGTGCTTCAACGCCGTGACGGGCTGGGGCTGGGGCCTCGAGGACGCTCAGAAAGCCGGCCTTCGGGTCATCACGGCCCTGAGGCTCTTCAACCTGCGCCACGGCCACGACCCGGAAAACGAGCGGCCTTCGGTACGCTACGGCTCGGTCCCGGTGGACGGCCCCGCCGAGGGGCGCGACATCATGGCCAAATGGGAAGAGATGCGGGCCGACTACTACCGTCGTGTGGGCTTCGACGAAAAGACCGGCCGGCCGACACCTGAAACCCTGTCGCGGCTCGGCCTGGAGGCGTACGCGCCGGATGTCGACTGAAGGGGTGCGCGTCCTCTTCCGGGGACTGCCCTCGGAAGCCGACAACGAGGCCGGGGAGGTCCGGGTCGTCCTCGAGGTCGGGGAAACGGTCGAGGTCCTGCTCCGAAAGGTCTCGGGAACGGCTTCGGGCAAGGCTCGGCTCGTCCTGGACGCCCAATCGGGGACCCTGCGCCCGGAGTACCTGCTGACCCTGAACGGCCGTTTCCTCGGGAAGGCGCGGTTCGGGACGGCCGTGCTGGAAGACGAAGACCTGGTGGAGGTGTTCCCGGTCCCGACCGGGGGCTGAGGGCCCGGTAAACCTTTCCGCGAATCCTTTTTGGACGGCGCGGGCTGTTCCTCTTCTTCGAATATCGGGAAAAACGCCGGGCCCCTGTCAGGAAAACGGGGGCTCGTGCGTTTTGTCAGTCAGGGAGTGTGAATCGTGAGCGGAAAGCACTGGGGGTTCCAGGCAGGAACGGAAAGCGACGACGACCTGACGGTCCGGGTCGGCCGCGGCGAGAGATCGGCCTTCGAGACCCTTTACCGGCGATGGGCCCGCAGGGTCATGGCTTACGCCTACCGGTCCCTCTCCGACAGGGGGGAGGCGGAGGACGTGGTGCAGGAGACGTTCCTCTCTCTTTACCGGGCGGCTCCGAACTACAAGCCCCGCGAACGGTTCGGGGCGTTCCTGTTCCGCATAGCCGGCAACGCGGTCCGCAGCCGGGTGAGGCGGAAAATCCCGCTCCCCCTGGATTTTTCCGAAGAAGAGGATGGTTCGCCCTCGATCGAGGCCCCGCGGGACTGGCTCCTTTTCGAGGAGCGGGAAAGGATCGCCAGGGCCCTGGCGACCCTGCCCGAGGGATCCCGGGATGCTCTCCTCCTGGCGGTGATCGGCGGGTTGAGTTACCGGGAGATCGCGGAAGAATCCGGCATTTCCGAGGACGCGGTCGCGGCGAGGATCTCGCGGTCGCGGAAGGCCTTGAGGAAAGCCCTTTCGCCGGAAGGGTCGGAAAAGGAGGAGAAGGTCGATGCCTGAACCCTGTGACGAGATGGAAAACCTGGTTTCCCGGGCCATGGACGGGGAACTCCAGCTGAAGGACCGAACGGGGCTGGAAGCCCACTTGGAAAAATGCCCGGATTGCCGGGCCGTGGTGCGGGCCTTCGCCAGGCTGGATCTTGTCCTGGAGAAGGGAACGGATCTCCCGGCACCGCCGCCTTGCCCCGAGATGCCGTCGGCACGTCCGTTCGCGGCCTGGAAGCGGCGTTTTGCCCTCGCTGCGGCTGCCGGGCTGCTGGTTGTGGCCTTTTTCGGCGGAGCCCTGTGGGGGGAGCGCAAGATGGCCCGGTTGCTGCCCCCACCTTACGGGCGCGTGGCGTCCGCCGCCCTTTGGGAGAGGGCCCCGGAACCCGCCCGCCAACAGGCGGCCCTGGCGGCCCTGCCCCTTTCCGAGGCGGTGAGCGGCTACCAGCTCGAGGTCGCCCGGCTGCTGGCCGAGGAACAGGTGGACTGGGCCCGTGTGCGGCGCCTCGTGGAGGCCATCGGGGACCTGAGGACCGACATGGAACTGCTGACGATCCATGTGGCCTACATCGAGAGGGAACAAGGGAAACGGGTGCCGGCGGGTGCCGCCTGGTCGGGCTTGCTGGGACTCGAGAACCCGGAGGGGTCTCTCTGAAACCCGGATACTGGAAGAGGGAGGGAAAAGCATGAGAGGCAGGATGTTCTTTGGAATCACCTTTGTCGGCATCGTCGCGGGAGTCTTGGCCCTGGGGGCAATGGCCTGGGCGGAGCCGTCCGGGCAGGAAGCGGCCGTGATCATGCAGCAGGAGATGGTGAGGGCGATGGCCCAGGCGCAGGTCGAGGTGAAAACGGCGACCCGCCTGGCTTCGCAGAACCGTTTCCTGGCCGAGGCGGTCCTGGAGGGGGCCCTCGAGCAGGAGCGCCTTCGCCTCGGCCCTGAGGCCGACCCCGCGAAACTGCAGCAGCGCACCCGGTCCCGGGCTCAGCAGGTGGGATCGCAGGTCGGGGCCGCCCTGGCGAGCGGGGTGAGAGCCTATGGGGAAGGGAACGCCCTGCAGGTCATGGCCATGGTCATGTCGTCCGTGAGGGCGGGGATGAACGCCGAGGCCGCTTCCGGAATGGCCGCGGCCCTGGCGGACGGGGGGTATGCCCTGAGGGATATGCGGATGGTCATGCAGCGGACCATGGAAAGGGTCCGGGCGGAAACCCCGGAAGACGCCGGGACCAGCCTGGCGCTCCAGGTGAGGACCATGGCCCAGGCCCGTACCATGACCCAGGCCATGCTGGGGGCCCTTGACGGGAACGGCCCCGGCCGGAGCGCAGGCAACGGGCAGGGAGGCACCCAGGGAGGCCAGGGAACCAACTCCGGGGGGACGAGTTCCGGAGGCAGCGGATCCGGTTCCGGCAGCGGCGGAAGCTCGGGCGGAAACGGTTCCGGCGGTTCGGGTTCCGGTGGCGGTTCGGGCGGAAACGGCTCGGGTTCCGGCAAGGGCGGAAAGTAGGCAGGCAAACGGCAGGAAAAAGCGGGAAACCGGGAGCTCCCGGTTTCCCGCTTTTTTTATCCTCTTCCGTACTTCCCGGAAGGGAGTGTTTCGTTGAAGGGCTTACTTCTTCGCCCTCAGGAGGGCGCCGAAGGGCAGCAGCATCAGCAGGGCAAACCCGCCGAGGGGCACGCCCGAGCAGCCTCCGCCACCCCCGCCCCCGCCGCCGGAATCATCGTCGTCATCATCGTCATCGTCGTCATCGTCGTCGTCATCGTCATCGCCGGGCGGAACGACCGCCTCCGCCACCCTCCAGACCTGGCAACCCTTGAAGGGGTTCGCCGTGCCCAGGTAGAGGTTCCCGTCCGAACCGGAAACGAGGGTCCTGGCGCCGTAGTTGTAGCGGTCGCCGTCGCCGCTCGTGATCTCGCCGAAACCGCCGTCCCTGGTGACCGCCTCGATGGTGGTGCCGTCGGAGGTGGCGTACAGGTCGAAGCCCGCCGGGTTGTTCGGGTTCATGGTGTTGAACCGGTTGACCAAAAGCTGCAGCGCTGTGCGAAGCACGGAGTTGGACGTGTTTTCCGCCAGCAGTTCGATGATCACCCGCATGTCCATGGTTCCCATGTAGAGCATGCCGTCATGGACCGCCATCCGCCAGACGTAGCGGTTCGTGGAGTAGTTGTCGTCGGGATAGGCGACGTAGTTGTCCCAGAAGCCCGCCCCCCAGGTGCTCAGGCGGGTCGGGAAGTAGGGGCTCGAAGCCTGCCCCGAGGTGTCCCCCACGACCAGTTCCCAGCTGTCGGCGGTGTCGAACCGGTAGACCTGCACGGGCGTCCAGTTGTCCAGGATGGTGTTCATGTCGTCCGTGAGGCTGTCGGTGGACCCCGATGCGAGATTGATGACCAGGGCCAGCATGTCCTTCCAGTTGGAGAAGGTTCCCCCGTAGACCCGGTTGTTGAAGACGGTCATGGTGAGGGCCGCGTTCTGGTTGCTGCCCATCCCCTGGGGGTAGATCGCGGCGGGATAGATGTCCTTGCTGGCCACGAGCGGCGTCCATTCCCAGAGGTCGCCGGACGAGATGGTCCCGCTCGTCTTGAAGAGCGAGAAGCCGTTCACGGGGTCGGCCATGGAGGCGTAGAGCTGGCCGTTGAAGGGCACGAAGTCCCACAGGCCGCCCCATCCCTGGGTCTCTGCCGCCAGGTAGGCCACGCCCTGGAAGGTGCTGGGGTCGCCTACCATCGTCCAGCCTTCCTTGCCGCCCACGTCGCTCACCGTCACCGGGATCTTGCGTCCCTGGTTCTCGACCTCGATCATGACGATGGGGCTCGCTATGGCACTTTGGACGGCCGGGCTGGGGGAGCGCCAGACCTTCAGGTCCTCGGTGCCGATGAAGAGGGCGTCATTGTAGGTGGCGATGGAGCGCAGGCCGGAGCCGCCCTGGTTCGCCACCCGGAAGACCTCCTGAAGGTCGGCGCTCGTCGCCGTGGTGTCCGGCAGCTTCAGGACCCTCGAGTAGGGGCTGTCGAAGAACGAGTAGGTGATGATGTAGAGAGCGTCGTCCTTGATCTCCATCGTACGGTACCCGTAGTCGAGGACGACGTCTTTCGAGGTCCAGGTCGACGGGTCCTTGGGGATGACCGCCATGTTGACCGTCACCATGGGGGATTCGTAGAACAGCTGCCAGCCACCCGCGCCATCCAGGCGCTTGCGGTAGATCTTGGCCTTCTTGTCGCCCCCGTCGGGCGGGAAGATCGAGTCGATATCGATGGGAAGCGAGCTTCCGGTGGCGCCCATGATCTCGAACATCTGCCGCATGTAGTTGCGGTTGGTCCCCACGTAGAGATAGTCGCCGAATTCCGCCATGGCCCAGGCGTAGCTGTTTTCCGCGTCGTTGACCAGCCCGTCGGCCAGTTCCGCGTCCACGGGCAAGGCTGTGGTGCCGCTCCATTTCTCCACCGTGAAGGTCGCCGCCCCGACGACGGCGGCCGTCAGCAGGACCGCCAGGATGAAAACGCCCGTAACGAGCCTTCTGCTCATCTTGCCACGCCCCTTTCAGGAGTTGGGTTTTCGCGGGTCGCGACTGGACGGGTGAGCGGCGGGGAAAGGGAATGAAAAAGGCAAAGCCGCGATGAAAGCCGCGACAATGCCAGTATAATGCCACTAAAAATCTTTAGCAAGGCAGAGAGCTATAAAAAGAATGGATCCGTTTAAATTTTCCAGAACCACCAGGACCGCCCAACCGTATCCCGGTATTCCGGAAAGTTGCGGGAGAGTTTCCGCTCCTCCAGCCGGGAGCGGAAGA
>CAYRNZ010000054.1:0-10447 GCA_964425765.1 uncultured Synergistaceae bacterium
GCGGGACAGGTACTAATTCATTGCGTTCACATTCACATGAAACCGGGGCCAAGTCATAAGACCTAGCCCCCGGCTTTGCCCCCTGCATTACTTGCTCTTGACCGGCCGGAGCGGCTTTTCCTCCTGCAGGCTCATGTCCATGGGGATCGTGATGTCCCCGGACGCGAGCGTGTCCCATAGGCGGCGCAGTTTCTTCTTGGCTTGGTCCGGGTTCCGCCTTCCGATCTCGGCGACGACAGAGTCCAGCACGGTGATCACGGCCGCGAGGGAGAAATGGTGCCGCGTGTGCGGAACATGGAGAACGCAGTCCGCGTAGGGGACAGCCGGGTTCTTGAGTTCGTCCGTGACCAGGATAACCGGGATTCCCCGCGCCTTGATGAACTTGACCGCGTCGATGGTCCGCCGGGCGTAAAACCTGGCCCCGTAGGAGAAAGCAAAGACAGCGTCCTCCGGCGTGAAATCGAAAATCTCCTCGATCATCTCGTCCGACCCCAGGCTGGGCACGATCGAGACGTTCGGCATGAATTCCCGCAGCAGGAGTCCCAGGTAGAGGGCGGCGCTTCGGCTGGAGCGCAGGGCCAGGATCCGGATGCGCTTGGCCGCCATCAGGATGTCCACGCTCCGCTTGAAGTTCCTGGCCAGGTCCGCGTTCAGCAATCCCTTGATGTTCTCGATGTTCACCTGGGCGACCCGGAAAAGCATGTCCTCGCCGCTCCTGTCGTCCGTCCAGGCGTCCTCGAACTCCGTACGGGTCGCCGGCTGCATCTCGATGAGCGATTGGGTGACCTTATCCTTCAGGTCCTGGTACTTCTCGAATCCCATACCGTCAACGACCCGCACAACCGTGGCGGGGCTCGCCCCTGCCGCTTCCGCGAGCTCCTCAACGGTCAGGAAAGGGATCCGCTGGTAATTCTCCATGATGAACCGGCAGACGAGGCGCTGCTTCGGGGGTAGTTTCTGGCAGTCCTGCGAAGCCTTGGAGAACAGGCTTTCGACCAAGAGAAATCCTCCCTTCACAATATGAAACATTAGGCACTATGGAAGAATACACGAAACCGCCTTTCACGAAAAGAGGCATTCCTTTCAAAACGTAAACCAGATATCTGGAAAATACATGTTAGTTTATGCACAAAGCGATAGTGAAACGCTGATATATATTTTTTTATCTAAAAATGGTCACGCTAAACGGCTATATAGAAGAATAACATTTGTATTATATTAAATATCCGCTGTGTCCTAATTTACCTTGACTTTTCATCTGGGTGAAGATAGCCTCGAAAACAGAAAGAAACGTTTCGTCAAACTATCGCGGAGAGATGAAAGGAGCCGGCCAAGTGACCACAATGCCGGCCTATCGTCTCGCCCGTGGGAGGGATGAAAAAGGAAAAAAGAAAAGACTGTCCTCGAGAGCGTGTCCCTTGATTTTCGGTGCTCCAATATGAAAGGAGGCGTCGCGAGTGACCATTTTCCCGGAAAGTTTCGATGTCTATAGTTTTCTTCTCGATTTTGCCTTCGCCAGCGGGTTCATCCTCATCGGACAGTTCTTCCGTGCAAAGCTGAAATTTTTCCAGTACTACTTCGTTCCCGCTTCCCTCATCGCCGGGTTCCTCGGCCTGGCCTTCGGGCCCCGCGGCATCGGGTGGGTCCCGTTCTCCGGCCAGTTCGGAAGCTACGCCGGCATGCTCATCGTTCTCGTCTTCGTTTCGATCGGGCTCCGGGGCTTCGAGATCTCCAAGGGCGGCGTGAAGAAGGACCTCGAGCGGATCGGCAGCTACAGCTGCTTCAAAGAAGTCTGCTACGGCCTCCAATACACCCTGCCGCTCCTTTTGGCTTTCCTCGTCCTTTCCAGGATCCAGAAGGACCTGCATCCCGGCTTCGGCATGCTCCTCGGTGCCGGGTTCGTGGGCGGACACGGAACGGCCGCCGCTATCGGCAAGACCTTTGCCTCATACGGCTGGGCCGATGCGACCGACCTCGGCATGACCTCGGCCACGATCGGGATCCTCACGGGTATTTTCGGCGGCATCGGGCTCCTCAAGTGGGCCGCGAAGAACAAGATGACCAGCTACATCAAGGACTTCAACGAACTGCCAGGCGAGCTCCGCACCGGGCTCATCCCCGAGGAGAAGCGCGAGGCCATGGGGCAGGAAACCACCTCTTCCATCTCGCTCGACCCCCTCGGCTGGCATCTCGCCCTCCTGCTCCTTCCCGCAGGGCTCGGACGCATCCTGGCCCAGCTCGTCGACTCCAAGCTGCACCTGAACATCCCCACCTTCTCCATGGGCTTCCTCGTCGCCCTCGCCTTCTACTTCATCCTCAAGAGCATGGGAGCCTACAAGTACGTCGACCGCCACGTGGTCGGCCGCCTGGGGAGCTGCTTCACCGACTACCTGGTCTTCTTCGGCGTGGCCTCCATCCGGCTGCCCGTCGTCCTGAAGTACTGGCAGCCCTTCGCCCTCCTGATCCTGCTGGGTATAGGCATCGTCTACTTCAGCTACCTCTACCTGGCCCCGAGGATGATGAAGGACAACTGGGTCGAGCGGGGCATCTTTTGTTTCGGCTACCTGACGGGCGTTTACGCGATCGGCTTCACCCTGCTGCGCATCGCCGACCCCGACATGAAGTCCAAGACGCTGGACGACACGGCCATCCTGGGACCGATCAACACCTGGGCGGACGTCTTCAACATCTCGTTCGGCCCGATCCTCCTGGCTACCGGGAAGTTCTGGCCCTACGTCGGGATCTGGGTCGCCTACATGGTCTTCTGGTACGGCCTGGCGCGCGTCATGAAGTGGTGGTACCCGAGCCTGCCCAAGGCACGGCCGGGAATCATCGAATAAGCGGTCGGAAACGAGAGGATTCTTTTATCTAAACCAGGGAGGTGTTTCAAGTGGAAGGACAAACCGTGAAGCTTCTCTTCCTTTCGGAGGAGGAAATGATCAAGGCCGGCGTGCTCGACATGTCGACCTGCCTCGAAACGATGGAGAAGGTCTTCACGCTCGTCGGGAAGGGCGACTACCTCATGGGGGGAAAATCCCTGAATTCCCACGGCATCAAGATCCATTTCCCGGAAACGTCCCCGTTCCCGGGGATGCCAGTGGCGGGCCCCGACCGGCGCTTCATGGCCATGGTCGCCTACCTCGGCGGAGAGTTCCACGTCTGCGGTGAAAAATGGTATGGCTCGAACATCATCAACCCGACGAGGGGACTCCCGAGATCGGTGCTGGTGGTCGTCCTGAACGACCCCGACACCTGCGCCCCCTACGCCTTCATGTCGGCGAACCTCATCAGCGCCATGCGGACCGGTGCCATGCCCGGGCTGGGAGCCAAGTACCTGGCAAAGAAGGGCTCGAAGTCCATCGGCATCATCGGCGCGGGCGTGATCAGCCGGGGCAGCCTCCTGTCCCTTGCCCTGGCCTGCCCGGAGGCCACGGACATCAAGGTCTACGACCTGTTCCCGGAGAAGTCCGCCGCCTTCTGCGCCGAGATGGCCAAGCTGAGCGGGCGCAACGTCCATCCGGTTGCGAGCCTCGAGGAAGCGGTCGTCGGCTCCGACGTGATCAACCTTGCGGCCGCCGGCGCCAACCCGCCCCATATCAAGGGCGAGTGGCTCAAGCCGGGATCGCTGCTTTCGCTGCCCGCCGGCGGGGTCCTGGACGAGGGCTTCCTGGTGAAGGGCGCCGACCGGGTCGTCATCGACTGCTGGGAGATGCACAAGGCCTTCTTCGAGGAAGGCGAAGTTCCGCTTCATGCCCCGACCGCCCTGACATCGCGCTACCTCTTCGAGCACATCGACAAGGGAGAGATGACCGAGGACCAGATCACCAGCCTGGGCGAGGTCGTCATCGGCAAGAAACCGGGGCGCCTGAACGATTCCGAGCGCATCGTCTACATCCAGGGCGGCATGCCCGTGGAGGACCTTGCGTGGGGCCAGACGGTCTACAAGAAGGCCTTGGAAATGGGGATCGGTACCGAGCTCAAGCTCTGGGATTCAGCCCACTGGATGTAGAATGACCGGTCGGGGGCCCGCCCGTTACGGGCGGGCCCCCAATTTCGAAGAACCCGCAAGGAGGGCGTTATTCCATGCAAGGCAAGCCAGTCAAGTTTCTTTACCTGTCCGAACCCGAGATGATCGAAGCCGGAGTCCTGGACATGAAGCAGTGCGTCCAGGTCGTGGACGAGGTGTTCCACCTGCTGGGCGAGGGCAACTACCTCATGGGGGGCCCGAGGGAGAACGAGCACGGCCTCATGATCTGGTTCCCCGATGAAAAGCGTTTCCCGAACATGCCGGTCAACGGCCCCGACCGCCGCTTCATGGCCATGATCGCCTACCTGGGCGGGCGCTTCAACGTCTGCGGCGAGAAGTGGTACGGCTCCAACATCGTCAACCCCACCCGCGGGCTGCCCCGTTCGATTTTGACCGTCATGCTCAACGACGCCGACACCTCCGAACCCCTGGCCATCATGTCCGGAAACCTCATCAGCGCAATGCGCACCGGGGCCGTCCCGGGCGTCGCCGCGAAGTACCTCGCCAGGCCGGGTGCCGAGACCTGCGGCTGCGTCGGCGCCGGCGTCATCAACCGCGCGTGCCTCCTGGCTATCAAGGAAGGCACTCCGGGCCTGAAGAAGGCCACCATCTACGACATCAATCCCGACAAGGCTGCGGCCTACGCGAAGGAAATGTCCGCACTGACCGGCCTCGAGGTCGTTCCCGTCGGAACCCTGAAGGAAACCATCGTCGACGCCGACGTCATCAGCGTCGCCACCGCCGGGGCCAGCAAGGCCGCCATCCCCGAGGAATGGCTCAAGGAGGGGACGCTCCTCACCCTCACCGGCACGGCCGAACTGACCAACGAAACCTACCTCAACAACACGATCATCGCGGACAACTGGAAGATGCACCAGGCCTGGCTCACCGAAGGGGAGGAACACCCCAAGGGCGTGGAGAGCATCCTCAGCTGGGCCCCGTCGGCGCCCATCATCAAGCTCATCCTCGACGGCAAGTTGCAGCACGAGGACATCCGCAGCCTGGGCGACATCGCCTCGGGCAAGGTCAAGGGACGCTGCTGCGACAAGGAACGCATCGTCTTCGTCACCGGCGGCATGCCCGTCGAGGACGTGGGCTGGGGCTACCAGGTCTACCAGAACGCCCTCGCGAAGGGGATCGGCCAGGAACTGAAACTCTGGGACGAGCCGCATTGGTTCTAGAAGACAAGGGCCGCCCGTCCGGGGAGAAAGGCCCGCAGGGGTTCCTGCGCGGCTTGCCGCCCTGGGCGGGCGGCCTGCTGATGATCCTCATGGCCACCGCCATGTGGGGTTCCGAGGGCCTGCCGGTCCGCATCGCCACTCGGGGAGGACTACCGCCGGAATACCTGGCGCTGATGCGGACCTCGGTCGCCGCCCTTCTCCTGGCCGGAGTGGCGCTGTATCGCGACAGGTCCGTCCTCGTACCGAGGCGTGACGACATCGGCCTATTGGCCTTCAACGGGTTCCTCGGTGTGGCCATCTGCGCCACCGGGGCTTCCGTTGCCATGGCCCGGATCCCCATCGCCCTGACCTTCCTCATGATCAACACCGCTCCCCTGTGGGTGATGGCCCTTTCGCGCGTCTTCCGGGGGGAACCCCTGACGCGCCTCCGCCTCGTGGCCGCGGCCCTGGGCCTCTGCGGCGTGTGGATCGCCCTCGGCGTCGGGACCGCCGCCGGCAAGGCTCTCGATCCCCTGGGGGCCGGCGCCGCCCTGCTGACGGGGTTCGCCTACGCCGTCTACGTCTACAACGGCAGCCGGGCGACAGGACGCATCGACCGGTTCCGCCTCTACGTCCAGACCTTCGTGTGGGGCCTGTTCTTCCTGGCCCTCGGGGTTTTGCCCTCCAGGGGGCTGGGGCCGCTCCTGTCGGCCCCGGCGGAGGCGTGGCTGGCCGCCGCCTACCTGGGCATCTTTCCCACGGTCGGCTCCTTCGGCCTCCTCATGCTGGCCCTGAAGCGCATCTCCGGGACCGCCGCCGCGATCGGCTCCATGGCGGAGATCCCGTTCTCCATGTTCTGGTCCTGGATTTTCCTGGGAGAGAAAGTTGGCCTTTCGGCCGCCCTCGGCGGCGTCCTCATCGTGGCCTCCGTCGTGCTGGTCAGCACAGAGCCGGTCCCGGACCCGTTCCCGGCCAAGACCCCCGCGAAAGGAAGTGACCCCGCGTGAACGCGAAGAAAAAAGTTCTCCTTCTGGGCTTCGGCATGCAGGGCAAGGGGGCCCTGTACGACCTGCTGAAGTTCGGCGCCTTCGACGAGATCACGGTGGCCGACAGCCGCATCGACCGGTCCGCGATCCCCTTCCCGGTGGACGAACGGCGCGTCCGCTTCGTCGAGCTGGATGCCTCCGCCCCGGGAGCGCTGCTCGAAGCCTGCAGGGGGATGGACGTCGTCATGACGCTGCTGCCGCGCTCCTTCGTCCTGGAGGTCGCGGAAGCGGCCGCGGAGGCGGGGGCCCATTTCGCCTGCGCCTCCTACCTGGAGGAGCCCGCCGAGAAGGATCCCGCAACCGCGGAACGCCGGCGGCAGCGGATCGAGGCCCTCGACCGCAAGTGCCGGGAAAAGGGCCTGGCCTGCCTCACGCAGTTCGGCCTCGACCCCGGCCTGGACCTCTTCCTGGCGGGGCAGGCAATCCGGCAGCTGGACACCGTCACCGCCTTCAGGTCCTACGGGTCCGGCTTCCCGGAGATCACGGCCGCCACCAACCCGCTCAAGTACAAGTTCACCTGGACACCCTCCGGCGTCATGTCCTCCTACGTCCGGCCCGCCCGGGTGATCCGGGACGGGCTCGCGGTCGACATTCCCGGGGAGCAGATATTCAACTCCGAGAACATCCACGAGATGGACGCCCCCGAACTGGGCGGGACCCTGGAATGCTTCGCCAACGGGGACGCCGTCCACTACGCGAAGGAACTGGGCATCGCCGGGACCGTCACGGACATGGGACGCTACGTCTGCCGCTGGCCCGGCCACTGCGCCTTCTGGCGCGTGTTCGTGCAGTGCGGATTCCTGGACGAGACCCCCGTCGACATGGGCGAATGCCGGGTCGTGCCGAGGGAGTTCGCGGCGCGGCTGCTCTGGAACCGTCCCGAGTTCCACTACGGCCCGCAGGAGCGTGACGTGGCCACGGTCCTCGTGGAGGCGAAGGGCACCCTTGAAGGCAAGCCGTCGGTGGCGCGGTACGGAATCGTCGACATGCGCGACCTCGAAACCGGCTTCACCGCCATGACCCGTACCGTGGGCTTCGTTTTGGCCCTTGGAGCCGAAAGCGTCGCCGACGGCACGGTGGGTAAAACCGGAGTGCTGCTTCCCATGGACCTGCCCTGGGGCCCGATCGTCGAAAAGCTGGCCCTGCGGGGGATCACCGTCACGGGAGGGGCAGGCCCCGCCTGAAGCCCCGGGCAGAGCCCCAGGGTTGCCGATGACCGCGCCGAGGATCGGGAAAACCGTCTGGGCCATCACCGCCATCTACTTTTTCCAGGCGTCCTATGCCCGGGTGTACGTCCTGTTGCCCGCCTACCTGGCCGCGAGCGGGATCACGGACCCGAAGCGCGTCGGCTGGCTCGTGGGGGCGTTCTACATCAGCACCTTCGCCCGGCCGTTCGTCGGCTTCTTCACGGACCAGGCCGGCTTCAGGCGCGTGCTGGCCATATCGGGGGCCCTGGCCACCGTGTCTTCGGTCGGGCTTTTGTTCACGGACCCGGCCGCCACCTTCCTGATGACAGCCTGGCGCATCCTCGGCGGAACCTCCTTCAGCTTCTTCGGCGTTGCCCTCACAGCCTACCAGTCCGTGGCCGTCACGGGTTCCGACCGGGGGGCGAGCTTCTCGGTCGTCACCGCGGTGGCCGGGCTGCCGTACCTCCTCGTCGTCCCGTTCTGCGAGGTCCTGGTGGCCCGCGGGTACCTGCGGGCCTACCTGCTGGTCCCGGCTTTCCTGGCCCTGGCCATCTTTGCGGGCTCGTTTTTGCTCCCGCACGTCGAGAACCCCGCCCGGACGAAACAGCCCGGCAAAAGCCGGCCGCTTTTGGGCAAGCCCCAGGTATTGGCGCTGCTTTTTTCCATCACCCTTTTTTGCTCGGTGGACGCCTGCCTTCTCAGCATCGCCGGCCTGGGCAGGGAAAAAGGGACCGCCGTATCGGGCTTTTTGGCCGCGACCGCCGTCACCTCGGTGCTGGTCCGCTTTTTCGGGCGATCGCTCGTCGACAGCCTGCCGCGAATCCGGATGGCCTGGACCTCCGGGGCGGCATCCGGCGTTTTCCTGATCCTGGCCGCGCTGCCCGCCGTCCGGGGAGGCACGCTCTTCGTGGCGCTGGGAGCCCTCTACGGCGTCTTCATCGGGCTCGGCTACCCGGCGCTTCTGGCCCTGATCGGCGACGTCGCCGAACCGGGAAACCAGAGCCGCCTCACCAGCCTCTTCTGGTTCTTCATGGGGCTCGCCTACATGGGCATGCCCGTGATCGTCGGGGTCCTGGCGGCAAAGACGGGGTACGCGTGGGCCATCATCCTCAGCAACCTTGTATTGATACCGCTGCTGGCGGCCGTCGGCCTGAAGTGGGAAAAACTGGAAGCACCCAGGGTCGCCTAGAACCTTAGAACCGGGGTCAGGTCTTGAATTCACGCATTTACTCCGCCAAGTTGCCGGGTGAGCGAGATTTTTCGAGTCGCGAAATCATGCATTTCCCTTTCAAAAAATGCGTGAATTCAAGACCTGACCCCGGTTCCTGACCCCGGTTCCGTGAGACAATCGACAAAACGACAAGGGGAGGGGAAAACATGAGTAGAAAAGCCATCAACTGCAAGGGAATGCCGCCCGCCATCGGCGCCTACAGCCAGGGCGTGTGGGCTGGCAACTTCCTGTTCCTGTCGGGAGTCTGCGGCGAGGATCCGACGACCGGGGAACTCGTCGCCGGGGGCATCGGTGCCGAGACGAAACGCGCCATGGAAACGGCGGGAGCGATGCTGGAATCGGAAGGACTGTCCTTCGACGACGTCGTCAACGCCCGGATCTACATCTCGGATTTCGACGACTTCAAGGCCATGAACGAGGCCTACAAGAGCTTTTTCACTCCACCTTACCCCGCCAGGGCCACGGTTGAAGTAGGCCGCCTGGCCGACGGCGCAAAAATCGAAATCGTCCTCGTTGCCTACAAAGAGGCATGAAAGGAGAGATGCGAACCATGTCCCATGTCCTGGTTTTCGGAGCGGGCCGCGTCGCCCGTCCCTGCGTGCAGCACCTCCTGAAAGACCCCGACACCCGCGTCACCGTCGTCGACAAGGACGCGAAAAACCTAGAGCGGGTCCTGGAAGGCCACCCGCGGGGTGAAGCCATCATCGCCGATGCGGGGCACGATGCCCGCGACCTGATCGCCCAGGTCAACCCCGACCTCGTCATCAACCTCCTGCCCCCGCCCTTCATGTACCCGGTGGCGAAAATCTGCGTCGAGGCGAAAAAGCACATGGTCAACCCGTCCTACATCAAGGACGACATGAAGACCCTGGACGGCCCCGCAAAAGAGGCCGGGGTCACCCTCCTCTGCGAGCTGGGGCTCGACCCGGGCATCGACCACATGTCGGCCGCCCGGACGGTGGAGCATATCCACAGCCGCGGCGGCAAGGTGGAGGCTTTCCGTTCCGTATGCGGCGCCATTCCCTCCGCCGAGGCCAACACCAACCCGTGGGGCTACAAGCTCAGCTGGGCTCCCTCCAGCCTCATCGGGGCCAGCAAGCGCGACGCGAAGGTCATGCTGGACGGAGCGGTCCATTTCTGGCCCGACGGCGAGACCTACGAGCACTGTTACCTGGACGAGACCCCCGGCCTCGGCTGGTTCGAGATCTACGCCAACGCCGACAGCCTGCCGTACCTCGAGCGCTACGGCATCCCCGAGGCAAAGGAAATCTACCGCGGCACGATCCGCTACGTCGGCTGGTGCGAGACCGTCGTGGCCATGAACGCCCTGCACCTCGTGGACGAGGACGTACAGGACCTGTCCGGGCTCACGTACAGGGCCTTCATGGCCCGCCAGGCCGGGGAACCCGACCCCGCCAGGGCGGAGGAAGCCGTCTGCCGTAAGCTTTCCATCGGCCGGTACTCTGCCGTGTTCGAGCGCTTCGCCTGGCTCGGCCTGTTCGACGACAGTCCCCTGCCCTTTGCGAAAGGCTCCGCCCGGGACGTCATCTCCTTCCTGTTCGGGGAAAAGCTCGTCTACACGGAAAACGAGAAGGACCTCGTCATTCTCAAGGACGAGATGGTAGCCACCTACCCGGCGACCGGCAAGCGGGAACGCCATGTTTCCACCCTGGTGGACTTCGGCATCCCGGGAGGGGACAGCTCCATCGCCCGCACCACCGGCCTTCCGCCCGCCATCGCGGCCCTGCTGATTTTGCAGGGCAAGGTGAAGGCCAGGGGCGTATTGGCCCCCGTGC
>CAYRNZ010000055.1:0-10184 GCA_964425765.1 uncultured Synergistaceae bacterium
CTCTCCCCGAAATCAGGGAATGCCTGGTGGCGGGGATTTGTGTTGCGGGTAGAATCTAAGGGCGGAAACGCCGCGTTGCCTTTCGGCAGGCAGGGCGGCTAAGGGGAGGCTTCCACTTTGAGGGCGATTTCCCTGCAGTCGGGGAGCAACGGGAACTGTATCTACGTGGAGACCTCCGGGGCCCGTTTCCTCGTCGACGCGGGCCTCAGCGTGAAGGAGACCGAGCGCCGGCTGGCTTCGGTCGGCCGGAGGCTGTCCGACATCCACGCCCTCCTCCTGACCCACGAGCACACGGACCATTCCCTTTCGGCAGGGGCCCTGAGCAACCGGTACGGCATCCCGGCCTACGTCACGGCGGCGACCGAGGAGGCCATGGCCTGCAGGGGAAACGGCGCGGGCCTCGCCTCTGCGCGCTACTTCTCCCCGGGAAACTGCCTGTACTTCGGGTCGGTCAGGATCGAGACCTACCCCACTCCCCACGATTCAGCCGAGGGTTCCGTCTTCGTCATCAACGATGGGGGCCTGCGCCTGGGGGTCCTCACGGACCTGGGGCACGTCTTCGACGGGCTGGGTGAGGTCGTCCGGTCCCTGGACGCCGTGTTCCTGGAGAGCAACTACGATCCCGGCATGCTGAAGCGGGGGAAATATCCCGCCTTCCTCAAAAAGAGGATCACGGGGCCGGGAGGTCATATCTCCAACGACGAGTCGGCGCAGCTGGTCGCCGGGGCGGGCAAGGTTTTCTCCTGGGTCTGCCTCTCGCACCTGTCGGGGGAGAACAACACCCCGGACGTGGCCGTGGAGGCGTACCGGCAGATCGTGGGTCCCCGGCAGGACCTTCACGTCGCCCCCCGCGACCGGATGGGGGATCTGCTGGTGGTGTCGAAGGCGGCCGGGTAGAAGACGGGAAGGCGTAGCGAAGGGGGTCGCGCGAATGGTTCGTTTCCTGCACACGGCGGACTGGCAGATGGGCATGAAGGCGGCGAAGCTTGGTGAAGCCGGCAAGCGGGTCCGGGAGGAGCGCCTGGCGGCCGGGCGGCGGGTGGTCCAGGCGGTGCGGGACAACGCGGCCGATTTTATCCTGGTGGCCGGGGACCTGTTCGAGGACAACGCCGTCGAGCGGACCCTCGTCCAGCAGGTGGCCGACATCCTGGCATCGGCCCCCTGTCCCGTTTACGTCATCCCGGGAAACCACGACCCGAGTGTCCCGGGATCGGTCTGGGAGCACCGCTCCTGGGACTCGGCGAAAAACGTCGTCATCCTGATGGAGAGCGCGCCTTTTTCCGCACCCGGCTGCATCCTCTACCCCTGCCCCGTGAAGGAGAAGCAGTCGGGACAGGACCCCACGGCCTGGATCTCGCCGGAGGGGTGCGACACACCCCGGGTCGGCCTGGCCCACGGTTCCGTGGAAGGAGCCCCCATCGGGGAATGGGACCACCCGATCCCCCGGGACGCCGCGACCCGGTCGGGCCTGGATTACCTGGCCCTGGGCCACTGGCATTCCTTCGGGACCTTCGAGGACGCGGCGGGTGCTCCCCGGATGGCTTATTCGGGCACGCATGAACCGACCTCGTTCGGGGAGAGGGACAGCGGGAAAGCCCTGCTGGTGGAGATTGCCGAGGCCGGGGCAGCCCCGAAACTCACGCCCGTCGGCACGGGTGCACTGGAGTGGGTGTCATTCTCGGAAAGAATTCACGCGCCGGGTGATCTCACGGCTGTCCGGAAAAGAGTCGAAGACTTGCCGCGTCCGGATTCCACCCTGTTGCAGCTTTCTCTTTCCGGACTGGTGGTTCCCTCTGACCAGGGCGAACTGGAGCGGATTCGCGAGTTGGCCGGAACAAGGTTCCTATGGGCCCAGGCGGACCATTCGGGACTGGCCCCGGCCCCCGAGGACGAGTCATGGATCGAGGCCCTGCCCGTCGGGCTGCTGCGCGAGGTGGCCGACCGCATCCGGCGCGGTGAGGCCGATCCCGGGGTGAAGGTCAGGGCCCTGCTCGACCTTTACGCTCTCTCTGGGGAGGCCCGGTCATGATCCTCCATTCGATCAAGGTCGAAAACTGGCGATGCCTGCTGGGCGAGACGGAGGTTGGGCCGTTCTCGGACCGGCTCAACGTGCTGCACGCCCCCAACGCCACGGGCAAGTCCACCCTGTTCGAGGCCCTGCGCTGCGCCCTGATGGACAACCACAACACCCGGGGCGAGGATGCCCTGAGGCTTCGTCCCTGGGGCCGTGAGCTGGCCCCGCGGGTCACTGTGGAGTTCACTGTGAAGGGCTGCCGGTACCGGGTGCGGAAGCGTTTCCTCGACGGGGCGGAGTCGGTTCTCGAAAGGATGGAAGGGGACCGCTTCAGGCCGCTGGCCGAGGGCCCCAGGGCCGATGCCGCGACACGGGAGCTTTTTACCCCCAGCGGTCCGAAGAAGGGCCTGTCGAAGCCCGAACACTGGGGGATCCTGCAGGTGCTCTGGGCGCCGCAGGGGAAACTGGAACTCGGCGGCCTGTCCGGCGACCTGCTCTCCGATATCCGGCAGGCCCTTTCGGCCACGGTGGTCGATAGCCGGGCCCGGGACCTGGAGGAAAAGCTCCAAAAGCGGTACGACTATTTCTTTACCTCGACCGGGAAAGTGAAAACGGCCGCAGGCGCGTCTCCCCTCGCGACCCTGGAGAGTTCGATCCGTGAAAAAGAGGGGCAACTCGCCGCGAAGAAGGCGGAATATGAAGAAACCCAGGCTCTCTCGAGTTCCGTGAAGAGCCTCTCGGAAAAACTTGAAGCCTTGCGTGCCACGGTAAAACAGTCCGAAACGGACTTGCGCGAGCTTGAGAAGAAGGCGGAAAGCTACCAGGCCCTGATCAGCGAACTGCACAAGCGGGAGGGGGATGCGAAGGCGGCCGAGGCGGAGCACGGCCGGCTCAAGGCCTTCCTGGACCAGGTCTCGGAGGCCCGCCGCGAACGGCAGGCGGCGGAAGGAAAGTTGTCTGTCCTTGCGGCCGCCATTCCGGCCCTGGAGAAGGAACTCGCCGATCGTTCGAGGGAGCTTGACGAGGCCAAAGCGGAATACACGCAAGCCCGCGAAGCGAGGGACGAAGGCGAACGGTTGCTGGCCCGGGCGCGGGAGGCGCGGCGGTTTGCAGACCTGTCGGGCAGGGTGGCGAAACTGGAATCGACCCTCGCGGAAGCGGATTCGGCCCGGGCGGCCCTGGAGGCCGTGGAGGCGGAAAGGGCCGGCCAGGCCTTGCCCGGCCCTGCGGAGATCCAGAAGATCCGAAATGCCTTTTCTGCCCAGGACCAAGCCAGGATTCGCCTTGAAGCCTCCCTGATCACCCTGGAGATCACCCCGGCATCGGACCATGCCGCACGGGTGGAATCCGGGGAAGTGCCGGGTTTCGTGATGCTTTCGGGGGGAAAGGAAAACCGCATCCAGGGAGCTCCGGAAGTCTGTGTCGAGGTCGGAGATTTCGGCCGGATCCGGGCGTTCGGGTCCTGCGAGTCGGCGGGGGAGGCCCGCGGTGCCTATGATCGGGCGCGGGCGGCCCTCGCCGCGCTGGCCGAGCCTTACGGGACGGCCGAAAAGGTTGACCTGGAGGAACTTTACGAGAAGGGCGAGGTTCTCAAGCGGCGGGCCGAGAGGGAAAAGGACCGCCTGGCGGCGATCCTGGGACATAATTCCCCGGAGGCCCTGGAGGCTTCGCGGGCAGGCTTCGTGAGGGAAATCGAGGGGATCCTCGATCGTTTTCCTGAATGGACGGAAGCCCACCCGGACCCGGCGGTAATCGAAACGGAGGCCGCTTCGAAGACGGCCGGGGCTTCGGAACGACTCCTCGCGGCTGAATCAGCCAGGGACGCGGCCCAGGACCGTTTCTCGAAGAAGGATCGGGAACTGGAGCGGGAGAGGCAGCAGCACGAGTCCCTGGAGGAGAGCCTGAAAACCCTGGGGGAGAAACTCGCACGCCTGGAATCCGATGGCAAGTCGGAAGGGCAGCGGGAGGAGGAACTTCGGGCCCTCGCCCTTTCCTGGGATGCCGCCAAAGGCAAGGTCGTGGAATTCAGGAAGCAGCTTGAGGGCCTGGGGGACGATCCCGCGGAGATGCTCCGTAATGCCCGTGAGGCGGAGAAGGCCAGGGGCGAGGAGCTCCGGGAAACGGAACGATTTTTCGACCGCGAGAGCACCCGCCTGGACGTGGCCTCGGCAAGGGGGCTCTACACGGAGATCGCCTCCCTGGAGGAAGACCTGGAAAACCTGCGGCGCCGGTACGGGGAAGAGAAGCTTGCGGCCGACTCGATCCGCCTCCTTTGGGACACCTACACCGCCTGCCGGTCCGAGATGGCCCTCGCGGTGAACCGTGCCGTGGAGGACCGGGCGACGGGGATCGTCTCCCGGATCGCAGGAAACCGGAATGGCCGGCTGGTCCTGGACGAGTCCATGGCGCCCTCGGGGTTCGTGCCGGGGGAAGCCGGGCGGCCCGTGGGCATGGAGGCCCTTTCCGGCGGGGAGTCCGAGCAGGTGCACTTCGCCGTCCGGCTGGCCCTGGCCGCCGCCACCGGCTCCGATGAGCGGCAGTTGCTGGTCTTGGACGATACCCTCATGGCCACGGACGGCATCCGGTTCCCGCGGATCCTCGAGATCCTGGAGGAGGCTTCCGAGAACCTCCAGGTGCTGATCCTGACCTGCCAGCCCGACCGCTTCGCCCCCCTGGCCGCGGCGAGCCGTTTCGACCTGGAGGCCCTGAGGGCCCGATGAACCTGGCCGTTTTGGACCTCGAGACGAACGGCTTCCAGGGCACGAGTGTCCTCTCGGTGTCCGCGGTGGTGTTCAGCCACGAGGGCCGGATCCTCGATGTCTATGACCGCTACTACTTCCCGGAAGAGGCGTTCTCGCCGGGGGCCCTGGGGGTCAACGGCCTTTACCCGGAACGCATCGCCTTCCTGAGGAAGGCCGGGCAATACCGCTCCGAGCTGTTCCTCGACGAGGCGGAGGATTTCGACGGGTTCCTGCAGGACTGGGGTGTCGAGAACGTGGTCGTCCACAACGTGACGTTCGACACGGCCTTCCTCCCGCCCGAGATCGTCCGGTACCGGAAGTGGTGGTGCTCCATGAGGGGGATGACCCGCTACATGGGGCTCTACCGGGCTTTCGGCAGGGAAAAATTTCCCAGGCTGGGGGAACTGAAGCTGAGGCTGCGGGAGGAGATGGAGCCGCCGGCCGAAACGAGGGCCCTGGAAGAGGCCGTCGGCGAAACGGACCTCCAGGCCCACACCTCCCTGGCCGATTGCCTGGACCTCTACGGTATCGTCATGCGGGTACTGGCCAATAGGCCCGAACTCGTCCGCTTTGCCCCCCTGGCGATCCCCTTCAGCCCGCCTGGGGGACGAAACCTCCCCCGGCAGGGGCAGGCGGAGCCCAGGGGGGACTCGTTCGTGCTCTCCCACCTGAAGCTGAAACGGCGCCTGGCCGAGTTCCTCGGGCAGGCAGAATCCCTGACCGGCCTCGACGCGCTCATCGGGGAGGCCAGGCAGAACCTGGCAGATCCCGAGCCTTTCGAGGAGGCCGACTCCCTCCTCGGCTGCGTGAGGCGCGCCATGGTCAACGGCGAGACCGTGCGGATCCGCTTCACGAGCGTGTCGGGCGAGGTGACCGAGCGAGAGGTGCTGCCTCTCGAGCTGTACCGCCTGGGGAACCGGGCGCAGCTGAAGGCCTTCTGCCGCCTGAGGGGGGAACCTCGGACCTTCGACCTTTCGAGGGCGGAGCTTTTGGGACCGGGAGAAGGGGGATCGGCGTAAGGCAGAGGCTCGAATCAGGCCGGATCGGGGGGCTTCGTCACACCGGGATAGGGGTTCAGGACCCCTTCCGGGTTACGATTTCCAGCAGTCCCTCCAGGGCCAGGAGGTACCCCTTCACCCCGAAGCCCATCACCAGCCCCGCGGCCACGGGAGTGAGGTAACTGCGCCGGCGGAAGGATTCCCTTGCGGCGGTGTTGGTCAGGTGGACCTCGATGACGGGAATGGCGATGGCGGCCACGGCGTCCCGGATCGCCACGCTGGTGTGGGTGTAGGCCGCGGCGTTGAGCACCACGCCCCGGGTGTCGAGCCGGGCGGCGTGCAGCAGGTCGATCAGTTCCCCCTCGTGGTTGCTCTGGGCGCACCGGACGTCGACGCCCTTTTCGGCGCCCCAGGCCCTGCAGAGGGCTTCCAGTTCCGGGAGGGTGGCCCGGCCGTAGGTGCCGGGTTCCCTTTCGCCCAAAAGATCCAGGTTGGGGCCGTTCAGGACCAGAAACGTCAGTCGATTCTCCAATTGCGCACCTCCTCGTAGGAATCCCTGAGCCTGTCGAGGGGCACGTCGTCCCGCAGGGCGCAGGGGCCCCCTTCCACGGGGATCACGAGGCGGGGGTTCCCTTCCCTGAACTTCTTGTCCCGGGCAAGGTAGCGCTCCAGCTGTTCCCAGGGGCGGTCCGGCCTTCGGGGCAGACCCAGCTCTTCCAGGAGCGCGTCCAGGCGCAGAAGGAGTTTTTCCCCGCAGCTCCCCATCCTGTAGGCCAGGTGGGCGGCCACCACGAGCCCCGCGGCGACGGCGTCGCCGTGCTGCCACTCCTCGTATTTGCCGGCGGCTTCCAGGGCGTGGGCGACGGTATGCCCCAGGTTCAGGCGGGCCCGGGCCCCGGTCTTTTCCCGCTCGTCCTGCGCCACCACGGAGAGCTTGAGCTCCGCGCAGCGGCCGATCGCCTCGACCAGCGGCCGGGCTTTCCTTTCGGCCAGTTCCCGGGCGTGTGCTTCGAGCCAGGCAAAGAAGGCCGGGTCCTCGCCCAGGCCGTACTTCACCATCTCCGCCAGCCCCTGCCGGTAGTCCTTCCAGGAGAGGGAGGAGAGGCAGGACACGTCGGAGAGGACGAGCACGGGCTGGTGGAAGGCCCCCACGAGGTTCTTCCCCTCCGGGAGGTTGATGCCGGTCTTGCCTCCCATGGCGCTGTCCACCTGGGCCAGCAGGGTGGTGGGGCACTGGACCAGGTCGACGCCCCGCATCCAGGTGGCGGCGGCAAATCCCGCCGTGTCGCCGACGGTGCCCCCGCCCAGGGCCGCGACGGTCCCCGAGCGGTCCACGCCGGCGGCCGACAGCGACCGGTAGAGCCAGTTCACCTGTTCCTGCGTCTTGGCCTCCTCGCCCCTGGGGAGCAGGTGGAGCCCCCGCGTTTCGCCCAGCCGCGGCGCGAAGAGGGGGCCGGTCAGGGCGTCGGCCACGACGAAGGGGGGAGCCGCCTTCCCGAGGTATTCCGGCAAGTGTCCCAGGATGCCCTCTCCCACGACGACCCGTCCCCCGGTCCCCTCCAGGATCTTCTCGGGCGTGGCCGGGGCCGCCAGGGGCAGGCCCAGGGCTTCGCAGATTTTTTGGGCGGCCTGCCCGGGGGTGAGGGAGTCGGTTTCGACCCGGAAGGCCCCGCCTTCGTAGAAGGGCCGGCGCAGGCTCCAGAGGGCCTCGAGGTCCCCCTTCTCGAGCATGGGGCGCCGGACGGCGTGGTTTTTGGCCCTTTTCCCGGCGGTCTCGGGCTTCACGCCCAGAATCACGAGGGTCCCGGATTCTTCCACGAGCCTCCTGTTTTTGCCGTCCACGAGGACGCCCCCGCCGAGGGCGGCGATGCAGCGGCCCAGGGAGGCGATTTCACCCAGGAGTTTCCGTTCCAGGTCGCGGAAGGCCGGTTCTTTCAGCTCGGCGAAGATTTCCCACACGGCCATGCCGGTTCGCATCTCGATGGCCTCGTCCATGTCCAGGAAGGGGTAGCCCGTCAGGCGGGAGAGTTCCCGTCCCACGGAGGTCTTGCCGGAGGCCATGAAGCCCCCCAGGTAGACCGGTTTTCCTTCAGCGTTCCGCCGCATGGAAGAAGCTCACCACCCTTCGCCGGTAGTCGGCAAGCCGTTCGGCCGTTTCCTGCAGGGTGTCCCCGCTGATCTGCTCCATGAGGGCGCCGGCGGCCACCCAGGCGGCCATGGCCTCCCCGACGACGCAGGCGGCCGGGACGGCGCAGGTGTCGCTGCGCTCGAAGTGGGCCGTCGTTTCCGTTCCGCTGGCGAGATCCACGGACCGCAGGGGTTTCCGGAGGGTCGGGATGGGCTTCATCGCCGCGCCCAGGAGGACGTCCTCCCCGTTGGTCATGCCTCCCTCGAGCCCACCGGCCCGGTTGGAGAGGCGAACGGGACGCCCGTCGCGGAGGGCGATCTCGTCGTGGGCCTTGCTTCCCGCCAGGCGGGCGAGGCGGAAGCCGTCCCCGACCTCCACGCCCTTGATGCCGGGGATGCTCATGAGGGCCGCGGCGAAGCGGCCGTCCAGCCGGCGGTCGGCTTCCGCGTAGGACCCGACCCCGGGGGGAAGGCCCGCCAGCCGGACCATGAAGGTGCCGCCCAGGGTGTCCCCGTCTTCCGCCGCGGCGCGGATGACCTGCACCAGGCGGTTTTCGTCCTCCTCGCGGGGGACCCCCAGGTCGTTTTCGCGGGCACGGTCCCATTCCGGCTCGTTCTCCGGCGGGGACACCGTTTCCGTCCCGATGGAGGTGACGGCCCCGCAGACCTTCACGCCGAGCCGGGCCAAAAGCAGCCGGGCGGCGGTGCCCGCCAGGGTCCAGGCGGCGGTCTGGCGGGCGCTGGCCCTTTCCAGGACGTTCCGGATGTCGCGGTGGCCGTACTTGAGGGCTCCGGCCAGGTCCGCGTGTCCGGGGCGGGGGCAGGTCGCCGCCTTCGACGCGGCGGCTTCCGGGTTTACCGGCCCGGGGTCCAAAACATCCTTCCAGCTTTCCCACTCGGTGTTTTCCAGCACCAGGCCCACGGGCGCCCCCGTGGTGAGCCCGTCGCGCACCCCGCACCAGATGGAGAGGGCGTCGCGCTCGATCTTCATCCGGGCTCCGCGGCCGAAGCCCCGGCGCCTGCGGGCCAGTTCGGCCGAAAGGGTGCCGGTATCCAGGGGCAGGCCCGAGGGGAGGCCCTCCACGAGGGCCAAAAGGCCCCGCCCGTGGGACTCGCCGCCCGTCAGGAACCGCAGCGTCACGGTTTTTCCTCCTGCGGCTCTTCCCAGGTGCCGCGGGCCTTTCGCAGGGCCCTCCGCATGACGTCCACCGGGGCTTGCAGCCCCGTGTAGAGCCTGAACGAGGCGGCTCCCTGGTGGAGAAGGGCCTCCGTGCCGTCGATCGCCGGGATGTCCCTCTTCCAGGCCTCCACGGTGAGCTGGGTTTCCCCGTGGGCGCCGTAGACGACGTCGAGCACCTTCATCTTTCCCTCGATCCCCGCGGAAAGGTAGAGGTCCAGGGTCTCGTAGGGCCAGAGGTTGTCGCCCAGGCCCAGGGAGGTGGTGTTGACCAGCACGCCGAAGGGTTCGGGGGGAGGGGTTCCCCAGGGCAGGACGCGGATCGTCCCCGCCCCCGCCGCCGCGCCCAGGTCCAGGGCCAGCTTTTCCGCACGTTCACGGTTGCGGTTGGCCACGAAAATCGGGGAGTACCCGGCGCGGACCAGGGCCAGGGCCGCCCCCCTGCCGGCGCCCCCCGCTCCGAGGAGGAGGGCGCTGGGTACCTTCGGGGCCAGGGCTTCCAGGGCCTTGGCCGTCCCGTAGATGTCGGTGTTGTGCCCGACGGCCAGGCCGTCCCTGAAAACGACCGTGTTGACGGCTCCCAGGATTTTCGCCTCGGGATCCGCCTGGTCCATCAGGAGGAAGGCCTCTTCCTTGAAGGGGATGGTGACGTTGGTCCCGATAGCCCCCAGGGCCTTCAGCCCCTCCAGGGCTTCGCGCAGCTTTTTCCGTTCCACCGGGAAGGCCAGGTAGCGGGCGTCGAAATCGAGCTTGCGGAGGGCCGCGTTCTGCATGGCCGGGGAGAGGCTGTGCGAAACGGGGTTGCCCAGAATGCCGATCAGGCGTGTCTTCGGGGTGATCATTGGGCATCCCTCCCCGAGAGCCGCTCCAGGTCCGCGAAGAAACCGGGGTAGGAGATGTCGACGCAGCCGGTCCCTTCGATCTCCACCGGCCCCCTGGCGGCCAGGGCAGCCACGGCCAGTGCCATGGCGATCCGGTGGTCGCCGCGGCTGTTCACTACTCCGCCCTTCAGGGGCTTCGGGCCCCGGATGGTCCAGCCGTCGGGATGGGCCTCGATGTCCGCGCCCAGAGCCGAAAGTCCTTCCGCCATGGCCGCGATGCGGTCGCATTCCTTGACGCGGAGTTCC
>CAYRNZ010000056.1:0-3495 GCA_964425765.1 uncultured Synergistaceae bacterium
TCAGGCCGTCCGTGCGCCCCTCTTTTGCGCGGGCGGTTTTTAAGGGGCCTGAAATGCAACAATGTTGCAAGGAGGGGGTAAGGGTGAAGGCAAAGGAAGCCCTGGATAGCCTGGAAGTCCGCAGGACGCCGGTCCGCGAGGCCGTCCTGGAGATCCTGCTGGAGGTCAGGCGTCCGCTGTCCTACCGGGAAGTGGCCGCCCGCCTTTCGGGGAGACAGGACCGGGTGACGCTCTACCGCACGCTGCTTCTGCTACTGGAGAAGGGAATCGTGCACCGGGCCCAGGACATGGAAGGCACCTGGCGGTACTGTGCCCACGCTCCGTCCCCGGGCTGCCCCGGCAACCACCCCCATTTCAGCTGCCGGATGTGCGGCCGGATGACCTGCCTGACGGGGATCACCCTGCCCAGGCTCGAAATGGAACCGGGAACGATCGTCGAAGGAAAGCAGATGGTGGTCTACGGGATTTGCGCATCCTGCGCGGGCCGTTTTGAGGAAACGGGGGGCGCCGAGGGGCGCACTCCTGTCGAAGGGAAAGGAGAAAAACAATGAGAAACCGGTTTCGTCCCATGATGCGTCTTGCCGGAGGCCTCCTGTTTCTGGCCGGGCTGTTTGCGGTTTCGTCCTCCGCAGGCGCGGAGGTGTTCGCGGCGGCGGCCAGCCTGCAGCCGGTCATGGAGAAAGTGGCGATCCAGTTCGAGAAGGACAAGGGGATCCGCATGGACGCGGTGTTCGGTGCGTCGGGGCAACTGGCCAGGCAGATCGAGACCGGGGCTCCCTATGACCTATTCCTGAGCGCGGACGAGAAGTGGGCGCGGTACCTGGAGGAGAAAGGCAGGCTCGAGAAGCTGAGGCCGGTGGCGGAATGCCCGCTGGTGCTCTGGTGGGCCTCGGAAAAGGCGCCCTCCCTCGACTTGGCTAAGAACGCGAAAATCCGGGTGGCCATCGCGGACCCGGCGGTGGCGCCGTACGGGGCCCTGGCGAAAAACTACCTGGACAAGGCCGGGCTGTGGGCGAAGATCGAGAAGGAGAACCGCCTGGTCATCGCCGGTGACGTCCTCAAGGCGGCCCTCGCGGCGAAGAGCGGCGGGGCCGATGCGGCGTACATCCCCCTGAGCGTCGCCATGGGCCTCGGCGGGTCCTGGACGAAGGTGCCCGTCCCCCCGCAGCGCCTCTTTGGCGGGATCGTCAAGGGGAGGTCCCCGCTGGCAGCTCTCCTGTTCTTCGATTACCTGGAGACGCCGGCCGCGTCGAAGCTGTTAAGGGAAGCGGGTTTCGGGCCCGTCACCCGCTGACGGCCGAAAGAAGATGGAACGGGCGCTTTTCGTCAGCCTCAAGGTCCTGGCCATCGACATCCCGCTCCTGGCGGTGCTGGGAGGGGGATTGGGCTGGATCCTGGCGCGGCACGATTTCAAGGGCCGCGAGGCGGTGTCGCTTTTGGTCCAGCTGCCCATCGTGCTGCCCCCGTCCGTCCTGGGGCTGTACCTGCTCTTCGCCCTGGGAGGGGTTCCCTTCCTGAGGGACGCGGGCCTGCTTTTCGCCTTCCCGGCGACGGTCCTGGGGGCCCTGGTGCCCTCGCTGCCCATCATGGTCCAGGCGGCGAGGGCGGCCTTCTCCGGGGTCGACCGGACCCTGGAAGAGGCGGCCCTGACCCTGGGAAAGGGGCGATGGGAAGTCTTCCGGAGGATCACGCTCCCGCTGTCGCGCCGGATGTTGCTGGTGGGGCTGGCGCTTTCCTCGGCCCGGGCCCTGGGGGACTTCGGCGTGACCCTGATGGTGGCGGGGAACATCCCCGGGAGGACCCAGACCCTGCCCCTGTACATCTATGGCCAGGTGGAATCGCTGAACTTCGCCCGGGCGAACGCCGCGGCCCTGCTTCTGGTGGGCGTCGGGATCGGGAGCCTGTGGCTGGTCCGGAGGATGGAGGCGGGCTCGCATGAGCGCCTGGCTTGAAGCGTCGGTGAAGGACCGAGTGGGCAGCTTCCGCCTGGACGTGGAATTCGGATTGGAACGGGAGATCGGCGTCCTTTTCGGCCCCAGCGGTTCCGGCAAGAGCCTGACGCTGAGATGCCTCGCGGGCCTGAGGAAGGTGCGGGAGGGGCGCATCGTGCTCGGGGGGCGCGTCCTCCTGGACAGTGACCGTGGGGTCTGCGAGCCGCCGCAGCGGCGGAAAACGGGCTTCGTCTTCCAGGACCTCGCCCTCTTCCCGCACCTGACCGTGCTGGAGAACGTCCTTTTCGGCTGCGACCGGCGGAACAGCCCCGAGAGCCTGTCGAAGGCCCGGAAGTGGCTATCCCGGGTGCGCCTGGAGACCCACGAGTCGCGCTACCCCTCCCAGCTGTCCGGGGGGCAGAAGCAGCGCGTGGCCCTCGCCAGGGCCCTTGCGGCGGAACCGGAGATGCTCCTGCTGGACGAACCCTTCAGCGCGCTGGACGGCCCACTGCGTCGGAACCTCCGGAGGGAAGTAAGGCTCCTGCAGGCCGAGACCGGCATTCCCCTTCTCTACGTGACGCACCAGGTGGAAGACCTCTGCGCCCTGGGGGACCGGGTCCTGTTCATCGAAAAGGGGTCAGTTTCCGGTTCGGTCCGGGTGGAAGAGCTCCTGGAAGGAACGGGCCGGATGCGTTTCTGGCAGATGATGGGCTGGGGCAACGTCCTGGAGGGGGAGGTCCATGCCGGTGAAAGCGGGGTCCCGCATTTCCGCTGGCCGGGCGGGGAACTCGCCATGACCGGCACGGTGCCGCCGGGCCCCGTCACGGCTTTCGTCAGGCCGGACGGGATCCGCCTGCTGGACCCGCGGATCCCGGTGGACGAGGAGCTTTCCCCCAACGTTTTCGAGGGGGTCGTCGAGGAGGTCATCCCGGAAGGGGCGGTCCTGCGGCTTCACGTGAACGCGGGCCGGGGGCACTGGCAGGTCGAAAGGGGAGGGGCCGGGGTTTCCCGGGAGACTTTCCGGCCCGGGGACACGGTCCGTTTCGCGGTTCCTCCCGGTGCCGTCGAGACGATTTGCCGCAAGGATCCGAAGGAGGAATAAAGACATGAACCGTTCGTTGCTGAAACAGGTGAGTGAGGAAGTCGACGGGGGCGGAGCGGGCGTGCTCTGCACGGTCGCCGGGATCGAGGGGTCCACGCCCCGGGACCTGGGGGCCGCCATGTGGGTCCGCCCCGACGGTTCCATCGAGGGGACGATCGGCGGGGGCCCGCTCGAATACGCCGTTATCGCCAGGGCGGTGGAAATGCTGAGGACGGGCGCCGGCCCGGTCCTCCACAAGGCCGTCCTGCGGGAGGCCGAGAGCGGCGGGGAATCGGTCTGCGGCGGAGACGTCTCCGTCCTGATGGAACCCCTCGGCAGGGAGGCCGAGGTGGTAATCTTCGGGGCCGGCCACGTGGGGAAGGCGTTGGCGGGAATGGCCGCCGCCGCCGGTTTCCGGGTCTGCGTGTGGGACGAAAGGGAGGAGTTCGCCAACCCCGAGGCGATCCCCCGGGGACGTACCGT
>CAYRNZ010000056.1:3595-9353 GCA_964425765.1 uncultured Synergistaceae bacterium
CTCAGGAGTGCCGTGAACAACCTCCCGGGGCCGTTCTATCCCAGGTTTGAAGGCCAGGGCGCGGTTTAGGGGGAGACGGGATGAAGGTCACGACGATCGCGATCGAAGACGCCGTGGGGCTCCCCCTGGCCCACGACCTGACGCAGGTGGACGCCGGGAAGGGGCTCAAGGGTGCCCGGTTCCGGAGGGGGCACATCGTCACGGAGGAGGACCTCCCCGTACTGAGGCGGATGGGGAAGCTGAACCTCACTGTGCTCGACCTGGAGGAGGGGGAGGTCCACGAGGACGAGGCGGCCCTGGAGCTTGCCGGGGCCCTGGCCGGAGAGGGCCTCGAGATCGAGGGGCCCGAGGAGGGGCGCTGCCGCCTGCTGGCGACCTGTAGCGGGGTGGCCCGCTTCGACCCGGAAACCGTCCGGCGGGTCAACACGGACCGGGAGTGGTCCTTCGCCGCGTGTCCCCCGAATGCCGTCGTCAGGCCGGGCAGCGTGGTGGCGGCTTTCCGTATCCTCCCCCTGGCCCTGGACCGGGTTTCCCTGGAAAAGGCCGTGAAGGCCGCAAGGCCGTTCTCGGTGAAGCCCTTCCTGCCGCTCAAGGTCGGGCTGGTGACGACCGGGAGCGAGATCAAGGCGGGGCTCGTGAAGGACACGGTGAGGGAAAAGCTCCACCGGAAGCTCGAGGAGCTCGGGGGAGCCTTCGCGGGGCAGCGCTTCTGCGGGGACGGGGCCGAGGAAATCCGGGAGGCGATCCTGGACCTGGCCGGTGCAGGGGCCGACATCGTGATCTGCACGGGGGGCATGAGCGTCGACGCCGACGACCGAACCCCGGACGCGATCCGGTCCGCCGCCGACGAAGTCCTGTTCAGGGGCGTTCCCGCCATGCCCGGCTCCAACCTCATGCTGGCCAGGAAAGGGAGAGGGTGGGTTCTGGGGGCACCGGCCTGCGCGGCCCACGACGAGCGGACGGCCCTGGACCGCCTCCTCATCGCCCTTTTCGCAGGGCTCGAGGGCGACATCGACGTAAGGAACTGGGGCGTCGGGGGCCTCTGCTCCCGCTGCCGTGCCTGCGTCTTCCCGGACTGCGACTTCGCCAGGCTTCCCGCCTGAGGGACACGACCATGGGGGACGGGGATCGCCGTTTGTCCGCCATCCTGCTTGCCGCGGGGGAGGCCTCCCGCATGGAGGCCTGCAAGGTGCTGCTCCCTATCGGGGGAAGGCCTGCGCTCGAGGTCGCCGTCGAGCGGCTGGGCGAGGCAGGCATCGGTGACGTCGTGGTCGTCACGGGCTTCCACGGGGAAAGGGTCGCCGCCCTGGCGGCTTCGCTAAAGTGCCGTGTCGCGAAAAACCCCGACCCGGGAAGGGGCATGTTCTCCTCCGTCCGGTGGGGGGTCGCGGCCCTCGCCGCGAGCACGGAGGGAGCGGTCCTACTGCCGGCGGACATCCCCCTCGTCAAGCCCCGGACGATCCGGGACCTCGTGGACCGGCTGGGAGGCGAAACGGGCGTGATAATCCCCTCTTTCGCCGGGAGGACGGGACACCCGGCCGTTTTCGGGAAGGCCCATTTCGGCCGGATCCTGCGCTGGGAAGGACCGGGAGGGCTCCGGGGCTATTTCGAATCCCTGGCCGAGGCGCCACGGGTCCTGCCCGTGGCGGACCAGGCGGTCCTGATGGACATGGACACGCCCCCGGACTACGAAGCCCTCCTCGATTACTGGAAAACCGAGGACTGCCCCAATCCCGACGAATGCGAGGAGCTGCTGAAGCTGGCGGAAACGCCCCCTGCCGCCGCGGAACACGGGCGGGCCGTGGCGCGAGTGGCCATGAAGCTGGCCCGGGGGCTACCACCGGAGATCCGCCTGAGGCGGGATTGCCTGGAGGCGGCGGCCCTCCTCCACGATTTGAAGAAAGGCTCCGAGGGCCACGAAGAGGCGGGTTCGCGCTGGGTGGAGGAGCGGGGCTACCCCGGGTTGGCGAGGCTCATCGGCTCGCACCGGGACCTCGCCCATTGCGAGGACGAATGGGAAGCCTGCCTGCTCTACCTGGCCGACAAGCTGGTGCAGGGGACCCGGATCGTTTCCCTGGAGGGGCGGATGGAGCAGATGCGGGTCCGTTTCGCGGGAGACTCCGAGGCCGTTGCCGCCGCCGAAACCCGGCTGGGAAAGGCCATGCGGCTTCGAGGCGAGGTCGAGACCCTTTGCGGGAAAAGCGTGGACGCCGTGCTGGAGGAGCCATGACCCGCCTTTACCTCCTCCGTCACGGCCGTGTCGTGCTTCCGGATTCGAAGAGGCGGTTCATCGGCAGTACAGACCTCCCGCTGTCGCCTGAAGGGTCGAGGGAAGCGGAGGCTCTCGGCGCGCTGCTTTCCGGGATCCCCTTCGACGCGGTCTACGCCAGCGACCTGTCCCGGGCGGTCCAGACCGCAAAAGCGGTGGTGCGCGGGGGTGTGAAGGCCGAAATCCGCCTGGAGCCGCAGATCAGCGAAATCGACCTGGGCGAGTGGGAAGGGCTCGAGATGGAGGCCGTAAAGAACAGCCAGCCCGAGGCGTTCGAGGCGCGGGGGCTGGATTTCGAGGGATTCCGTCCCCCCGGCGGGGAAAGCTTCGGGGACCTCGCGAAAAGGGCGCTTCCCTTTTTCGACAGCCTTGCCGCTTGCCCCGGCAGCGTCCTGGTCGTGGGGCACTCCGGCGTATTCCGGGCGCTTCTGGCCTCGGTGCTGGGGATCCCCGTCCGAAAGACCTTCCTGTTCGGGCAGGATCCCTGCGGGTTGCACGTCCTTTCGGGGCAGGGCGGGAAGCTGGCGGTCGAAAGGCTGAACTGGAAACCGGGGATCTAGGCAACGCAGGGCCGGTAGAGCTTGACGGGGCGGCCGACATCGCAGGCCTCGAACTCGACGGCCACCTCGCCTTTTTCCGCCAAATATTCCAGGTAACGTCGAGCCGTGGAGCGGGACAGCCCCAGCATGGCGCCCATTTCCGAAGAGGACCGCGGCCTCGGACTCTCCTCCAGGCATTGCCGGACCTCGTCCAGGACCTTGTGCTGCAGCCCCTTCGGAACCACCTCGCCGCTTTTCGCGAAGTGCCCCCTCAGGCCGGTGACACGGTCGAGTTCCTCCTGGCGCCAGGGGTTGGTCCTCTGGGTCAGTCCCTCGTGGTAGCGGTGGTAGGCGGAAAGGGCGGTTTCCAGGCGTTCCGCCGGAAACGGCTTGATCAGGTAGTCGAACACCCCCAGGCAGATGCATCCCCTCACGAGGTCGGGGTCCCCGCCCCTGGATAAAATCAGCCAGTCGACCCGGGGATGGTGCGACCGGGCCTGCCGGAGCGAATCCAGGCCCATCCAGCCTTCCAGGAAAAGGTCGAGCAAAACGAGGTGGATTCCGCCCCGAAACAGGCACTCCTCCAGTTCCGGGCCGTCCGAAACGACCTCACGGAGGCGGAGGCCTTCCGTGCGCCCGATTGCGGCGGCATATTGTTCCTGCAGCTTGAGGGAATTGTCGGCGATCACGCACGAGAGGAGCATGGGGTTCTTGAGGGGCCGCTTGTCGCGTAAAACAACCATCGCCGGAGCCCCGGCGGGCTTCGGGCAGCGACCCGTTTCCTCCTTTCCAAAAGGGAGGCTTCCCCGTTTCCCGGGAAACCCGTTGGCCTGCAACCCTGGGGAATGTCCCTTTAGGTTCGCAGGCTCGGAGAAAATCGAATTCGTCCCTACGCTAGCAAAAAGCCGGGGTAAGCGCAAGAGCGCGCCTTGACTGTATACCTAATAGGGGTATATAATTCCCGGTGATGTCCAATTGCTGGAGGGATGAGCGTATGACTGGAAAAGCAAAGGCCGACGTGCTGGTGGTGGGCGGAGGACCGGGAGGGCGCGTGGCATACATGGCCCTGAAGCAGTTCGGGATCGGGGCCGTGAGGCTGGTGGGCAACGAGGAACCCACGGTGATCTGCAGCCTCCCCTACGGGGTGGGAAGGAAACGGGTCCCCGGGGGCCCGGAGGCCGTGGTGGTGGACCTTTCCAAGTCGCATCGGCTGCCGCCGACGATCCTCGAAGACGTCCTGCAGGGCAACGTCACGGAACTCGACCTCGTTTCCCGGGAGGCCGTGGTGGAAGGGCCCGGCGGGATAACAACAGTTTGCTTCGACAGCCTCGTGCTGGCTCCCGGCGCAGTCCCGTGGATCCCGCCCGTGGAAGGAGCCCTGTCCGGCTTTGGATCGACGCAGGGAACCGCTGTCGCCTACGGGGACGAAATGGTCGACAAGGGCCGGCTGGCGGAAAACGTCCACGTCCTCAGGGGGGCCTGGGACGCCCGGAGGCTCGACCGGCTGGCGTCGGAGAAGAAGAAGGCCGTCGTGGTCGGGACGGGGGCGATCGGGCTGGAGACGGCCGAAGCCCTGCTCGATCGAGGCATGGCCGTGACCCTGGTGGAGGCTCTTCCCCACGTGGTGGCCGCCCTGGACGAGGACATGGCCGCCCGGGTGGAAAGGCGGCTCGTCGAATCAGGGGTCCCCGTCGTGAAGGGGGCCCGTATCGCTCGCGTTTTGCCGGTAGGACTCGAGCTGGGCGACGGCACTGTGCTCGATGCCGATGCGGTGGTTTTCGCTACGGGCGTCCGCCCGGACCTCCGACTGGCGAAGGCAGCGGGGATCGAAACGAGGCGGGGGATCGTGGTCGACAGCCGGATGAGGACAGCTGCACCCGGTGTATATGCCGTGGGGGACGCCGTTCAGGTGACCGACGGGGCCACCGGCGAGGCGATCCTGCCCCTCATCGGCACCCTGGCGATGCGCCAGGCCATGGTGGCGGCGGCCAACATTGCCGGGAAGCCCATGGAACTGCCTCCCCTCGCTCTCTGGGGGGTCAGCGAGATCCTTGGACTGCACTGGGGGAGCGTGGGCTGGACGGAGGAGGCCGCCAGGAGGGCGAACATCCCCGTCATGTCCCTGGTCCAGCTGGTCCGCACCCGCGACCCGTTCATGCCCGAAGCCGGGGAAGGGGCCTGGAAGCTCGTGGTGGCGATGGCTCCAGCCGGGCGGGTGAAGCCCGGCCAGATTCTCGGGTTCCAGGTCGTGCAGGAACAGGATTCACCCCTCTTCCTGGCGGAGCGTTTCATCGACATCGTCTCTCGGGGCGAGACGGTCATGGACCTGTTCGGCCACTACTTCATCCACTCCCCGGCCCACAACGCAGTGGATGACCCCTACCTGGGGCTGCTGAACCAGGCCATGAGGCTGTTCGGGCAATAAGGCGGCGGTCTCCACAGTTTCAAAGAATCGATATCACCATGATAAAATGATTACGATATTTCGTTAAAGGGGGAATGCGGATGTCAATGTACAAAAAGCGACCGATGAATCCCTACCTCGGGGGAGCGCTGGCAGGAATCCTGTCGATCGGGTCCGTGGCCCTGGCCGGAAAGTATTTCGGGGCCTCGACCACCTTTGTCCGGGCAACCGCCTTCCTTGAAAGGATTTTCAGCCCGGAGAGGATCGCCCAGATGCCCTACTTCGTCAAGGAAGGCCCTAAGCTCGACTGGCAGGGCATGTTCCTGGTGGGCATCTTCGCGGGGGCGCTGGTCAGCGCGCTGGCGAGCGGGACGTTCAGGCTCCAGCTGGTGCCCGACAGCTGGAAGGAGCGCTTCGGAAGCGGGTGGGCGAAGCGGGCCGGGGTGGCCTTCGTGGGCGGTGTCATCGCGATGTACGGCGCTCGGCTGGCCGACGGGTGACCCAGCGGGCACGGGCTGAGCGGTTCGCTTCAGCTTGCGGTCAGCG
>CAYRNZ010000057.1:0-9325 GCA_964425765.1 uncultured Synergistaceae bacterium
TGAAATCAGTTGTGGGGTGACTCACCAGGGGTTCGAATCCTCTGCCCTCCGCCAGGCATTTACCCCTCTTCCACCGTTCGGTCCCTCGTTTCCCGCGGAGGTTCACACCGCGCCTCTCCTGGATTAAAATCGAACCCACGGGAAAGCGACAGAATACAGGACGGGGGATGACATCTTTGATCGGTTACCTTCTTCTCGACAACTCGGCCGACCCCCTTCGCATCCCTGCCCCGGACACGAGAATCGTCCACGACCTGCACGAAGCCCTTTCACGACTACAGGAGACCGCCTTCGAAGCCGTTGCCTGCCGAGCCCCTTCGGAAAAGATCCTCGACCTTGCGCACCGTATCCGGGAAACCTCGCCGGGAACCCCCCTGGTCTTCCTGTTCGACCGAAACCAGGCCCCTCTTGTCGCCAAATGCCTGCAATCCGGTTTCGAAACCTGCCTTTGCACCGAAGGCCTGTCCCCGGTAGCGCTCGGAGACGCGTTCCGGCACGCCGTGTCCAGGCGGCTGGAGCACACGGAGCGTTTGAAAGCGGGAACGGCCCTTTCCGAGGCGAGGCTCGAGGTGGAAAGCCACCGAAAAGCGTACCGGCGGATATCCGACGACCTGAGATCCGCAAGCAGGGCTTTCGCCAGCATGGAGGAGATCAACCGGCTTTTTTCCCACGCGACGGACGAAATGGAAGCCATTCGTAATTTTTGCCGCGTCCTCGTCAAGGGGCACGGCTACCGAATGGCCTGGTCCGCCTGCCCCAGGGAAACTCCCGAAGGGCTTGACCTGGTCCCGCTGACGCATGCCGGGGAGGAACGCGGTTTCCTTTCGAAACCGCTCGAAGGAGGCCCGGCATTCCGCGCGATCCTCAAGGGACATCCCTGGGCCATCCAGGATATCGGCCGCACCGGGGAAGATTCCCGATGGGCCGTCGAAGCCCTCGAAAGGGGGTACCGCTCGATGGCGGTCCTGCCTTTCACCGGAATGGACGGTTCGGGGAAGGTCCTTTGTGTCTTTGCGGACAGCGCGGAAGCCTTCTCGGCCGACAGGCTGGCCCTCTTGGCCGGTCTTGCCGGGATGCTCTCCAGGGGACTTGCGTCTCTCGGGGAAAAGCGGCGCCGGCAGGAAAGCCTGGCTGCGATGGAATTGATGGACCGTGCCCTGCGCGCCTCCGTCGGGGGTTTCGTCATCATGGGCCTGGAAAGAGGAATCCTTTACGCGAACGAAGGTGCGGTCAAACTGGCGGGGTACTCCTCCGGCGAGGAAGTGACCGGTTTGCCTTACTGGAACTTCGTCCAGGTGAACGAGAAGACCCCCGAGGTCCTGCGGGCCGTTCTCGAAGGAGGTCACTGGACTGGAGAGTTCGACCTCCTCCGAAAGGACGGGACCACGCGGGGGATGTTCGGCACCCTGAGCCCCGTTCCGGAAATGGCGGGGGAAAAGATGGCCCTCCTGGTGTCCTTCATCGACCTCGCTGAAATGGGAAGGGCAGAAAGGGAACTGGACGAAGCGAGGGCGCTTCACGAGTCGATCATCAACGACCAGGCCGACATGATCCTCCGGTTCCTGCCCGAAAGCCTCGAGATCACCTACGCGAACATCCCCTACGCGCGCTATTACCGAACGACGCCCGGTAAAGTAATCGGCCAGTCTTTCCGCTGCAGGTACACGCCCGAACAGGAAACCCGCGTCCGTGAACACCTTGCCTTGCTGACACCGGAAAACCCCGTTCGCAGGATCGAGGAAAAGGTCCTGCTTCCCAGCGGGGAGATCCGATGGCAGCACTGGGTCGACAGAGGCATTTTCGGACCCGGCGGCAGGCTCGTGGAGGTCCAGGGAGTAGGCCGGGACATCACGGACCTGAAGGAAGCCCAGGAAGCCCTGCTCCTGGAAAAGAGCCGACTGGAGACACTTTTCCAGAATTCTCCGGACGGCATCGTCTATTGTTCGAGCAAGGGCAGGGTCGAATCGGTAAACCCCGCCTTTTGCAGCCTTTTCGGCTACGAAGCCGCCGAAACGGCGGGAAGAGGGATCGATGAACTGGTTGCCGCGCCTGGCGGAAAGAACGACCTTTGGGCCGTGGTGAACGGAGAGTTCCCTTCAACGGAGGGAACGTTCACCGGCAAGAACGGGGCCCGCGCCTTCGTTTCCTTCTCCGCGGTCTCCCGGAATAACCCGGGAGGCAGCGAAGCCGGTATCTACCTCGTTTTCCGGGATCTGGCCGAAAGACTGCAAAAGGAAGAGGTCCTGAAGATCAGCCACGCGATCATCGAGGGAAGCCCCGCCGTCGTCTTCAGGTGGAGGGCGGAGAAGGGGTGGCCCGTGGAGTACGTCTCGGAAAACATCAGCCAGTTCGGTTACTCCGCCGAGGAACTGACGCGCCCGGGCTTTCTCTACTCCTCCCTCATCCACCCCGACGACCTGCAGAATGTAGAGGCCGAGGCAGCACTCCTGGAAGCCGGGAAAAGCGGGACTTTCAGCCACCAGTACAGGCTGCTCCTCAGGAACGGCGATTTCCGCTGGGTCGTCGAGCGCAACCGCGCCGAAAGGGACCCTGGCGGCAGGCTGCTCCATCACTTCGGGGTCATCCTGGACGACACGGAAAGGCGAAAAGCGGAAATCGAAGCAAGAAAAAACCACGAGGCACTCCAGGAAAGCCTGCGGCAACTGGAAAAATCCTTCGGTAAAACGATCGAGGTCCTGTCGTCCACCACGGAAGCCCGGGACCCCTATACCGCCGGGCACCAGAGGAAAGTCGCAACGCTCTCCGCGGCGATAGCCAGGCGCATGGGCCTGCCTGAAAAGGAATGCGAGGGGATTTACCTGGCCGCCATGGTCCACGACATCGGCAAGATCTCCATCCCCGCGGAGCTCCTTAGCAAGCCCTCGAGGCTCAATCCCCTGGAGATGGCCCTGATCAGGACCCACCCGGACTCCGCGTGCGAAATACTGGCAAAGGTCGAGTCCCCCTGGAGACTGGCCGAAGTCGTCCGCCAACACCACGAGAGGATGGACGGGAGCGGGTATCCCCGGGGGCTGAGGGGAGAAGAGATCCTGCTCGAGGCACGGATCATCGCCGTGGCCGACGTCCTGGAGGCGGTCGCTTCCGACCGTCCCTACAGGCCCGCCCGTGGGCTGGGAGCGGCGATGACGGCCCTCGAGGAGGGCAGGGGAACGCTCTACGACGCTGGCGTGGTGGAAACATGCAGGGTTCTTTTTGAAGAAGGGTTCAGTTTCGAAGAGGCCGGAGACGAGGAGGGGGCACCGTGGCAGACAAGGGAGTGATGAAGGGCATCCTGTTTTTGGCCGCGGCTGGTATAATCATCGCCGCGACCTGGGCCTTTCTTGGCGCGACCAAGCCGGGCCCGGGCGGAAAAACGCAAACCCAGGGAGGAATCATCATGGTCAAGCTGGAAACGAACAAAGGGGATATCCTTCTGTCCCTTGATTCCGAGAAGGCACCCGAAACGACGGCCAATTTCATCCAGTACGTCAGGGACGGCCATTACGACGGGACCATTTTCCACCGGGTCATAGACGGGTTCATGATCCAGGGCGGCGGGTTCGACAGGGAGATGAACCAGAAGGAAACCCGCACGCCGATCAAGAACGAGGCCGACAACGGGCTCAAGAACTCCGCCTACACGATCGCCATGGCCCGGACTTCGGATCCCCATTCCGCCACGGCCCAATTCTTCATCAACGTCAAGGACAACGATTTCCTCAACCATACCTCCCGGAGTGCCCAGGGATGGGGATACGCCGTCTTCGGGAAGGTCAACGGGGGACAGGATGTCGTGGACGCCATCAAGGGGGTCCGGACGGGCAACCGCGGTTTCCACCAGGATGTGCCGGTGGAGCCCGTCGTCATCGTCAAGGCCTCCGTGGTCGAACCCTAGTCCAGGAAAAAAGAGGGCCCGGTCCCGGAACCGGGCCCTCTTCATGACACCCCGGAAAGGTTCATGCCCGGGCTTTCACCTTTTCGGGCCTCTCCCCTTCAACTTCCCCTTCTCCCCCCGCTTCCGCCTCTACGATATTTTCCTCCTGCAGAACCACGGATTTTCCGGGGACCAGAAAAACGATCGCCAGCGGAGGCAGGGCCAGGCTGACCGAGTACCCGAAACCGTGGGAAGGAATCTGCGCGGCTTCTACCTCTCCGAGATTCCCCCTGCCGGTTCCGCCGTATTCCTTTGCGTCGCTGTTCAGGCGTTCCATCCACCTGCCGGGCACCGGGACACCGATCCTGTAGTCGTAGCGCGGCACGGGGGTAAAGTTGCAGGCCACAAGGATTGGATCGGGGGTTTTACCCGGGCGTTTTCTCAGGAAGGTGATGACAGATTTTTCCGCGTCCCTGAAATCGATCCATTGAAACCCTGCGGACTCGAAATCCCCCTCGTACAGGGCCGGCGTTTCCACAATGAAGCGGTTCAGGTCACCGACCCAGCGGGCCAGCCCGGCGTTTTCGGGGTTTTCCAGAAGATTCCATTCCAGTTCGCCCTCGTGGTCCCATTCGCGGCCCTGCCCGAATTCCCCCCCCATGAACAGCAGTTTCTTGCCGGGATGGGCTACCTGGAAACCCAGCAATAGCCTCAGGTTGGCGAACTTGCTCCGGGAGTCTCCCGGCATTTTGCCAAGAAGCGATCCCTTCCCGTAAACCACCTCGTCATGGGAAAGCGGTAGCAGGAAGTTCTCGGAGAAGGCGTACCAGATGCTGAATGCAAGGCGGTCGTGGCGGTACTTCCGGAAAATGGGATCCTCCGAGAAGTAGGCCAGGATATCGTGCATCCAGCCCATGTTCCATTTCAGGCCGAAACCGAGTCCCCCCAGGTAGGTCGGCCGGGTCACCATCGGCCAGGCCGTCGATTCCTCCGCAACGGTCTGGGTTCCCTCGAAGTCTCCGTAGCAGGAGGCGTTCAACTGTTTCAGGAACTCGATCGCCTCCAGGTTTTCCTTGCCACCGTGACGGTTCGGTATCCACTCCCCCGCCTTGCGGGAATAGTCGAGGTAAAGCATCGACGCCACGGCATCGACACGTAGCCCATCGGCGTGGTAACGGTCGATCCAGAACCCGGCGCTGCTCAGCAGGAAGGAACGGACCTCGTTGCGGCCGTAGTTGAAAATGGCGCTTTTCCAGTCCGGGTGGAACCCCTGGCGGGGATCCCTGTGCTCGAAGAGATGCGTCCCATCGAACTGGGAAAGCCCGTGGGGATCCATTGGGAAATGGGAGGGAACCCAGTCCAGGATGACCCCGATACCCGCCTGGTGGAGCGTTTCGACCAGGAACATGAAATCCTGTGGGGCGCCGTAACGCCCGGTGGGGGCGAAATAGCCCAATGTCTGGTATCCCCACGAACCGTAAAAGGGGTGCTCCATGACGGGCAGCAGCTCCACGTGCGTGAAGCCCATCTCCCTTGCGTAACCGGCCAGGAGAGGGGCAATCTCCCTGTAGCCCAGGAAACCTCCGCTGGAGGAACGCTTCCAGGAGCCCAGGTGCACTTCGTAGACGGACATGGGGGAAGCCAGCCCCATCCTTTCCTTCCGCTCCGATATCCATTCCGCATCGTGCCAGTCGTTCGAAAGGTCCCAGATGACCGAGGCGGTACCCGGCGATATCTCGGAACGGAAAGCGAACGGGTCGAGCTTGTCGGGAATCCGCAACCCTCCGCGTCCCCGGAGGTGGAGCTTGTAGAGCTGCCCCTGGCGGGCGCCCGGGACGAAGCCTTCCCATATCCCCGAATCCTTCCAGTAGACTGACAGAGGGTTCCTGTCCGGTTCCCAGCCGTTGAAATCCCCGATGACGGAAACCGCCTCCGCGTTCGGCGCCCAGACCCCGAAATGGACTCCTGCCCTTTCCCCGGTTTCGACGACGTGGGCCCCGAGTTTTTCGTAGAGACGCCTATGAGTGCCTTCACGGAAAAGGTAAAGATCCTGTTCCGAAAGCAGGGAACCGGATGTGCCTTTCCCCGGGATTTCGTTCGCCATGGCTTGCCTCCTCCCGATCTGCGACGCCGGAACCTGCCGCGGGGTACTCACTTCCCGGCAGGTTCGCCGCCGATCCTGCCCTTCGTGGGCAAATGCTCATTAACATTATAAAGCATCACCAATTAGACTCTCGGCACCTCAGCGCAGTTGACTTCGGAGCATTTATGATTACAATAAGATAACCTTACCCGATGGAGGCTGCCATGTCCGTCCACCTGACAAGGGTTCCCCCAGGCCCGCGCCCGCTGCCCGAACGCCTGGGCGATTTCCTGGCCCCCCGCCCTTCGTCGACCTTCCTTTTCCGCCTGGAGACAGGCGAGATCCTGGTCGTCGACCGGTCCGTGCCCCCCGAGGCCGGATGCCTGGCCGTGGTGGGCACGGAAACGGGCGGCATGGCCTGCCGACGGCTCGAGAAGGGGTTCTCCCCGTCCTCGTTCTGGGGCCGGGTCACCTGGGTCATCAAGACCCCCTGAGGGGGTGGGCTCCATGATCTTCGCCCTTTGCGACTGCAACAACTTTTTTGTCTCATGCGAACGGCTTTTCCGGCCGGACCTCGCAGCCAAGCCTGTGGTCGTCCTCTCTTCCAACGACGGGTGCGTCATCTCCCGTTCCAACGAGGCCAAGGCGCTGGGCATCGCCATGGGCGTCCCGTTCTTCAAGATCGCCGCCTTCCTGCGAGCCAGGGGCGTAACGGCTTTCTCCAGCAACTTCGCCCTTTACCAGGAGATGTCCCGCCGCGTCATGGCCGTCCTGTCGCGCTTCACGGACCGAATGGAGACCTATTCGGTCGACGAAGCCTTCCTGTCGTTTTCGATCGCCGGGCTGGCCGACCCCGTCGCCTACGCCCGCGACATCCGCCAGGCCGTGGCACGGGAGGTCGGGATCCCCGTCTCCATCGGCATCGCACCCACGAAGACCCTGGCGAAGCTCGCCTCGGCAACCGCGAAAAGGCACCCCGGGGCAGAGGGAGTGTTTTCCACCCGGGAGGTCGCGGACATGGACGCTTTCCTGGAAGAAGTGCCCGTCCAGGACGTCTGGGGGATCGGCAGGCGATGCGCCGAGGCCCTCGCGCGGTTCGGGATCCGGACGGCCCGCCGTTTCCGCGATACCCCGGACGACTGGCTTCGCCTCCACTTTACCGTCAGGGGTGTCCACACGGCCTGGGAATTGAGGGGAATCTCCTGCATCAGGCTGGTCGAAGCGGATCCGCCCCAGAAGTCGATCGAGGTTTCCCGCTCTTTCGGCCGGACCGTCGAGGACGCTGCGGACCTGCGGGAGGCCGTCGCGGCCCATGCCGTCACGGCGGGGGTTCGTTTGCGGGAGCAGAAGGCGGCTGCCTCCGTCCTCCAGGTCCACCTGTCCACGAGCCGGTTCAGGGAGGGTTTTTTCGCCCCTGCCGCCACGATGCGGTTCGAAATCCCCACCTCGAGCACCCCCAGCCTCATCCGCGCCGCCCTGGACGGCCTCGACCGGATCTACCGCCCCGGTCACGCCTTCACGAAAGCGGGAGTCGCCCTGTCGGAACTACACCCCGAAGGGGTCGTGCAGCAGGGGCTTTTCGACGGCGGGAAAGCCCTTTCCAGGCAGCGGCGCGAGCGGGCCTTCATGGCCGCGGTCGACGAAATCAACCGGTCCCTGGGAAACGGGACCCTGAGGCCGGCCCTCCTTTTCGGGGAAAAACGCTGGGCCCCGCGGCAGGACCGCTGCTCGGCGAACCCCCTGGCCGACTTTGACGCCCTGGCCTGCATCGCGTCAACGCAATCCGGTGAAGAGGCATTATAATGATGTCCTGATGGCGTGCCCTGGACGGGTGAAGGAAGGGGGAGACTGCCCATGTTCGGCTGGAACGGAAAATCCCTTTGGATCGACCTGGCGTCGCACCGGCTCGAAACACGGGAGACGGATCCCGATACCCTTCGCTCGTTCATCGGGGGAAGGGGGCTCAACGACCTGGCGCTCTTCGGCCTGGTCAGGCCGGGCATCGACCCGCTGGGATCGGCGAACGCCCTGGCTTTCGCCGTGGGGCCGTTGACCGGGACGTCCCTTTCATCCACGAGCAGGGTCGAGGTCAGCACGCTCTCCCCTCTCTCGGGGATCCTGGGCGACGGCAGCGCGGGGGGAACTTTCGGGCTTTCCATGAAAAGAACCGGTTTCGACCAGTTCGTCTTCACCGGGGTTTCCAGGGTCCCGGTGGTCCTGCTGGTCGACGGGCAGGAAGCCCGGCTTACGGAGGCCCATGACCTCCTCGGGACCACCACGTGGGAAAAAACGGACCTCCTGAGGCAGCGCCACGGGGCCAATTTCTCGGTCGCTGCCATCGGGCAGGCCGGCGAAAACCTCGTCCGGTTCGCCTCCGTCATCTTTGACCGGCACAACTCGGCCGCCCGCGGGAGCGGCGCGGTGATGGGCTCGAAAAACCTGCTTGCCGTCGCGGTCAGGGGGCGTACGGAAACCGCCCTGGCCTATCCCGTGGTTTTCTCCTCCCTGGCGGAGGCCGACAGGCAATTCCTGAAGGAGGATCCCTTCCAGAGGGACACGGTCGCGCGTATCGGCAGCCATATCGGCATGATCCGGTGGTTCCCCGGTTTCCGGAACAACGAGCGCTACCTGGGACCCGACGAGGCGCCGAAAGAGCTGCTCCCCGAGGCTCTGAAGGCGTACGAGGAAGGGCGGACGGCCTGCGCCGGGTGCGCCGTCCCGTGCAAGGACGTCTTCCGCATCCCGTCCGGTCCTTACGCCGGGGAAATCGGGAAAGCCATGGAGCACGAGTGCCTCCACTGCCTCGGCACGAACTGCGGCATCACGGACCCGGCGGCAGTCATGACCATGGAAAACCTGGCGGACAAGTACGGCATGTGCGTGATCGGGCTTGGGAACAGCATTGCCTTCGCGAAGGACCTGTTCGCCCACGGGGTCATCGGGCCGGAAGAGACCGGGGGGCTCGACCTGTCGTGGGAAAACGCGGAAGCCCAGGTGGAACTGGTTCACAGGACCGCCCTGAGGGAGGGGTTCGGGAACCTCGTAGCAGAGGGATTGATGAACATGGCCCGGATCATCGGCGGAAGGGCGTGGGATTTCTGCTACCACGTCAAGGGGCTCTCGCGGGGCCCGCACCCGGCCGGGATTTTCGCCCTCGCGCACGCGACCTCGACCCGCGGCGCCGACCACCTCCGGGGGCGCAGCTGGGCTTTCGGGGAAAACGACCCCGATATCTGGCCGAAACTGATCGAAAAGGGTTTCATCCCCGAATCCGACCCCGTCAAGACCCTTTTTCTCTCCGAGCGGGCGGTCACCCTGACGGACATGATCGGCCGCTGCAAGGGCGCGGTGAACAACTGGGCGATGGC
>CAYRNZ010000058.1:0-8688 GCA_964425765.1 uncultured Synergistaceae bacterium
TCGAGCAGGACGTCGAACCCTTTCCAGTCGACCAGCCGGCCGGCCGCGAGGACGATCCTCTTCTCCTGCGTCACTTTCTTTTGCCGCCGGACGGTTTCGCGGGTTTCCCTGCACGGCGCGTAAAAGGCTGTGTCGATGCCGTTGGGGACGACCCTCAGCTTTTCGCCCGGTATTCCCCCCTCCTCCATGTGGCGGGCCACCGCTTCCGAGCAGGCCAGGAGAAGATCCGATTTTTCGTAGTACCGGGTTTTCGGGAACTTGTCCACCGTGGAAACCACAGGGACTCCCTGCCTTTGCCCCCAGTGCCCGGCGATGGCCGCAGCCGTCGAGAGGCGGGTGTGCAACAGGTCCGGGGCGGTTTCCTCCAGGATCCTGGGAAAACCCCGGCACAGGCGCGGGAAGGACGGGAAGGAAGGGCGGTAGTAAACCACGCGAAAACCTGTTTCTTCCAGGCGCCCCCCCAGGGTGCCCCCGGGCCGGCAGACGACGATGTTTTCGTCGCCGAGCTCCCGGTGCCGCTCGAGCAGCTGCAGCCAGGGAACGGTCCAGGAGAGGCGGTTCTCGTCGACGTAGTGGAGGATCCTCATGGAGCCCCCTCCTTTCCTCCCCGGAGGACGGCCCCGTAGAAACGGAGGACCTGCCCTGCCATCTCCATGGCCGCCGGAACGAGGGTGGGTTCGTAAACCGGGGGTGTCTTGCGTCCGTCCAATACCTCCAATAAAGCCTCTTTCCACGCGACCGCGTTCCCGGGCGGGATGAGCCGGCTTTCGTCCTCCACGAGTTCCGCGACGGGGTCGATCCTGGAGGCGAGAACCGGGAGCCCCACCCGGATTGCCTGCATCAGGGTCAGGGGCATCCCCTCGTCGAAAGACGGGAAAAGCAGGCAATCCGCCCGCGCCATCCAGTCGGCGACATCGTCCCTGAAACCCCAAAACCGGACCCGGTCCTCGATTCCCAAGACCAGGACCTGGTTTTCCAGTTCACTCCGTTGAGGACCGTCTCCCACCACGTCAAGGGCCCAGGCCTTTTCCTCCAGTTCAGCCAGGGCTTCGAGGGCCACGTGAAGCCCCTTGCGTTTCGTGAGCCTCCCCACGAAAAGGAACCGGTACGGGGCTTGGTCCTCGTGGCGCCGCCAGCGGGCAGAAGGGTCCGGGATCCCGTTCCTGACGACGACGGTCCGCTTCGGGAGGAAACCCTCCAGGTGCGCCCTGACGGCTTCGCTGACGCAGATCGCCCCATTGGCCCTCCGGAACGGGGCGATGGCGGCGTTTTTTCGATAGCGGTCGTGCGCCGTCACGACCCACGGCTTGCCGGAAAGAGCGGCCGCCCACCGTGCGATCCACGCGGGAACCCTCGAGTGGGCGTGGAACAGGTCGGCGTTTTCAAGGCGGGCCAGGGCCGCCAGCCGGAGCCCAGAGTAAAAGGCCGTGAAGGGGTTCTTCCTTTGGACTGGCAGTCGGAGGACATGAACCTCACGGGGAAGCGACGATTCCAGCTTGCCCCCGGCAGTCGCCAGGAGGACGTCGTGTCCCTGTTCCTCGAGGCAGGTCGCAAGCCAGAGGACGTGGCGCTCCACTCCACCTTCCTCGAACTCCGGGAGGAGCATGATCACCTTCAACTCGAGCACTCCCCCTTCCGGTCCCACTCCCTGCAGATCCAGGCCGCCGCGTCGCGGGCTTCGTTGAAATCATACCGCCCCTTCGGTGCAGCCTCCGCGCCGTCCTCCCACGGAAGCGTTTCCGTGGCCAGGCCGCGGGACTCGAAACCTTCGAGCATCGCGTCGAAACGGGGGGCGCCCCAGAGGCGCCGCCGCCGGAGCCACCCTTTCCGGACCAGCAGGGCGGTCGTTTTCTGGAGGCATCGTTTCAGCCCGTCTTTCCTTTCGACTCGAAGGATCCTGACCCGAAAACCTGCCGTGGCCGCCTCGGAAACCATCGACACGGAATCCTCCGTGCAGAAGACCTCGGAGCAGCCCCCCAGGATGCCCGGCACGGGATTGGAGGAGTCCCTGGAGGCCAGGAAAAGCATCCGGAAGGGAGACCCGTTCTGCGCGAGGGCGGAAAGGGCCTCTTCCGTCTTTCGGCTCGTGCGTCTCGACGTGGTCAGGTACAGGTCGGCACCGGCTTTTTCAGCTTCGGTCGCCAGACGCCCGACCGCTTCCCGGGTCCATTCAGGGGTGATCCGGTAATTCGCGTCGTCCCCACCGAGGAGAATGCCCCACCGGTTCAAAGAGAGCGGGGGGTAGGCGGAAAACAGGTTTTCCGCCTCGACGGCGAGCTTTTCCGTGTCGATCGCGTTGGGAGCGCCCAGGGTGAGGAAGACGTTTGGGGCCGGGGCGGGAAAGTCGTGACCGGGGACGATGGCGAAATCGAAGGGGTCGGTTCCCAGCGCGGAGGGGGTCATCACCGTTGCCGCAGGGCAGCCGAGCAGGATCGCCGTCGCGAGGCAGTAAGGGGCCGCGGTGCTCCCGGCGGAAAGACAGAGGAAATTCGACGGGGCCTCCCTGTCTCCCCTAGCAGCGCCCGAAACGCCCTCTGCAAGGTGGATCCCGTCCGCCTGCTCGAGCCAGCGCATGGCTTTCCCGTGATCCCTCGACGCGAGGCTTTTGGCCCCGATTTTCAGGGCCAGGGCGCGCCTTGCGCCGTAAAGCCGCGGGACCTCGAACTCCACGACCTCCGCCCCGGCGATGCGCGACAGCCAGAGAGCCACGCCTCGACTCTGGTTCAGGTGTCCCTTGATCCCGTCCGAAAAGATGATTACCCGGGCCGGTCCCTTCACTCCCGATCTCCCCCTCACGAAAAGGAGAGTGGACCCGAGAACCGGCCCACTCCCCCATCGCATTCTGCGGCGGACTTTTCTAGAGCGCTGCCTTCACTCCCGCCTGGACCGCCTTGACGATCTTGTCGATCTTGGCGTCGTCCATCAGGATCTCCATGCCGTAGACGGCCGTCCGGCTGAGGATGTCGTGGGTCTTCGGCCAATCCACGGGCCTGTAGGAGGGCATCTCCTCCACGTATGGGCAGTCGAACGGGCAGCGCAGCCGGCTGTACAGGGTTCCTTCCCTGAGCGTGGCCCAGTGGCGGGCATAGTGCCAGGTGTTGTCGGACAGGTTCCCGCACGGTACCCCCGCTTCCTTCGACGCCTTCTGGAACTTGCGTGCCGCCTCGGCGGTAGGGAGCAGGAAAACGGTCTGCGTCGCGGTGTCCCCTTCGGGGTCGGGAAGGTTCCTCAGGGAAAGCCCGTCCACTTTTCCCACGCCTTCGAGGATTTTCTTCTTGGAGGCCTTCATTTTATCGATCGCCATGTCCAGCTTGCCGAGCTGCACCAGGCCCAGGGCTCCCTCCAGTTCACTCATCCGGAAGTTGAAGCCCAGGCACGCCTTGCCCTCCGCCCCCCGCTCGATGGTGTTGTCGTGGATGTGGCCGTGGTCGTGGTAGTAATCCATCCTGTGGTAGAGTTCCTCGTCGTCCGTGACGATGAGGCCGCCCTCGCCCACCGTGACGACCTTCACCGGGTCGAGGCTGTAGGGCCCGAACTTGCCGATCGTCCCGCAGTAACGGCCCTTGTATTTCGCACCCATGGCCTGGCAGGAATCCTCGAGCAGGTAGAGCCCGTAGTCGTCGCAGATCGCCTTGAAGGCGTCCATGTCCGCGGCGGCCCCGAACATGTGGACCGGCATGATGGCCTTGGTCCGGTCCGTGATCAGCTCCTCGACCGATTTCGGGTCCAGGTTCAGGCTTTCGTCGATTTCCGCCAGCACCGGCACGGCCCCGCACTCCAGGATGGATTCCATGGTAGCGATGAAGGTGAAGGGACTCGTGATGATCTCGTCACCAGGCCCGATGCCCAGGGCCTTGAGGGCCACGTAGAGGCAGGCCGTCCCGCTGGAAACCGCAAGGCAGTGTTTCGCCCCGAATTTCTCGGCCACGGCCTTCTCGAATTCCGCGACCTTCCAGACACCGTTGCGCATCCCCTGGAACCAGTACCGGTGCACGACCTTCCTGCGGATCACGTCCGCAAGGGCATCGATTTCCTGCTGGTCGAACAGCTCGTAACCCGGCATTACTCCATCGCCTCCCTGTAGATTGCCACGCAGGCTTCCTTGTCCATGGGCCTGGGGTTGTTTGCCATCGGCCTGGCCACGGCCAGCGCCCTCGTCGCCATCTCGTCGAAATGCTCCGGCTTGATGCCGGCCTTCAGGGCTTTCAGCCTGGCAGGCAGGCCAAGGTCCTCGACGAGCTCGTGCAGGGCTTCGGCGCAATCCATCGCGCCTTCCCTCAGGGGGAGCCCGTCGGGGGAATAGTCCAGCAGGCTCGAGACTTCGTAGTACCGCTCGGGCGCCGCGAGGGCGTTGTAACGGCAGACGTAGGGGACGAGAAGGGCGTTCGCGACGCCGTGCCCGACCCCGAACATGCTCCCCAGCGGGTACGCGAGGGAATGGCACGCGCCGACCCCGGCGTTCGCGAGGGCGACCCCGCCGTAAAGGGAGGCCAGCATCATCTCGCTGCGTGCTTCGATGTTCGAGCCGTTCCAGGTGGCGACGCGGAGCCACCGGCCGATCTTCTCGATCGCTTCCCTCGCGAACAGGTCGCTCATGGGCGAGGCCGCCTTGCTCGTGAAGGCTTCGATCGCGTGCGTCAGGGCATCCATGCCTGTTGATGCCGTCACCTTCGGCGGCATCGACAGGGCGAGTTCCGGGTCCAGGAGGCTATAGTCGGGATAGAGCTTGTCGTCGTTGATGCCGCCCTTGAACCCGTCGCTCTTGCGGATCAGCACGGCCGTGAAGGTCACCTCCGAACCCGTCCCGGACGTTGTGGGGATCATGATCTTCGGCACGCCCGGCTTTTTAACGAGCCCCAGCCCCTGGTACAGGGCGGCCGAGCCTTCGTTCGTGATCAGGACGCTGACCGCCTTGGCCACGTCCATGCAGCTCCCGCCTCCCAGCCCGACCACGAGCTGGCAGTCGTTTTCACGGGCCAGCATGGCGACGGCGTCGGTGGTTTCAACCGAGGGTTCCGGCTCGACGCCCGCGAAGATGCAGGTCTCGATCCCTTCATTTCCCATGATGCCGGCGATACGGTCGCTGATGCCGAGGTTTTCCATGCTTTCGTCCGTGACGAGGACGGCCCTGTGGACCCCCAGGCCCTTGGCCACTTCCCCGACTCTTGCCGAGACTCCCGGTCCGAAACTGATCCGACCCGCCAGGAACAGGTTGTGCGTGTTCACTCTTATCACTCCCAAAGAAGTTTTTTGTTTTCCGAGGCGATCTTTTCCCACGCCTTGAGCGAAGCCCCCCCGATTCCCCGGAGGAAAGCTTCACAGCGAGCCTTGTAAGCCTCGCGCCCTTCCTTTTTGACGAGGGACTCCCTCCAGGCACAGGACAAATTTTCCGCATCAAGGACCGTTCTAGAAAGGCCCGCCTTTTCCGCCAGGCCGGCCAGTTCCCGGAAGTCCTCCATGTGGGGCCCGTGGGTAACGGGAACACCCCAGGCCAACGGTTCGAGGAGGTTCTGCCCGCCTTTCGCAACGAGGCTGCCGCCGACGAAGGCTGCCTCGGAGCGTCCGTAAAAGTCGAACAGGACCCCGATCCGGTCAACTACAAGTATAGTCCAACCCGGGCCCCATTTCGACAGGGTACAGGCGGATCCCTGTTCGCGGGCCAGGGACAGGACGTCCGCGGCCCTTTCCGGATGCCTCGGCGCCAGGACGAGCCTGCTGTCCGGGAAGTCCCGCCGTACTGCGGCGAACGCTTCCAGGACGGTTTCTTCCTCGCCGGGGTGGGTGCTCCCGGCGGTGAAAACCGGTCCTTGCCCCTTCAAAACCGGATCGAGGATGGACGCGTCGATGTTCTTTTTCCTTTCCGCCAGGGCATCCACTTTCGAATCCCCGATCCGGAAAAGCCTGCCCTCCGGTACTCCCATTTCCCTGATCCTCGACTCGTCCTCCGGGCTGCGGGCGAAAATCCCCCTGAACGTCCCGAGGACCCGCGACCAGAAGGCTTTGTTCTTCAGGGCCCCGCGAAAGGACTTTTCCGAGAACCGGGCGTTGACCATGTAGGCCGGGACGCCCCTCTTTTCGAGGCCGAGAAGGAGGTTGGGCCAGATCTCGGTCTCCATGACCGTGTAGATGCGGGGCGCCAGGCGGTCCAGGGCACGGTCCACGATTGCCGGGACATCCCAGGGGTAGAAAACGTGGGCATCCGCCAGCCCGGCCATTTCCTGCCGCGCCATCGTCCTGCCGGTGGCCGTGATCGTCGAGACCAGCACGGGGCCTTCGTACCCCCCCCTGCGCATGGCCGACATGAAAGGCAGGGCCGACTGCACTTCGCCTACCGAGACCGCGTGGACCCAGTAAGGGTGACGGCGGCCGAGGTCTTCCACGGCAGGTGTATAGTACCCCCTTCTTTCTCGCAGCCCTTCCCGGTATTTCAAGGCGAGCAGGGGATAGAGGAGCGGGTAGGCGGCGGCCGTCAGGAAACGGTAGATCTTCGGGGTCAGTTCAGGCCACCCCGGCTTTCAACAGGTCATGGAGGTGGATGATGCCGACCGGTTCACCCGCGTCGACCACCGCCAAAACCGAGATTTCGTGGCGTTCCATCGCGGCCAGAGCCTCGGCGGCGAGCCTGTCCGGCTCGATGACCTTGGGGCTTGGCGTCATGACCTCGGAAACGGGGAGTTCCAGCCCTTCGGGGCCTCGGTCCTCGAGCAGGCGGCGAAGGTCGCCGTCCGTGAAGATGCCTTCGAGGCGCTCGCCTGCCCCCACGACGAGGACCGCCCCGTACCCCTTGCTCGTGATCTCGAAAAGGGCGCGTTTGACGGCCGCGCCGACCGGGACCTTCGGTATCCGCTCCCCGGAACCCATAAGGTCCTCCACCTTGAGGAGAAGCCTCTTCCCGAGGCTGCCGCCCGGGTGGAAAAGGGCGAAATCCTCGGGGCAAAGCCCGCGAAGCTCGGTGACCATGCCCGCGAGCGCGTCTCCGAGGGCCAGCTGGAGGGTCGTGCTGCTGGTCGGTGCGAGCCCCAGCGGATCGGCCTCCCTCCTGACGCGGGCATCCAGGACGAAGTCCGCGTTTTTCGCCAGCCTGGAGTCCAGGTTCCCGGTCATGGCGATGACAGGCGCGCCGATCCGGCGGAAAAACGGCAGCAGTTCCAGCACCTCGCGGGTCTCGCCGCTGTGGCTGATGAAAAGGCCGACGTCTTCCTTCCTGACCATCCCCAGGTCCCCGTGGCTCCCTTCCGTCGCGTGGAGGAAGAAAGCCGGCGTGCCCAGCGAGGCCAGCGTCGCCGCGATTTTCCTCCCGATGAGGCCGGACTTGCCGAGCCCCGAAACGACGAGGCGACCCGTGCAGGCCTGGATCAGCCTTGCGGCCCCCACGAGCTCCGGACCGAGACGGGAGGCCGCGAGCGTTAGTTCCTCCGCCTCCGCCTCCAGGACCCCGCGGCCTATCTCCAGGAGGTCCCCGTCGGCGATAGGCCTGGGTTCACGCTCGTTAGGAAGGCTGACCATAGCCGCTTTTCACCACCCAATCGAGGTCCGTGACCCCGAGGCTCGACTTCACGACCGCGTCGAGGCTGCGGACCTGTTCCAGGAAATACCCGAGCGCGCCCAGGGGGACCATGTTGGGGCCGTCGCTCATCGCACGGTCCGGGTCCGGGTGAACCTCCAGGAAAAGCGAATCGATGCCGACCGCGACCGCAGCCCTGGCAAGGGGCAGGACGAACCTGCGGTCCCCCCCGCTCGTTGTTCCCTTGCCTCCCGGGGTCTGGACGCTGTGCGTGGCGTCGAACATGACGGGCACGCCGAGAGAGCGCATCACCGCCAGGGACCTCATGTCCACCACGAGCTGGTGGTAGCCGAAGCTCGTTCCCCTTTCGCAGAGGATCACGTTCCCGTTGCCCGCCTCGGCGCACTTGGAAAGGACGGCGGACATGTCCTCCGGGGCCATGAACTGGGCTTTCTTGACGTTCAGAGCACGCCCGGTCCGGGCCGCGGCCACCAGGAGGTCCGTCTGCCTGCAGAGGAAGGCCGGTATCTGGAGGATGTCGACCACCTCCGCCGCGAGGGCTGCCTGGTGCGGCTCGTGGATGTCCGTAAGGACGGGGACGCCCACTCGCTTCCCAATCGTTTCCAGCCATTCCAGCCCCTTCTCGATGCCGGGCCCCCTGTAGCTGGTGATGGACGTCCTGTTGGCCTTGTCGAAAGACGATTTGAAGACGTAGCCGAACCCGAGGGCCTCGCAGAGGGCTTTCGTCCGTTCGGCCACCCCGAGTCCCAGTTCCAGGCTTTCCAGGACGCAGGGACCGGCCACGAGCACCAGCCTCCCCGCGCCGAACTCCACATTCCCCACTCGGATCGTCCGAGTCATGGCTTTCCGCTCCTTTCTTCCCCGAGGATATTCCTCAGGGCTTCGAGGTCCTCCGGCGTGTCGACCTCGATCGTGTCCCTGACCGTCTCGACACAACGGATCGAATATCCTTCCTCCAGGACCCGGAGCATCTCCAGGCTTTCTACCTTTTCCAGGGGCGTCTGCTCCCACCGGGAGAACTCGAGAAGGAAATCCCTCCTCCAGGCGTAGGGACCGATGTGCTTATGATAGACCGCTCCGGGGTTTCTCGGGTACGGGATCGGCGAACGGCTGAAGTAGAGGGCACGGCCGTTCTTGTCGAACACCATCTTGACGATGTTGGG
>CAYRNZ010000059.1:0-1884 GCA_964425765.1 uncultured Synergistaceae bacterium
CCGAGCTCGGAAGTCCCCTTTTGTATACATACGGTCAAAATCAAGGTCTGACCCCGGTCATTTTCCACCGCCCTGGTCGCGGGAGGCTTGGGCGGGATCTTCCGTAAATAGCCTAGAGATTGGCGCTTCCCTCCCTTTTGGAGAGGGTGATCAGCATGACCGAGACCACGATGACCGCGGCGGCGACCAGCATGGGCTGAGTGAGAATCTCGCCGCCGAAAGCCCACCCGACGAAGACGGCCACGACGGGATTGACGAAGGCGTTGGTTGAAACCCTCGAGGCGGGCTCGATCTTCAAGAGCCAGATGTAGGCGGTGAAGGCGATGATGGAGCCGAAAACCGTAAGGTAGGACAGGGCCAGCCAGGAGCGCAGGCTGACGGCGGACGGGTCGAAGCGTGCCCACTCGCCCATCCCCACGGCCACGGCGGTGAGCAGGATCCCCCCGGCGAGCATCTCCATGCCGGTTCCGAGGACGGAGGAATCCGCCATGTGGGTTTTCCGGGACATGAGGGACCCGATTACCCAGGCCATCGAGCTGAGGAAGATCAAAAGCGTGCCGAAACGGTACCCGGGAACGGCCTCGAAGCTGGCTCCCCCCGAGCCGAAGGCCAGGTACAGGGTCCCGGCGAAGCCCAGCGCCAATCCCAGCCACTGCTTGCCCCCGGGCCTGGCCGACTTGAAGACCAGCCAGTCCAGGATGAAAAACCACAAAGGTTCCACGGAAAGGATCAGGGCGGCGATCCCGGAGGGGACCACCTGCTCGGCCCACATGACCCCCCCGTACCCGAACAGGATCATGATCCCCGCCAGCTTGAAAGCGTTGACCCACCCCCCTGGGGTCGGCCGCTCGGCGCCCCGGAAGAAGGACCAAGCCAGCATGAGCGTTCCCGCTACGAGGAAGCGCAATCCCCCGCCCAAAAACGGCGGGATCGTTTCAAGCGTTATCCGGATCCCCAGGTAGGTCGATCCCCAGATGATGTAAGTGGCGGCATATCCTGCCAGTATGGCCAGCCTGGCGGGTTTACCTCCCATCGCCGAACCGCCTGTCCCATTCGGCCAGGACGGCCGGGGTCGCACTCAGGCCCAGGCGGTCGGCTCCCGCCTCGATCAGCCCGAGGGCCTGGTCGAGGGTCCGGATGCCGCCCGAAGCCTTCACGCCCATGCCTTTCCCTGCGATCCGCCTCAGGAGCCTCACGGCTTCCGGCGTGGCCCCGCTCCCGGCGAAGCCCGTGGAGGTCTTCACGAAATCGGCCCCCGCCCTCCTGGAGGCTTCCACGCAGATGGCGATCTCGACCTCGGACAGTTCTCCCGTTTCCAGGATCACCTTGACCGTTGCCCCATTTCCCGCCTCCACCACTTCGCGGATTTCGGCCTCCATCTCGACGGCCCGTCCCGAGCGCAAGAGCGAGCGGTTCAGCACCATGTCCAGTTCGTCCGCGCCGAGGGCCCTGAGCCTGCGGGCGGCGTAGGCCTTCACGTCGAGGGGGCTGCACCCGTGGGGGAAGTCCAGGACGGATCCCACCAGCACGGGGCTGCCCCGGAGCGCGTGGGAGGCCGCCTCGACGAAGCACGGCTGCACCATCACCAGTTTCACGCCCTGCGCGGCGGCGAACCGGCAGCCTTCCAGCACCTGGATTTCCGTGGCGCCGGGAGCCAGGATGGAATGTTCGAGCGCCTGTGCGAAGGTTGTACGGTCGAGCCTGGCGGTCATGGGTTCATACCTCCTCGGGGAAAACCTTGGTGTATTCGGGGACGAAGGAAACCGACACGGCTTCCCCCTCCGCGAAGATCCTCCGGGCCATCGGGTTGTCCACCTGCACGAGGATTTCTCCCTCCGGCGTGTCGACGTACGACTCCACCGAGTGCCCCAGGTAGACGTTCGT
>CAYRNZ010000059.1:1984-8300 GCA_964425765.1 uncultured Synergistaceae bacterium
ACGACGGCCCCGGCGTTCATCACGATGACCCGGTCCGAGAGGCTCATGGCCTCGGTGCGGTCGTGGGTCACGTAGAGGGCCGTGATGCCCAGCGACTTCTGGATCCGCCGGATCTCGACCCGCATCTGCTCGCGCAAGAGGGCATCGAGGTTCGAGAGCGGCTCGTCCAGGAGCAGCACCGAGGGCTCCACGATGAGCGCGCGGGCCAGGGCGACGCGCTGCTGCTGCCCGCCCGAGAGGCGCCCGGGGGGCCGGTTTCCCAGCTCGGCCAGGCCCACCAGCGCCAGGGTCTCGTTCACCCGCCGGGTGATCTCCGAGGGCTCGACCTTCCGCAGTTTCAGCCCATAGGCCACGTTTTCGAAGACGTTCATGTGGGGGAACAGGCCGTAGCTCTGGAACACCATCGCCTTGTCGCGCCGGTTGGGGGGAAGGAAGGTGATGTCCTCGTCCCCGATGAAGATGCGCCCCGTCGTGGGGAGCTCGAAACCGGCCACCATCCGCAGGGTCGTGGTCTTGCCGCACCCGGACGGCCCCAGCAGGGTAACCAGCTCGCCGGGCTCGATGGTGAAATCGGCCTCCCGGACCGCGTGGACGTCCTTTTTCGAGTGAGGGTCGACGAAGGTCTTGGTGACTTTTTCCAGCCTGACGGATACGGATTTCTTGAGCATGCCGGACACCCCCGTGTCGTTCTAGCCGACGGTCTTTTCCAGGTAGACGTTCTTGCGGACGAGCAGGCGCATGATCCCGAACGTGGCGAACACGATGACGATCAGCGTGAGGGCCAGGACGCTGGCCAGGCCGAAGCGCAGGCTCTCGGAGAAGTTGTAGATCAGGACGGTGAGATGGTACCAGCGCGCGGAGATCAGGAAGATGACCGCGCTGACGGCCGTCATGGAGCGCACGAACGTGTACGAGAGCGACGAGATGAAGGCCGGCCGAACCAGCGGCAGCACGATCGTGCGGAACACCGTGGGCGTGTCGGCCCCAAGGTCGGCGGCGGCCTCCTCGATGGACGGGTCGATCTGCTTGAGGGAGGCGATGCCGCCCTCGACCCCCACGGGAAGCTCGCGGATCGCGTAGTTGATCACGATGATGGCGGCCGTCCCCACCAGCAGGAGCGGCGGCTTGTTGAACGCCAGGATGTAGCTGATCCCCACCAGGGTCCCGGGCAGGGCGAAGGGGGTCATGATGAGCAGCTCCAGCAGCCGCTTGCCGACGAACGTTTTCCGGGCGATCAGCATGGCGGCGGCCATGGCCAGGATCCCCGCGATCGGGGTGGCGGCCGCGGCCAGGAGGACCGTGTCGGCGAGGGCGTCGCGCCCCCGCTGTAGGGCCTCCCGGAAATTCCCCAGCGTGAAGGTGTAGTCAATGCCCCAGTTCTTCACGAAGCAGCCGGCCAGGATCGTGCCGTAGAGGCTCAGCAGGAACAGGGTGACCAGCGACATGGCCACGAGGAGCGCCGTGCGGGTCCGGGGCGAGGCCAGCTCCGTCAGCCGGGCGGAAGGCTTGCCCGTGACGGTGACCACCGACTTGCGGTTTACCCAGAACCTCTGGGCCAAAAACGCCGCCAGGGTCGGCAGAAGCAGCAGGATCGACAGGGCCGCCCCGTTGCCCAGGCGGTTCATCCCCGTGACCTCCAGGTACGATTCCACCGACAGCACCCGGAAATCGCCCGACAGCAGCAGGGGGTTGGCGAAGTCGGCCAGCGACGTGGTGAACACCAGCAACCACGCGCTCAGGATGCCCGGCGCGGCCAGCGGCAGCGTGACCGTTTTGAAGGTCTCCCACCGGGTGGCGCTCAGGTCCAGGGCCGCGTCTTCCAGGGTGGAGTCGATGGCCTCGAGGATCCCCACCAGCGTCAGGAAGGCGATGGGGAACATCCCCATGGTCTGGACGAGCGACAGCCCCCAGAGGCCGTAGATGTTGAAATTCTCGAGACCGAGCAGCTGCTTCGTCACGAGGCCGTTGTTCCCGAAAAGCAGGATGATCGAGAGCGTCAGGGAGAACGGCGGCGAGACCACCGGCAGGGTGGCCATGGCGCTGAAGAACTTCTTGAACCGCACCGTCGTCCGGGTCACCGTGAAGGCGAAAAGGAAGCCTACCAGGGTGGAAAGGGTCGCGGTGACGACCCCCAGCTGGAGGCTGCCCTTGAGCGCCGACAGGTACTGCCGCGTGGTGAGGATCGTCTTCCAGGTGGCGAGGGTGAAACGACCGTCCTGCACGAAGGAAAGCCGGGCCGCCTCGAAGAGGGGGTAGGCCACGAAGGTCCCCGTGATGGCGAAAAGCCCCAGGATCGCGTAGGCCTGGACCGGGTCGCGGGTGAACTGGCCCGCGGCGAGGATCGCCAGGAAGACCACGGCCGCCCCGACGGCCAGGATCGCCAAAAGCCTCGAGTAACCGTCCGCGGCATCGGTGTCGAAGGCGAAAAGCCCGGCTCCCACCGTCCCGCCGGTAGCCGGGTCTGTGGCAGGCACCACCAGCAGCGTCCGCGGCTTGCCGCCGATCACGGTCTTTCCGGGAAGGGGCGTGATCTCGTCATAGGTCGCGTTCTCGAAGGCCTTGAGGAACTCGGGCGTGTCCTTCTTCGAGTCGAAGAAGGTTTTGAGGTCCGGGTTCTTGGAAAAGACCGTCACATCGGGGTCGATACCGTGGATTCCCCGGGTGTAGAGCAGGAAAAAGTGGCCGTTGCCCTGTTCCAGCCGTTCGACCCAGCTCCACACGGCGTCGTCGCTCGCGGGCACGGCTTCCAGGGCCGCCCCCGCGGTTTCCCTGACCTGCTTGTCGGCCAGGTTCACGAAGGCGTTGCGCAGGGTGCGGTAGATCCAGAAATCCGCGGCCAGGAAAAGCAGGCTGATGAGGCCGAACAAAACGAGCTTGCGCCGGGTGAACATGGGCGACACTCCCTCTTGGACCGGCAACGGTAAAGGGCCGGGAAGGGTGAACTCTCCATTCGAGTTTAGCCCCTCCGCGGCCCTTTTTCAAAACCCGGATAGAAGATTGTCCGAGTGCCCGTTATTTCGGCGCGATCTCCTTGTTCCAGCGCTCCACCAGGCGGGCCTTGTTCGCCGCGTCCCAGGCGTCGTCCTGGTGAACGAGGTTCATCTTCGAAAGGTCGAAGCCCGTCTGGACCTTCGGGGCCTCCGAGGACAGCGGGATCACGTACCAGTTGGCCACCACCGTCATGCCCTTCTTCGTGAGGACCCAGTCGTAGAGCTTCTTCGCGTTCAGCGAGCCCGGTGCGCCGCGTATCAGGGACATGGAGGCGGTTTCAAACCCGGTGCCGTCCGCGGGGATGGCGATCTCGATCGGGGCGCCGCCCTTCTTCAGCTTGATAAGGTCGTGCAGGTAGCCGATGCAGACCGGGATCTCGCCGATGGCCATGCTCTTGCCGGGTGCGGAACCTGATTTCGTGTACTGGTCGACGCTCTTGTCCAGCTTCTTCAGGAAAGCGAAGGCCTTGTCCTCGCTGCCGCCCTGGATCCGGATGATGTTCGTCAGCACGTTGTAGGCGGTGCCGGACGTTCCCGGGTTGGCCATGCGGACTTTCTTCGCGTACTCCGGCTTCACCAGGTCGGCCCATTTCTTCGGCATCTTCATCTTGAGTTCCTTCGCCCGGTTCGTGTTCATCCCGAACGCGATGGGTCCCACGTACAGCCCGATCCAGTAGCGGTCCTTGTCACGGTAGCGGTCGGGGATCGTGTTCGCCGACCGCGAGCTGTAGGGCGTGGTCAGCCCCTTGTTCTTCGCCTCGATATGGAGCGTGCCGACGCCGCCCACCCAGATGGCAGCCTGGGGGTTGTTCTTCTCGGCCTCGATCCGCGCCAGGGCCTCGCCCGTGGTCAGCCGGACCCACTCCACCCGGATGCCCGTGTCCTTCTCGAACGCGTCGAAGAGTTCCTTGGCGTTCGGTTCCTCGAGGGTCGTGTAGGCCTTGACGGTCTCCGCGGCCGACGCGATCGGGGAAAACGCCGTTAGCGAAAGCAACGCGACAAATACCAGCAACCACGCCTTGCGCATGAGGAAACGACCTCCCGGATGATTGATTTTGCGGGGCGAAAGTCAACGTCCCGTACCGGGTCGAGTATAGCATTCCCGCGTTGTCCGGGGCACCCGGCGATGCTATACTTATTCCTGATGATTGTTCACGTATTTAATCAGGCAGAATTCGTTTGACCCCTGCCTTTCTCTTCCTGCCTTGGCTTGGGAATAGAGCTCGAGAGGAGGTCATGCCATGGAAACACTCGACAAGGAAACGGTGCAGAAGTTAGCCTCCGTCACCCAGGGTCCCTGCGTTTCTCTCTACATGCCGACCCCCCGCAACACCCCCGATGCCCGCCAATACCAGATCCGCGTCAAAAACCTGGCCCGCCAGGCCGCCAGTGCCCTGGCCGAGCAGGGGATTCCCCCGGCTGCCTCGGACGAGGTCCTGTCCGTCCTTGACCGGATCTCTTCGCAGGTACCCTTCTGGACCGAGGCGGCGGACGGGCTGGCCGTCTTCGCCCGTCCGGGCGAGTCCTTCAGTTTCCGGCTACCGGTGAGCTTCCCCGAAAAGGTGACGGTACTCGACCGTTTTGTCCTCAAGCCCATCCTGGGCGTGCTTTCGAGGGACGAAACCTATCTTCTGCTTTCACTGAGCCAGAAAGGCGTCCGGTTCTTCAGGGGGACACGTGCCGGGTTGTCGGAGATCCACGTGGACAACATGCCGGGGAGCCTGGACGAGGTGCTGAACTACGACGGCTTCGAGCGGCGGGCCCAGGCCGGCACCCTGGGAGGGCACGGCACCGGCGACGCGCGCCCCAAGGAGGACATCGTCGTCTACTTCCGGCGCGTCGTGGAGGTCCTGAACCAGGCCTTCAAGGGCTTCCGCGAGCCCCTCGTGCTGGCGGGCGTCGAGTACCTGCACCCGCTGTACCGTTCGGTCAGCCGGTACCCCAACATCGTTCCCGGGGGGATCGTCGGGAACGCGGACAAGCTAAGCCCCGAACAGCTCCACACCCAGGCATGGCCCCTGGTGAGCCCGATCTTCGGCCAGGCCCGGGCCGACGCCGAGGCACGGTACCGCCGGGACGCCGGGACGGGCCTCACGGGGAAGGACCCGGGAGAAATCTACTGGGCCTCCCGCAACGGCCGGGTGGACAGCGTCTTCCTGGCGGAGGGCGCGGAGCACTGGGCCCGGATCGACCAGTCAAGCCTGGCGGTGGCCCCGGAGGAGGGCCCCGGGCCAGGCCGCGAGGACCTGCTCGAGGGGATCGCCGTGGAGACATTCCTGAAGGAAGGGAAGGTGTTCGTCGTCCCCGAGGGCGAGATGCCGAACGGCGGCCCCGTGGCGGCGGTTTACCGCTACTAGGTGGAAAAAGCCTGCAAATGAACCCGGGGAAGGGGCCCGCAGGCCGGGCCCCTTCCTTGCGGTATCGGCGGGCATCATGAAAGAAGGGGGTTTTTTGATGGAAGGCGAGCTGTACCCGGGCATCGATACGCCCGCATTGCTGATCGACCTCGACCGGCTCGAGGGCAACCTGCGAGGGATGCAGGAGAAGGCGGATCTCGCGGGGGTGAAGATGCGCCCGCACACGAAGACGCACCGCACCCCGGAGATCGCGAAACTCCAACTGGCCCTGGGGGCGAAAGGCATCACCGTTTCCAAGCTTGGGGAGGCGGAAGTCATGGCCGGGGCCGGCCTGGACGACATCTTCGTCGCGAACGAGATCGTCGGCCGGTTGAAGATGGAGCGCCTGGGGAGGCTTGCAAAGTCCGTGGGGCATCTGGCCGTCGGGGTGGACCACCCGGATCAGGTCGCGGCGCTTTCGGAGGCGCTCTTTGGGCAGCCGTGTCCCGTGGACGTCCTGGTGGACGTGGAAACGGGCAACGCCAGGACGGGTGTCGGTCCCGGGGAGCCCGCCCTCGAGCTGGCCCGGTGCGTGTCGAAAGCCCCGGGGCTGAGGTTCGCGGGTATATTCACCCACGACGGGCAAAGCTACTCGGCCGGTTCGGCCGAAGAGGCCCGGGCCATCTGCAGGAGAAGCCAGGAACTGATGCTGGAAACCGCCGGTCTGATCCGGTCTTCGGGGTTGCCCGTCGAGGTCGTCTCCGTGGGCTCGAGCCCGTCCCTCCTCCTGGGGGAGATCCTTCCCGGCGTGACGGAAATCAGGCCGGGTAACTACGCTTTCCTGGACGCGAACATGGCCCAGTTTCTGGGCACTTACGACCGGTGTGCCCAGACGGTCCTGGCCACGGTGATCAGCAGGCCGACACCGGGCCGCGTCGTCCTGGACGCAGGGACGAAGAGCCTCAACGAAGGAGTGCAGAAGGGCGGGAT
>CAYRNZ010000060.1:0-8295 GCA_964425765.1 uncultured Synergistaceae bacterium
TCGTCATGGGCTGGGTCTACGTCGCCTTCGGGCCGGAAGCCCCCTTGTACGCCGGTGCCCTGCTGGGGCTTTCCCTTTTCGCCGTACTGCCCTTCATGGTGAGGGAGAGGGACTAAAATGAGGGAGATCGGCGCTCCTTGCCTTATTGGTTCCTTCCTGGGCCGCTCAGGATTTTTTCGGGAAAAACCGGGAAGGGAAAAAATAGAACGGCCAACGGCAAGGCCCACGGGTGGCTTAAAGCTGCCGGTATACGGCGCAAAAACCATTGGAGGTTGAGCGGAAAACCATGAACTTAAACACTACCGAGTTACTGAAAGAAAGGGTTCTCATTTCCCAACCAAGATCAGGCGGAAAAACCGGGCGAGTCCATATCGCCTACGGGACGGACAGGAACTATGCGCAGCCCACGGGGGTCAGCATGACTTCGGTCATCCTGAACAACCCCGATGTCGAGCTGTTTTTCCATATCTTTACTGCCGGCCTACCCCAGGAAGAAATCGAGAGGTTTTCCATGCTGGCAGAAGAGCATGGTTGTGGCCTTGGACTCTACCTCCTCAACGAGAAGGCTTTCGGCTTGAATGAAACCGGGCGGGGAAGGCGCTTCCACCAAGGAGAATCTCCCTTTGCGTACCTCTACCGCCTCTTTGCGCCGAATATCCTGAAGGGAACGGTGAGCCGGTTTTTGTACCTGGACTCGGATATCCTCTGCATCGGCCGCCTGGAGGAACTGGTAAACACCGACATAGGAGAGAACATACTCCTGGTTGCCCCGGCCAAGGCAGGACTGGCGGAGGAAAAATGCCAGAAATTCGCCTTGAGGAAGTATTTCAATTCGGGGATGCTGTTCGTCGATGTGGATCGTTGGTGTGCAGAGGAAATTTCGGAAAAGGCAATCGGGTTGCTGAATGAAAAATCCTTCGACGCCACTCTCCCCGACCAGGATGCCCTCAATGTCTTATTGGCGGATCGCGCGGCAGGATTTGTCGACACGAAGTGGAACTCGCGCTGCGATTTATCGAGACCGGGAGCCTCCATCCCGCCCGATGCCGTGCTGGTGCACTTCGTTTCTACGAACAAGCCATGGATGAAGAGCTGCGATGACCCGTTGAATCGGCATTTCCTCCGTTACGCCGAGCGTTCTCCCTGGACTGGAATGCCGATGGCCGACCCGGATTGCTACCGGGAAATGCGCAGATACGCCAAAATCCTGATCAAGAGGGGAAAGCTGTTTTCGGCCGCTCATTGGCAGTGCCGTTCCATCGTAAAACGAATCCAGGAAAAGGCGCCGGCGAACCAAGTATGGTATTTAGGCAGGTAGAGGGGAAATATCGCCTGCCTGTACAGAAACCTCACCCATTTCGCGGATTACCGCCGCAAGCGCAAGCCGGTATCCCTGCGGGGCAGCGGTTTCGCTAACCTCGATTTTTTCCCGGCCGAAAAAAACCATAACCGGCCCCCCCCGCAGGAGCCCCTCCAGGCTTCCTCCCGATCGTGAATCCAGCGCAAGCCCCTTGCCCAGGGCCTTTGCGGCAGCTTCGCGGGCACACCAGAGCCTGAAGAAAGCCTCGACGCCCGAGCCCCGGTCCCCCAGGTTACAGAGAGCACGGTTTTCTTTCTCGCTCAGCCAGGCTTTCGCCACGGGTTTCCAGTCGAAAGAGCCCTTTACCCTTTCAATGTCGACACCCACGTCAAGAGTATCCGACAACGCCACCGCGCAATAATCACCCGAGCGGGAAAGGCTGAAAAAAACGGGCGGTGTTCCAGGGGGCAAATCGACGAAGGGTTTACCGCCTCCTTCTTCCCGGAAACGGACGGCCGCGGGATCCAGGCCCAGATGATCCCCCAGGATTTCCCGCAGGAGCAACCGGCTTGCACAATAGCGCTTTTCATCCCCGGCATACCGAAACCTGGCAGCCCTGTTTCGCTCGGCTATAGAAAGAAAACTCCTGTCTTCCTTCTCCAGGATTCTCGAAACGGAAACCACCCAGACCCGGATATGGGCCCGCAAGAAAAGGAGATCCTCGAAACATGGCTCGAAACATCCCATCATTTTCCGGCACATTCTCCCCCGAGGGCGGTTCCCAATAACTCTGCAAGCCTGTAGACGTGGGGTTCCTCAAGGAGCGTGCTATGGATCCCCGGTATGGGATAAACGGAGATTTCCCCGCGCACGTAGGGCCCCCAGCCTTTTTCGGAAGCCGGGTCTATTCCATCCATTTGCCTTTCCTCCGTCTGGAAAACAGCCAGGCTACCGTTAAAAACCCCCGGAGGAAGGTAATCTCGGCTCATGTCCCTGACAGAAATCTTGAAAATCTTCTCCATAAACGGAACGGGAACACCCCGCGACACCAGCACTCGAGCAAGAGTCGTCCTTACCCTGTATTTGGCGCGGGTAAGACCGTGGTCCAACAACGCCGAGGCGGAGTTCTCCTGCCGGTTTTTCTTTCGCGACCGCGCCGGCGTCGACCGGTCGAGCATACCCAGGAAAACCACTTCTCCACCCGTTGCCTGCACTTGAAGGGCAAGTTCGAAAGCCACGGCACCGCCGAAAGAATACCCCATGATCCGATAGGGGCCGGCGGGCTGGACCTCCCTGAGTTCGGAAGCATAACGTTTCGCCATCTCCCTGACCGAGAAGAGGGGCATCTGGAATTTGTTCAGCCCGAGGGGCTGGAAAGCATAGACATCATACCCGGACAGGAGCGCCGCAAGCCTTGCAAAGCAGAGGACATGGCCCCCACCCCCATGAACCAGGAAAAGGCATGGACGGTCCCCTTCCACCCGGATCGGGATAAGACACTTCCGGTGTGCCATTTCCTCTCGTCTCGGTTCCTCCAGCAGGCGAGCCATGGACCTCACGGTCCGGGCCCTCAAAAGATCCGAAAGAGGGATTTTCCTGCCGGAATCCGCCTCTAGCCTGGAAAAGAGCCGGACCGCAGCCAGGGAATTCCCTCCCAGGTCGAAAAAATCATCCTCGCGCCCGACCGGTTGCACCTCCAGGATTTCCTCCCAGATCCCGGCGAGTTTCTTTTCGAGGCAACCTTCCGGCGGAATAAAACGCCCGGTAAGCTCCGGCCGACTGGTCCCAGGATCCGGGAGGGCTTTCCAGTCCAGCTTGCCGGCCTCGTTTCTAGGCATATCCGGCAAAAAAAGGAACCGGGAGGGAACCATGAAAGCGGGCAGGAGATCGACAAGGGCCCTGCGCAAGGAATCCGATTCCAGGGTCTTGCCTGTCACCGGCTTGACGTAGGCAAGGAGGACCTTTTCTTCCTGCCTCTCGGAAGAAGCCCATGGAACCACTGCGGCATCCTCGACACCCGGAAGGTCGCGAATGGCCCTCTCCACCTGGGCCGGTTCAACGCGAAAACCGCGTATCTTCAACTGGCCGTCCCGGCGCCCGAGAAGTTCGAGCTGTCCGTCGGCGCGAATTCTCCCGAGGTCACCGGTCAGGTACATCCGCTCTCCTCCCGGAAGGTCGCGGAACCGTTCCGCGGTCAGTCCGGGCCTTCCCCAGTACCCCGGGGAAAGACTCGTCCCGATGATGGCGACCTCGCCCGTTTCTCCCGGTGAAAGGGATTCGCCGTCATCCCCGAGGATTAGGACGCGCTTCCCTTTCGGCGGGAACCCGAGGGGGACCGGCCCCTTGTCAATGGCAATCGAGCCTGACCTGAAGAGGGCCTGGGCGACCAGGTTGCACTCGGTAACGGCATAGCGATGGACGATCGTCCTTCCCTCGGGGAAAAACGACTGGAAGGCAGCCAGGTCCTCCCAGGACACGACCTGCCCTCCCAGCGAAACCGTCCGCAGGGCCGGGAAACTGTCCGAAGCACGAAGGGATTGGATCCATTGCCGGTAATAGGAAACGGGGGGACGGAAAAAACTCACTTGTTCCCGGCAGAGCCACTCGCTCACCACCTGGAGGGATCTGCCCTTCAAGCTCCCGGGCAGGAGAGTGCCACCACTGAGCAGGGTGAAGCAGATATCCTGTATCGATCCAGCGTAGCTGGGGGAAGACGTCCAGGCTACCCTGTCGCGGGGAGAGAGATTGTAGGCCCGTATTCGGTCCTGGGCATCCCGCATCAACCCTCTTTCGGAGATGGCCACTCCCTTTGGGCGCCCAGTCGACCCGGAGGTCCAGACGATCGCAGCAACGTTCTCGAGATCCCTTATTCCAGCCTCCTCCCGGACGGGAGGCCGTACAAGCCCGGTCTGAGTGATGGAAGGAGCCCCCCCATCCGACTCGAGGACCAGGGCAGGCGCCGTTTCCTGCAGCACGGAGGCAGTAAAATCCGCGGGGTGCGAGCGGTCAAGGAGAACAGCCACAGCCTTTGCACGGGATGCGGCAAGAAGGGCGATCACGGTGTCGGGGGCAAGATCCGCGTAAATTGCGACGATTCTGCGGTTTCCCAGGGATCTTTCTAGGCGATCCCCGGTATCGGCCGCTCTATCCAGGAGTTCCGCATAGGATATTCGACCAGCCTCAGCACAAATAGCCGGATGTTCGGGCAACCGTTGCGCCGTCTTCTCGAAATGGGCCCAGAGACCGTCGGCTTCAGGCGACATGCCGTTTTTCGCTCCCTAGGGTTTTGTCTTGCCCAGGGCCCGGTTCGCCTCCTTGACGAAGGAGGGATCCCATATCTCGGCAGGAAGCATCACCCTGTCCAGGATGTTCTTCCCCTTGGCCCAGCGCTGGAATTCGACAAAACTAGAAGGATCCATCATGCCGTCTTCCCTGATGGCCGACCAGGCGCTGGCCTTTACCGTCGCTTCGTCCAGTTCCGTGTTACGGACCATGATGGCGACGTTCCGGGCAGTCTTTCCCCTGTTGTACTGCCGTACACCCTGGAGGTAAGCCACCATGAAGCGGATCCCGGCCTCCCGATTTTTCTTCAGGAGGCTGGGGCCGAAACAGATGGCCGCGAAATGCGCGCTGGGGGCGAGGCTGGCATCCGAGGCCGCGGGGACAGCATACCCGTCCAGGACGACCTTTGAAAGCCACGGCTCGGAAAGGTGGGCCATCGCGAGGGTTCCCTGGGTAAATCCCGCAGGGATCGCCGTCACCGGAAGGTCCTCCACCACGAAGTCCTGCATTCGGAGCCCGTTTTTGCCGACGTACCGCTCGAAAAGGAACCCCCAGAAACTGGTGCCGTCCAAGGAAACCTTGCCCCCCTTGATGCGGTGCCAGTCGGGGCGGCCGGACGCATCCAGCAGGTCCTTCCTGACGACGAAACCGTTGCTGACTCCCTGTTCCTTCAGAAACGTGCCCTTGTCCGCCACAAAGCGGATCTCCGCCCCCCTGGCCATGGCGTTGTAGAGGCCGATACGGGTTCCTGCCGTCGTCACGTCGATCGTTCCCCTGGCGACCTCGCTCACCGCGGCCGATGCCTGGACCATGCGGACGAACTCCACATCCAGTCCCTGTTTCGCGAAATACCCCTCATCCTTGGCGATGAAGAACGGCGCGAAGGAGATGTAGGGAAGGACCACCGCTCGAATGGGAGTCACCGCGCGCGAGGCCGCCGCTTCCGCCGGCAGGGTCCCTGGAAAGCAGGCAGGAAGAACGGAAAGACACAGGAGCAAGGCTGCGGTGCGCGGGAACAACTTCCCCAAGTTGACCACTCCCCTTCGATCTCGATGCTTCGAAGCTCAATCCGTGGTTCTCTCTCCGTTGCGCCATGGGGCCAGGATTCGCACCAAAAGGTCGGTCAGCCCGTTGAACGCCACGCCGAGCAACCCGGTGATGCAGAGAGAGGCATAGAGATCTTCCGTCCGGAAGGTCTGCCAGGCCATCCAGATCGTTCCTCCCAAGCCTTCACGGGCGGTCAAGAGTTCCGAAGCGATGCCCAAAAGCAGTGCGCCGTTCAGGGCGAGGCGCAGGCCCGCCAGGATGAGCGGCAGGCTACCTGGCCAGATCACCTCGGAAAGAACCCGAAAACCACGGGCACCGTAGCTTTCGGCAACCTCGAAATAGCGGGTATCGATCTGTCTCACTCCGGTCATGGCATTGATCACTATTGGGAAAAAGGCCCCCAGGGCCACCAGGGCCACCCGAGAACCGTCCCCGATCCCGAAAAGAACCATCAGGATCGGGTAAATCGCGATTTTCGGGAGAGCATGGGTCGCGGCAATTGTGGGATCAACCAGGGAACGCAAAGCGGGTTTCCAGCCCATCAGCAGCCCCAGCGGCAGCCCAAGCCCTACCCCGATCGCGAGCCCCGCGGCCACTCGCGAGAGTGTTGCCGCCAGATCGACACACAGGCGCCCGCTTTCCGCCATGCCCAGGAGGGCTTTCGCTATCGCCGTCGGGGCGGGGAAAAACATCGGGGAAACCAGGCCCGCCCGGACTCCCCATTCCCAGCCCAGCAGGAGGAGGATCGGCAAGACGAGAGCCGCCAGAGCTTTCCTCACAAGGGAACTCAAACGCAGGCCTCCCGCGGGTCCGGGCACGTTTTCTGCCCCAGCATCTCCCAGATCTCCCGGCCGATCGCCCCGAGATCCGGGTCAAAACCGGCCATCGGCAGACGGCACCTGCCCGGCGGCAGGGGAATATTCGCCAGGATACGCCCGGGACGCCCGGAAAGGACAAGGATCCGATCTGCGAGAACGAGGGATTCCGCGATGTCGTGAGTGATGAAAATGACCGGTGTTCCCCGGTTTTCCTGCCAGGACCGCAGGTCTCCCTGGAGGATCGCCCTGGATTGGGCATCCAGCGATGCGAAGGGTTCGTCCATGAGGAGGACATCCGGGGACGAAACAAAGGCCCGCGCCAGGGCGACCCGCTGGCGCATTCCCATTGAAAGCTCGTCAGGATAATGCCGCTCGAAAGAGCCCATGCCTACCTGGTCCAGCGTCGCTCTTGACCAGGACTCCCGCTCTTTTCGCGCGATGCCCTGCATCTTCAGGCCAAAGGCCGTGTTTTCCAGGACCGTCATCCAGGGAAAAAGCCCATGCTCCTGGAAAACCATGGCGCACTTTGGGCGCCCGGCAGGGCGACCACCACCGGGAACGAACTCGATGCTGCCGGAGGAAGGGGATACAAGGCCCGCCAGAATCCTCAGGAGTGTCGATTTTCCGCACCCGGACGGACCGAGAACACAGAGGAATTCCCCTTCCGCCAGGTCAAGATCGAGCCTGTCCAGGGCATGGACCGATCCGGCCTCACTGGTGAAATGTTTCGAAAGACCCCGGCAATGGAGCATGAACGCGCCTTCTCTCCCGATGCAACTGAAGATCTACTTGGGGAAAAAAGCCGGGCCCCACGAAGGATGCCCGGCGTGAACTCCGCTCAGTCGGGAAAAACCGGGAGCCTCTCAAGGTAAACCAGGTCCTGGCCGTCGTAGCCGCCCTCTTCCAGGAGGACGGCGGTCTTGGCGACGACCTCGGCCCCGGCTTCGGCCAGGAGCCGCTCGACCGAACGGAGCGACCCGCCCGTGGAGACCACGTCGTCCACCACACAGATGCGTTTGCCCTCGACCTTCGAACGGTCGACCCCGTCCATGACAAGTAACTGTGTCCCGGCCGTGGTGATCGACTGGACCTCCACCACGAGGGGGTTCTCCATGTAGCTCTTCACGGACTTGCGCACCGTGATGTAGTCGACCCCCAGCCGCACGGCCAGCGCATGGGTCAGGGGAATCCCCTTCGCCTCGAGGCACACCAGCATGTCGATTTTATCCTTCGGCAAAAGGGGCAGCAGGGCGTCCGCACACGATTCGATCAGCTTCGTGTCGCCCAGCATGACGAACGAGGCGATCACGAGGTGGTCCGCCACGCGGACCTTCTTCAGGCAGCGGGTCAGCCCCGCCACTTTCAGCTCGTAGAATTCAGGCATTACCGGCACCGCCTAAAGCTGGAAGAACAGCTTGATGGCCAGCCCGGCAAGCAACCCGTAGAAGGGATTCCAGCGGGCCGAAACCAGCGTGGTCGCCCCGATGACCATCCCCCAGGGCGAGAAGCCGTAGGGCCCCTGGAAGGCCGGGGCAGAGGCGATGGCCCCCTGGATGTTCGTCGAGAACGTGACGAAGGTACCGAGGATGAACAAAAATCCCGCGATCGAGGAACGGTGCACGTAGCGGCCGATGACCGGCAGCAGCTTGAAGAGCAGGATCGCCGCCATGATGCCCATCATCATCACGGAAGAGCGCAGCGGGTTCGGGGCCGTGGCCGTTCCGGAGATGATGGCCTCGACCGGGCCGCCGCCGAACAGGGTCGAGCCGATGTCCGCAAGGCTGGAGTAGATGGCCAGGTGGTCGATGTTCGTACTGGTGTTGGCGATGCTGCCCGTGATCTTGCCGA
>CAYRNZ010000061.1:0-1704 GCA_964425765.1 uncultured Synergistaceae bacterium
GTGCCTTCCTGGAAAGCTGCGCCACTCTCCCCGGCGAGGCCTTCCCCGGGGCCGGGCTGGGGGTGGAATGCCGGTTCGAGTCGGCAGCCCGGACGGGCTTCTCGCTGGTCTACGCGGAGGAGGCCATTCACTCCGCTTTCTTCGCCCTGCCGGAGCGCAAGCCCGGCAGGACCTACGAAGCCGGGCAGCCGGCGCTGACTCCCGCCAGCCGCCGCCGTGACCTGCATCTCCGCCGCAGGGGGCAGGAAGAACTCCCCCCGGATATCCTGACACCCCCCCACTACATACCCACCGACGCAGACGCCGCTCCCGAGCCCGCGCCCAGGCGGACCCCGCGCGGCCGGAGCCTCCTCTACGGTGCCCTGGCCGGGGACGTGGTGGGGTCCGTGTTCGAACGCCGCCCCGTGAAGACCACCGATTTCCCCCTGCTTTCCCCCGCCTCCCGGTGGACCGACGACACGGTGCTCACCGTCGCCACCGCGGAGGTGCTCCTCACCGGGGGTGATTTCGAGGAGGCATACCGGCGCTGGGGGCGGCGCTACCCGGACGCGGGCTACGGCCGGGGCTTCCGGCACTGGCTCGTGTCGCGGCACCCGGAACCCTACCAGAGCTACGGCAACGGCAGCGCCATGCGGGTCTCCCCCGTCGGCTGGGCGGGCCGGAACCTGGACGAGACCCTGGAACTGGCCCGCCACAGCGCCCTTCCTACCCACGACCACCCGGAGGGGATCAAGGGGGCCCAGGCGGTGGCAGCGGCGATGTTCCTCGCCAGGAACGGGGCCTCGAAAGACGAGATCCGCAGCCGCCTCACGACCCTTTTCGACTACGACCTCGGCCGGACCCTCGACGAGATCCGCCCGGCCTACCGCTTCGACCCGACCTGCCAGGGCAGCGTCCCGGAGGCGCTCACCGCCTTCCTGGAATCGGAATCCTGCGAGGACGCGATCCGCAAGGCCGTCTCCCTGGGCGGGGACTCCGACACCCAGGCCTGCATCGCCGGGGCCGTGGCCGAGGCCTTCTACGGCGTCGTTCCGCTCCACCTGGCCGAGCACGTCCGGGACCTCCTGCCCGGGGAGATGCGGGAAATCGTCGACAGTTTCGGGAGGACCTTCGGCCACAGGGCCCCCCTTCGCCGGGAACCGTAACCGCCTTATAATGAGGGCATGCCTTTCCTAGACAAGGAGTGGTGCGCATGCCCCGGGACCTCAGCTCGATCCGCATCGCCCGGCTCAACGACCTGGTCCAGGAACTTTCGAGCCGCCCCTTCCTGCCCCGGAAGGAACTGATGTCCCGGCTGGAGTACACTCACGGCCGCACCCTGGAGCGGGACCTGGCGTTCCTCAAGGACCAGTACGGGGTCGAGATCGACTACGACAGGCACAGGAGGGCCTACCGCCTGAGCGGCACCGGGCGCTTTTTGGCCCTCTTCGACCTCACCGAGCGCGAGGTGACCGCCCTGGCGGCGGGACTGGGCATGGCCACGCACTTTTTGCCCCACCTCCAGGACGAGTGCGCCTCCCTCTGGGGAAAAGTCCGCTTCCGGCTGCCTGCAGGGCTCTCCGACCACGGCGAGCGCCTCGGGCAGTCGGCCGTCGTGGCCCTCCCCGTCTCCCCCATGGACCCGAAAGTGTTCGAAACCTGCCTGAACGCCATCCGGCGGTCCCGGACCATCCGCATCCGCTACCGCTCCCCCTACCGGGACGG
>CAYRNZ010000061.1:1804-8092 GCA_964425765.1 uncultured Synergistaceae bacterium
TGGCCAGCGCCCCCTACGCGGAGGTGCTGGAACCGGCGGAACTGAGGGAGAAGATCGAGAAAACATCGAACGAGGTCCGTGGACTCCACCAGGGAAAACCACCCTGCTTATTGAAATGACTTCGATTTTGTACTAATATTTCGAACGGATCGAATGTTGTGCAAGGGTTGCCCTTTAGCCTGGTTTCCCGGAGGCGAGACGGCTTTGCCTCCAGAGGTGCGCGACGGAAAAGGAACTTCTTTTTTTTTACCAAAATTCGCTGCATATATTATTATATCTTGTCCTGGAGGGGATCTTTTATGGTTTTCCGCTGCTCACGCCACGCTTTCTTCCTGTTTATCGCTGCTCCGCTTTTCTTCCTTGCCTCCCCGTTGCCCGCACACGCCCTGTCGCCCCTGGATGCCGTGTCGAAATCAGTCCTTTCCCACCCGGAAGTCCAAGCCCGGTGGCATGCCTTCCGGGCAGCCGAGGAGGAAGTGAACGCCGCAAGGGGCGGCTTCCGTCCCCAGCTCGACCTGGCGGCCGGGATCGGGAGGGAAAACCTCGACGGGAAGGGTTACGAAGGGCGGGACCTGATGGACTACACCCGCGACGGCGTGACCCTGAGCCTGAGCCAGATGCTTTACGACGGCAACCTGACGGCAAACCAGGTCGCCCGTTTCGGGCATACCCGGAAAATGCGCTACTTCGATCTTCTCGCCGCGATGGAAAAGACCGGCCTGGAAGCGATCCGCAGCCATGAGGACGTGATCCGGTACCGTGTGCTGGCGGGCCTGGCCCGCGAAAACCTGGCGCGCCACGAAGAGGTCCTGAAGAAGATCGAAGACCGGGCAAAAGCCGGCGTCGAAAGCCAGGTCAACCTCGAAACGACCCGCGGGCGCCTGGCCCTGGCCAGGACCAACCTGATCACGGAGGAAAGCAACCTCCACGACGCGGAGACCCAGTACGTCAGGGTCGTGGGCGAAACCCCGGCGGAATCCCTCGAGAACGCCGCAGTGAACCCCTCCCTGCCGTCCTCTCCCGAAAAAGCCCTGGAAGAGGCCTTTTCCCGAAACCCGCAGGTCTTCGCCTCCATCGAAGGCACACTTGCCATGCGTTCCGCGACGGCCGAGCAAAAGGCCAGGATGCAGCCCCGGCTCGACTTCCGGGCGGCCGCCAACTTCGAGAACGACGTTGACGGAAGCGAGGGGCGAAGGGACAAGACCGTCGTCGAACTCCTTTTCCGGTACAACCTCTACAACGGCGGGTCCGACCGGGCCACCCTGCGCCGGTACGGGGAACTCGCCAGTGAATCCGAGGAAAACCTGAAGAAAACCGAGCGTGACATCAGGCAGGCAGTCCTGGTCGCCTTCAACGACATCCAGGCGATCGGGAAACAGCTTCCCGAGCTGGAACTGCACATGAAGTCGGCCGACTCCATGAGGAAGGCCTACGCCCAGCAGTTCGAGGTGGGCAAGCGCAGCCTGCTGGACCTCCTGGACGCGGAAAACGAGTATTTCCAGGCCAGCCGGGCCTTCTCGAACGCCCACTTCAACCTCGTCGACGCCAGGGCCCGCTACCTCGCGGCCGCCGGGAGGCTCCTGGAATACTTCAAGGTATCCAGAAAGGACGTTCCCGCCCCGGAAACCCTGGGTGTCAAGCCGGAAACCTACAAGTCCTGGACGACCGGCGGGAAATAACCCCACATGACGGAAGGTGTTCCCGGGGGCTTCGCGAAAGCGGGGTCCCCAGCGGGGTTCTTCGACCCACAGGCCGCCGGCGGCCCGCAGCCCCATGGCGGGCCGCTTGCGGCCTGCCTCCTGCAGGTTGCCCGTTTTCACGGCAGGGGGCTATCGCCCGACGCCCTGCTTTCGGGTCTGCCCCTGGAAGACGGGGTCCTGTCCCCCTCGACGTTTTCAAGGGCGGCCGCTCGTGCAGGCCTGGCGGGACGGCTCGTCCAGGGCCCGCTTGAAAAGCTGAACCCCCTCCTGTTCCCGGCCGTGCTGATCCTCGAGGACAGGGGCGCCTGCGTGATCCATTCGCTGGACCCGGGAAACCGCCGCGCGACGGTTTCCTTCCCCGAACTGGAAGAAGGAAAGGCAGAAGTCCCCCTGGACGACCTGCAAAGCCGCTACAGCGGCTTTGCCGCCTATGTGCGGCCGGAATTCCGCTTCGACGAACGGGCCACCCGGACGGAAAAACCGCGGGAGGGGCACTGGTTCTGGAACGCCATCGCGGAAAACCGCCCCCTCTACCGGGATGTCCTCGTCGCCTCGTTCCTGAGCAACCTTTTCGCCCTGGCCATGCCCCTGTTCGTCATGAGCGTCTACAACCGGGTCGTCCCGAACCGGGCGGTCGAATCCCTCTGGGTGATGGCCCTGGGCGTCCTCGTGGTCATCACGGCCGACTTCGCCCTGCACATGGCGAGGGGATATCTCGTCGACCTGGCGGCCGTCCGGACCAACATCCGCCTCTCCGGCGAAATGATGGAACAGGTCCTGGGGATGAGGGCGGAGGAAAGACCCCCTTCCGCGGGCTCCTTCGCCAACAGCATCCAGGGCTTCGAGACCGTCAGGAACTTCATTTCCTCCGCTACCGTCTTCGCCTATGTCGACTTCCCCTTCGCCATTTTCTTCCTCGTGGTCATCGCCCTGATTTCCTGGACGCTAGCCCTGCCCCTGGTCCTGGGGATCGCCCTGGTCCTCCTTCACGCCGCGCTGGTCCAGGGACGGATGCGCGAACTGTCGGAAACGACGAACCGGGCGAGCGCGATGAAAAACGCCACGCTGGTGGAAAGCCTGGTCGCCATGGAAACCCTCAAGTCCCAGGGCGCCGAAGGGCAGGTCCAGGGCCGCTGGGAAAAGACCGTCGCCTTCCTCGAGGGGACGAACGTGCGGCTCCGGCTGCTTTCCTCGTGGGTCGTCAACGGGATGCAGTGGGTGCAGCTCGCCGTTTCGGTCGCCACGATGGTCCTGGGAGTCTACCTCATCATGGAGAACAGGATCAGCATGGGAAGCCTCATCGCCGCCTACCTGCTTTCTTCCAGGGCCATGGCGCCCGTCGCGAAGGTCACCGCCCTCCTGATGCAGTACCACTCGGCATCGAGGTCCCTGGCCGCCCTGGACGAAATCATGAACAAGCCGGCCGAACGGCCTGCCGGTGCTTCCTGGATCAGCCGGCCGGGCCTGGGAGGCTCGATCGAGTTCCGCGACGTCTCCTTCTCCTACCCTGGCCAGGAGGGGGCCGCCCTTTCGGGCGTCTCTTTCCGCGTCGAAAAGGGGGAAAAAGTGGCCCTGGTCGGCCGCGTCGGCTCGGGGAAGACCACCCTGGGAAAACTCCTGCTGGGACTTTACCGCCCACAGGGTGGAACCATCCTCGTCGACGGCATCGACATCCGCCAGTTGGACCCTTCGGAGCTCAGGCGGGGAATCGGCTCGGTCCCCCAGGACGCGATGCTCTTTTTCGGCACCCTGAGGGAAAACATCCTGCTCGGAAACCCTCCCTCGCCCGATGCCGGAATCATCGAGGCCGCCCGCATCGGGGGCGTGGATGCCTTCGCCAACGTGCATCCCCTCGGCTTCGACCTCCAGGTGGGCGAGCGCGGAGAACGGCTTTCAAGCGGGCAGCGCCAGGCCGTGGCCCTGGCCCGGGCCGTGCTGAAGAACCCGCCGGTCCTGCTCCTGGACGAGCCCACCGCATCGATGGACCACTCCAGCGAGGAACGGGTCCGGAGGAACCTCGCGGCTTTCTGTTCGGAAAAGACCCTGCTGCTGGTGACCCACAGGACCGCCCTCCTGGATCTCGTGGACCGCCTCATCGTTCTGGACGGCGGCAGGATCGCCGCCGACGGGCCCAAGGAGGACGTCCTGAAGGCCCTGCAGCAGTCCTCGTCGAGGGAGGCCTCAAGGTGATGGACCCCTCGAGCGGGAAAGGGTTCGAAAAAATCGGGAACCTCGTGGACAGGCTCGAGAAAGCCGGGGATACCCTCACCGGAAACGCTTTCCGGAGGTTCTTCACGGACGGGCCGAAGGACCCCGGCGACTGGACGGACGACGCCCGCTGGGCGGTGGCCCGGCAAAGCCCCCTGAGGACCCGCTTCCTCATCTACACCATTCTCGCGGCCTTCGCGCTCCTGCTGGCATGGGCGGCGCTGGCCCCGCTGGACGAAGTCGTCCACGGCATCGGGAAAGCGATCCCCACCTCCGGCACCCAGGCCATCCAGGCCGTGGACGGGGGCGTCATCGAAGCCGTGCTGGTGAAGGAAGCCCAGGTCGTGGAAAAGGACGCCGTCCTTGCCCGGATCGACCCGACAAGGTTCAGTTCCTCGCTGGGCGAGCGCCGGGCCCAGGTGATGGCCCTGATGGCGAAGGCGGCCCGGCTGGAGGCCCTGACCAGGGGAATTGCCTTCGAGCCCGGCAGCGACGTCGCGAAGTCGGTTCCCCATATCGTCGAGCACGAAAGGCGCCTCTTCCTGGCCAGCCAGGAGGAACTCTCCTCCCGCATACGGGTCGCCAGGGAGCAGGCTTCGCAAAGGCGGCAGGAAGCCTTCCAGGCCGAAGCCCGCCTGACCCAGGTCATGAGGGCCCACGAGCTCGCGCAGGAGGAACTGAAGGTCACGAAGCCCCTTCTGGCGACGGGGGCGGTGCCGCAGGTCGAAGTCATGCGCCTCGAAAAGGAAGTGGCCAGGGCCCGGGGCGACCGGGACCAGGCCCGGGCACAGGTCGCCGGGGCGAAAGCCGCGATCCAGGAGGCGGAGGGGCAGGCCCGCGAGATCGAGCTTCGCTACCGCAACGCCTGGAGAAACGAACTGTCGGCCACCCTGGGTGAACTCGAGAGCCTCACGGAAGGCAACCGCGCCCTTGCGGACCGTGTCTCCCACTCGGAGATCCGGTCCCCGATCCGGGGGACCGTCAAGCGCCTTCTCGTGAACACCCCGGGCGCCGTGGTGATGCCCGGGGGTCTCGTCGCGGAGATCGTCCCCGAAGAAGACCTTTTGGTCGTCGAAGCGCAGATTTCCCCCAAAGACCGGGCGTTCATCCGGCCCGGCCAGGCGGCGGTGGTGAAGTTCACGGCCTACGACTACGCCGTTTACGGAGGTCTTGACGGCGCCGTAGAGCACATCGGCCCCGACACGATCACCGACGAAAAGGGAAACACCTATTACCTGGCACGCATCCGGACCCACGAAGCGGGCTTCGGCAAGGACCAGCCCGTTTTGCCCGGCATGGTGGCGCAAGTCGACATCGTCACCGGGAAAAAGACAGTACTGGCCTACCTGCTTAAACCGCTCTTCAGGGCCAAAGCCAACGCGCTGAGGGAACGCTAGGAAACACCGAAGAAAAAAACGGGGTGACGGAAGGATCCCCTTACAGACACCGGACCAAACGGAGGGAACGACATGACCGATACAAAGCAGTCCCTGACTGTCCTTAAGGTAAACGGAGAGGTCTTCGCCAGGACACCGGGCGGAAACCTCAGGCTTCTCAAGCCGGGAGACGTCCTTCACGAGGGGGACCTCCTCGTCACCGCTTCCGGCAGCACCGTCCTGCAGGACGCCTCGGGGCAAACCCTCGAGCTGCCCCCCAACCACTCGGTCCGGATCGGGCCGGATGGCCTCGACTCGCTTCACGGGCAAACGGAGCTTTCTACGCCTTCCGCCGACCCCCAGCCCGCCGGGCCGATAACCGAAGACGGGGCAGCCACGGGCGGAACCAGGGCAAATACCGCCGAAACCGGGTCCGGCGAAGCGGAGGACGGGGGCCTGCGGGAGGGTGACGGACACGGTTTCGTCCGCCTGTCCCGCATCGATTACCGAGGATTCGGGGAGGCCGCCGACCCCGGGCGTCTCGGCCGGGACGTGAACGATACCCACGATTTCGACGCCCGGGCAACCCTGAATCCACGACTTGCCTACTTCCACGACCTGCCGGAAGGGAACCTCGGAACGCTTCTCCCGGAAACGGAACATCCCTTCTGGAGCGATGAAGCCTCCGCCGCGCCAGGATGGGCCAACCGCCGACCGATTGCCAACCCGGATTCCGCGGAGACCGACGAGGATGTCCCGGTCGTCATCGACCCGCTGCCGAACGACACCGACGCCGACGGCCATGCCCTCTCGATCGTCGAAGCCACCGCCCTGAACGGCTCGGTGACGATCAACCCGGACGGGACCGTCACCTACACGCCGGCCGAGGACTTCCACGGAACCGATACCCTCACCTACACGATAACGGACGGTTACGGCGGGACTTCCACCTCTACCGTCACGGTGACGGTCAGGCCCGTGGTGGACATCGCCAACGACACGAT
>CAYRNZ010000062.1:0-8048 GCA_964425765.1 uncultured Synergistaceae bacterium
TAGACGTGATGAAGCGCGGATGGAGAATTGCAACGACACTGGTACTCGTTTTGGTCCTGCTGGCAGGGGCCGCGGCTGCGGCCAAGGCCCCGGTCCTGAGGATGGCCACGACGACGAGCACGGACAACACGGGACTCCTGGACTACCTGGCCCCCTTCTTCCAGAAGGACACGGGCATCGAGCTCCAGTGGGTGGCCGTGGGCACGGGCAAGGCCCTGCAGTACGGCAAGAACGGCGACGTCGACGTGCTGCTCGTGCACGACCCCGAGGCCGAGGCCGCCTTCATGAAGGAGAAAAACGGCAAGGACCGCCGCGAGGTCATGTACAACGACTTCATCCTCGTGGGCCCCGCTTCCGACCCGGCGAAGGTGAAGGGCAAGACCTCGGCCGAGGCCCTGAAGGCGATCTCCGGGAAGAAGGCCCCCTTCGCCAGCCGCGGCGACAAGTCGGGCACACACATGGCGGAACTCCGGCTCTGGAAGGACGCCGGCGTGCCCTCCCCGGACAAGGAGAGCTGGTACATGTCGGTGGGGCAGGGCATGATCGAGACGCTGAACGTCGCGGGTGAACGGAACGGCTACACCCTCACCGACCGCGGGACGTACATCAAGTACGAGTCCAACTACAAGGGAAACCCGCCCCTCGTGATCCTGGTGGAGGGCGACAAGCAGCTGTTCAACCAGTACAGCGTCATCGTGGTGGATCCCAGCCGCGCCCAGGGACTCAAGACCGACCTGGCCGAGCGCTATTCCGCCTGGATGGCCTCCGCACGCGGGCAGAAGCTGGTTGCCGAGTTCAAGATGATGGGCAAGCAGCTGTTCTTCCCCAACGCCAAGGCCCAGTAGGCCGGCAACCCGACAGAGGAGGAAACGAGCGATGAAACGCACGGCCCTGAAACGGATCACGCTGGCGCTGCTGGTTGTCTCCCTGGCCCTCCTGGCCTCTTTACCCGCGCTCGCCGCGGGAACGGTCCGGATGTCCAGCACGATCGGCCCGATCGACGCGGGGATCGTCCCCGCCCTCGTGGAAGCCTACAAGAAGAGCGGGACCACGGTGACCTTCGAAGGCGCCGGCACCGGGGCCACGCTCGAGAAGGCCAAGACGGGCAACTTCGACATCGTCATGGTCCACGCCCGGTCCCTGGAGGACAAGTTCATCGCCGACGGCTTCGGGGTGGACCGCCGGGACATCATGTTCAACGATTTCGTCATCCTGGGCCCCGCCTCCGACCCCGCCGGCATCAAGGGGATGAAGAGCGCCGCCTCGGCCCTGACACGGATCGCCATCATGGGCTCGCCCTTCGTCACCCGGGGCGACATGTCCGGAACCCACGTCAAGGAACTCGAAGTCTGGGACGCCGCCCATATCAAGCCCGAGGGCGACTGGTACGTGACCTACTCCCTGGGCAAGCTCGGAAACGGCCCCAGCACGGCCTTCGCTAACCGCCGGGACGCCTACATCCTGATGGACCGGGCCACCTACCTGACCATGAAGAAGGACATCAAGCTCGTCCCGCTGGTGGAGAAGGACCCGATCCTGCTCAACCTGATCGCCGTCATCCGCGTGAACCCCGCGAAGTTCCAGGGGTTGAACGCCGACGCCGCCATGGCCTTCGCCGACTGGCTCGAGGGGGACGAAGCCCAGAACCTGATCAAGGACTTCGGCGTGAAGAAGTACGGCGAGCCCCTCTTCTTCCCCAACTCCAAGGCCTGGAACGCCAAGCACGGCAAGTAGGACGAAAAGAACTCTTTTCAGACGACAGCGGGGACCGGCCCAGGCCGGTCCCCGTTTTTCACGGCTCTGCACGGTTTTGTTGCGGTGCGTGCGTCCCCGTCAGGGAGATCCTTCCCCGGCCTCACCGGACGTTTCGAATTCGGCCAGGGACCTCAGGGCCCCGTCGAGCGCGGGAGGGCTTTCCAGGCCCCCCGCATCGTCGGGGTTCAGTGCGGCCAGGCGCCTGGCGCTGGTCAACACACGGGTTTCGAGGGACCCGACGGCGCTGTTGTAGGCTTCCTCGGCGTTCTTCAGCCCCTTGCGGACCCCCTGGAGGTGCGCGAGGAAGGCCCTCAGCCGGTCGTAAAGCTCCCGGCCCGTGTCGCTGATGGCCTTGGCGTTCCGGGTGACGGCCTCCTGGTTCCACCCGTAGGCCACGGCCTTGAGGAGGGCCAGCAGGGTCGTGGGAGTGGCCAGCAGCACCCGGTTTTTCGCCCCGAACTCGATCAGCTCCAGGTCGGTTCCCGCCGCGGCACTCATGAACGACTCGCCCGGCAAAAACAGGACGACGAAATCCGGCGTCCTGTCGAACTGCTTCCAGTAATCCTTGGCGGCGAGCTTCGAGATATGGTCCCTCACCTGCCGGGTGTGACCCTTCATCAAGTCCTGCCGAAGAGCCTCGTCCCGGGTTTCGACGGCCTCCAGGTACGCCTCGAGGGGAACCTTCGCGTCCACCACGACGATCCGCCCGTTCGGCAGGGACACGACGAGGTCCGGGCGGAGCCGCCCCTCCCCGCCGGCCACGGTCACCTGCTCCTCGAAGTCGCAGTGTTCGACCATGCCGGCCAGTTCCACCACCCGGCGAAGCTGGATCTCGCCCCACCGCCCGCGCACCTGGGGCTGCCGCAGGGCCTTCACGAGGTTGGCCGTTTCCCCCTCGAGCCGGGCCTGGGCCTCCGAGAGGGACCGGACCTGCTCCGTGAGGGTCCCGTAGGCCCCCTCGCGCTTCGCCTCGATCTCCCGCACGGCGCATTCGACCTTGCCCAGGGATTCCTTCAGGGGCTGGACGACCTGGTCGATAGCCTGGCTTTTCTGCCCCAGGGTCTCGCCGGCCAGCTGGAGGAATGTTTTGCTGTTCGTCTCCAGGGCCTCCCTGGAGAGGCCCTGGAAGGCCTCTGCCATCCGGCCGCGGGCGTCCTCCAGCAGCGCCAGCTTCGCCTCGGCGGCTTTGGCCTGTTCCTCCATCCGGGCGAAAAGCGCGGACCGCTCGGCTTCGAGACGACCCAGTGCCTCTCTGAGGGCGTCGTTTTCCGCCTCTCTTTCGCCCTGCTCGTCCTCGAGGCGGGTGACTTCCTCGACCTGCGCCCGGAGACGTTCTTCGAGCCTCACCGCCTCCAGGCGGGCCGTTTCGAGTTCTCCGCGCGAACGCCCGAGCCGGCCCAGAGCGAAGAGCAGCGCTGCCGCCAGGAGCCCCATGATCAACCCGATCGCCGCCAGGACCCAAATAGGAACCGCCATCCACGAACCGCCTCCCCCGAAGAAAAACATCCTCCTTCCCGATTATAGGAGGCACCTCCCGGAAAGCGCAAAAAAAGCGGCGCCCCGTCCGGGGCGCCGCGTACAGGTCGAACCTGCTACTGGAAGGAGGCGTTGAGCTCGGGGATCAGGTTCCGCTCAAGGATGGCGTCCGAGACCGAAAGCTTCTTCTTTGCCCGGGCGAGGCCGTCCGGCCGGATCGAGAGGGGCTGCGACTCCCCCGTTTTCATGTCGTACGCGAGGTCCTGCTCGGGAAGGACCCAGCTGTATCCGTCCATGAAGGACCCGTTCCTGAAGACCACGAACCCTTCCCCTGCGTTCAGGAGGTCCTGGCCGAAGGCCGTGACCAGGTCGACCCCCAGCAGGTTCCCCAGGGTCGGCCCGATGTCGATCTGCCCGGCCGCCAGGGAAAATTCGCCCCGCAGCCTCTCGCGTGGGACGCGAACGATGAGGGGGATCCTGTTGGCCTTCTTCCAGGCTACGGGATCGTTCTGGACTTTCGGGTCGCCCAGGAACCGGGAAAGGTCGGGCCTGTCGGCCACCGTGAGGCCCGGGTGGTCCCCGTAGACGGCCAGGACGGTCTCGTCCAGGAGGCCCTCCCGGCGAAGCCCGGCGACGAAGGTCCCGATCTGCGCGTCCGCGTAGTGGATGCATCGGAGGTAGTTGCCCAGCCCCGTGCCGGCAAGGTCACCCAGGGGCAGGTCGGGGATCTTCTCCAGGTCCATGTTGAAGGGGTAATGGCTCGAGAGCGTGATCAGGAAGGCGTAAAAAGGCTTTTCCTGCGCCTTCAGGATCGGGAGGGACTGCCTGAAGAAGCTCTCGTCGCTCAGGCCCAGGCCGATGACCGAGTCCACGTTGAAATCCCGGTTGCTCACGAAGCGGTCGAACGAAAGGGACGGGTACATGCGGGCCCGGTTCCAGAAGCCCGGCTTGTCCCCGTGGAGGGCGACCGTGGCATAGCCCCGGGCTTTCAGGGCCGAGCCGATGGAGTTGAAGGCGTTGCCCGCGAAGCGGGTGTAGGCCACGCCGGCAGGGGCGGGGAAGAGTCCCGTGTTGACCAAAAACTCCGCGTCGGCGCTGTTGCCCATGGCGGTCTGGTGGTAGGCGTCGGTGAAGTTGAGGCCGCGCCGGGCCAGGCGGTTCAGGTTCGGGGTTATTTCAACTCCTCCCACGGACCGCCCAAGGACGAAGGACTGCAGGGCTTCCACCTGGATGACCACCAGGTTCTTGCCCGAGGCGATGCCGTGATGCCGATGGGCCTCCTTGCCGGGGCGGTCATGAAACCAGCCCAGGACCTCCTCCAGGTTGGCCCCCTGGTTGGAACTTCCGAGCCTGTCCGTCGCCAGGGTCAACAGGTCCACCAGGTGGTAGTTCAGCGACCCGATGCTCAAGGCCACGGCGGGCCGGTCCCACATGGACGCCAAAGCCCCGGGACAGGTTTTCTCGAAACGGTCGACCCTCATGCCGAACGGGACGAGGAATAGGGCGACAGCGGCGAAGACAGCCCCCGCTCGCCTCCAGCCCAGGGCCGGCAATTTTCCCGAACGTCTCCAGAGCCCCCAGGCCAGGAAGACCAGGATCGGGAAATCCGCCCAGAGGAGGGCGTCCCTCGGCTCCATGAGCGCCAGGACGGAATCGGCCACGGCGGAAAGCTGCGTTCCCAGGCCGAGGTTCCTCAGGGTGAAGAGGTCGGAATAGTAACGGAGGGAGAGGAGGTCCGTCCAGGCCAGGATCGTGAGCCAGAAGTCCACGAACAAAAACCCGGCACCCCTCAGTTTCCGCGGCAGGATAAGCGGCAGGCAGGCAAGGGCCATGGACGTCCCCATGAGAGCCAGAAGCGACAGGGGCTTCTGCATGGACCCGCTGAAAATCGTGTTGTTGAGGACAATGAACTTGGCGCTGACCGCCAGGGCGACGAAACACGCCACGGCGGCTTCCCGGCCGTCGAACCGGTTGCGCAGGCTGTTCCAGGGCGACACGGGCATTCCTCCGGAGGATTTCCTTCCTGATAAAGGAAGGCGATTTTTCAGCGGGCATTTTACACCCTGTCACCCGAAAATGGAACACGCCTGCCGGTATTTTCCGAAAATTAAGCATATTAACGGTTTTCGATAAAACATCGCATACATCAAAGGCGACTTTTGATTTTCAAAAGTGCCTCTTGCGTTTTTTCCTCCTTATTACTATTATGTCTAGCGCTGCATCCAAAATCCGAAAAGGTGGTCCTTGACCGATGGAACAGCAACAGAACGAACTCTTCTTCTGGGCCATGTGGTGGGGCTGGTGGCTTCTCCAGGCCGGGCTCTACACCCTGTTCGCCTTCCTTTTCCTCGACGCGGCCTACCAGTTTGTGATCGGCTTCCGGGGCTGGTGGAGCGCACGCCCCCTCCCCGGGGCGAAGACCTTCAGGCGTTTCGCCGTCCTCGTCCCCGCGCACAACGAAGCCGCCGTCCTCGACGGCCTGCTCGACAGCCTGAACCTGCAGGAATACCCGAGGGACCGTTTCGACGTCTACGTGTCCTGCGACAACTGCTCCGACAACACCGCGGAGGTCGCTTCCTGCCACGGCGCCATCGCCCTCGTCCGGGAGGACACCACGAAGAACGGCAAGACCTGGAACGTCCGCTGGGCGCTCCAGCGCATCCGCCTCGAGGATTACGACGGCCTGGTCATGTTCGACGCCGACAACCTCGCCGACCGGGACTTCCTGGCCCGGATGAACGACTACATGGAAGCCCACCCGGACGCGGAAGCGATCCAGGGGTGCCTGGACGTGAAGAACCCCGACGACAACTGGCTGACCCGGGCCTATGCCCTGGCCTACTGGTACACGAACCGCTTCTGGCAGCTCGCCCGCTCGAAGTGGGGCCTCTCCTGCACGCTGGGCGGCACCGGTCTCGTGATCAAAAGCGCCACCATGCGCCGCCTGGGGTGGAACATGCAGAGCCTGACGGAGGACCTGGAACTCTCCACGCGGGTCATCCTCTCCGGCAAACGCGTCCACTGGAACGACCACGCGCGGCTCTTCGACGAAAAGCCCCAGAGCCTCAAGGTCTCCTGGCGGCAGCGCACCCGCTGGATGCAGGGGCATTACTGGGTCTGCTGGCACTACGTCTTCGCGGCCCTGAAGCGTTTCGCCCAGACCCGCCGGCTGCAGTACCTCGACCTGGCCCTTTACCTGATGGCCCCGGTGAAGGCCTGCGTTTCCCTCATCGTCATGATCTCCGGGATGATCTACACCATCGTGAACAACGCCATCCTCTTCCCGACGCTCGGGGCGAAGGTGCCCGAGACCGCCCTGGAGTGGGCCTTCTTCCTGTCGGTGCCCTTCATGATGATCCTGGCCTACTGCGCCTGGGTCGACGTCGTCGGGCCCTCCAAGAGGCGCGGGCGCCTCGTCCTTCGCTACGTCACGGCCGTCCCGGCCTACTTCTTCTTCGGCCTGACCTGGATCCCCATCCTCTTCCGGGCCGCCTTCATGGCCGGCAGCCAGGCCGTCTGGGTCAAGACCGAACACACCCGCAAGGTCACCATCGACCAGGTCTCGGCCAGGCGACCCGCCTAGGGCACGCCTGGAGGCGGCAGGACCGTGCTCGACGCCTTCGTGTCCTGGCTCGTGCAGACCATCGGGAACATGGGCTACCCCGGCATCGTGGGGCTCATGTTCCTGGAGTCGTCCTTCTTCCCCTTCCCGAGCGAGGTCGTGGTACCTCCAGCCGGCTACCTGGCCGCCCGCGGGCAGATGAGCCTGCTTTTGGTGATCCTCTCGGGGATCCTCGGGAGCATTTTCGGGGCCCTCTTCAACTACTGGGTGTCGCTGCGGTTCGGCCGCCCCTTCTTCCTGCGGTGGGGACGATACTTCCTGGTGAGCGAAAAATCCCTCGACAGGGCAGACCGCTTCTTCGCGGACCACGGGCACATCAGCACCTTCGTCGGGCGGCTGCTCCCCGTCATCCGCCAGTACATCTCCCTCCCCGCGGGGCTTGCCCGGATGAACATCCCCCTTTTCGTCTTCTACACGAGCCTGGGTTCCGGCATCTGGGTCCTGGTCCTCGCCCTGGCGGGCTACTGGCTGGGGGGCAACGAGGCCGGCATGGCGAGCGCCCTTCACCGTGCCACGCTCCTGCTGGTGGTCTTCTGCGCCTTCCTGGTGGGGACCTACGTCTACGTGAGGAGGATTCGCCCGGTTAGCGGCGATTAATCTTCAAAGAACCGGGCCTTGGTTAGGAAAGACCGTTATTTTTTTCACTTGTAGGCCCGGTTTTCGCAAAGAGACGAAAAAGTCGATATTTTTGTTATGGACAAGCGTTTTGGTTTTTGTTACTATTCTCCGGCATGGGGATAGCCTAAATTATTTAAAACATAGAAAGGGTGTTCAACGTGAACCTCGAAGCGGAAAGACTGTTGGATCGCATTGGTTTGGAAATACTGTCCGCCCTCCAGGAGGACGGTCGCATCACTTTCAGCGAACTGGGCAAGCGGGTTGGACTCTCCAGCCCGGCCATCTCCGAGCGGGTCCGCCGGATGGAGGAAGCCGGGATCATCAAGGGTTACCGGGCGATCGTCGACCCCGAGAAGATGGGCTACCCCATCACCGCCGCCGTCAGGCTCAGCGCCTCCCGCGAGCGCCAGGAGGACCTCCTCGGGTTCCTGAAGAGCCGCAAGGAAGTCCTGTCCTGCGAGCGCGTCACGGGGGCCGATTCCTTCCTCCTGAAGGTCATCGTGACCAACGTCTCCCACCTGGAGTCCCTGCTCGACCTTCTTTCCAAGTTCGGCCAGCCCGTGACCTCCATCGTCCT
>CAYRNZ010000063.1:0-7853 GCA_964425765.1 uncultured Synergistaceae bacterium
AATCCAGTATGGGATGCTCCTTGATCAGGTCCATCTCCTTCCACCCCTTTTCAAAGACGCCGTCGCCACTATTTTATTAGTGGCGGATAGATCGTAGCATAACGATTAGCGCTGTCAATGCCGAAAAACAGGGAAGAATCGACTGGGGTTCATTCCTTCGGGGGAATCCCTGCGGGGAATTCGAGAAAGGCCAGCACCCGGTCCATGTGCGCACTCATGGCCTTTTCGGCTCCTGCGGCGTCCTTACGCGAGATCGCCTGGAAGATTTGGGCGTGGTCTTCCGCGAGCACCGGGGCGATTTCTTCCCGGACCTTCGAGAGAAACTGGTCGACGGTTTCCCCGTCCGAAGCCGCGGTGACCTGCTCCAGGAAATCGAACAGGGTACCGAGCAGCGGGCTATGCGCCGCATCGAGGAGCACTGCGTGGAACTCCCGGTCCAGTGCGGCCCGTTGCCTTTCGGCCGAAGCCCTTCGCTGGTCCTCCGCGTTCCTCGCGAGCCGACCGATATCCTGCTGATCCGCCCGAGCCGCGGCAAGCCTGGCGGCTTCCGTCTCGATCGCCCTGTGGGCCTCCAGGATGTCGGCCAGGCGCTGCCTGTCGCTTCCCGTCAGGTAGTCGAAGATGCGGTCGGCGAGGCAGGCCTTTTTCTGGCGGTCGCGATAACCGGCCATGAAGCCCCTGCCCTCTTCGGTGAGCGTATGGCCCCGAAAACCCTCGCGAATCACGAACCCCCTGTCCTGGAGATCCCGCAGGATGATCCCCACCGTTGCCATGCTGACGCCGAACTGTGGAAGCAGGGAGCGCCGGATCGTTCCCGCCCCTGCAGGGGTTTTGGAATTATCGAGGGCTTTCAGGACGAGATAGATGATCTCTTCGTTTTCGGTGATCCGCATTTGCCGCCTACCTCCTCCCGCCAGCCGGGCCCGCCCTGCGCGAGCGGGCGTCGACGCAGTAACCCAGCCCCAGGAGGGCTGCCGGGAAAAGCGCAAGGTACGAAAAACCCGACATCAGGAAAAGCGACACTCCCGCGCCTCCAAGGCTGAAAAGCCATCGGCTCCAACCGCTGTTCACGCGCCAGAACGCCACGATGCTCAGCACGAACAGGACGACGAAATTCTGACTTACGAGCAGGACCCGGGTCGAGACCGACAGGCCCAGGAAAGGCGCCAGGACGATGACGGCCGAAAAAACGGCCAGCATCGCGAGAAGGCTGTTGACGGGAATCCCCCTGCCGTCCAGGTTCCCAAGCATGCGGGGAAGGCTTCCTTCCCGCCCGGCAGCGAAAAGCATCCTGCTGATCGAAAACGCCCACGCGTTCGTATTGGCGACCATCACCAGGACCGTGATCGCCAGCAGGGTCTTGTTCCCGCTTCGCGAACCCGGTATCAGGTTCGCCATCCCGGCCGCACCCTTGACCGTGTTCCCCGAAAGCTCGGCTCCCACGCTTGCGAAGGCCAGGAAAAGGTAAAGGCTCACGACAAGGATAAAACTGCCCCAATAGACCCGGGGGATCGTTTTTCGCGGGTCCCGGAACTCCTCCAACCCGAAGGAAAGGTTTTCCCATCCCAGGAAGGCCCAAAAAAGCAGGGCGCAGATTTTCCACAGAGTTCCAAGAGATAGGGGCACATGCCCTCCAAAAGTCGACACGGCCGCCTTGGTCCCCTCCCAAAGAAAGCCCGTATTCGCGAAAACCATGATGACCAGGAGGAAAAAGAGCGCCGCAAGGGAAACGCCGTTCAGCAGCGAGGTCGTCCTGACCCCCAGCAAATTGCTGCCCACGGTGACAGCGACAAGGAGAAGCGACAGGGGAACGGTCATGGATTCGGGCGCCCCGATCAGCCGCACCATGTAGGACCCGCCGATGTGAGCCAGGGCGGGCATGCCCAGCAGGGCACTGCCGCACATCAGGTACGTCACGGCATACCCGCCCCAGTCCCCCACCGCTTCCACCGCGTACCTCGACAACCCGGCGGCGGAGGAAAAGCGAACCCCTAGATCGAGGAAAATGAAAACCATGGGGACCATGCCGAGGGAAATGAGGACCCATCCGGCCAGGACCTCGTGGGGGGACCCAAGCTCTAGCGCGAGTCCGGGAAGGCCGAGAATTCCCGAACCGATGACCATCGTCACCGCGAGCGTGATCCCCCTGGTGACCGTTATTTCCTTCCGTAGTTCCGGCATCTGTCTTCCTCTCCTGCGGTCCGCATGTCATAACCTTAGCACGGAAAGGATCCTCGCGGGCCCGCAAAAGGGGGGCGCCGAGGGAAGCGCTTCTCCCTCCGGTTCACTCCTTCAGCCGGATTTCCCACTTCTCCTCCACGATCTCCCTGCCCCAGAGGAAATGGGCATTCGTCTCCACGAGGGAAAATCCGAACTTCCCGTAAAGGTGCCTGGCCGCCTCCAGGTCTTTTACGGTCCAGAGGAAAACATGTTCCATTCCCCTGCCCCTGCAGTACCCCATGGCCGTTTCCATCAGGCGTTTCCCCATCCCCAGCCCGCGGCAGCGGGGTTCCAGGTAGAACCACCTCAACTGGGCTTCATTCGGCCCGGTCTCGACGATCGCGATGGAACCCAGGACAAGCCCCCAGTAGTCCACAACCCAGACCTCTCCCTTGCCGGCACTGTCCCAGAGGAAACGGGACAAGCCCTCGAGGAGGTAGTTCTCGAACGTCCCGTCAAAACCGTATTCCTCGTTGTAGAGAACACAGTGCCGCCTGGAAATGATGCCGAGTTCCCCAGCCCTGTAGGGACGGATAACCAGGTCTTCGCGGCTGGGGCGTTTACTGCAGGACAGGATCACCGCCATAGCGGAAAGGATCTCGTTCCTCTCCGAAGGTGTCCGCCCCTCGAAGAACTTCTCGGCGGTCTCCTTGAACCGTGATTGAATCCCATCCTCGGCCTTGACGCCCTCTTCCGTGAGGAAAAAGGGACTGCCCAGCCCTTTCCCCGCCCTTTTGCCCCCGGAGAGGAGACCTTTCGATAACAGTTTTTTTGCGGCCCTGGACACCGTCCCGACGGACACCCCCAGGCGGGCGGCTATGCCCGCGCGGTCCAGGCCGGGCTCTCTCGCGACTGTCCTGAAGACGAGGCCCTCCGTTTCGGAAAAGGGACCTTCGGGAATATCCCGTTTTAGATCCTTCAAGGTTTTGCGGTAGAACCGGTCGAAAACGAGCAAACGCTCGCACTCACCCTTCTCCAAGGCTCATCTCTCCCTTCGGCGAAGGCTCCCGGTCCTATTTTAAGCTTCCCCGCCGGCGAGGTGCCAGAGCCTCTTTTCCAGGGATTTCCACTTTGCCGATCGCCGATCTTGTCCTAAGCTAAAAGCCGGAGGTGGTCCAAGTGGAACCCTTTCTTTACAGGGCGTTTTCCACCGCGGCGGACTTCAGGGGGATCCCCCTGGCCCGAGTCGTTTGGATCCCGCTTCGGGCCGAAAGGCTTCGGTACGGCCCCATAGAAGCCCTGGTTGCGGGTTTCGAAAGCTTCTCCCCGGAAGAATTGAGCGTGGTCAGGGGCTTCCTGGACGAGTTTCTCACCCCGACGGAGGGGGTCCAGCTTCGAAAGGCTCTCCAGGAAGTTCTCGGCTACCCGGTCGAGCTGGAGGAAGTGCCCCTGCCGGTCTCTTGCCGGGGTTCTTCCGGAGAAGCCCTTTACCCCTTGCGGGCCCACGCCGGGCCGCCGTGGAAAGGCCCGGAAACGCTCGCCCGCAGGGGGAAGCTCGGCCTGCCCTTTGACGTTTTGGCAATCTGGAAGGAAGAAGGAAAAGAAGGAGGGGTTGTGGATGGAGAACCATGAATCGGCGGTCCTGGTCGGAACCGAAGGTGGAATCGGCACCGTCACCCTGAACCGGCCCGATGCGATGAACACCTTCAACCGGCAACTGGCGGGGGAACTCTCCGCCGCGCTGGAGAGGATGGAACGGGACTCCGCGGTGAAGGTCGTCGTGTTGAACGCCTCAGGGAAAAATTTTTCCACGGGGATAGACCTCAAGGAGGTCATGGCCTGCGAACGGCATGAGATCAGGGATTTCGTCAGGCTGATGGACCTGCACAACCATCGGATTGCGGCCATGACTAAGCCCTTGGTGGCCTCGGTGCAGGGGTACACCCTGGCCAACGGGGCCGGACTTGCGCTGGCCTGCGATTTCATCGTGGCAGCGGAGAACGCGGTCTTCGGCACGACAGCCGTCAACGTCGGCCTCATTTGCCTCGAGCCCGGCCTCCAGCTCGCGCGATGGATCGGGCGCAAGCAGGCCCTGGAGTACGTCCTGAGCGGGGATTTCATCCCGGCGGACGAAGCCTTGCGCCTTGGAATCGCCTGGAAAGTGGTAAAAGCCGAGGACCTGGAGAAAGAAACCCTGGAACTGGCCGGCAAACTCGCGGCAAAAAGCCCCCTCGCCCTAGCCGCGGGCAAAAGGGGCTTTCGACAGATGGACGGCCTGCCTCTTGAAAAGGCAGTCGAGGTCGGCGGAGACCTGTTTTCCGCCCTGATCGCCACCGGTGACGCGAGGGAAGGGCTCGAGGCCTTCCTGGGCAAAAGGAAACCAACCTGGAAGGGGCGTTAGGCTCCCCCTGGCCCTAAACCTTCCTGGGCCGGTGGACGTAGACGCTGCATGGCGCGTGGGCAACGACCTTCGCCGCAACGCTTCCCAGGAAGAACCGCTGGAGGTTTCCGAGCCCCCTGTGACCGATCATGATGATATCGGCATTTTCCTCCTCCGCGAACCTCACGATCTGGTCGTATGGACTCCCGCTGCGGACGACGACGGACAGGTTGGGGATACCGACCCCGGCCTTGTCCGTCCTTTCCTTGATGAAAGACTCGAACTCGGAGCGGATTTCCTCGGGTTCCGGGGGCAGGCTCACGGCATGCCCCCGGTAAAAGATCTCCCTTTGCTCGGGGGGCGCGACGACATGCAAAAACAGCATCTGCGCTCCTTTTTCACGGTTGGCGTAGTGAATCGCGTAGTCGACGACACCCTTGCTAACCTCACTGCCGTCAATCGCGACGACAACCTTTTTCATCTCATATCCCCCCTCTCCTGCTCGCTCGAATTACCACTGATACATTGGCATTTCGCATAAGTAAATTATACTGCAAGAGGGGGCCGTCGGTCAGCTTTTACGCGCGACCATCTCGATCTCGACACGCGCCCCGAGGGGAAGGGCAGCCACCCCGATCGTGCTCCGGGCGGGATAGGGGGATTCGAACTGTTCTTTGTAGACCTCGTTCATCCTTCCAAAGTCTGCCATGTCGGTAAGAAAGACGTTGACCTTGACGACATGGGCCTGGGTCATACCCGCAGCCGACAGGACCGCGAAGAGGTTCTTGAAGCACTGCCGCGTCTGCAGCGCAACGTCGTCGGCGACAAGCTTGCCCGTGGCGGGGTCGAGGGGGGTCTGACCCGACAGGTACAAGAACTCACCGGCTTCCACGGCGTGGGAATAGGGACCTACCGCAACGGCTCCTTCCGGACTGAAAGACTTCCTTCTCATGTTCGGACTCCTCCTTCTTGGGCACTGTCCCACCATGATAAACTGAAACTTCAGGGACCGCGAGAAACGCACACGAAAGAGGTGGAATGGCGATGGAAAACAACGGGAAACCCAAAGGGACCTGGATCAACCGTTTCGCGGTCCGTTTCTTCACCGTCGTCCTCGCGGTGCTCTTCTTCTGGCTCATCGGTTTCCTTCTCCAGGATATCCGGACCATCAAGGGACCTGACTACGAGGCTGTGGAAAAGACAACGCTCGACAACCGCCTCGTCCAAAAGGAATCCCTCCTGGAGAAGCAGATCGGGGAAGTCTCGAGACAAATCGAGAACCTGACCGAGAAACAAAGGATCATCGGCGACAGTTCCCGCAGCCTGCAGCAGACACTATCCCAGATCATCGAGCTCCAGAAACAGGGGCTTCAGAAAAACGTCACCTTCACGGAAAGACAGCAGTCGAACTTCTCGGACAGCCTTAACCTTTTCCTCGAGAACCAAAAGCAATACCAGGCCTTGAGCCAGTCCATCTCCGACCTGGTCGGCCAAAAACAGCAACTCGCGATCGAAAGGCAGGAAATCTCCCGGCAAATCGAGGAGAATAGGAAACCCGCCAGGGAAGAATACGAAAGGCTGGTCGAAAGACACAGGATCAGGCTGGCATCGATCCAGTTGGCGGTCCTGCTGCCGATCCTTTGCCTGGCCGCCCTGCTGGCCGTGAAGAAACGCAACAGCCTCTACTCGCCTATTTTCCTGGCCCTGGGCGCCGCGGCACTCGTAAGAGTGGGCTTCGTCATCCACCAGTATTTCCCGGCCCGGGTTTTCCGGTATATCCTGACGCTGTCTTTGGTGGCGGTCGTCATCCGCCTGCTGGTCCATTTCATCCGGTCCGTCGTCAGCCCCGGGCTCCAGTCTTTGGCCCGGCAATACAGGGAAGCCTACGAGCGCTTCCTTTGCCCCGTGTGCGAGTACCCGATCCGGACGGGCCCCAGGCGATTCCTCTTCTGGACAAGGAGGACGGTCAACAAGATCGTCGTGCCTTCGGGAAAGGAAGGACAGGAGGCGCCCTATACCTGTCCTTCGTGCGGGACCCGGGTGTTCGAAAAATGTTCCTCCTGCGGGAACATCCGGCACTCCCTCCTGTCCTACTGCACGCATTGCGGAAACCGAACCGATCCCCTGGGGGAACAGCCCGGTCGCCGCGACCAGGAATAACCGAGACCTGAAATCCACCCGAAAGGAAAGGTGACCCATGATCAGCTTCAAGAACGACTACAGCGAAGGGGCCCACCCGCGGATCCTGGAAGCCCTGGCGGCGACAAACCTGGAGCAGGCCGAGGGATACGGCCTCGACAGGTTCTGCATGGAGGCGGCCGGCCTTCTCCACCAAGCAATGGGGCGAAAGGACGCCGACGTCCATTTCGTGCCCGGCGGAACCCAGACGAACCTGATCGCCCTATCCGCCTTCCTGAGGCCCCACGAAGCGGCGGTCGCCGCCAAGACAGGGCATATCGCGGTGCACGAAACGGGGGCGATCGAGGCAACCGGTCACAAGGTTTTCGTGGTTGATTCCCCGGACGGCAAGCTGACGCCGGCCCTCATCGCACCAGCGCTAGACTTCCATACCGACGAACACATGGTCAAGCCCCGGCTCGTCTATGTCTCCAACTCGACCGAACTGGGGACCGTCTACGGAAGAAAGGAACTGGAAAACCTCCGCCGTTTCTGCCTTGAAAGAGGGCTGCTGCTTTTCGTGGACGGGGCCAGGCTCGGTTCGGCCCTTTGCGTACCGGGGTGCGGGCTCGACCTGCCTGCCATGGCGGACCTGTCCGATGCCTTCTATATCGGGGGCACGAAAAACGGCGCCCTGATCGGCGAGGCCCTCGTCATCTCCACACCGTCCCTGAAGGAAGACTTTCGCTTCCACCTGAAACAGAGGGGAGCCATGCTCGCGAAGGGAAGGCTCCTGGGAATCCAGTTTGCGGAGTTGTTCCGCGATGGGCTTTATTTCGAACTGGCCATGCACGCCAACAGGATGGCGGACCGACTCAGGGAAGCGATCGGTGAAGCGGGTTTCCCGTTCCTGGTCGATTCCCCGTCAAACCAGGTTTTCCCCATCTTCCCCAACAGGTTGATCGGGAAACTCCAGGAGGACTTCGATTTCCACGTCTGGTCGAACGTGGATGAAGGGCACTCCTCCATCCGCCTCGTGACGTCCTGGGCGACGAGGGAAGAATCCGTGGAGGCGTTCATAGGCAAGCTGAAACAGCGTTGACTCGATTGACGCAACCAAAATTCTACGGGTGGACCCCGGGAGGGATGACGATGAGGTACGGCCGTGATGCGGGTAAGGGGACCCTGTCGGTGT
>CAYRNZ010000064.1:0-7644 GCA_964425765.1 uncultured Synergistaceae bacterium
CTGGCGGAGGGCAGAGGATTCGAACCCCTGGTGAGTCACCCCACAACTGATTTCAAGTCAGCCGCCATCGACCACTCGGCCAGCCCTCCGCAGGACGACATTATATCATCGGGAAAGGGGCCTGGCGAAGCGAGGGTGCGGTAAAATAGCGCTTGTCAGGCAACGGGAGGGAGGAAAGGGAATGATGAAAACTTCTTATTCGAGGTTCATGCCGGTTGCGGTTCTGCTCTTTTGTTTCGTGCTGGTCCCGGCGGGAGTGTCGCTGGGGGCCTGTGCCGTCGATCCGGAGGTTTCCCTGGCGGTGACGAGGCTCGACTGGCTTTTCAACCCGCAAACCGGCCTGTTCCAGCTGAAAGGTGAAGTCGTCAACGTCTCGGGATGGGACGTCCTGAGCCCGGGGGTCGCGGTGGGATTCGTCGATGCTGACGGGAAAGAGTTCGATTCCCGGATCGCCTCTGGACAAGCGAAGCGGATAAGACCGGGCGAGCGGGCGGCAGTCAGCCTTTCCTTGAAGCTCGCCAGGGTTCCCGGGTCCGTAAGGGTCCTTCCTTTCCAGGCTTCGGCGGGGACCTGAAACTGACAGGCAAGGTCCCGTCGGGGCCTTAGCGGCATTTCACCGGGAGGGAAAAAGCGCATGGAATTTGAAGAAATCGTCCAGTCCCTGGTTTGCAACCCTTCGTCCGTCGCCGTGGTAGGGGCTTCCCCCAACCCGGACCGGCCGGTTTCGGCCGTCATGGCCTACCTGGCCGAAAAAGGGTTCCTTCTCTTTCCCGTGAACCCGGCCTACGAAAAAGGCGAAATTTCGGGGGTGCCCTGTCTTGGAAGCCTTCTCGACCTCCAGCGGCAAGTTGACATCGTGGCGCTCTTCATCGCCCCGAAGAACCAGGCGTCGGCGCTGGCGGACCTTGGAAGGCTGGGATACCGACCCGTGGTGTGGCTGCAGCCGGGTGCGGAAAACCCGGAGGCGCAAAAAGACCTTGAAAAGGACGGCTTTACGGTGGTTTCGGGCGCATGCCTGATGAAGACCCACCGGACCGCATGCCCCATCGCCCGGTAAGCCGGCCCTGCATCTTCCCACTTGACGGTTCGCGCTGGGGTTGCTACGATATGCCATGAAATTAGGCAACCCTAATTCTTTTAAAAGAGGTGGAACACCTTGTCTTCCAGAAAGGTTTACATGGACCATTCGGCCACGACTTTCGTGGATCCCGGCGTTCTCGAGAAAATGCTCCCGTTCTTCTCGGAAAAGTACGGAAACCCGAACAGCGTTCACGCCTGGGGGAGGGAAGTGCGATCCTGCGTAGACGAAGCCCGTTCCAGGGTCGCAGCCCTTGTCAATGCGGAGCCGCGCGAGATCCTTTTCACGGGAGGCGGCAGCGAGGCGGACAATCTCGCGATCAAGGGAGTGGCGGAGGTCCTGTCCGAAAAGGGCAGGCACGTTATCACCAGCGCGATCGAGCACCATGCGGTCCTCGACACCGTAAAGTGGCTCGGCAAACACGGATTCGACGTGACGGTGCTGCCCGTAGACAGGGACGGACTTGTCGACGTGAACCAGTTCCGTGACGCGATCCGGAAGGACACGATACTTGCCAGCGTGATGTTCGCCAACAACGAGGTAGGGACCGTCCAGCCGATCCGGGAGCTTGGGAACATATGCAGGGAAAAGGGTGTCCTCTTCCATACCGATGCCGTCCAGGCGGCGGGGCACATCCCGATAGACCTGAAGGAACTCCCGGTCGACCTCATGACGATGGCTGCCCACAAGATGTACGGTCCCAAGGGCGTCGGGGCTCTTTATGTCCGCAAGGGGGTCAGGATCTCCCCCCTCGTCCACGGAGGCGGGCAGGAGTTCGGGTTGCGCTCGGGAACCGAGAACACGGCGGGGATCGTCGGGTTCGGTGCGGCCGCCGAACTGGGTGCGCAGAGACTTTTGAACGGAGATGTCGACAAGGAGCGGGTACTGAGGGACCGCCTTATCGACGGCGTCCTGGAACGGGTCGAGGATGTGAGCCTGACCGGGCACAGGACCCTTCGGCTCCCCTTCCACGCCAGCTTCTGCATCCGCTATATCGAGGGAGAAGCGATGCTCCTGAGGCTCGATTTCGCGGGGATAGGTGCCAGCAGCGGTTCGGCCTGCACGTCGGGGAGCCTGGAGCCCAGCTACGTTCTCCTCGCGATGGGACTGGACCATGCCACGGCGCACGGGTCGCTCAGGCTGACGCTTGGAAAGGACACCACGGTGGAGGACATCGACTACATCCTCGATACCCTGCCGCCGATCGTCCAGACGCTACGGGCCATGTCGCCGTTCAAGAAGAACGGCTGAACGGGAGGGAACGAGATGTCGATGTACAGCGAGAAGGTCATCGCTGCCTTCATGAACCCCAAGAACGTGGGTGCGATGGAAAATCCCGACGGAGTCGGCGAGGTGGGCAACCCCCGATGCGGCGACGTCATGAAGATCTACCTTCGGGTCAAGGACGAACGGATAGAGGATATTCGCTTCGAGACTTTCGGTTGCGCAGCCGCGATCGCCACCAGTTCGACGGCGACCGAAATGGTCAAGGGGCGCACGATCGAAGAGGCGCTGAAGCTGACCAACAAGGACGTGGCCGAGGCGCTAGGCGGCCTGCCGCCCGAGAAGGTTCACTGTTCGCTGCTGGCCGAGGAAGGGATCCACGCGGCGGTCGAGGATTACAGGAGGAGGCGGGACGGTCTGCCGCCTGTGTCCCCGAAGCACGATGCCGTCTGTCACCATGATTTGCCCGGCGAGGAGACTCCCGGTGCCTGAGGGGCGCGTCGTCGCCGTTTGCCGTTCCGACCGGAAGGGCGTGCCGAAGGAGGACATCGGGACGGGAAACTTCCTGGTGGAACTGGGCCTGGAGAATGACGCCCACGCAGGTTTTGCACACCGGCAGGTGAGCCTCATTTCGATGGAAGACATCATTGAGGCCAAAAAGAAACTCCCCTCCCTGAAACCGGGAAGCTTCGCGGAGAACCTGACGGTGGAAGGGATCGACCTTGGGGCCTCCAAGGTGGGAGACCGGCTGAGAGCGGGCGAAATCCTCCTGGAGATCACCCAGATCGGCAAGGAGTGCCACACCAGGTGCGAAATATACAGGACGACCGGAGACTGCATCATGCCCAGGAAAGGGATTTTCTGCCGGGTCCTGGAGGGTGGCCGAGTCTCTGCCGGAGACCCGGTCAGTTGGGCCTGAAGGGCAATACTGCAGGTTTCGGAAGGAAATAATCACCATGGGGAGGGCTCGTCCCTCCCCTTCTTGTTGTACAATCTTCCTGGGGTGAAATAGGTCCGGAGGTGGTGCGATGGTTTTCGAGCCGGTAGCGACGGTCCGGGTCCGCTATGCGGAAACGGACGCGATGGGAGTGGCTTACAACGCGAACTACCTGGTCTGGTTCGAGATGGGCCGGACGGAATTTTGCCGGGCGCGAGGTTTTCCCTACACGCAGTGGGAGGCCGCCGGCGTTTTTCTCCCGGTCGTGGAGGCCCGGTGCCGGTACAAGGCCCCGGCCCGTTACGACGACTTGCTGGAAGTCCGGGTTGCCCTTTCGTCCCTGACGCCTTACACGCTGGCCTTTTCCTACAGGATCTTCAGGCTTGTAGATGGGAAACTGGCAGCGGAAGGCGAGACCAGGCACGGTTTCTGCGACGGGAATGGTAAGCTCTTGAAGGCTCCCCAGCCGTTTTACGGGTGGCTTGAGAAGGTTTTGAACGAAACCCAAAAGGAAGGGGTGGTTGAAGTTGGGTAACAAGGTCATCCTCCTCGGGAACGAGGCGATCGCCAGGGGCATCGTCGAGGCGGGCTGCGAGGTTGCCTCGGCTTACCCGGGCACACCCTCGTCCGAGATCCTGCCGGCTGTGGCGAGGTTCGCCGACGAGTTGGGGACGAAGACTGCGGTGGAGTGGTCCGTGAACGAAAAGGTTGCCTTCGAGGTCGCGGCGGCGGCATCCTTTACGGGAAAGAGGACTTGCGCGGTCATGAAACAGGTGGGCTTGAACGTCGCGGCGGATCCCCTCATGAGCGTCGCGCACTTCGAACTGGCCGGAGGCTTCCTGGTCGTTTCCGCCGACGACCCGGGTCCCCACAGCTCCCAGACCGAGCAGGACAGCCGCTTCTTCGCCATGTTCGCGAAAGTCCCCTGTTTCGACCCGGCTTCCGCCCAGGAAGCCAAGGACATGGTCTTCGACGCGTTCGACCTGTCCGAGAAATACCACATGCCGGTCATGCTGCGGCCCGCGGTCCGGGTAGACCACTGCCGGCAGGATGTGGAACTCGGCGAGGTCACGGATCTCGGCAGGAAGGCCGATTTCAAGAAGGACATCCGCCGCTGGGTCTGCCTCCCGGCCCACGTCAAGATCAACCATCCCCAGCTGAACGCAAAGATCGACGCGGTCAAGGAGGATTTCGAGAAACTCTACGGCCGCTATAACTTCGAGGTCCCATCGAAGGGCAGGGCGAGCCTGGGGATCATCGCGGGAGGGGTCTCCTTCTCGATCGTCATGGATCTCCTGAAGGCCTGGGGCAGGGAGGACATATCGGTCCTGAAGATCGGTACCCCGCATCCTCTTCCCGTGAAGATGGTGGAAGACTTCATTGCACGCCACGACAACGTCCTTGTCCTGGAGGAAACCTACCCGGTCATCGAGATGCAGCTTCCGGACCGGACGAAGCTCAAGGGGCGCTGGAACGGCTTTGTCCCCAGGGCGGGCGAACTCCTCCCCGAGGTGATCCGCGACCTGGTGCTGTCCGCGCTTGGCGAACCCCTCCCGGCAGATGCCGCCGGGGAACTGAAAGCGGCGATCCAGGACCTGAAGGTGACCCCCAAGCCCCCGATGCTCTGCCCGGGGTGCCCTCACAGAGCTTCCTTCTTCGCCATGAGGAAGGCCCTACCGACCGGGATCTATCCGTCGGACATCGGCTGCTACACCCTCGGCGTCAACCAGAGGGACGTGGACACCACCATCGACATGGGGGCTTCGCTGACCTCCGCTTCGGGCTTCTACCTGGCCTACAAGACCGACGGCAAGGACCAGCCCGTGGTGGCGACCATCGGCGACTCGACTTTCTTCCACATGGGGATCCTCGGTCTCGTGAACGCCGTCTACAACCGCCATTCCTTCGTCCTGGCCATCCTGGACAACCGAATCACGGCAATGACCGGGGGGCAGTCCAACCCCAGCATCGGGGACAAGCTGCGGCAGGGCGACGAAGGACGCCAGGTGGATATCGAGGGTGTCGTCAGGGGATGCGGCGTGACCTTTGTCAAGGTCGTGGAACCTTACGACACGAAGGATTCCGCGGACGTGTTCAAGGAAGCCTGGGAATATGCGAAGGAGCACAGGGAACCGGCCGTGGTCATCCTCAGGCACCCCTGCATGCTGCTCAGGCAGAAGCAGGCCCGTGTGAAGGTCCGCGTCAATCCCGACAAGTGCATAGGCTGCAAGTACTGCACGAATTTCTTCAACTGCCCCGGCCTGCCTTTCGACGAAAGCGCGAAAAAGGCAGGCATTGACGAACGGTTCTGCGTCCAGTGCGGGGTCTGCATCCAGGTCTGCCCCCACGGGGCTATCGAAGCCGTCGAGGGAGAGGGGGAGTAGGGATGCAGTATATCATCGTCGGGCTGGGCGGACAGGGTATCCTTTTCACGAGCCGCGTCCTGGGCCATATCGCGGTTTCCAGGGGCGAACACGTCATGGGCAGCGAAGTTCACGGCATGGCCCAGCGAGGGGGTTCGGTCATCAGCCATTTCAAGGTGGGCGAGTACGAAAGCCCGCTGGTGGTGGCCGGGTCTGCGGACCTGCTCATTGCCTTCGACCAGAACGAGGGCATACGGAACCTGCATTTCCTCCGCCAGGGAGGCATCGCCATCCTGAACGTCCACGCCCCAGAGGCGCTGGAAAACCCCCACCTCGGGAACTTCATCGCGGAAAGGGGTATACGGCTGCAGGCCATCCCGGGTTACGACCTGCTGCGAAAGGAGATGGAAGGGCGTTTCCTGTTCATGAACGTCCTGATGCTCGGGGCGATGTGCGGGGCAGGAGCCGGCAACGCCTCGATCGAGGAAGTTCGGGCGGCGGTGGAGAAACTGGCCCCCGCGAAGTTCAGGGCCGACAACCTGAAGGCGGTGGACCTGGGCTACTCGTACTTCCACGGGAAATAGGGAACCGGATGGAATGAACACTATCACGGGGAGGAAGGCGGCTTTGCCGCTTTCCTCCCTTTCCTGCGGGTTCAGTTTGGTCGAGTTGTTGGCGGCCTTGTGCATCAGCGGTGTCCTTGCCGGCTCGGCGGGCCTCGCCCTGCAGGCCGGATTGCCCTGGAAAAACCCGGAATCCGCCGCGGTTCGACAAGCGGAAGCGGTCCAGAGGTGGCTGGACGCCTCGCTGGAGAGAGGGCTGCTCGAGCAGCGGTCTTTCAGCCTCAGGCTGCCGGCAACCCCCTCGCAGAAACTGTCCCTGACCTGGCAGGGGGAAGCTTTTACGCAAAGCGAGGTCTACGACTCCCGGGGAGAATGCGATTTCGCCGTCAGGGGAGGCAGCCCCGTGGCGGTTGCCTACAGCCCTTCCTACCACACGGTTTCCCCAGGCTTTACCCTGAACGTGTTTCCCACGGGAAAGAGAACGCCCCTCCGGCAGGTCGTCGTGTCGCCCTACGCCCGTGTCCGGGTCGGCCTACCCTGAAGCGGGAAACGGGTGTATCCTTGTACCGTTTTTCAGTCGAAGGAGGAAAAGACATGCCGGTCAAACCCTGGTGGAGAGAAACCATCGAAACGATTCTATGGGCCCTGGTCCTGGCCCTTGTCCTGAGGGCTTTCGTGGTGCAGGCTTTCTGGATTCCCAGCGGATCCATGATACCGACCCTGGACCCGGGGGACAGGGTCCTGGTGGCCAAGTTCTGGCATGTCCTCTCGGAACCGAAAAGGGGGCAGGTGGTCGTGTTCAAGTATCCAGTCGACCCCTCGAGGGATTTCGTGAAAAGGATCGTGGGGCTCCCGGGCGACACGGTGAAAATGGAAAACGGGACGGTTTTCGTCAACGGGACCGCCTTGTCCGAACCGTATGTGGTGAACCACGACAATTTCGACATGCCGGAGATGAAGGTGCCTGGAAGGCACTATTTCGTGATGGGAGACAACCGGCCCAATTCTCAGGACAGCCGTTTCTGGGGGTTCGTCCCCAGGAATTTCATCAAGGGTCCGGCTTTCGTAAGGTACTGGCCGCTTTCCAGGATCGGGACCCTGAAGTAGGCCTATGGGGCGCACGGTCTGGTTCCCGGGGCACATGGCCCGGGGGCAGAAGAGGCTTTTTGAAGTCATCGCGAACTTAGATGCTTTGGTGGAGATCCGGGACGCCCGGGCTCCGCTTTTAACCGCATCCCCCCTCTCGGAACGCCTGTCGCAAATGAAGCCTGTCGTGCTCGTCCTGAGCCGGCGGGACCTGGCGGAAGAGCCCAAGACCCTGGCATGGACCGGGTATTTCCGGTCGAAGGGAACTCCGGCCATGGGCTTCAACCTGAGGCAGGACCGCCTCGACCAGATCAAGCGGGAACTTTCCCGTTACAAGCCGGCACACCGGGACCTGCGCCTGGGTGTGGTGGGCATCCCGAACGTCGGCAAATC
>CAYRNZ010000065.1:0-7547 GCA_964425765.1 uncultured Synergistaceae bacterium
ACACCGACAGGGTCCCCTTACCCGCATCACGGCCGTACCTCATCGTCATCCCTCCGTTTTTTCGTCTTTCCCGCATCATAAGGCTGCCTGCCGCGGTTTTCCATGAGCACGGCCCGACAAAAGAACCCGTTGACGGAAAAATTTTCGGTTTTTATCCCTGTTAGCCGAAAGGTTTCCTGCGAAAAAGGCTGCCCCCGGGTGTCAACGACACCCAAGGGAAGGGTATTATTCTTACGGAGGCGCCGTTCCGGCGAGGACCGCAGAGATCCCTCCATTTTTCCCGCGCGGAATCGGGATTATCGACCTCCGATCGGGGAAGCCGGGGTGAACCCATGGGAAGGAAGCCCAACGAACTGGTAGACGAGACGAACCGGAGGATATTGGAGGAGATCCAGCGGGACGGAAGGGTCGCCTTCAAGGAAATCGGGGACCGGATCGGCCTTTCATGCTCTGCCGTGAGCGAGCGGGTCAAACGCATGGAAGAAGCGGGACTGATCCAGGGATTCACCGCCCTGCTGGACGAGGAAAAGATCGGGTTGGGCATACGGACGATCATCGCCGTCAAATGCCACTCCCCCGTCAAGGAACAGGAACTGCTGGAGAAACTGCCTGGGCTTGCCCCCGTGAGGCAGTACTGGAACGTGACGGGATCGAACGATTTTTTCCTCGAGGCACTGTTCCCTTCAGTCCACGAGCTACATGCCTTTTTGTCCCTGCTCAACCGTTATGGCCAGCCGGAGACCTCGGTCACCATCGGCAAGCCCTACAAAGGATTCCCGAAGGTGTAGTCCGCATACCCGCTTTTCGTTCAGAACTGCGCGTCATAGTTGTCCTCGATGATTTTCACGAGCCTCGTAAGGTAATCGTTCGCAGGCGTGGGAATGCCAAGTTCGCGCCCGTATCTCGCGATTGCCCCGTTGAGGGAGTCGATCTCCGTTTTTCTTTTGTGCCTCATGTCCTGGGCCATCGACGGGTAATGCTCGCTGCGGGCCCGGGTGCCCATTTCCATGTAGCTCATGGCAGCATCGACGTCGATCGGGATTCCTCTTGCGACGGCGACCGCGGCGATTTCACCGGCGATGTCCTCGGCCAGGCGCCTCCCCTCGGGGTGGCTGAAATATTCCCCACCCCTCAGGCGCAGCACCCCGCAGGGAGCGTTCAGGCAGGCGTTCACCAGCGCCTTCTTCCAGATATCCTGCTCCACGTCGGCCTTGGTTTCAGCAACCAGCCCGCCGTCGGAGAGGTGTTTCGCCATCTCCTTCGCTATCGTCGCGGCGGGACCTTCCTTCGCCAGGCTGCCCAGGTAGATGTCGGTTGTCCAGTACTTGGCCCCGACGACCTCCCCCGGTCCGGCGAGGTGCCCGGTAAGGTGCATCACGCCCTGCAGGATCCGATCCTTCGGGAACAGCCCCTCCAGGGTCTCGGCATTTCCCAGCCCGTTCTGCAGCGTACAGACGAAGGTGTCCTCCCCGAACAGGCCCCATGCGCCTCTTATCGCCGTTTCGGACATGAAACCCTTCACGAGCAGGACCACCACATCGACTGGTCCCGCCTCTTTGGGGTTCGTGCAGGTCTGCATCCTGACCGTTTCTGTCACGTAGCCGAACGTGAGCCTGAGCCCTTCCGCTGCGATCCTGTCCATGTGTTCCCGGTACGGGTCGACCAACACGACTTCCTGGCCCCCCCTGGACAGGCAGGCCCCGATGATGCTTCCCATCGCCCCGGCCCCCAGAACCGCGTATTTCATCGTCCCCGCCTCCTCGAAAAGTGATCGGCTTCATTTCCATCCACGCGACGGACTCGCTTTTCTAAAATATACCCCCTTGCTGCACAAGGCCCCCTTTTTCCTCGACAGAACCCTGATGGCCGCCTGCCCCTGGGATCCAGGAGCACAGTCCACTCCCTTAACGAACGTGATCCATTTATGGGTAGACCAGGGCCGTCAATGCGGCAGAAGTTCTCCGGTTCTGGCCTTGTCCTGGCCGGATAGCGTAAAATCACCCTCAACAAATCGACAACGGACAGGGTGGACTTAATGACTCGAACAGGATCGACTTTTCCTCGGTGGATTCCGCTGCTCGGAGGCCTTCTCGGGAGCACCACGTGCGGCATGCTGCTGTATGCCTTCAGCGTCTTCATCAAGCCCCTCCAGGCCCAGTTCGGCTGGAGTGTCCCCGACGTGGCCATGGCATACGCCCTGATCTGCCTGGTTTACGGCCTCGTGACCTTTCCCGCCGGCCGGCTCAGCGACAGGTGCGGCCCCAGGAAAGTCGTCCTTTTCGGAGGTCTCGTCATGGCCTTCGGATTTTTCATGGTTTCCACCATCACTCCTCCGGATCCCGCGGCGATAGCGGCCGGCGGAGAGGCGGCCAGAACGGCCGGGAGGACTCCGCTTTACCTTTTGTACCTCTATTACGGCGTTATCGCGGGTTTCGGCGGCGGCTGCGTGTACCTGCCCCCGATCGCAACCGCCCCGAAATGGTGGCCGGACAGGCGTGCCCTCGCCACCGGTTTCACCGTTGTCGGCCTGGGACTCGGCTCCTTCATCATGGCGCCCATGGCCACGAGCATGATCAACCACTTCGGCAGCGCCCTGCCCGTCTTCAAGATCGTCGGAGTAGCAATGGGCATCATGGCTGTACTGGCAGCATCCTGCCTCAAAACACCTCCGGCCGGTTACAGGCCCGCAGGCTGGAACCCGCCGGCCGGCACGCCCGGAGGGGCCTCAGCCGTGGATTCCCGTGATTTCACCTACGAAGAAACCCGGAAGACTCCCCAGTTCTGGTTGTTGTGGGCCGCCTATTTTTGCGGTTCCTTTGCCGGGCTCATGGTCATCGGCCTGATTGCCAAGCACGGCATCGATGCCATGACACTCGCCTACAAGGCAAGAGAGGGACTCGTTCCCCTGGCCCAGGTACCGGCCGGGGTGGCAAAGAACATCGCGATGGCCGCCGCGACGGCCCCCAGCGCCCTTGCCATATTCAATGCCGCCGTTCGGATCATGATCGGTCCCCTGGCCGACAGGATCGGAACGAAGAAGATCTTCGTCACGCTCTTTTCCCTGCAGGTGGTTGCCATGCTGGCCCTGTTCCCGGCGGGGAAAAGCGTTGTCCCCCTGGCTGTGTGCGCCGCCCTGATCGGCTGGAACTACGGGGCGATATTTACCCTGTTCCCGGCCACGCTTCTGCAGTACTACGGCCCTACCAACCAGGGATCCAATTACGGCCTCCTTTTCACCGCCTGGGGCATCGCGGGTTTCTGCGGGCCCTACCTGGGAGGCAAACTCCAGGCCGTGACCGGTTCATTCATGGTTCCTTTCTCCGTTTCTGCAGTCGTCCTAGGGATCGCGGCGATCATCCTGCTGTTGCTGAAGGCTCCTGGGAAAAAACAAGCCTGAGTCCCGAAACAGGAGACGCCTCGTTCCCCAGCGTACTTCCTCAAGAACCAGGAGGGTTTTAGCGATTCTATTTTCTCAGGGGCAGTTCTCTCGTGTTTCCCGTGTCGGCCGCAGGACGGGGCGGAAAGAAAGCCTCCGGTATTCTTTCCGTTCGCCGGAAGAAAGGTGCTTTCGCCTCCCTTTCGGAATGGCGGTGCAAAGCGAAGGGGTCTATATTACCGAAGAATCGGGCGAAATCGCCAGCCCTTCCAGAGTTGCCTCATACGGCCTCCGGCAAGAAAAACGGAAAGGGGAGATTCCCTTGGGTCTCATGCGCGTCAAGAAGGTTTTCACGGACTCCGAGAACAGGAAAATCATGGAGATCAACGCTCTGCCTTCCAAGTACTGTACCTTCAAATGCGTCTTCTGCCCCATCGGGCAGTTGGGGGAACAGACCGAAAACGCCTTCCGCTTCGAGGAAACCGACCCCTTCCTATCCTCCCTGGCGGAACGGATCGATGCCGAAAACCCCGACCTGCTCTTCATCAACTCCATGGGCGAATCGTTCGCCAACGACCAACTGGAAGAGATCATCGCCCTTGCGAAGGGCAAGAACGTACAGGTCAGCCTCTACACCAACGGCTACCTGCTGGCCAACCCTGAATTCGCCAGGATCGCCTCCCTCTGCGACGAGGTTTCCGGGGAAATCAAGGCTGTCAACGAAGCTTCCTTCCAGAAGCTTCAAAGGCCCCTGGCCGGTTACAGCCTCGAGAACTACCTCGACAACATGGCCCGTTTCCGGGAAAGCTACAAAGGGCGTTTTACCGTCTACGTAAGCCTGATCCGGGGTGCGAACGACGACCCCGCTTCCGTCGAATGGATCAGGAAGGCCCTTCTGCACCTCAACCCGACCTCCGTGGTTTTCGAGACCTTTACCGACGAGAAGTTCGGCAAGGCTTTCGGGGTTTCGGGCGAAAAACTGGAGGAGATCAGTCGGACGCTGATCGGAAAATAGGGAAATAGCGGGCTTGCCGACCGGGAAAACCCGGGATGCGAAACCCCAGGGGGCCCCTGCCTCCCGGACGGGACAGCTTTTCGTCCGCAGGCCCTGGCCGAATCCGGAAAAGGATCCAGGTTCTATCGAGGGATAACCGGTTTCACCCTCAAGGCGGCCAATTCCCACAATATAACCAGGGCGGCAACCGAAAAGGCCGTGCGATACCCGATCACACCGCCCACCTTCGCCAGGATCGGCGGCACAAGGAAATAGCCCAGCCCCCAGAGAAGGCAGAACACCCCCGAGATGGATCCTTTCAGCGAAACCGGCACCGCCTCGTTGAGGATGACCATCGCGGAGATGCAGAACATCCCCAGGCCGAAACTGGCCAGGAACAAGGCTACGTAAACCAGGTTACCGCTGAACCACATAAAGGAGGCGAACCCGGCCGCGACCAAAAGAAACCCCGCATACATCGGCGCATTGGGGCCGTGCCTGTCCGAAATCCTCCCGGCGATGACCTGGGCGATGCTGATCGCGATATAAAACAGGCTGAAGAAAACCGCGACCCCGCTTTGGCTAAACCCCTTCTCGACCAGGAGCACACCGGGAACCACCGTCAGGAACGCGCCGTACCCCCCGCCGTAAAGGCACACTCCTGTATGGACCGCAGGCCGCCGGATCTGCTTCATTGCCTGAAGGACTTCCCCATAACCGACGTTTTCCCGCGCCGGCCCGAAGTCCTTAGGGTCTTTCACGAACAGAGCCACCAGCACGGCCCCGACGAGCCCCGTGGCCGCATAGAGCAGGAAGGCCTCGTTGCCGCTCCAGCGCGCAAAAGCCCAGACACTCAACAGGCTCCCTGCGGTCAGTCCCAGGTGGAACGAGGCGTTGTATTTGCCTATCGCCTCCCCCTTCGTCTTCGCGAACAGGATAGACAGCAGCGCCGGCGCGAGGGCCCAGGCGGAGACTTCCGCAAACCCCTGCAATGCCCTTCCTGCGAAGATCCCCCAGACCTGGTTCGATTTGAAATACACCAATCCCGTCAGGCAGGCGACGATGTACCCCGCGACGAGGAATCTCTTGTAGCCGTAGCGGTCGCCAAGCCGTCCGGCAGGTAATTGGAAAAAAACGAAAGGAACGGCAAAGGCCGAAGTGATGTACCCGACATAATCCATCGAACCGGATAACTGGATCACCCGGTTCGGCAGAAGGGCAACGATCAGTCCGACCCCCACCATCTGTATGAAGGCGGCGGCGCACAGGGCCGTCGATGACGTCCGGTTTTCCACGCAAACCCACCCTTCCCCCAACACGCAAGCCTTCCTACCGCTTCCGCAAAATACGAAAGAGGAAACTACCGGCATCGCCAGTGAAACGCTAGATTCCAATCATGGTTGGGACATGTTTCGCGTAGCCCAGGAAATCCCGGACTATCCTGGCGGTTTCGACCTTCATGTAGCCCGTGTTCGTCCCGTCGCTGCATCCGTACCATTCCTCGCCGGCCACGTCCTGGTCGAACACGACACGCACCTTTCGTCCCGGGTCCAACAAGGCGCTGAAAACGGTCGCAGCTCCTATTTTCGTGCCGAGCATCTCCTCCATCAGTTCGATAGGAGCGAAAGACACGCGCGAAATGCCCAAGGCAGCCGCAAACTCCTTTGACTTGAACGACTTGTCACCGCAGGTGACGAACAGGTAGAAATCCGTCTGCTGACGGTTGCACAGGAATAGCGTCTTGACCATCTTCATCTGCAATTTCCGATTGACCTGGATGCAGTCCTCCATCGTCACGATTTCGTCCGTTTCGACGCGCTGAAACGTAATCCCCAGGTCATTCAGGGTTTCATACGTTTTTTCCTGCAGCGGGGTTAGGAAACGGTCCGGCGCTGTCGTTTGGATATCGCTGATGGTAATCATTCCATTCCCTTCTTCCGGAAAAATTCAATGGTCATCGATATAACTGTTGACAATCTAGCATCGCCGAACATATAAATCCAATCAATAGCAATGATTATAAAATTCGAAAAAAATGAACATCAAGCTCTCCGACCCGGACGAGGATAAAGATCTGCTTCGACCCTCGGTCACCCGCAGGCAGAAAAGGCGGGTTTCACCCTGCCAGCGGCACAGGGGGAAATGCATTTAAGGAGGCAAATCCATGGACTTGAAATACCTGACCACGATAAAAACAATACTGGAGACCGGCACTTTCCAGAAGGCCGCGAATCGATTGAACTACACACAATCTACCGTCACATTCCAGGTACAGCAGCTGGAAAGCGAACTGGGGATGAAGCTGTTCGAAAGAATCGGAAGGCGCATGGTCCTGACTGAAGCGGGGCATGAAATCCTTCCGTATATCGACTCCGTTCTCGAATCGGTCGTTCAGCTTCGAAATTTCGGAAAAGAGAATCGTGAAATCCGAGGTGTGCTGAAAGTCGCCATGCCCGAAACCCTTTTGACCTACAAAAGCCAGCCGATCCTCAAGGCCTTCAGGGAACAGGCACCGCACATCAATTTGCTTGTGCGGTCCCAGAACTGCTACACCACGAGAAATCAAATACTGAACGGCGACATCGACGTCGCCATCCAGTACGACGTCGGGATCGACAACTCAACGGTGATCACGAAAGTGCTGGCCAATTTCGGGCAGGCGCTCGTCGCTTCACCCGACCTGGAGGAAGACCAGCATGATTTCATCACCCCCGGCCAGAAAAAGACCGTCTCCCTGATCAGCAACGACAAAAACTGCATATCCCAGGAGGTCTTCGACCAATACCTGGGTGATCGCAGGATTTATGTAGAAAACGTCATCGAGCTGTGGAGCATAGAAGCGATAAAACGAAGCGTCATCAGCAATCTGGGCATCGCATTCCTGCCCTGTTTTTCGGTAGCGGAAGAGCTGGAAAGCGGGAAACTGATCGAGCTGCCCACGGACCTGAAGCAGAACCGGATAACGGCCATCTGTGTCTATCACAAAAACAAATGGGTCAGCCCCGCGATCAAGCTGTTCTTGAAGCTTGTCGATGAAAATGCCTGGTAATGGCTCCCCCAGCCCCGGTTCATGAGTCCCGGATTGATTCCTCACCCCGGGGAATCTACACCGGAAAGAGAAACACAATCTGCTTGACGCTTCTGCTATTCCTTCCCAAAACCAAACGATGAAGGACC
>CAYRNZ010000066.1:0-7082 GCA_964425765.1 uncultured Synergistaceae bacterium
ATTTCAGGCCCCTTAAAAACCGCCCGCGCAAAAGAGGGGCGCACGGACGGCCTGAAGATTTATTGTACCTCTTCTTCCTTCTTTTTCTGGCGCTCCATGCGGAAGCGCTTGAGTTTCATGTGCGGGTCTCCCTCGGTCGGGACGATGCAGAGAAAGACGAAGGGCTCGGGTCCCGGGTTCTCGTAGCCGTGGACGATTCCGCCCGGCACGTGGGCCCACCCCATGGCGGGAAACTCGTGGCGTTTCCCCTCCACGATCACGCAGCCCCTGCCGCCCAGGCAAATCATGTAGTGGGGCCAGTCGTGGACGTGATCCGGGATCACGGTCCCGGCGGGCAGGGAGAAGTGCCTCATCGTGTAGTCGTCCCAGTGCCTGCCAGGGCCGAAGATCACCCTCTTGGTCACCTCGGGGGCCAGCGACGAAGCGTCGAAAAGCTCGAGGTCCTCGATCCGGCCGGTGTATTCGTTCTCCATGGGATTTCGCCTCCTTTCGTCCCGGTGCAGGGAGAACTTCGAGGGAAGTTCCCCCCGCAGGGACCGGTTTCTAGTGGCTGCAGCCGCAGTTATGGCCTTCCTGTTCCTTCATGCCGGACAGGATCTTCTCCGGCAGGGCCGGGATCTGGAAGATCCTCACGCCGCAGGCCCGGGCGATGCCGTTGACGATGGCCGGGTGCGGGGCGGAAAGCGGCATTTCGCCCGTCCCGGAAGCGCCGAAGGGACCGAACTCGCGTGCCGTCTCCATGTGGTAGAGCTTGATGTCGTCGGGGATGTCCTTGATGTACGGGAACCCGCAGGTGACGAGGTTGGTGTACTTGCGCGGGTCCTGGAAATCCTCCGTCAGGGCGAGCCCGATGCCCTGGGCGATACCGCCGAAATGCTGCCCTTCGACCACATCGAAGTTGTTGATCTTGCCCACGTCACTGACGAGCGTGAACTTCTCGACCATGGCCTTGCCCGTCTTCGTGTCGACCGCCACCTCGGCCATGAAGATGCCGAACATGTGGTTGGCGAAGGGGTAACCCTGGCCGGTGACGTCGTCCATGCCCGTGCAGGTGATCGGCTCGCCGTCGACGTTCCGGACCGTGGCCTTCCAGTAGCCTTCGTACAAGGTGGGGATGCCCTCGGCGACCATTTCGTCGTAGGTGCGGTAGGTCCCGTCCGGCTTGCGCATGGCGTCCAGCAGCTTGCGGCAGCTGTCCACGATGGCGTTGCCGACCATGACCTGGCAGCGGCTGGCGGCCGCGGCGCCGCTGTTGGGGGCCTTCGCCATGTCGTTGCAGACCAGCTTGATCTGGCTGGGGTGCAGCTTCAGGGGCTTCAGGGCCTCGTGGGCGGTCCCGACGCATCCCATGTCGGCTCCCTGCCCGTGATCCTCCCACGTGTTGTAGAGGATGACACCGTCCTTCGTCAGCTCGACGTTGCTGGCCGCGTCGTCGGCACCGTCGTCGTTCGAGTTGTAGATGCCGATGGAGATGCCGACCGCCCTCTTCACCTGGTCGGTGGAGTTGGCCGCCGCGCGCTGCCTGGCTTCCTCGTACATCGGCCGGAACTTGGCGACCATCGCCTGGAGCGGGTAAACCTCGAGCTTCTGCCCGCTGGGCATGGTGTCGCCCGGGCGGATCAGGTTGAGTTCCCTGAAGTCCAGCGGGTCCATCCCGAGCTTGTCGGCCAGCATGTCCATGAGCTGCTCGCCGGCGAAATAGGTCTGGGGTCCGCCGTAGGCACGGAAGGCCCCGCACCATTTCTGGTTGGTGAAGAAGGTGTAGCCGGCCCCGCGGATGTTGTCCAGGTGATAGGGGGAAAGCATGAACTGGCCGCCCTTGTTGGTGAGGTCCTGGCTGGATTCGGAGTAGGGGCCGTGATCGACGTACCAGAAGTTCTCGAGGCCGACCAGCTTGCCCTTCCCGTCGACGCCGGCGCGAACCTTCACGAGGAACGGGGAGCGCTTCGGCGTGCGGGTGATGTGCTCCTTCATGTTCAGCCGCATAGTGACGGGGCGGCCGGTCGCGACCACGCAGGCGCCGAGCAGGGGCTCGTTCGTCGGGGCGACCTTGTAGCCGAACGTGGCTCCCATGCCGTTCTGGATGACGCGGATCCTCGAGGGCGGCACGCCGAGCCCGCGGGCAATCATCATGGCATGGCGGTAGACGCAGATGCTCTTCGTCTGGAGGGTCAGGCGGCCTTCTTCATCGTAGTAGCCGAAACCGCAGTCGGTCTCGATTGTAAGATGCGGCTGGCGGGAGCTCCAGAATTCGGCCTCGACGACGTGCGGGGCTTTTTCGAGCAACGGTGCGGGATCCTCGCCCTTGATGATGGGACGCTTGTTGAAGCAGTTCCGGATGCCGTCGAGATCGGGGACCTCGTCGTAGACCTTCACGGCGCCGGGAGCCATGGCGGCCTTGACATCCATCAGGGCCGGCAGTTCCTGCAGTTCGACCTTCACGGCCGCAGCGGCGGCGCGGGCCTGCTCCTCGGTGTCGGCGCAGACGATGGCAACCGTCTCCCCCCACTGGCGGATCTTGTCGCCTTCCTCGACCAGGATGCGGCGCTCCCAGCCGTCCGTGGTGGCCGTGCCGGACCCGGCCTGGCCGCGGATGCGGTTGGTACCCTTGTTGGCCTTGATGTCGGCGGCGGTGACGACCTTGAACACGCCGGGCATCTTCGAAGCCTCGGAGAAATCGATCTTCAGGACCTTCGCGTGGTCCGTCTCCGGGCAAACGCACACGGCGTGCAGGGAGCCTTCGGGAAGCTTCAGGCCTGCGTCGTCGCCGTAGTCGAATGTCCCCGTCGCCTTGTAGATCGCGCTGGGGCGGGGGTAGCGGGTTCCCCACACCGAGTCGCCGGGCTTGAGGGCCTTGGCGAAATCGATCATGGGCTTCTCGCCCCTCAGGACCGCCGCGGCGTCCATGACCGCATCGGTGATCTGCTTGTAACCCGTGCAGCGGCAGGCCGTCCAGTGCTTCTGGAACCAGTCGCGGATCTCTTCACGGGTGGGGTTCGGCGTCGTGTCGAGCAGGCCCTTTGCCGCGACGATGAAACCGGGGGTGCAGAAACCGCACTGGATGGCGCCGTTGGCGATGAAGGCCCACTGGATCGCGTGGAGGCGGTCCGGGGTGCCGATGCCCTCGATGGTGAGGATGTCGGCGTTCTCGGGGACGTTTTTCCAGGGAACGATGCAGGAGCGCGTGACCTTGCCGTCCAGGATGACGTTGCAGGCGCCGCACTGCCCCTGGCCGCAGCCGAGTTTGGTGCCGGTCAGGTGAAGCTGGCTGCGGATGACCTTGACCAGTTTTTCTTCGGGGTCGGCCACCACTCGCTGGGGAATGCCGTTGATGGTTATGGATTTGACGTGATACTGCTTTTGCATGCCTTTTCGCCCTCCATGGGAATGGATTTTGGGGAAAGCCTGAAACGGGGTTTCACGACGAAATTCCGGGGACGAGCTGTGGAACCCTCCTTTCGAAGCACCCATGAGCGGTCTCGTTTCCAAGCCGCCCATAGGCCGGCAGCCATGGCAGGAGCTTTCTTGCCGCTCGGCTCGGAGATCCGGGTGTGTTCTGTGTGTTTTGAACCTTATTTATTAGACAAAAAAGAAGGAATTCCCTTCAAGTTTTTGGCCGATAAAGATTCCTTATGCTCGATTATGTCCACGAAAAAAGGGGCGGCTCTCGCCGCCCCTCGCCTGTTTCTCTTCCCGACTCACGGGACCTTCTTTCCCGCCACCCGGGCCGACAATAGGCAGTACAGGATCCCCGCGACAAAACCGAAGGCCATGTTGGCCATGACGGAAACCACCAAGGTGACCCCGATCGCCGGCCATTCCCCCTTCGTGTTCACCAGCCGGATGAATTTCATGAGCTCCACGCCCACCACGAACATCATCGTCCCGACGATGGCCATGGGAAACGCGGCGAAAAGCGTTCCGATGGAATTTGCCAGGAAAAGCCCAAGTGCGATTTCGATCGTTCCCTCGATGATGTTCGTCCCGCCGGTCCTGGCGCCGAAAAAGTACTGGCCGGCCAGTCCTCCGGCCCCGTGACAGAGGGGCATGCCGCCGATGAAGGGGCCGACCAGGTTCATGACCCCCATGTTCAGGGCCAGCTGCCGTTCCGTGACGGGACGGTCGGGCCAGTATTCCCGGATCAGGGCGACGGTGGCGATGACGGCGTTCGTGGCGGTCAGGGGGATTTGGGACAGGCCCCCGTCCCTCATGGCGGGCCACAGCAGGCGGAGATCCACCTGGCGGACCCCGGGAAGGGTCAGTGAAAAACCCGCCAGGGAGTCCAGCTTTCCCTGGAAGGCCATGATGCCGATCCCGGACAGGACGAGGGCCAGCGCCGCAGGGGCATGGCGGCTCTTCCGCAGGAGGAGGACGGCTAGAAGGGCTCCAACGGCCAGGGCCCAGGAATCGGATGCCATTTTGGCCCCCTGGAGCGCCAGTTGGACTCCCAGGGCGAGCTGTATTCCTCGCGTGACGGCCCGGGGCGTGTTGGCGGAGACCCAGGCCATGGCTCCCGTCAATCCGAACAAAAGCCAGGTGATGCCCATGGCCAGCCCTGAAGCCAAAATCTTTTCCGGGGACCAGGCCTGCGCGATGGCCATGATGGCGAGGGCCTTCATCGGCTCGATGGGCATGGGGAGGCGGTAAACCAGGCCCGTGGCGATGTTGGCGAGGCCCATCCAGACCAGCAACCCGCAGGGATCCATGCCGCAAACGGTGACATACCCCACCGCCAGCGGCAGGAGCGTGCCGAAGTCGCCCATGGAACCCGAAAGCTCCCGCAGGTTGAACTCGAAGGAACCGATCCTCATCCCGGCACCCCCTTTTTCCCATCATAACCGACACGGCGACACGCTGCCCCGTTATCCCGGACCGTGTTGTTGCGGCGCCGAAGCCCATCTGCTAACGTACCTACCCGGGGAGTGATCGCTATGAGAAAGATTTTCGTCGCCTTCGACGACACCGACAACCTCGACGGACCCTACGGCACCGGGAAAGTCGCCCGGTGGTTCCTGGACGGCCTGCCGGAAGGGTTGAAAGCCTGGGGGGTCGTCCGCCAGCAGCTTCTGGTCCACCCGGGCATCCCCTTCACCTCGCACAACAGCGCGGCCTGCATCGTGCTGCTGGACGAGGGGGGGTACGAGGAACCGGGCCTGGTCGAGTGCGCTGCGGAACACCTGCGGCGCCATGCCCTTCCCGGAAGCGACCCGGGACTCTGCGTCGCCGCCGGGGATTCCCCCGCCATGGAGCGCCTGGCAAGCTTCGGCCTCGAGGCCGCCTCGCGCGTCCTGGCCCAGGTCGAGGCCATGGAAGCGGCCAGGGGAGCCCACCTTTCGGGGCACGGCGGCACGAACGGCGGGATCATCGGGGCCGCCGCGGCCGTGGGGCTCACCGCCTCGGGCTGGCATGGGCGGTTCGTCGAGTACGGGAACCTGCGAAAGCTGCCCGAAACCTGCACCGTCAAGGAGCTGAACGAAGCCGGCATCCGGGTCATCTCCACCGACCGCGATTCCAGGGTCCCCTGCCCCGGGCACGTCGTCCAGTCCGGCGGGTGGCTCAGGCCCCACCTGGCCGGCCACGCCCCGACGCTTTTGGTCCGTCCCCTCGGGGACGAAACGTGGGAACCGCTGGCGGGAAAGCGTCGTTTGGGGGAAAATAGCAGCGCAGGAACCATTTAGCGAAAGACAGGGGTGATCGAAACATGCCTGGAAAGATCTTCTACAGGGAGCGCCGGAAAGTCGAAGGCGGGGAGAAGAAGCCCCGCTTCAGGATCGTGGCGGTTTCGGGGGTCGAGGTGGAATTTTTTGCCCAGCACCTGAGACAGTGCGAGCTGAAGGCCATAGCGGAGGCGGTGGGCGCCGAGCTGGTCGCCCTGGAAGGCGGGAGCGGGGAAGGCAAGGGCCATGGCGCTGGTCAGGGATCGTGACGGCCGGCGCCTTCACGTCAAGAGCCGCCTGATGGGGGAAAGCCTGGTCGGCAAGGACCTGGCCGAAACCCTGAAGGTGATCCCCCAGGTGCGCCTTTTCCCGGACGTCCACGTCCTGAAGGTCGGGGGACAGTCGATCTGCGACCGCGGCGACAAGGCCCTTCCAGGCGTCATCCGGGAGATCGCCGCGAACAAGGACCGGCACAAGATGGTCGTCCTTACCGGCGGGGGAACGAGGAGCCGCCACATCTACTCCATCGGCCTGGAGCTGGGCATGCCCACGGGGATCATCGCGAAGTTCGGCAGCTCGGTGTCGGAGCAGAACGCCCTCCTGGTGGCGACCCTGCTCTCTCCGTGGGGCGGGATCAAGATCGGCCACGACGAGATCGTCAAGCTGGCCACCTACTTCGGCCAGGGGTGCATCCCCGTCATGCACGGCATGCCGCCCTACGACTACTTCGCCATCCCCTCGGAAAGCCGCCTGCCCATGCACCGCACGGACGTGGGGACGATCCTGGTGGCCGACCTCATCGGGGCGAAAAGCTGCCTTTTCGTCAAGGACGAGCGGGGGCTCTTCACCGACGACCCGAAGAAGAACCCGGACGCGGCGTTCATCCCGGAAATCTCCGCCTCGGAGCTGATCGCCCGTGACCTGCCGGACCTGGTGATCGAGCGCCCGTGCCTGGAGATCCTGCGGAAAAGCGAGGTCCTCGAAAGCATGCAGGTCTTCGACGGAACGAAAGAAGGGAACATCACCCGGGCCCTTGCGGGTGAGCACGTCGGGACCCTCATCACGAGGGATTGACCCCCTTGCGTTAAACGACGTTTTCTGGTAGAAACAGGTTACAACTGCATATTCTCTCCGAGCCTGCCTTTCCTAAAGGGTTCTCCCCACGGCGGCAGGCCAATGGGTTTCCCCGGAAACGGGGGAGCCTCCCGTTTGGAAAGGAGATCTGCGGGCTTTGAAAAAGGCCGCCTTCCGCCAACGGGGGCGGCCTTTTTTCGTCCCCCGCTTTCTCGAGCCCCGAGGGGCCCCTTTTGGGGCCCCTCCCCCCCTGATTTTCGGCATTCATTCTGCAACGACACTCGAACAGGAGGAGATAGACGTGATGAAGCGCGGATGGAGAATTGCAACGACACTGGTACTCGTTTTGGT
>CAYRNZ010000067.1:0-6825 GCA_964425765.1 uncultured Synergistaceae bacterium
CGTAGACGGAGCTCGACGAGGCGTACACGAACGACTTCACCTGCGCGTCGCGCGAGGCCAGCATCATGTTCAAAAAACCGTCCACGTTCGAGGCGAAGGTCCCCGCCGGGTCCGCGATCGACCGGGGCACGGATCCCAGGGCCGCCTGGTGGAGCACGAACTCGGCTCCGTCGCAGGCCTTCCGGCACACGGAGAGGTCCCGGATGTCGCCCTCGACCAGGGTGAAGCGCCCTTTGGCGTCCGGCGAGGCGGCCTCCAGCACCGCCGTGAGGTTTTCGCGGCTTCCGGTGGAGAGGTTGTCGAGCCCCGTGACGTCCTGCCCCAGTTCCAGCAGCGTCTCCACCAGGTGGCTCCCGATGAACCCCGCCGCCCCCGTCACCAGCCACCGCCGGGGAAAGGCCTTCAGTTCCGCGCGCACCTTCATGTAGCGGTTTTCCATCTACAGGCTCCAGTACCGCACGTGGGCCGGGAAATCCCCGGGCCCGAAAGCGGATTTCACGTCCACGAACACCCCTCCGGCGGAAAGGCGCTCCGCCAGACCCACGGCTCCCATCGCAAGGTAATCCCGGTGCGCCACCGCCAAAACGAGCGCGTCCAGGCCCGTCATCTCGTCCAGGCCGCTCAGGGTAAGCCCGTATTCCCCGCGGGCCTCGTCCGGGTTGCCCAGCGGGTCGTGCACCAGCGGCCGGATCCCGTAGTCCTCGAGCTCCCGCACGATGTCCGGCACCCGGCTGTTCCGCAGGTCGGGCACGTCCTCCTTGAAGCTGAGCCCCAGGATTCCCACCCGGGCCCGGCACACGTCCCTGCCGGCGGCGCAGAGCAGCTTGACCGTCTTCTCCGCCACGAACCCGCCCATGCCGTCGTTGATCCGCCGCCCGGCCAGGATCACCTGGGGGATGTAGCCCAGTTCCTCCGCCTTGTAGGTGAGGTAGTACGGGTCCACGCCGATGCAGTGGCCGCCCACCAGCCCGGGGCGGAAGGGCAGGAAGTTCCACTTCGTCCCCGCCGCGGCCAGCACGTCCGCGGTGCGTAGCCCCATGCGGTCGAACACCAGGGACAGCTCGTTCATCAGGGCGATGTTCAGGTCGCGCTGGGTGTTCTCGATGACCTTCGCCGCCTCGGCCACCTTGATGGAAGGCGCCCGGTGGATCCCGGCCTTCACCACCGCGCCGTAGAGGCCCGCCAGGAGGTCCAGCGTGGGCCCGTCCGAGGCCGAGACAACCTTGACGATGCTCTCCAGCCGGTGCTGCCGGTCGCCCGGGTTGATCCGCTCCGGCGAGTAGCCCAGCTTGAAGCCCTCACCGGGGACCAGCCCCGAGGCCCTCGCCAGCGCGGGCCCGCAGAGGTCCTCCGTGACGCCGGGGTAGACCGTGGACTCGAAGCAGACCACCGCGCCCGGCTTCATCACCCGCCCCACCGTCTCCGAGGCCCGCAGTACGGGCCCCAGGTCCGGCCGGTGGGCGTCGTCCACGGGAGTGGGCACCGCCACGACGAACACGTCCGCGTCCTTCAGGGCCAGGGGGTCGGCGGTGAACTTCAGCGCCGTGGCCGCCAGCTCGCCGGGTCCCGCCTCGCGGGTGCGGTCGATCCCGGACTGAAGTTCCGCCACCTTAGCCCGGTTCACGTCGAAACCGGTGACGTCCGGGAACTCCCTGGCGAACGCCAGCGCCAGCGGAAGCCCCACGTACCCCAGGCCCACCACCGCGATCTTCGTATTTTTCAATGCCTCCATGCCGGGAACCACGCTCATCGCCTCGCTAGAAAAAGCCGGTCGCGCCCCTTAAGGGCGTGTGAATACAGTATAGCAAGAGCGGAAGGCCCCAGAACCGGGGTCAGGTCTTGAAATCACGCATTTTGGCCCGGGGCCGCCCGATTTTGGCGGTCCGGCACAAAAAAGCCCGGCCGACTGCTACAGTCGGCCGGGCGAGGGAAAATGCGTGATTTCAAGACCTGACCCCGGTTTCGACCACAGCCGCCGTGGCCTCCCGGCTTTCAACCTGTACCCTCTGTCGGCGCCGCCTGCGTTCCTCCCTGGCGAGCTCTTCCTCGAACTGCTTCAGGTGCCGGCTGACGGTGGAATAGTGAACGTCGAAGTACTCGGCAATCTCCCCCTGGGTGAAGAAGCCGGAAAGATAGGCCCGCGCCATCGCTTCCCCCTTGTCCGGGTATTCTCGGGCGAAGAACGGCAGGTCCCGCTTCACGAGGGTTTTCTGTTCCTTCGGGACCTCCGAGAGATCCCTGTGCTCGTGGACGACCATCTGCACCGAGGCAACGAAATCCTTCCGGCCCAGGTAGATCTGGTGGTCGACGGCGTCTTTCAGCTGGAAGCCCGCGTTCACCCCGTCCATGACGAACCGGGCGTAGATCCGCTCCGCACGGGCCGGGTCCTTGTCGAAACAACCGAGGACCCAGGCCGTCTCAAGCCAGTCCGGCCGCCCCGCGAGACCCGCCGTGGCCCGGAAGCTGCTCCACGGCCAGTCCTCGGGCCTCCCGACCATCCCGGCCCTGACAGGGTTCAGGACCACGTAGCGGATCACCTCCCCCAGGTACGGCTCCCTCTCGACCAGGATCGACGTGAAGCGCCCCTGGAACAGGTGCCCGACGCGGTCGTGCCGGCGGTTGAAGAGCTGGGTGTAATTGCCGTTCAATTCCCTCATTCCGCTGGATAGGTTGGCGAAGGGGGTTTCCAGGACCAGGTGGTAGTGGTTCGTCATGAGGCAGTAGGCGTGGCATTTCCAATTCGTCCGCTTGACCGTCCTGGAAAAAACGTCCAGGAAGAGGTACCGGTCCTCGTCGTCCTCGAAGATGGGCTGCCTGGCGTTACCCCTGCTCGTGATGTGATAGAACGCGCCTTCGAACTCGATTCGCAATGGCCTGCTCATAACTTGATCTTACCGCTCGAAAATGCTGGATTTCAAGACCTGACCCCGGTTCTAGACCCCGGTTTCGCATAAAGGGAGGCCCTGTCGCGGCCGGCCCTCTTCGACTCGTAGAGCGCGTCGTCAGCCTCCCGGAAAAGCACGTCCAGGGGCTCTTGCCCGCCTTCGCTGGAGGAGATGCCCGCGCTCGCAGTCAGGGTGATCGCTCGCCTTTCGTAACGGACCGGACCCTCCCTAAGAGCCGCGAGGATTTTCTCCACGGCGGTCCGTGCTCCACCCGCCGGCGTGTCGGGCAAGAGAAGGAGGAACTCGTCCCCGCCGGCACGGCCGACCAAATCCGATTTCCGAAGCAAGCCCGAGAGTTTCTCCGAGAAAACCTTCAGCGCCAGGTCGCCCGCGGCGTGCCCGTATGTATCGTTGATTTCCTTGAACTGGTCGAGATCAAGGACGGCGACGGAAAAAACGGATCCGGCACGGGCCGCCCTTACCCTCTCCCGTTCGGCCAGCGCCAGGAAAAACCTCCGATTCATGAGGTCGGTGAGCGGATCCTTCTCGGCCAGGGCCCTGTTTTCCTCTGACAGGCGGTGCATGAGCATCAGGACAAAGGCGATCGAAAGGCAGAAGAGGAAGACCACGCTTTCCAGGAGGGCTTCACGGACCAGGAGTCCCCCGCCCAGGAAATCACCGGGAACGATCGTGGCGGAAACGATGAAGGCCCGGAGGAAGCAGAAAAGCGCGTGGAAGATGAGGACCGCTGCGTAAGTCCATCGGACCAGGTTCCCCGCGGTGAAGCAAAGGGTGGTTTCACGGGCAACCAGGAGGGACAGGAACGCGTTGTTGAGGCAAAAGAGGACGGTCCTCGCGGCGACGTCGTCACGGAAATAGGTGAAATACAGAAGAACAGGGAGGTAAAGACCGAACAGGAGGGCGAAGGGCCAGGCGGGAAGAGGGGTATTGCCGTTGAATCGCCTCACGCCGGCCAGCATCAGGCAGAATCCCCCAAGGATGGCGGCGTTGGCCGCGACGACGGTCAGCGCCGGCGGCAGGTAGGCACGACACAGGATCAGCAGGACACCGAGGCCGCAGAGCGTGTTTCCTGCAGCCCATTTCCCGATCCCGGGAGTATCCGGGGTCATGAGGTAGGCGATCGGTTGCATTCCCGCGTAGAGGAAAACCGTGAGCCCGGCCAGGAAAAAGAGCGTTTTAACGTCGACGAAAGCGAGGAACTGCACCGCGCAAACCCCTCCCGTTTACCGGCAGACTGGATGCCGGGGGTCCGGCCGGTAATGATTATATCCGGCTAACGGTACACACGAAAGTGCAACCGGGGTCAGGTCTTGAAATCACGCATTTTGAACGAGGGAGGCGTCGCCTGGATGGGCCGACACGAAAAAGCCCGGCCGAGTGAGCCGGCCGGGCGAGGGAAAATGCGTGATTTCAAGACCTGACCCCGGTTCTAGGGTTCTAGCGGGGAGAGCGAAAGCTTGTGAATGTGAACGCAATGAATTAGTGCCTGTCCCGAATTAGGCGGAAGTCGTCCTTCGTGATGCGGGCGTAGCGCTTGAAGGCGTCGAGCTTGGCGGCGGATTCCGGGTCGCGGCGGGCGTTCTCGAGGAACTCGAGGAAGAAGGCCGCGAAGACGGACAAGAAGAACCCGAGAACCGCCGCAAGCATGACCATTAGTTTGCGCTTGGGCTTGAAGCGCACCTGGGGCGGCACGGCGTCGTCGATGACCTGGATGACGGCGGCGTCCTTGACCTCGCCGAGCTTGGCCATCTCGAACTGTTTCTGGAGCAGGCCGTAGAGGTACTCGTTGAACTTGGCCTCCCGCAGCAGGCGCATGTACTCCAGGCGCGCCCTGGGCATGCCGCCCTCGGGGTTGAGCGGGTCACGCGAGGACCCCTGCCCGGCCTCGAGGCGCTCCAGCTGCCCGTAGAGGGCGCTCAGCTCGTTCTGGACTTTCTTGACCTCGGGGTTCTGCCCCGTGGCGTAGGCCCGCAGGGCCCGCAGCTGCACTTCCTTGGCGGTGACCTGCGCCCGGAGGCTCGCCATCGTCCCGATGAGCGCGCCGGTCTGGCTTCCCGCCTCCTGGATGCCCGTGCGCTCCTGGTAGCGCTTCAGCTCCTCCTCGGACTTCTGCAGGGACGCCTGCACGTCCCTGATCTGCGTCTCGTAGTAGAGCCGCTTCTGGGCCGCCTCGCTGATGGCCAGGCCCGACGTCACGTCCTTCAGGGCGTCCACGAACCCGTTGGCGATGTCTGCCGCCCGCGCCGGGTCCTTATCCAGCACCGCAATGCTGATGATCCCCGTCTTCAGGTCGCTCTTGGCCTCCAGGTTGGCGGAAAGTGCCGCCCTCACCCGGTCGGGGTTGTCGATCTCGTACACTTCCGCCAGCTTGAACCGGGCGACGACCTTGTCCATCACCGTCCGCCCCTTGGCGATCCCCACGTAGAGGTCCCCCGGGGTCTTGCCCGCCAGGGCCGAGGCTGCCCCGCCCGTGGCCATGTCGAGCAGCGCGCTGGCCCCCACCTCGGCGCTCTTGGGGGGCAGCAGGCGCGTCTCCGCCCGGTAGATCTTCGGCGTCACCAGGCTATACACCGCCACCAAAAAGGCGACTCCGAAGGTCATCCAGAAGATGAGCTTCTTGCGCTTCACCAGCACCAGGGCCAGGTCCAGCAGGCTGATCTCGTCCGGGTCCGCGGCGCCGCCCGTCACACCCATCGCGCCCGCACCGGCCCCCGCACCCCGACCACTCCCGAATTCCGTTTCCCTTACTTCGCGCTCGTCCGTCATGGAATGAGCCCTAGTTCGACATGTCGTGGATGCCCACGGCGCTCATGGCGACCTTGAAGATCACGTCCACCCAGTCGCGGGTGTTCCGCAGGCCCTTGTAGCTCTGCACCTTCTGGGGAACGATGATGGCGTCGCCCGGTTCCAGGGCCCGCACCACCATGCCGTGCGCGTTGTTCGGCTTGCCGAAGGGCCAGTTGCCCCCCGTGTCGAGCCGCACCGCCGTGCCGTCCACCTTCAGCAGGTAGATCCGCCCGGGAGACGCGTTGCGGGTGTAGCCCCCGGCCATGCGGATGTAGTCGCCCACGCCCAGGCCCTTCTGGTGCACGAAGGCCGTGGGGTTCAGCACCGCGCCCATCACCTGCACCGTGTGGGGGTTCGCCGGCACGAACAGCGTGTCGCCTTCCTCCAGCTCCAGGTCGAAGGGGGAACTCTTCATCCGCTCGGGCACGTCCAGCTTCAAAATGACCCGCCCGGCGGCCTTCAGGTTCTTCAGCTTTTCCACCAGCTTGCGCTTCTGCTCGGCCTCGTACTGGGAGAGCTTCGCCTCGTCGGCCGTCAGCGCCGCGCTCAGCTCGTTCACGCTCACGGAGAGCAGTTCCGTCTCCAGCTCGTCCACCATGCGCCTGTTCTGCTCCTCCTGCAGCTTCCTCACGGAGCTGCGGGTGAAGGTGGCCCCCCGCAGGTAGGCCCGGTCGGTGTAGCCCCCGGCCCTCGCGATGAGGCTCGACAGGGTCTCGCCCTTCTGGATCGTGTAGGTGCCGGGGTACTTCACCTGTCCCGCCACCGCCACGGCCTTGTACAGGTCCCACTCCGGCACGCTGCGCACGAACAGGTAGTCGTTCAGCTCGAAGGCCACGTTGTGGGCCGGGTCGCCGGCCATGGCCTTCCGCAGGTTCACGGTGAGCCGCGTGGTGACCGGCCCCTGGGGCGTCGGCTTCACCCGCGTGATCTCCCCGTCGTCGGCGGCGTAGTACAGGAGGCCGCCCGCCCGGGAGATGACGTCCCGGATCGTGGTCCTGCCGGGCTCCACGCCGTACTCGCCCGGCTTGGCCACCGGCCCGGTGACCTTGATCACGTTGCGCTTCTCCACGACGCTGAACACCCGGACGAAGTCGCCGTCGGCCAGCGCGAAGTCCTTGTCGGGCCGCGTGGA
>CAYRNZ010000068.1:0-6750 GCA_964425765.1 uncultured Synergistaceae bacterium
AGGTCTGACCCCATTGGGAAATGGTAGACCCCATTGGGAAATGAACCTGTAGAAGCGGCGAGTTTGTTCAAGGCGCGGAGATTGAACGAAAAGGTTATTTAGTTTTAGCGCTTGACATGCAATAAACTCTAGTTTACACTCCCGGAATCCCGCCCCTGGGCGAATTCCGAGGAGGCCTTTCGCGATGAAGTCCGCAACCCCGATCCGCGCACCGAGGCTTTTCGTTCCCTATACCCGGCTCCGGCCGGAGGAAAAGATGCTCGCCTCGGCAGCGGAAAGACTGGGGATTCCTGCGGAGTTTCGTGACGTGTCGGCTTTGTCCTGGCCGGACGGGTTTGACGCGGCGCCAGGCGACGTGGCGATCTGCCGCTGCGTCGGCCAGACCCACAACCTGGCCCTCGCCCGGCTCCTCGAATCACGGGGCGTGAAGACGATCAATCCCTCCGCCGTCATGACCCTCTGCGGCGACAAGATCGCTACGGCGGCCTGCCTCGACGCGGCGGGGATCCTGCAACCTGCCTACCGCGTGGCCGCTTCGCCGGAGTCGGCCGTGGAAGCCGCGGAGGCGATGGGTTTCCCGGTGGTCTTCAAGCCCGCCTGCGGCAGCTGGGGGCGTCTCCTGGCGAAGGTCACCGACCGTCTTGGCGCCGAGGCCGTCGCGCTCCACAAGGCGGCGATGGGCCCCTCCCATTCCGTCTTTTTCATCCAGGAGTACGTGGAGAAGAACGGTTCGGACCTCCGTGCGGTCCTCGTGGGAGGCCAGCCCGTTTCCCTCATGCGCCGGAAAAGTGCGCACTGGATCACGAACACGGCCCGGGGCGCGAGGCCGGAGCCGTGCGAGATGCCCCCTGCGCTGGCCGGGCTCCTCCGAAAGGTGGGCGCCGCCATCGGTGGAGACTTCCTCGCCGTCGACCTCTTCGAAACGGACAACGGCTGGACGGTGAACGAGGTCAACGGGCAGCCCGAATTTCACGGGTCCGTCGAGGCCACGGGTGTGGACCTTCCCGGAAAGGTCCTGGAATACGCCTGGAATATCACGCTTTCCGGGCTTGACAAGCCGGGCATCGGCCGCTAAACTGCATTTCAATTCGCGATGAGCGACTTGGTACGAACCACATTCTCAACCGAAACATTTCAAAAATGCGATGACGCGAGTGGCCTGACGGGGTACAAGCCCTACAGCGAGGGACCTCCACCGGATGAGAGGGGTGCCGGGCTGCCGAAAGGCCCAAGGCTCGAAGAGCAGGCTCCGAAAGGGCTTACGCCCGAAGTAGGACGCCCGGTTACGGACAGCCGTTACCTGTCCGCGAGCGGGACCGCCCCCCTGACGGGGGACGCGTCCAAGTTGGGTGGTACCGCGGGTCTTTACGAGGACTCGTCCCTTCACACGTGTGGAGGGGCGGGTCCTTTTTTCTATTCCCACTCGAAGGAGGAGTTTGAAATGGCAGGAACGGTGACGTGCGTGGTGTGCGAAGGAACGGTGGCACTTCCGGAAAACTGCGGGCTGGGCGAGATCCTGGTCTGCGGCGATTGCGGGACGGAGTTGGAAGTGGTGGCCCTCGAGCCCGTGCGGGCGGAGGAAGCCCCACAGGTGCAGGAGGACTGGGGTGAGTAGGCTCCGGATCCTCTACTCCCGGCTTCGCGCCGAGGAAAAGCAGCTTTTCGCCGCCGCCGAAGCGAAGGGGATCCCTTGCAGCCTGGAGGACATCCGGACCGAAGCCTGGCGGATCGAGCCGAACGAAACAGACGTGTTCCTGTGCCGGTGCATCGGGCACCTGCAGAACGTCTCGGTGGCCCGCATGCTAGAGGCCGGCGGGGCGCGAGTGGTAAACCCGAGTGCCGTCATGGAGCTCTGCGGCGACAAGCTGGCCACCAGCGCCGCCCTCGCGGCGGCCGACATCCCGCAGCCGGCCTTCCGTGCCGCCTTCTCCGAGGAAGCGGCCCTCGAGGCGGCCGAACAGCTCGGCTACCCCGTCGTCTTCAAGCCCGTCACGGGCAGCTGGGGGCGCCTGCTCGCCCTGGCCTCCAACCGCGAGACGGCCGAGGCCATCGTGGAGCACAAGGCCCACCTGGGGGCCGCGCACCAGGTCTATTACGTCCAGTCGTACGTCGAAAAGGGCGGCTTCGACGTCCGGGCCTTCGTGCTGGAGGGACGTCCCCTGTGCGCCATCCGGCGTACGAGCGGGCACTGGATCACGAACACCGCCAGGGGAGGCCGGGCCGAGAACCAGCCGATGGACGCCGAGCTGCGCTCCATCCTGGAGAGGGTCCACGGCGCCGTAGGGGGCGACTTTATCGCCGTCGACCTGTTCCTGACGCGCCTCGGGTGGCTCGTGAACGAAGTCAACGACGGGGCCGAGTTCAGGAACTCCAGCGCACCCACGGGCGTGGACATCGCGGGCGCAGTCGTGGAAGCCTGCGCAGAGCTGATGAAGAGAGAAAAGCGCGGCGATAAACGCGGGCTCAAGCGCAGCGCGACCTTATGCGGGACCTCGAGCCCCGGGGCATAATCCCCGGAGCGGCTTGGCAAGAACAAGCCTCGAGGCCCGCGGGAAAAGTCCGCGGGCCATTTTTTTACCCTTGAAACGGAGGAAGGAACTCATGCAGAAGCACCCGGTGGTGGTTGTGGGCGGAAGCGGAATGGCGGGAGGCGAACTCCTGAGGATCCTGGCGGGGCACCCGGCCATGGAGGTGGCGGGAGTCGTCTCTCGTGGAAAAGCCGGGCACCCCGTGGCGGCGGTACACCCGCACCTGAGGCCCGATTTCCCCGAGACGGCCTTCATCTCGCCCGAGGAAGCGGAAACGCTAGAGCCTGCGCTCGTCTTTTTGGCCCTGCCGCACGGCTCGTCGGCTCCCGTGATCCGGGGCTGGCTAGAACGGGGCGTCAAGGTCGTGGACCTCGCCGCGGACGTCCGTCTGCGGGACCCGGGGCGCTACGAGCGCTGGTACGGAGGGCCCCACCCGGACCCGTCCCTTCTGCAGGAGGCCGTCTACGGGCTGCCCGAGCTGCACCGGGAAGAGATCCGCGGCGCACGCCTCGTTTCCGGGGTCGGTTGCAACGCCACCGCTGCCATCCTGGCCCTGGCTCCCCTCGCCCGGGCTGGAGTTATCGCCGACGCCCGCGTCGAGGCCCGCGTGGGATCCTCCGAGGGAGGAAGCAGGGCAACGGAAGGAAGCCACCACCCCTACCGGAGCCGGGCCCTGCGAATGTTCGAGCCTTTCGCCCACCGCCACCTGGCCGAGGTTTCCCAGGAAACCGGCCTGCCGGAGGACCGCCTCACCCTGGGGGTCACCGCCGTCGAGAGCGTCCGGGGTGTCCAGGCCGTGGCGACCGTGACCCTGGCCGCACCCTTGAGGGAAGCAGACTTGTGGAAACTCTACCGCGGGGCCTACGGGAAAGAGCCGTTTGTCTTCGTCTGCCCGGCCAGGCCCGCCCATCTGCGCCTTCCGGACCCGCGCCTCGTGATGGGTTCCAACCGGGCCCTGGTGGGCTTCGCGCTGCACCCGGACGGACGGCGCCTCACTGCCGTAACCGCCATCGACAACCTGCTGAAGGGGGCCTCCGGGACCGCGGTCCAGGCAGCCAACCTCCTCCTGGGATGCCCCGAGACCGCGGGGCTCGACATGAGGCCGGTCTACCCGGCCTGAGCAAGGAAAGGAGACGATCGCAATGCGCCTCACCGGAATCGTCAAGATCGGCGGAGCCCTCGGAAACGACCCGCGCCCCCTGCTGGACGACCTCTGCGACAGGGTCGCCAGGGGCGAGCGGTGGGCCCTCGTACACGGCGCCAGCGGTATCATGGACTCCCTCTCGAAGTCCTGCGGGATGCAGCCGCGGTACGTGACCAGCCCCTCCGGCTACCGGAGCCGCTTCCTCGGCGAAGCCGAGAGGGACCTCTTCGTCGGCGCGGCCCTGTCCGTATCCGCCACGCTGGCCTGCGAGCTTTTCACGCGGGGGACCCCGGCCGCGATCCTTCACCCCGCCCTCACCCGTTCCGTTTCGGGAACCCGCAAGGAGGCCCTGCGCTCGGTCGAGGACGGGCGCGTGCGAATCCTCCACGGGAACACCAGCGGCACGACGCGTTCCGTAGACCCGCTCGCGCTGGAGAACGCGTGGGACATGGAAACCCTGCCGCTCCTGCCGCCCCTGGCGCTCGACCGGGACGGGGGCGGGCTCCTGAACGTGGATGGGGACCGTCTTGCCGCCGCTACGGCCGCTGCCGTAGGCGCCGACGTGCTGGTCATCCTCAGCAACGTGCCGGGCCTCCTCGAGGACCCGGCAGACCCCGGCAGCCTCGTTGAACGGGCCGGCCTCGAAGAGTGGGAGAACCTCGAGGGGATGGCCAAGGGCAACATGAAGAGGAAGCTCCTGGCCTGCCGGGAAGCGCTTGACGGCGGGCTCGAACGGGTCTGCATAGCCGACAGCCGGGTGAACAGGCCCCTCAGCAGGGCACTGGAAGGAAGGGGGACGACACTATGCCAAGCTGTCTATACGGAAGCCGCGGTCTGACGCTCGCCTCGGGACACGGGGGCCTCGTCACCGACGCGGCCGGCAGGGAATACGTGGATTTCTTCACCGCCCACGGCTCGGCCCTGTTCGGGCACACCCATCCCCGCCTGGTGAACGCGCTCGCCGGTGCCGCCGGGCGCCCCTGGACCATCGGGATGGGCTTCGACGACGACATCCGGACCACCCTCATGCAAAGGTTCGGTAACCTCCTGCCGGACGGCAGGGCCTACCTCTGCAACAGCGGTACCGAGGCCATCGAAGCCGCACTCAAGCTTGTCGCCGTGCTCCGCCCCGAAAGGCGCCGGATCCTGGCCCTTCGCAGGGGCTTCCACGGGAGGACGCTCGGGGCCCTCAGCCTGACCTTCAACCCCCATTACCGCCGCCCGTTCCAGCCCCTGCTGTTCAACGTGGAACACCACGTCCCCGAGAACCTGCCCGGTGTCATCGACGAAACCGTCGCCGCGGTCTTCATCGAGCCCGTCCAGGGAGAGGGGGGGGTACACCCCCTGAACCCGGCGCTGGGGCTCGAAATCTCGGCCGCCTGCCAAAAGGCGGGGGCTCTGGTCGTCGCCGACGAAGTCCAGAGCGGCTTCGGGCGATGCGGGGCGATGCTGGCGAGCGCCCTGACGGGCCTTGCCGCCGATATCGTCTGCCTCGCCAAGGGCGTGGCCGGGGGGCTGCCCGTGGGCGTCACGGTCTGGAAGGGGTGCCTCGGGGACTTCCCCCAGGGGAGTCACGGCTCGACCTACGGCGGGAACCCCCTCGTCTGCCGGGTCGCGTACGAGGCTCTCTCGATCCTTGACGAAGAGAGCCTGCCGGAAAAGGCCAGGATCATGGGTGAAGCCTTCCGGGCCCGCCTGGAGGCCATCGAATCCCCGACGCTCAAAGGCGTCCGGGGACTGGGGCTCCTCGTGGGTGTCCAGGTCGAGGGGCGTTCCGCGCCCCTGGTCCGAGCCCTCCAACAACGGGGCGTCCTGGCGCTGCCGGCCGGCCCGAACGTGGTCCGCTTCTTGCCGTCTTTTGCAGCCGAGCCGGCCCATTTCCAGCGGGCGGCCGAAACCCTCGAGGACGTGCTCGCGCTTGAAAACCCCGAATGACGCGGCGGTAAAGCTTCTCGTCGACCTCGTCTCCGTTCCGGGGCCGAGCGGGGAGGAAGGCGCCGCCGCAAGGCTTCTCGCCTCGCGGTTGCCCGGCCTGGGCTGGGACGTCGTCGAAATCGATGCGGTCGGCAACGTGGTCGCCACGAAGGGGAACGGCCCGAGCGAGTTCCTCCTCCTGGGGCACATCGACACCGTGCCCGGCGGCCCCGAAGTCCACATCGATGGAGACACCCTCTGGGGAAGGGGAAGTGTCGACGCCCGGGGGCCCCTGTGCGCCTTCGCGACCGCCGGCGGGAGCGTGAAACTGCCGCCGGGCTGGCGGCTAACGCTCGTCGCGGCAGTCCGGGAGGAAACCGATTCCCTCGGGGCCCGGCACCGGCTCCCCCTGCACGCGCCAGCCGCCTGTCTCGTGGGGGAACCTTCGGGAACCGACGGCATCACCCTGGCCTACCGTGGATACCTCCAGGTTCGCCTCACGGCCGAGGACTCGGGTTCCCACAGGAGCGGCGGGACCAGCCCGCTTACCTCCTGCCTTCGGGCCGCGGCCGACATCCTGGAGGAGATCGAGCGCACGGACGATGCAGGGAAACAGGTCATCGAGCGGACCGGGGCCAACGTCCTCTCCATGTCGGGCTCGGAGGAGGGCTGCCGGGTTGCGTCCGTCGACCTGGACATCCGGCTGCCGCTGGGGACCGTTCCCGAGAACGTCTACCGCCTCTGTGCAGAAAAGGCGGAGGCTCGAGGGACAACCGCATCGCTTGTCTCCTCCGTACCCGCCCATGCGACGGAGCGAGCAAACCCTGTCATCCGGGCCCTGAGAGTCGCCATCCGGGAACACGGAGGCACCCCGCGCCTCCTGGCCAAGGGCGGAACCGCGGACTTCAACTACGCCGCCGCCTGGAACTGCCCCATGGCCGCCTGGGGCCCCGGCGACTCCCGCCTCGACCACACCGCCGACGAACGCCTCGACCTCGACGAATACGCCCGGTCCATCCGCGTCCTCTCCGGCATGTTCCGCTCCTTCTTCGATAAAACTGAAACCGGGGCCAGGTCTTGTAAAACTGAAACCGGGGTCAGGTCTTGAAATCACGCATCGTAAGGCTAAATGCGTGATTTCAAGACCTGACCCCGGTTAGTACC
>CAYRNZ010000069.1:0-2475 GCA_964425765.1 uncultured Synergistaceae bacterium
GCCCGGGATGCCGACGGCACAGTTTTTCACGTACGTGTCCTTGTCCATCAGGACCTTTACGCGCTTCGGGGTACCCCCCACAGCGTCCTTCGCCACCGCCACCGCGAAGGCCACCGCCACGGGACCCGTACAGCCCAGGGCGGGCTTGACCTCGGAGCGCAGGATTTCCAGCAGACGACTCATTTGAATCACCATCTTTCTACTTGTCCGTTTCCGCCTACACGTACCCCAGCAGCCTGGGGAGCCAGAGCGAAAGAGTGGGCCAGTACGTGGTGGCCAGCATGACGGGGATATAACCCAGGATCATGACCAGCACCGGGGGCATGATGTCCATGAACTCGACTTTCCCGATCCGCATCCCAAGGTAGAGGAGGCTCGCGTAAGGGGGCGTGACCGAACCGATCGCCATGTTCGTGACGAACATCGCCGCGTAATGGATCGGGTTCATTCCGATCGCCTGGGTCAGGGGGAGAAGGAGCGGGGCCACCAGGATGATCCCCGTGGCATCGTTGACGATCATGCCGACGAACAGCAGGATGAGGTTGATCATCAGCAGGATGAGGGTCTTGTTCTGGGTGATGCTGAAGACGGCCGTGACGATGTGCTGCGGGACCTGGAGCACGACGTAGGTCTGGCTCAGCATCATGCTGCACATGATCATGATCATGATGGTGCCGGTGGAAACCGCCGCGTTCCTGGAAATCGAGCAGAAACTCCCGAACGTCAGCCCCCTGTAAACCCAGAAACCGACCGGGATCGAGTAGATGACCGCCGCCGCGGCGGCCTCGGTGGGCGTCATGGCCCCGCCGTAGATGCCGCCGAGGATGATGACGGGCATCAGGAGGGCCGGCAGGGCGCTCCAGCCCTTGGTCGCGATCTGGTGCATCTTCTCGCGGCCCGTGATGGGCGGAAGGATGACGAGGGGGTACTTGCGGACCAGGAAACGGTTGATCCCGCAGAAGATCGCCACGGTCAAAATGCCCGGGCCGACGGTGGACAAAAAGCCCGCCAGGACGCTCGTGCCGGTCACGTAGCCGAAGATGATCATCGGGGTGCTCGGGGGGATCAGCACGCCCAGGATCGAGGAAACCGTCACCAGGGCCGTGGCGAAGGGCCTGGGGTAGCCGCGCTTTTCCATCTCGGGGATCAGGATGTTGCCCGTCGCCGCGACGCCCGTGAAGGCGCTCCCGGAGATGGCCCCGATGATGGCCGAAGCCACGGTGGCGACGTAGCCGAGGCCGCCCTTGACCCGGCCGACGAAGATGTCGACGAACTCCAGCAGCCGCTTGGCGATGCCGCTGTCGCTCATGAGGGCCCCCGCGTAGATGAAGAGCGGGATGCACAGCAGCGCGGGGCTCAAAATCTGCTGGAGACCCCACATCATCATGCCCTTCATGGAGACCTCGCCGACCAGGATCATGAACAACAGGGCGCCGCTGAAGCAGAAGGCGATGGGAACGCCAACCGCGAGCAGGACCATGAGGATGCCGAGGGAAATTGCGGAAAGGGTTACGCCGTCCATGTTTAGAGTTCCTCCTCGATCGCTTTGGCCAAAGGCAGGTCTGCACCCTTGTAGAGCAGCATGTAGTCGATGATCTCAACGACCGTGTAGAAGAGCATCATGGCGAAGGAAACGAATACCGATCCCTCCGCAAGCGTCCAGCGGATGAAGAGCGTGTCGGTCAGCTTCTCGACCCGCAGCGAATACTTGAGCAGGTCGTAACCCCAGTAGGTCAGCCACATGAGGATCCCGGTCGTGACCACCGCCGCGGAGGCTCGCAGCAGGTACACCTTCCTCTTGTCCTTGATGAAGATCTCCAGCACCCTCGCGTAAAGCTGGGTTTTCTCTGAAGAGGCATAAACGGCGGCGAAGAGGTAGAGCCACGTGGACGGGAAGTAGCAGAGTTCCTCGATTCCCATGAGGGGGGAGCGGAAGACGTATCGCATGAGGACCTGGACGAAGACGAGGATGGAAAGGGCAATGATGTTGAGCAGGATGAAAACACCGACGATCTTGTCCATCCACGAAATGAGCCTGCGGGGCAAACTTTGTTGCTGCAACTGAATCCCTCCATTCAGGCGGATAGGTGTGGAGCCGAAAACGCGAAATCATGGTAAAATCGGATCAATTGCATGGCTGTAGGACAGCTAAACCGTACAACAAATTTCCGGAGCCGTCAACCGGACGCGGGAAAACCCTAAGAAAAAACGAAAGATCAACCTTAATGTGAAATATTTGACAATATGCGTTAAAATACCCATCGGAAAAATTCAGGTACCTTCACCGGGTCCTTGAACCACAACAGGAAATCTCGACGACGAGAGGAATGGGAACATGCTGAAACCCGCGAACAAGTCCACGCTGCACAAGGACATCATGGACCAGATGATCCAGGCCATACAGGAAAAACTCTGGGAACCGGGAAGCAGGCTCCCGGGGGAACAGGCCCTCGCCTCCACGTTCGGCGTGAGCCG
>CAYRNZ010000069.1:2575-6651 GCA_964425765.1 uncultured Synergistaceae bacterium
CCCGCCGGGTTTTCCATGATGCCGACGAAAAGCGGGATGCCGGAATTCGTGTCCATGATGCCGTACACGAACGGCCGGTCGAGGACCAGCTTCCGGGTATCCGTGACGATGCTGGTGGCCCGGATGCCGATGGAGGTCACGGCCGACGCCTCCGTTCCCTTCTCGTCCACCCGCACGAAGGTCTTGTGCTTCACCTCGCCGATGTACAGGTTCCTCGCGCGGGACTCGTTCATCCCGGAGAAGTCGGCCCGGTCCGGGTCGAAGGCGATACCCAGGCCCATTCCAATCAGCTCGTCGTTCAGCCGGTCCTCGTAGCGCGACTCGAACTTCGGCATCGCCAGTTCCACCGTGAACAGGGCCTTTGGGGCCATCATCCCGGCGATATCCCCGAAAAGCGAAGCCGGTTCCTGCCGGGCCAGCCACTCCCGGGGCGAAACGCCGCCGTCCGGCAGCAGGGCGAAAAAGGCAAACTGCCCGTCGTCGTAGGGGAGCGACACTCCACTGGCCCCGAGGCCTTGCATCCACCCCATGCGGCCGGTGCGGTGCATGAAGTCCGCCTGCACGTCCCGGCCCGGGGCGCGGAAGGCGCCCTTGCGGGTCTGCTCCCTCTCGAACGGCGCCTGCCAGTCCGACTTGAAATAGACCGCGTTCACCAGGAACATGACATCGCCCCGGCGGATCTCCTCGATGATCTTGTCGATCGTGCCGCGCGTGGACTCCTTCACCCAGCCGTTGATGACCGCGGGCGACTTCGAATCACTGAAATCGAGCCTTCGGGCCGCCGCGCCGTAATAGTCCGCGTTGCGCTGCAGGAAGACCTTGGCCGGGCGGAAGTCACGGTCGAACCAGATCGAGTTGGCGATCGCCAGGTCGGTCTTCGCGCCCTTCCGGGACAGGGAAACCGCCCAGCCCCGGCTCGCGCGGTTCAGGTCCTCCAGGTTTTGCTCCGGGGCAGCCATCGCGCCCAGCATCGCCGCTTTCGTCGCCCCCTCGGCTCCGTTCAGCGCCATGCCCAGCGCCAGGTAGACCGAAGCCGGGGAAACCATGACGTTGCCCGGGTTTTTCCCCGAGGCCCGGAACAGCTCCGCCGAGAAGCGGTTCACCGCACGCCGCGCGGCCTCGTCCGGCAGGCCGCAGGCTGGAGGCGCCGCGGCGGGCCGGACCCCCGACATGAGGTCCACCGGCTTTGCGGCCTTCGCCTGGGCCGGGGCTGCCTCCAGGGCTCCCCACAGGCAGAGGACCGCTGCCAAAAGCGGAAAAATCCCCTTCTTCACGGGAAAACACCTCCTCGCATGACGGGAACGGGCGGAACCAGCCGCGCCCGCTGCCACCATTCTATCCCCGCCGCAGCCGGCCGCAATCCGCCTTAATACGCAGTCGGCAGCTTCAGGAAATAGGTGCGGAACTCCGTGTCCAGGGCAAAGCCCTGCTTCTCCCAGAACCTCCAGCCCGGGACGTTGGCGTGCTCCACGGTCAGCTCGATCCCCTTCGCCAGGGTGGCCTCCGCGTATAGCCGGACCGCCGCGAAGAGGGCCACCCCGATTCCCAGGTGCCGGTGCCCGTCCTCTACGAAGAAATCGTTCAGGACCCACACCCGCTGCAGCGTCAGGGACGAAAACGACGGGTACAGGTGGGCGAACCCCCGCACGGTTTCGCCTTCCTCCGCCAGGAACATCACGGATTCCAGGTGCTCGAACCGGTCGAAGAGGAACGCCGCGCACCCCTCCGGGTCGCTTTGCTGCCCGAAATACCGCCGGTACGCGTCGAAAAGCCCCACGACCCGCGGCAGGTCCCCGATCACGGCCTGCCGGACCACCACTTTCCTCTCCATCAGGGCGACCTCCCTTCCCGCGGGCCGCGCAATCGGTCCGCTCCGGGCGCTCCGCCCGGATGAGGGAATTCCTTCAACAATGATACTCCTGGCCTTTTGAATCACCGATTCCCGGTATAATTCCTTAAAGGAAGATAACCCGACCCGTAGGAGGGGTATCCATGCGCGCACGCAAGAATCCCGTCGCCGGAACGTGGAATTCAGCCGCCCTGTTCGCCTTTTTACTCTTTTTCTCAGCCCTGGCGCCGAGCCCCGCCTGCGCGGCCGACCTCAAGGGGAGCAAGGACTCGCCCCTCCTGCCGCGCTACGAGGGATCGTCCATCGTGACCTACTCCCAGAAGGAGTACGACACCCTCGTCGTCCCCCTGGGGAAGACGGTCTACCAGGACGAGAAGTACAAGTTCGCCAAGTCCGAAACCTTCGAGGGACGCGTCACCCGGATCATGTATCTCGCCCCTGCCGGGCGCAGCGCCCTGGAAGTGTTCCGCAACTACGAACAGGTGCTGAAAAACAAGGGGTACGTCCCCCTCTTCTCCTGCGCGAAGGGGGAGTGCGGCCCTTACGACAGCTTCGCCGAGACCCTGTACGGCCGGGCCCAGGCCTACCCCGTCCCCGGCGACGAGGGGACCAAGAACCAGCAGTTTTTGGCGGCCCGGCTGCCGCGGCCCGAGGGCGACGTCGTCGTCACGGTCTGCGCGTTCGACAACACCTTCTGGGGCTCCGAGGTCAAGATGGAGAAGAACCGCGCCTACTGCCGGGTGGACATTCTCGAGCTGAAGGGGATGCAGTCGAAGATGGTGGTCGTGAAGGCCGACGAGATGACCGAGAAGATCCGGGTGTCGGGCCGGATCGCCCTCTACAGCCTCCTCTTCGACACCGACAAGGCCGAGCTGAGGGCCGAGTCCAAGCCCACCCTGGCCGAGATCGCCAAGATGCTGAAGGCCCAGCCCAAGATGCGCCTCCTAGTGGTGGGGCACACCGACAGCACGGGGGACCGGGAGTACAACATGGGCCTGTCGAAACGCCGCGCCGAGTCCGTCGTCAAGTCGCTCGTCTCGGGCTACGGCATCGCCGCCAACCGCCTCGTCCCCGCCGGGGTCGGCATGCTCGCCCCCGTCGCCACCAACCAGACAGAGGAAGGCCGGGCGAAGAACCGCCGCGTCGAGCTGGTGGAGTTCTAAATCGGGACAGGCACTAATTCATTGCGTTCACATTCACAAACTTTGAAGAAGGAGGTTTCCTGTTGAAAAAGAGGATTTTCACCGCCGCCGCGGTGCTTCTCCTTCTGGCGGCGTTCGTGGGGACCGCCTTTCCGGCTGGCCGGACGAAAAACTTCGGCGGGGTGCGGCTGCCCGTCAACACCGTCCTCATGCCGGACGAGGCGAAGATGCCCCGCGCCGGGGGACTGACCCTGGAGACCGCCGAGAGGGTCTGGCAGCACTTGTCCCATTTCACGGGTTTCGACGCCTTCCTCGTGTACGACCCGTCGGAAACCATCAACGCCGGGATTACCAAGGACGAGCAGGGGGACTTCATCCTCACCGTGCACCGGGGCATCCTGGAGACCCTCAGGACCGAGGACGAGCTGGCCGCCGTCTTCGCCCACGAGATCGGGCACGGGGTCAAGGGGCACCACGACAAGACGGTCCAGCGCCAGACGGGGCTCGGGCTCCTGGTGAACCTCCTGTCCAGGGCGCTGGGCAAGGGAAGCCTGGGCGAGATCGCCGCCGGGGCGGGAGGCGCCCTCGTCAACCAGGGGTACAGCCGGGAACAGGAAGTCGAGGCCGACGACTACGGCGTGGAGATCTCCGCCAAGGCCGGGTTTTCGCCCTGGGGCCTCTACACCGCCATCCAGCGGATGGCCGATGCGGGCGTCGTCGCCCAGCCCGGGGGATTCAACTCCCACCCGCCCACCGAGCGGAGGATGACGCGCCTCAAGGAGAAGGCTTTGTACTGGGAAAAGAAACTCTCGTCGCAGGAGTAGGAAGTAGTTCGGTAGTTCGGGAAGTAGGACGGGAAGTTCGGGGTCAGACCTTGATTTTGACCGTATGTATACGAAAGGGGACTTCCAAGCGCGAAAATCCCCTTTTTCTTATTCCCAGCAGGTTTAATATTGGACACATACGGTCAAAATCAAGGTCTGACCCCAGTTTTTGCCCCGCCTACCAGGGCGTCCCCAGGATCACGTGGGGCAGGAACAGCACCAGTTTCGGGAAGTAGCTCGTGAAGATCAGCACCGGACCCC
>CAYRNZ010000070.1:0-6608 GCA_964425765.1 uncultured Synergistaceae bacterium
ATTACCTCCACCTCCACGTGGTTATTTGTATCATACAAGCATTATCCCGTCAAGCGGGGAGTATCCCCCGGAATTACCGATGCTCTCCCGCCCCTCCCCGACCTGGTCATTCGACGGTTGACACGAAGATGCCCCGGGCATATCCTATATTTCGATATTTTTCGAAATGTATGGACCCCGGGAGGAGGGCTAGTCTTGAAAACAGTCATGGGGTGCATCAAGGCCCTTGCAGACAGGCACCGGGTCCGGGCGCTGCTTGCGCTTCCGGGACAGGAGCTTTGCCTCTGCAACCTGCAGGATCTGCTGGGGCTCGTTCCCTCTTCCGTTTCGCGGCACATGTCGATCCTGCAGGAGGCGGGCTTCGTCGTTTCCAGGAAGAAAGGCAAGTGGACCTACTTCAGCCTGGCACCGCTGGAGGGGGACGCCCCCTGCGCAGGCCTTCTACGCTGGGTCCTGGAAAACCTGGAAAACGACCCGGCAACGCAGTCCGACCGCGAACTCGTCCGGCAACTGAAGAAAAAAGACAGCGAACGCTGCAATTGAACTAACGGGAGGAGAGAAAAAGATGACCGCTTCGATCGACTGGAAAAAGGCCCCCGCAAGCCAGACCGTCTGCTACTGCAACAACATATCCAAGGAAGCCATCGTGCGGGCGATCGCCAAAGGGGCGGAGAACCTCGAGCAAATCACCCGTTTCACCGGGGCCGGCAAAGGAACCGAATGCGCGACGAAAAATCCTTCCGGGCGCTGCTGCTGCCCTGACATCCAGGCCCTGATCGACGCCTACCTCCCCGCCCTCAAGGCCATCAAAAGCGGATGCACCTGAGGGGGAAGCTGCTGAAGACGCGGCGGTTCGCCGCGACTCCCTACGAAATCACGCCGCCTTTGTCGTTCCGTTTCCTTTGAATTTCATACCGCTTTAGCCAAGGAGGCATTCCCGAAATGGTACAGGCAGTCCAAAACGGTGAACGCAAGCTCACGAACGTGTTCGAACGCTACCTGACGATCTGGGTGGCCCTCTGCATCGTGGGGGGCATCCTTCTCGGCAAGATGGCGCCTAACCTCGCCAAGACCCTGGACGGGATGTCGATCTTCGTCGAGGGTGCCCCCGTCGTATCGATTCCCATTGCCATCTGTCTCTTCTTCATGATGTACCCCATCATGGTGAAGATCGACTTCGCCGAGGTCGTCAAGGCCGGCAAGTCGGGGAAGCCCGTTTTCCTGACCCTGTTCGTCAACTGGGCGATCAAGCCCTTCACCATGTACGCCATCGCGATCTTCTTCCTGGGGTTCCTCTTCAAGGGCTTCATCGGCCCCAACGCCGTAGATCTTGTAAAGATGCCCTTCGGCCTGAACCTGCCGGTGGGGGCCTCGCACGGGGACGGCATGGTCGTCCTCGTCAACGGCATCAAGCAACTCCAGGTTCCCCTGTGGCGCAGCTACCTGGCCGGGGCCATTTTGCTCGGGATCGCGCCCTGCACGGCCATGGTGCTGGTATGGGGCTACCTGGCCCGAGGCAACGACGGCCTGACTCTCGTCATGGTCGCCATCAATTCCCTGACGATGCTGGTCCTTTACGGCCCCCTCGGAGGATTCCTCCTGGGAGTCGGGCGGCTTCCAGTACCCTGGCAGGCCCTCGTGCTTTCCATAGCCATTTACGTGGCCCTTCCGCTGGTAGCCGGGTATTTCTCGCGAAAATGGATCATCGCCGCAAAGGGTGTGACCTGGTTCACGGAAAAGTTCCTGCACATCCTCTCGCCCATTACGATCGTCGCCCTCCTGACGACCCTTGTGCTGCTCTTCAGCTTCAAAGGTGAGGTCATCGTGGCGAACCCGCTGACGATCCTGTGGATCGCGATCCCGCTTTTCATCCAGACGATCCTGATCTTCGCCATTGGCTACTGGGCCGCCAAGGCCATGAAGCTGCCCTACGAGGACGCGGCCCCCGCGGCGATGATCGGTGCTTCCAACCACTTCGAGGTGGCCATTGCTACGGCGACGATGCTTTTCGGGCTCTCGAGCGGCGCGGCCCTGGCCACGGTGGTTGGGGTGCTCATCGAGGTGCCGGTGATGCTGATGCTGGTGCGTTTCTGCCTGAAAACGCGAAACTGGTTCGATTCGCCTGGAAAAGCCTAGGCTGAAAGGAGTGAACGGAATGTTCTCAAGAATCCTGGTGGCAACGGACTTGTCCGAAGCTTCCCATCGCGTGGTCTGCGCCCTGGAAAGCCTCAAGTCCTGGGGAACCCGCGAGGCGATCCTGGTCAGCTGTTTCAACATTCGGGACGTGGGAAGCCTGGCTCCCGGCTTGATGGAACTTTCCAAGCCGGCATTTGAAAAGCAAAAAAAGCTTCTCGAGGAGATGGGATACGCCGTCACGGCAAAGATGGTGCTGGGCCTCCCGCAGATCGAGATCTCCCGCCAGGCGCAGGAGCACGACTGTTCCCTCATCGTCGTAGGCTCCCACGGTCATTCCTTCTCGAAGGACATCCTCCTTGGGGGAACCGCGAGCGCAGTCATTCACTCGGCCACACGGCCGGTTCTCGTCCTCCGTCTGAACGGCCTCGACCCGGAACAGGAGGGGGCGGCCTGCAACTGCCTTGGGCACATCCTGTTTCCCACGGATTTCTCGGACAACGCCGAAAGGGCCTTCGCAGCCGTTCGAGAAATTGTCAGGTACGGGGCGAAAGCCGTGACGCTCCTCCACGTACAGGACCGGGAGAAGATCGAGCGCCACCTCAAGGACAAGCTTGAAACCTTCAACGAGATCGACCGGGGGCGACTGGAGCGGTTGAAGGCGGATCTCGTGAGCCTGGGAGCCCGGGATGTCGATATCGAGATCCCCTACGGGAACCCCAAGAAGGAGGTCGTGGACCGGGCGAACCGGCCTGATATCTCGCTTGTCGTCATGGGAAGCCAGGGGCGCGGCTACCTTGAGGAGGTCTTCCTCGGCAGCGTCAGCCACGAGATGGCTCGGCGGAGCAAGGCACCGCTGCTGCTCATACCCGCTCTCCGCTGACGGCCGCCGGATGAACCGGAAGGAGGGGCTCCGATGAAAAAAATGAAGATCACGTCGGAATTCTGGATGGAACAGGTTTCTCTTCACGGCAACGAATTTCGTCTCCGCATGGGTACGATCATCGCCGGGTGATGAATGGCCTATAAAGGCCCGGAGGGCCTTTGGGGGGAACCGGCGGCGGAAGAGCTCGAGCAGTTTGAGGTTTACCCGGTCGATGGGCACCCGGAACTGAAATGCTGGATCAAGCGTGACGTGCTGGAATGGATGGATCGGACGACCCCTACTCCTGAGGGGGATTACCTGTTTGCGGTGGAAGGGGCCGGACGGCTTCGTTTCAGGCTCGTTTGATCCGAAAGACGGAACAACCGGGGGGAAAGCCATTCTGGAATAAGGGGCTGGCTCTTTCCCCCGCTTTTCATCTCATGGAGGCTGATGGAAAAAATGGGTTTCAAGAATTTGCGAAAATCCACTTGGATGAAAGTTGCGGTCCTGCTGCTGATCGCCCTCGCGATCGGCAGCATCTGGCTCGTGAAACAGAAGAACAAAAACGGGCAAACCGTCGCCGGGACCCTTCTGGTGACGGACTCGAAAGAACTGGAAGGACTCCGGTCCCTGGGGCTTCCAGTCATTGTCGATTTCGGTGCGGACTCCTGTATCCCCTGCAAGGAGATGGCGCCGGTCCTCGAAGAACTGAACCGCACTCTTCATGGCAAGGCCGTCGTCAAGTTCGTGGACGTGTGGAAATACAAGGACCTGGCGGAAGGCTACCCCCTCAGGGTCATCCCGACCCAGTTTTTCTTCGACAAGGACGGGAAACCGTTCACGCCTTCGGATGCCAAGAAATTCCAGATGCTCCTTTACGCGACCGAGGCATCGAAAGAACATATTTTCACCGCTCATGAGGGCGGGATGACCAGAGATCAGCTGCTCGCCGTCCTGGAAGAGATGGGGGTCCGGGTTGATTGAAGGGTGGCTGGCCGTCCTTTCGGAGTCCATCCGGAGCGGCACGGCCCTTGCGCCGCTTTTGGCGCTGCTGGCCGGGGTGATCACATCGGTCACGCCTTGCGCGCTGACCAGCATTCCTCTCGTCATCGCCTACGTGGGAGGCTCGGGACAAAACGATCCTCGACGGGGTTTCGCCCTATCCCTGGTCTTTTCACTCGGAATGGCGGCAACCTTCACCGCTCTCGGAGCGGCCGCGTCGCTGCTCGGCAGGCTCATGGGCACTTCTTCCCCGTGGTGGTTCATCGCTCTTGGAATCCTCATGCTGCTCATGGCCCTGCAGGTCCTCGGGGTCTTCGAGTTCGTCCCTTCAACCCACCTTCTTTCCAGGAGCAGCCGGAGGGGTTATTTCGGGGCCTTTCTTGCGGGAGTATTGGGCGGATTCTTCTCGTCTCCCTGCGCCACACCCGTGCTGGTCGTCCTTCTCGGCCTCGTTGCCAGGAGTGGTGACGTCGGCAGAGGCATCTTCCTGCTGCTGCTTTATTCCCTCGGGCACAGCGTTCTCGTCCTGGCCGCCGGCACGTCGACGAGTTTCGTGGCAAAAATCGCCTCAAGCGACAAGTACGGATTCTTCAGCACCGTCGTGAAGTTTGCACTGGGCATCGGGTTCCTGTTGGCCTCGTTCTTCCTGTTTTACCTGGGGTTTTGAATCTTCCCCGGACACTTGGCTGCAGAAGGCCCCCGGATCCTCGGATCCGGGGGCCTTCTGCTCCGGGCCTTCAAGCGTTTCAGGAGTTCTTCTTCCGCTCCAGCAATTCCAGCAAGGCCAGTTTCGTCTCCGCCTTGTCCGGGAAAGAGATGGCCCCGACCGGGCAAAACCGGGAACACTTGTCGCAGAGCACGACACACTCCAGAGGGTTCGCGACCTCCATCTTTCCCTTTTCTTCCGAAAAGGCATAGACTCCGTTGGCGCAACACTCCGCACACGCCCCGCAACCGATGCAGGCCGCTTCGTCGACGGTCGGGCGCCAGGCGATCTTTTCCCGCGGAATTCCCATGTAGTCGCTTGCCAATGGTATTTCTCCCCCCCTTTTTCCCGCTAGGTTTCCATGGCATCCCGGATCTTGCCGAATACCGTTTCCGTGTCGGCCTGGGCCATGCTGACCGGGATCCAGTGCGCCGAATCCATGGGGACACCGGCCTTGGCAAATCCTTCCCGCAGCAGTTTCTCCTGCCGTTTCTCCGCGCAAGCCGCAGAAATCACCTTGATGTCGTCCGAAAGCAACCGCCCCATCAGGCGTTCCCCATCCTCCTCGCAAAGGCGCGGGTGAAGGGCCATGAATTCGACCTTGTCGCCGAATTCGAGCCGAACCCTCTCAGCGAGGGCCCAGAAGTCAATGCCCGCCATGCTGGGGCACGAGCCGCTGCAGGTACAAAACAGAATAGCTTTGGGCATGTCACTCACTCCTTTCCAGGCATTCCTGATCCCGGCACCCGGTTTCCCTTAACCGGAGAACGAAACAAAAGAATGGGAAGGACCGTGCCCAAGATCGCGAGCCTGCTCTTGCTTTTCCGCCGGCAAGGATTCCCTTCCTCCTACCAGGCCTCACCTAGAACGGCAGGACCGGCCTCGAAAGGGGGATGACGAGGACTCCGCAAGCGGCCATCTGGGCCACACGGAAGGCCGTCGTGCCGATCCGGTACATCTCCGACCGCCCTTGCCCCTGCGCTCCGAGTACCACCAGGCTCGGGAGGTTCTCCAAGACGTCGGCCAGGATCTCGTCCACCGGCCTACCCGTGCGCATCCTTACGGAAACCTCGGGAATCCCTGCCTCTTGCAGGCCGCAGACCATCTCCTCCAGCCGCTCCCGTTCCAGGGCGACGACCTGTTCGACCTGGGCAGGGGTGACCAGTTTCAGCAGAAGGTCGATGTTTTTCTGCTCGTGGACATGAAGGATCGTGACTTTCCGGACGGCCCCGGGGCAATCCATGGCCAGCTTTTTCAGGGCCTGCAGCGCGTGGTGGGCTTCGTTGGAAAAGTCGATGCCCACCACGAGGTCTTCGAGCAGGGAACCCGGAGCCTCTCTTTCATGACAGACCATCACGGGACAGGAGGAAAGCTCGAGGACCCTCAGGACCGTCTCGCCCATGATGCGGGATTTCCACCGTGGATTGTCCCCCCGGCCGATCATGACCAGACTGGCCTCCCAGACCTGGGCCTCGTGAACGATCGTGTCGAAGGGAACGCCCTTGAGCGCGACAGCTTCCACATGGAAACCGCGTTCCTCCAGGCTGCCTTTCTGGTTTTCGAACCGTTCTTCCGCTTCGGCGTCGAGGGGCTGGCCGTTGGACCGCTCGTCCATGACGTGGAGCAGCGTGATTTTCCCGATAAAGCCGGGATTCATGGAAGCGACCGCGTGGAGAATTTCTTCCGACCGGGGCTTGAGATCGCTTGCTACCAAAATATGCTTGAACATCGGTTCTTCCTCCCTTTTCATCGTTCCTGCCCGTTGCCCCTAGCCGAAAAAGGCCCCGAACAGCATCCCCGCGACCGTTGAAAGAACCACCACCAGGCTCACGTAAACAACGGTCTTCTTCGTCCCCACGATGCTCCGGATGACCAGCATGTTCGGCAGGGAGAGCGCCGGCC
>CAYRNZ010000071.1:0-4722 GCA_964425765.1 uncultured Synergistaceae bacterium
GGTCCTGATGGACAAGGACACGTACGTGAAAAACTGTGCCGTCGGCATCCCGGGCATCGACTCGAGGGGCATTCCCATCGCCTCGGCCCTCGGAGCCGTGGCCGGGGTTTCCGAGGCCGGGCTGGAAGTCCTGAAGAAGGTCACGCCCGCCGACGCGGAAAGGGCGAAGGCCCTGCTTCCCTCCGTGAGCGTCGACATCAAGTGGGATTTCGACGGGGTCGGCCTCTACATCGAAACCTGGGTGGAGAGTGACTGCGGCACGGGTCACGCCCTCGTGGCCAAAAAGCACGACCAGGTCATCTTCGTCGAACTGGACGGAAAACTGGTCCGCGGCGCCTACCCCTCGGGATTCAGGGAAGTCACCGACGAGACCAAGGACCCGATCCGGTCCTACGGACTGGAGGACCTCTGGAACTTCGCGGTGAAGGAACCGATCGATAACCTCTTCTTCCTGCGGGAGGCCGTCACCCTGAACATGGCCCTGGCCGAACAGGGTCTCCAGGATGGGATCGGCGAGAACTTCGGGAGCGGTTTTTCGGGGATCCCGTCCCTGGGGGCGATCCAGAAGGCTAAGAGCCTGGCGGCTTCGGCGGCCGACGCCCGGATGTCGGGCGAGAGCCTGCCGGCCATGAGCTGCGCCACCAGCGGGAACGTGGGGATCACGGCCTCGGTCCCCCTGGCCGTCATGGCGCGGGAACTGGGGGCCGGCGAGGAGCGGATGCTCCGGGCAATCGCCCTTAGCTTCCTGCTGACGATCCAGCTCAAGAGCGTCATCGGCCGCTATTCGGCCTTCTGCGCCTGTGCCATCGCCTCGAGCATCGGGATAGCGGGGGGCATGGTCCTGCTTCTCGGAGGGAACGCCAAACACGCCGACGGGGCCATCCGGAGCGTGGTCGGGAGCACCCTGGGGGTCCTGTGCGACGGGGCCAAGCACGGCTGCGCGCTCAAGCTTTCCGTGGCTGCCGGGGCGGCGATCGAATCCGCCTACCTGGCGATGCAGGGCTCGGCGATCCGGGGCGGGGACGGGTTCGTCTGCGAAACCGCCGACGAGACGATACGGCTTGCCGGGCGCATGGCCCGGGAGGGTTTGGGCAAGGCGGACGAGACGATGTGCCGCCTGATCTTCGAGCGCGACCGAGAAACGGCGGCAAAACGAGGCTAAGAAGAAAAACGGGAACGGGAACGGGGGGGCGGACATCCGGGAAAAGGGACGAGTCGTTCCAGCGTAGCTGTATTGCGGCAGTCGGAGGTACACGGGGCGTACGAACGCCAAGGTTCAAGAGGATGAGAAAGGGGAGGAAACGAATGTTGAAAAAGCTGGCCTTTCTGCTCGTGGTAGTCATGGGGCTCACCCTGCTTGCCGGGGTGGCCGTCGCGGCCGACAAGAGCTACACGTGGAAGATCGCCCACATCCGCCCGCAGGGCTCTACGATCGACAAGGAACTTAAAAAGTTCTCCGAGGACCTGAAGGCTGCTACCGGCGGCCGGATCACGGTCAACATCTACGGGGCCAACCAGCTCGGCGACTACACCGTCGTCCAGGAGAAGATCGGTCTCGGCGCCGTGGAGATGGGATGCATGTCCATGTCTTCCGCCGTTGACAAGCGTGGGATGGCTTTCTCCATGCCCTACCTCGTCGCGGACTACAAGATGGCCAAGAAAAACTACGCCTCCGGGACACCCTTCGCGAACTACATCGCCAAGATCTACGAAAAGCAGAACATCAAGGTCCTGGGCTACTGGCCCGTTTACTTCGGCGGCATCGGCCTGCTGAAGCAGCCCTCCGACCCCACCAACCCGATGGGCAAGCAGAACCTCAAGGTCCGCGTCCCTGCGATGAAGAGCTGGGAAGCGCTCGGCAACGGCCTCGGCTACCAGGCGACCCCGCTTCCCTTCTCCGAATTCTTCACGGCGGCCCAGACGGGGATGGTTGACGGTATCCTGGGCGGCGGAGCCGAGAACTACTACGTCACCTTCAAGGATCTCATCAAGGTTTACATCGCCGCGAACACCCACTTCGAATGCTGGCCGATGACGATCAACATGGACCTCTACAACTCCCTCTCGCCCAAGGACCGCAAGATCCTCGACGAGAAGGCCCGCGAGCTTGAGAACCGCAGGTGGGTGAAGGTCGAGCAGGACCAGGATATCTACGAAACCCTGCTGGGCAAGGCCGGAGCAAAGGTCATCAAGCTGACCCCTGCGCAGCAGAACGCTTTCGCGAAACGTGGGCGGGAAGTCGCCTGGCCGGAAATGAAGAAAGTCCTCGGCGACAAGGTCTTCAACGAAATCTCCGCCACGTTCGTGCTGAAGTAGGAACCCGGGGAAGGCCAGGGGCGCAGCCGCAAGGCTGCGCCCCTTTTGAAACGACGCGAAAGGGAGTCGATCCGACATGGGCAGGATTACCGTCATGAGCGCCGGAAACGGCGGGCAGGCCCTCGCGGGGGACCTCGCCATCAGGGGGCACGACGTCACCCTCTATGAGCACCCTCTTTTCGAATCGAAGATAAAGGCGATCCGGGAGCGCGGGAACGTCATCGAACTGGAAAACAAGGTCGCCGGCAGGGGGAGGCTCGCCAACTCCACGACCGACGCCGCCGAAGCCCTGGCGGAAGCGGAGCTGGTCTACTTCACGGCCCCGTCTTACGCCCAGGAGCCCTTTTTCGAACTGGCCCTCTCCCATTTCAGGGACGGCCAGGTGCTGGTGCTCTCCCCCGGCAACTTCGGGACTTTCGCCCTCCATAGGGCTTTCACGGAGGCGGGCAAACGGGTGATCGTGGCGGAGACGGACAACCTCCCCTACGCCTGCGTGTCGCCGGAACCGGGCCGGGTCGACGTCAAGGGCGTCAAGAAGTCCGTGACGCTTGCCGCGCTGCCGAACAGCGAATACGCACGTGTGGAGGCGGCCGTGAAGGGCGCGTTCTGCACCGCCGTCGTCAGGGGCGGGAACGTGCTCCAGACCAGCCTGTCCAACACGAACAGCATCGTCCACTGCGGTCCCATGCTGATGAACGCGGGGCGCATCGAGGGCGGAAACGCGAAGTTCCGCTTCTATGCCGAGGGAATGCCCCAATCGGTCTGCCGGGTCATGGAGGCGGCCGACCGGGAACGGGTCGCCGTCGGGGCGGCCCTGGGGCTCAAGCTCGCGAGCACCTACGAGACCATCAAGGCGCAATACGGCGTCGATGGGGTTGACCTGCACGAGGTCATCCACGCCAACCCCACTTTCGGGGGGATCGACGCGCCCTCCACCCTGGAGCATCGCTTCCTGACCGAGGACACGCCCTTTTCCATGGTTCCCCTCGCGGCCCTGGGTAAACTTGTCGGTGTTCCGACGCCGGCTACGGACGCGCTCGTCTGCCTGCTCGGCGTCGCCACGGGGCACGATTTCCACGGGACCGGGCCGGGGCTGGAGAAGATGGGCCTGTCGGGCATGTCCATAGGCGAGATCCGCCGGTTCGTCGACGGAGACGGCCGATGAAGAAGGCGATCCGGATCGAGAAGGAAGACAACGTGGCGGTGGTCGCACAGGACACGGCGAAGGGCGACCTCCTGGACTGTTCCGGGCTCGAAGTCGCTGCGGGAGAGGCCATCCCCCTGGGCCACAAAATCGCCCTGGCTCCGATCGGGCAAGGTTCCCTGGTCGTCAAGTTCGGGGTTCCCATCGGCAGGGCCCGGGGCGACATCCGCGCCGGGGACTACGTGCACGTGCACAACGTCGAGGACATCACCACGGAGCTCTGCGAGGCGTACGAGAAAAAGTTCCGCGGGACGGGGGCGTGAGGCTCAAATGAGGGAAATCATGGCATTCGAAAGGCCGGACGGCCGGGTCGGCCTCAGGAACCACGTCGTGGTCATCTCGATGGTGTCCTGTTCCAACACGGTCGTTAACAGGATCGCCCAGGCGACCGGGGCGATCCCCATCACCCACGAGCACGGGTGCGTGGAGTTCGACGAAGACCATCGCAGGACGAAGCTGGCCCTCGTTTCCGCGGGCACGAGCCCGAACGTCTACGGTGTGTTGCTGGTCGGGCTCGGATGCGAGCAGACCTCCCTGTCGGACGTGAAGAAGGCGGTCGAAAGCTCGGGCAAGCCGGTGGAGGGCATTTTGATCCAGCAGGAAGGCGGCTCTCCGGAGGCGGAGGCCAGGGGCATCGGGATCGTCAGGAAACTCCAGGCCGAGGCCGGGGCGCAGGAACGCGTGCCCTGCAGTGCGGGGGGCCTGGTCGTCGGCGTGCAGTGCGGCGGGTCCGACTGGACGACGGCGGTGGCGGGCAACACGGTGATCGGGGCGATGGCCGACCTGGTGATCGAAAACGGCGGTTCGGTTCTCATGTCCGAGGTCATGGGCTTCCCGGGGAGCGAGCACATCGTGGCCGCCAACGCGGTCAGCCGCGAGGTCGGGCTCCAGGTGCTGGACATGGTGGCCGACCTGCGGGCGGAGTACGTCGAGCTCTACGGCCAGTCGATCGAGGAGGTCAACCCCACTCCCGGCAACAAGGCCGGCGGCATCACCACGCTGGTGGAGAAGTCCATGGGCAACGTCAAGAAGATGGGAAATTCCCCGGTGCAGGGCGTCCTGCGGCTGGGAGACCCGATCCCCCACCCGGGCCTCTGGGTTGTGGACAACCGGGCCCAGGGACCGGACCCCTTCAACGTGACGGGCTTCGCGATCCAGGGGGCGAACGTGACCGTTTTCAGCAGCGGGCGCGGGTCGCCGGT
>CAYRNZ010000071.1:4822-6567 GCA_964425765.1 uncultured Synergistaceae bacterium
AAAGCGAGGCTTTTGAGCCTGTTCGATGTTTTGGGCCCCATCATGACGGGCCCTTCCAGCTCCGCCACGGCCGGGGCCGTCAAGATCGGCCGGATGGGGAGGATGTTCCTCGGGGGCCAGCCCGAGGAGGTGGACCTGTACTTCAGCGAGAGCTTCGGCTGCAAGTACCGGGGTAATTTCACGGACGCGGCGGCTATCGGGGGGCTCATGGGCTTCGCGGTGGATGCCCCCGAGATCAAAAACGCCCGGGAGATCGCGGCGGAGCGCGGGATGAAGGTTTCCACCCGCATCAAGCCGGAAGAAGCCGCGGCGCCCGATGCCGGGCCAAAGCCCATTTCGGTCGAGATGGACCTGAGGCGGGGGGGCTGCTCGCTCCACGTCACGGGCCTTTCCGTGGGCGGCAGCGAGATCGTCATGTCGGAGATCGAGGGGTTTCCGACCTTCATCCAGGGCAACGAGGACGGGTTTTTGGTCTTTTCGTCCGACGGGGCGCTGGAAGGGGCCCTGCGGAACACCTTCGGGACGGACCTCCTGGAGGTCGAGCGGATCGAGAGGGGCGGTCGTTTTCTCTACGTCGGGACCCTTGAAAAGGCGGCTTGCGCCGCCTGTATGGACGAGGCGCGGAAACTTCCCGGCGTGAGCCGTGCCGCGGCTTTCGACAACCTACTCTCCTACCGGCTGCACGACGCGGCGCCCCTCTTCGGGAGCATCGCGGGGATGGTGGCCTGGTGCGAGCGGGAGGGGGGCTCGATGGCGGATGCCGCCATCGCCTACGAGAAGAAGCGGAGCGGGATGCCCGAAACCGAGGTCAGGCGGATGGCGGGCGAGATCTGGAAAGTCATGGAGGCGTCCGTAGGGCAGGGCATCCAGGGCAACAACGCCGTGCTGAGCGGCCTGGTGCCGGGAGACGCGGGGCACCGCCTGGCGGCCCGCGCGGCGCAAGGGCGTTCCCTCTCGGGGAATACGGTGGCCCTGGCGGCTGCCCGGGCCCTGGCCTGCATGGAGTGCGACGCCTGCATGGGCCGGGTCGTAGCGGCCCCCACGGCGGGAGCGGCGGGAGTCATTCCGGGCGCGCTGCTGACGGCCGCCGAACACCTGGGTGCGAGCGAGGCCCGGGTGGTGGACGCGCTCCTCGTGTCCGCGGTGGTGGGGTCCGTGATCGCGCTCGCCGCCCCGGTTTCGGGAACGATGGGCGGCTGCCAGTCCGAGGTCGGGGTGGCTTCCGCCATGACGGCCGCGGCCCTGGTCCAGCTGGACGGCGGGACTCCCTCCCAAGTGTCCCATGCCATGGCCATCGCCCTGAAGAACGTGTTGGGGCTCGTCTGCGACCCCGTGGCGGGGGCCGTGGAGGTCCCCTGCATCAAGCGCAACGCCATGGGCGTGGCGAACGCCTTCGTGGCGGCGGACATGGCCCGGGCGGGAATCGAGAGCGCGATCCCGGCGGACGAGGTGATCATGGCGCTCTGCAGCGTCCAGAAACTCCTGCCGGTGGAACTGAGGGCCTCTTCGCGGGGCGGGCTGGGCATCACCCCCACGGCGAAGCGCCTGCTGGCGGAAAAGATGGAGCGCCTGGCGAGGGAAACCGCAGGGCAATAGGGCGCCCGGCCCGGACGGCGGCAGGTTTCCGCCGCCATCCGGGAAGTGACGCGAGGATCCGCGGAATGGAATGGAAAGGAAAACTACATCTCTGGAAGGGGGACTGGAACGTGTCGACGGTACTGCTGAGCCAGGAAGACATCAGGAAG
>CAYRNZ010000072.1:0-5811 GCA_964425765.1 uncultured Synergistaceae bacterium
GCCGTGACCTGTTCCACGGGTTGGACGGATGCGGCGCTCCTCTCGAACCAGGGGAAGACTCCCACGGTCGTGCTGGGCCCGGGGTCGATCGCGCATGCCCACGGGGCGGTGGAATTCTGCCCGGCTGACGAGATCGTCCAGGCGGCGAAGATCTACGCCCTGGCCGCTGCCGGCTTCTGCGGCCTTGCAAAGTAAAGCATGTAAACGAAGCTGCCTTTTCAGGGTTTGCCGGGCTTGGCCGGAAAGACGACCGGAGGATGCCCTGGGTTCCCGTGGATTCCTGGGAATCCGGGTCCACCGGGCCAAAAGGGATAACCCGGACCCGAAGGTGGAGAACCTCCCGGTTTTACGGGACCCGGAGGAGCAGGCGGAGGTGGTGGCGGGATTGCCGGGCCGCCCGGGGCCCCGGGGCCAGGCTGAACGGGCTTCCAGTGAATCGGCGGGCCTTTCGGTATTCCAGGGCTTCCCGGGGGCGGAGGCGGATTTTCCCCCGGCTTGACTGGATGCAAAGGACCGGGCTTTCCCGGGCCAAGCGGAGCGCCGGGTTCTTTATGCCATCCCGGATGTCCCGGGTCCGGGTGAAAGCCCGGCCATTCGTGGTGCCTGTGTCTCCGGACCCGGTGCCAATGGTCCTCGTACCAGGGATCCCAGGAAAAGAAACCCCAGTACCCGACCGCCCAGTACCAGTAATCCGGCAGCCAGTATTCCGGGTACAGGGTTTCCGGGTACCAGGATTGTGGACTGACGTAGCCGTACTTGCCGCTTTCCGCCGCCAACAGGCTCCCTTCAGCGAAGCCTTCCCGATTGCAGTAAACCCTTATGTCGAGGATCGCGTCGGGAGGAAGGTCCCTGACGACAAACCAGGCCGTCGTCCCGGCCGGATCCTGCTGTCTCGTGTAAATCCTGCTCTCGAGGACGGCCCCGTTCACGGACAGGTCGATCCGCTCTATGTAGTGGCTCGAAACGTCCTCGGTCGGATGCAGTACCTCGACTCCGAGGCTTCGCCGCTCCTCTTCCCAGACAAGCCGGACCTCTGCGGGAGAGTTTGCGAAAACCGAGACCGGCAATGAAAAAAGGAACAGTAACGAAAGAAGCACTCCTGCGCCTTTTTTCATTTTTCATTCCCCCATTCCGTTTGCAGTGTGCCTGGATCCGAAAACTCGGCGCCTAGTCGAGCACGGCCCCTTCGCTCGCAGAACGCACCGATTTCGCGTAACGGGCCAAGCTGCCCGACAGGCCCTCCCTGGGTCGGTAACTCCAGAGGGATCTCCTTCTTTCCAGTTCCTCTTCGCCCACGTCGAGATCCAGCCTTTTTTTCAACACGTCGATCGTGATGCGGTCCCCGTCCCTGACCAGGGCGATGGGGCCGCCGGCGGCAGCCTCGGGTGACACGTGGCCGACAAAGCACCCGTTGTTGGTTCCCGAGAACCTCCCGTCGCTGATGACCGCGGTCGTTCTTCCGAGTCCCTGCCCGTATAGCATTTTCGGAGGCATGTACATCTCCTTCATTCCAGGACCGCCTTTGGGCCCCTCGTACCGGATGACCAGCACGTCACCAGGCTTGATCCTCCTTTGCCCGATCGCCTCCAGGCACTCGGCCTCACTGTCGAAACAGACGGCTATACCCTTGAACCGCCTGGCCTCCTCCGCGATGGCCGCCGGCTTGGCGACTGCCCCGTCGGGGGCGATGTTGCCCCTCAGGATGGCAAGCCCGCCCAGCCTGCTGTGGGGTTTCTCGAGAGTCGAGATGACCGCGGGGTTCGTTGGAAACGGGTTCACGAAATCGTCGAGGTTGCTGTCGACATCCCGCATCGTGACCGTCATCGCACTTGTATGGAGGAAATCCCGGATGACCTTCATCACTTCGGGGACGCCCCCTGCCTTGTACAGGTCCTCGCAGTCGTAGTCGAGGGAAGCCGGGTTGATCCTCGCCACGAGGGGAATGGTCCCGCTGCACTCGTCGAACCAGCCCATGACCTCGCGCGGATCGAGGCCGAGTTCGTGCCCCAGGGCGCAGCAATGGATGACCGCATTGGTCGAACCGCCTATCGCCAGCGTGACCATGATGGCGTTCCGTACCGCTTCCCTGTTCATCACCTTTCGCGAGGTCAGGTTGCACTTGACCATTTCGACGATTTTTTCTCCGCTCCTGAAAGCGCTTCGATAGCGCTCGTTGTAGACCGCCGGGATCAGAGCCCCTCCCGGGAGAACAAGCCCGAGGGCCTCGGAAAAAGCGCACATGGTATTCGCGGTCCCCATGAACTGGCACGACCCGCAGGTCGGGGCGCAGAGGGTCGTGAGCCTTTCCAGGTCCTCGCGGGAAAGCCGGCCTTCCTGGATCATCCCGATCCCTTCCGAAACCGAGGTCGTATCGCACTTCTTCTTGTCGGCGAAAGGAGGGGCGGAGGACATGCAACCCCCGGGGACAAGGATTGAAGGGATATCCAGCCTGGCCGCGGCCATGAGCATGCCCGGCACGATCTTGTCGCAGCTTGCCAGCAGGACGATTCCGTCAAAGGCATGGGCCATGGCCTGGATCTCCAAGCTGTCCGCGATGACTTCCCTGGAGGGCAGGATGTAATTGGCCCCGGTGTGAGTGTCGGCGACCCCGTCGCAGCAGGCGATGACACCGAATTCGACCGGAGTGCCCCCTCCCCGGTAAACGCCGTTCTTGACGCTTTCGGCTACCCGGCGCAGGTTGTTGTGCCCCGGGACCATCTCGTTGAAGGAGTTCGCGATCCCGATGACGGGTCGCGACAGGTCGTCATCGGAAAAGCCGTTCGCCTTCACCATCGTCCCGTTCGACAGGAAATCGAAAGACCCGAACATGCCCACATGGCTTTCCCTCATCGCCCAGCCCCGTTTCTCAGAATTCGCGGCTCCAGGGATCCGGGTTCCAGGGTTCCCGATCCCAGAAATCCTCACTGACAGTCTTGGAGACCATCAGGCTCTCCTCACGGAAATCCTTCCTGTTGCATGCGGCTCTCACGGTCACGATGGCTCCCGATTGCAGGTCCGGGAGCTTAAAGGAGGAAGCGGTGCCGTTCTTGTCCCCCTGCCGCTGGTAAGTCTTGCCTTCGACCCTCTTGCCGTCCACGAAGACCTCGACCTTCTCCACGAAATGCTTCCGCACGTCCTGGGTCCAGTGGGCGGTGTACACCTTCAGCGTCCGTCTGTCCCAGTCCCACGCAACTTTCAGGTCCTTCGGAGGGGTCGCGAAAACCACCCCGGAAGATAGAAAGATAAAAAGAAGAGACAAGGACAAACCTGTGCATTTTTTCATTCCATGCTCCCCCTTGTCGTGCCCAGCCGGGTTGCCATCGACATTTCGACGGGCTTTGCAACGGCTTCTGAAATGCCTTTCAGCCTGCCCAGGGGATGTCCTCCGGCCGCCGCAGCACCTGGTGCTTGAACACCGGGATGCCGAGATCCGAGGCGAGTTTCCTGAACCGGTCCTTGTAGACTCCCTTGAGGTTGTCATGGAAGGCGATCCCCTCGATCCCTCCCCGAATCGTCCCGATACAGGCGGAAAGCCGCGCCGGACCGTCGTTTCCCTCGTACCTGCCCGCAACGAGCCACTGGTTCGCCAGGATGTGCGAGATGCCGAAAGCGGACCCATCCCAATTTTGGAAAACCGAACTTGCGAAAGCCGGCTCGAAATGCACGCCCCCCGCACAAAGGAGGTTCCGCACTTTCCGCCCGTCCCCCCTGAACACTTCCACCAGCGAGCGGGCGATCACCCGGGAGGCCCCGGGGTTCGACCATGAACCGGGCGTGCTGCCGATCTCGATGTCAAGGAGCGGCACGGGGTATTGGTGTACCAATCCCGGATCCTGCCCGCCATAAACCATCCCCGACCAGTGCGTCGCTTCCGTGACGACTCGAAAATCATCGAGCCCCTCCTCCAGCCTGTTTCTTTCGAGGGCCAGCAAAAGGTTTCTCATGAGCCCGGGGTCGGCAGGGCCGAATGTGCCGGAACTCACGTCCCCGGTCGTGTGGACGGTGAGGATCCCGTCGGGAGCGTTTCCTCCCTCGTGCCAGGTGATGATCCCGGCGAGATCGCAATCCTGAAAATAGCCGTTCATGACGGGAAGATACCGCTGGTAATCGTGGCTAACGACCTTCAGGGTACGGACGAAGGAGAAGGTGTTCCCTTGCCCGTCCGAGTATTGCAGAACCGGGCGACCATCGACCAGTGAGCCCGTTTCCCCAGGGGCAAAGGACTCGACGACGGCTTCTAGGACCCTGCCCGCAACCGGGTCGATGCTTTCGGGACAGAAAAAGAATACGGCCTTTCCGGATCGGTCCACTCAAACCACCTCCGGACCTGGAACGCCCCGTCTTATCCTGGCTGCCTGGCAAAAACCTCTTTGGAAAAAGCTTCCCTGAATGGGAAAAGGCCGAAGACCCCGCCCGTGTGGACGAAGAGGACCCGTTCGCCTTTCCTGAAGGTTCCCTTGCGGATTTCCTGTGCGAGGCCGAAGAGAGCCTTCCCCGTGTAAACCGGGTCAAGCAGGAGTCCTTCCAAAGAAGCCACATCCCTGATGAAGCTCAATTGCTCTGGAGTCGTGCTGCCGTAGCCTTCCCCGATGTAGCCGTCAAAAACCCTGACCCGGTGGGCAATCGGATCCAGGGAGGGATAGCATGACTTCCGGAGTTCGTCGCAGAGTCCTTCCACCTTTTCATGAAGCCAGGCTGCCGGGAAGCTGACGCTGACCCCGCATACGGTCCCCGGGAGTCCCTCCAGGGATGCCCCGGCCGCAAGGCCGGCCAGGGTCCCGGCAGAACCCGCCGGGACGACGATGGCATCGAAAGCCGGTGATTCGCTGCGGCATTGGTCCGCGATCTCGCCGGCAGCCATCACGTACCCCAGGGAACCGACCCGGTTCGAGGCGCCGAGCGGGACGATATAGGGCTTTGCTCCCTCTGCCTCGTACTTTTCTGCGACACGCTCCATTTCGCTTTCAAGATCGAGTAGGCCTCCCCCAGGGAGGAAGGATGTGACGGAACCAAAAAGCAAATCCAAAAAGAGGTTCCCTTCGGGCATTTCCTCGGGGAGACCTCCCAGGACCAGGTGGCAGCGCAGTCCCAGCCGGGCGGCAACTGCAGCCGTAGCCCGCGCGTGGTTGGACTGGGGGCCTCCGCAGGTAATGAGTGTATCCGCGCCTTTCGCGAGGGCCTCCGCGGCCACGAATTCCAGTTTACGGACCTTGTTGCCGGAGAGTTCGACCCCCGTCATGTCGTCACGCTTGACATAGATGTCCGGTCCTCCCAGCTCACCTGAGAGCCGCTCCAGGCGCTGGATCGGGGTAGGGAGCTGGGCTAGTTGCAGCCTCGGCGACGGAATGGCCTTCATGTTTTTCTCTCCTTTCGAGCCAAGCCCGGGGGCCTGAACTCGTCCTTGACGGCTTCCCCTTTTTTACCAGAAACCAGGCGAATCCCTCAACCGGGCAACGGGGTTTTCGTCTTACCAGATCTCCCGGTGCCCCGTTGGCTACTCAAAAGGTCGAAATCGGGACAATTCTTCGGGAGGACGTTTGTTTATTATATTGCCCAAATACTATAATAATCATGAAACTTCCACCGCTTGCGAATGATGAGCGATGGAAGCCGCAGGAATCCAAAAAGGGGGAAAACAACATGCGCCTGGAGTCTTCCGGAAACGTAACGAAAGCCTGGATGTACCGGATTGCCCTCTTTGTCATCCTGTTGACGCCGCTGGTCGCCATCAGCCCCGGCAGGGGCGAAACCGCCCTGAGCCAAGCGAATCCCAACCCCTATCTTTCTTCCCCTCTTTACGGCATCACCCAT
>CAYRNZ010000073.1:0-5730 GCA_964425765.1 uncultured Synergistaceae bacterium
TAGAAGATAGCCGGCTTCTTTGGCGGTAAGGATTCTTCAAGCCGGGACGACTTTCGTCAAGAAGGAGGCAGTAAGATCATGGCAGGAACAAGCGATGAACTCGCCAGAAAGAGACTGGGTGCCTGCGGGTTGCATTGCGGGAAGTGCTACGCCTATACCGGGGGCGATATACAAGCTCTGAGCAGCCAATTGGCCACTTCGCTGGGAAATTTCGAGGTTTACGCGGATCGGTTTGTCGAGCTGGTCGGAGATCCCGTTTTCCTTAAATACCCCGACTTCAGGGATTTCCTCGGTTACCTGGCAGAGGGAAAGTGCGAGGGCTGCAGGAATGAGAAATGCAAGCTGTTCAAAGGATGCGGGGTTCGGTCCTGCAGCGAGGGGAAAAATGTCGACTTCTGCTTTCAGTGCGAGGATTTCCCCTGCGACCGCACCGGCTTTGACGAGCATTTATACAAGAGATACGTGGGCATCAATGAACGGATGAAGGAGATCGGTGCAGAGGCCTATTACGAAGAGGTGAAGCATCTATCCCGGTACTAGCGGCGATTTCGCTCGATTTCTCGTGCCGACCACCCGCCTCTAACGGCGACAGGGGCATTCCGCCAGGAATGTCCTTCTTTTTTTGCTGCCGTAAATGTACTAAACCTAAACCTTTCGATTGACAGAGATGTCAATGGGAAAGTATCATAAATTCCATATAAAGAAATAGTATTCCATAATATGGTATTTTTTGATTATATGAGAGAGGAGAGAGGATTTTTATCCATGGGAAAAACAACCCTGTTTTCTCCGATAACGATTAACGGCCTTTTTTTGCCGAACCGGGTGATCATGTCCCCGATGTTCACGAACTCGGCGACACGGGACGGCTTCGTTTCCCAAGATACGATCTGTCACTACGTCGAACGGGCGAAATCGGGAATCGGGCTTATCCTGGTGGAACACACAGGGGTCAGCTCGAAGTACATCCACACGGGCCAGCGGCTGCAGGTGAGCCGGGACGAGCACATCCCGGGCCTGGCGAAGCTCGTGGAGGCGGTGCATCGGGAGGACTGCAGGATCGGCCTGCAGATCGCCCACTCCATCCACGGGGTGGGGGTCAGGATCGACGAGCTGACCAACGCGGACTGCTACGGGATCATCGACGACTTCGTCGCCGGTGCCCGGCGGGCCGTGGAGGCGGGCTTCGACGCCCTGGAACTCCACTACGCCCACACCTACACGCTCGGCGACTTTATCTCCCGGCGGACGAACGTCCGGACGGACGAGTTCGGGGGGGACATCTACGGGCGGATGTTCATCCACCTGGAGATCCTGAAGCGGATCCGGTCGATGGTGGGCCCGGACTACCCGATCTTCGCGCGGATCAGCGCGGAGGAGTTCGTGGTGGGAGGCAACACGATCGTGCAGAGCCGGATCTTTGCGAAGGAACTGGTGGCAAACGGGGTGGACTGCATGGACGTGTCGGCGGGAGTGCGCTTCGACGACGCGCCGGTGAAGGGTTACAGCGACCAGCGGGGTAAGCCGGGGATCGAGTACCCGGACGGCCCGAACGTGTACCTGGCGGAGGACATCAGGAAGCACGTGAACGTGCCGGTGGTGACGGTGGGGAAGCTGGGGAACCCGGAGTTCGCGAACGAGGTGATCGAATCGGGTCGTGCGGACCTGGTGGCGCTGGCGCGGCCCTTGATCGCGGACAGCATGTGGCTGAGGAAGGCGAAGGACAGGCGTTTCGACCTGATCAAGGAGTGCCTGTACTGCACGGAGTGCCTGTACGAGCGGCACGACCCGGCGGCGCCGGTGCACTGCATGAGGTACACGTGCCAGAACGCATGCCCGTCGAACGTGGAGGTGCCGGTGTACCTGGACCTGGCGAGGCAGAAGAGGTACGAGGAGGCCTACCGTGTGATCCAGTCGGAAAACCCGCTGGTGCTGACGTGCGGTCGGGTGTGCAACCACCCGTGCGAGGACCTGTGCAACCGAGTGAGGATCGACGAGCCGATCGCGATCAACGGGGTGAAGCGATTCATCACGGACGTGCTGCTGGAGCGAGACGGGAAGCTGCCGGTGCCGGAGGTGGAGCCGGGGAACGGGAAGAAGATCGCGGTGGTGGGATCGGGTCCTTCGGGGCTGTCGTGCGCGTTCTACCTGCAGAAGAAGGGGTACGAGGTCACGGTGTTCGAGGAGGCTCCCATCGTCGGAGGCATGCTCGCAAAACCGCCTCTATCCTTGAAACTGCCCGGGGACAAGTTCGAGAAGGAACTCGACGTCTACCGGGCCATGGGCGTCAAGTTCCAGACCGGCACGAAGCTGGGGCGGGATTTTACAATCACTGAACTGGCGGAGAAGGGGTTCCTGAAAACCTATCTTGCGCTTGGGGCCCGGGCGGACCGGGAACTGACCCGGAACGCGGAAAGGTACGCCGATGTCGTGATTGATCCCGCCCGGACGGAAAAGGGGCTCGAATCGGCAGCCAAGGCGGGTTACAGGTGGGAATCCGGGAGCCTTGCAACCGGTCCGGATTCGGTCGTAGGGGCGGTCTCGCGGGGCAAGCTGGCTGCCTCCTCCATTGACCGGTTCCTGGGCGGGGATGGGCAAGTGATCGGTGTGAAGGAATACAAAAGGACGGAAGGTAAGCCTTTTGATGCGAAGTCGTGTCCGGCTTCCGGCTGCGGAGCGCAGGGCGGGGAGCTTACGGAAGACCTGATGCTGCTGGAAACCAGTCGCTGCCTGCGGTGCGACCTGCTGAAAGTCCACAGGTTGTAGCCCGCTCCGGGGAGTTCGCTTGGAGAACTCCTTGAACACCGGTTCTGCATAAGCTTCCGGATGCTTCGGAAATAGGGTTAAATGGAACACAAATACCCTGTGGAGGTGAGCTTTTTGCCGAAATACGGCCCGGTCGATTCCCTTAAGGCTCCAAAGTTCTGCGGCGTGAGGACTTTCATGCGCCTGCCCGGCCTACAGACGACCGAAAACGTGGATGTCGCGGTCGTGGGGATCCCTTTCGACACGGGCAGCAGCTATCGCACGGGGCAAAGGTTCGGTCCCGCGGCCATCAGGGATGTTTCAGTCATGGTCCGCAGGCACAACCCGATCTTTCGGATCAATATCTTCGATTACATTTCCGGGGTCGATTACGGCGACATCGGAGTGGTGCCCGGCAACATCGAGGAATCCTACCGAATGATCGAAGAGGGATTGCAGCCGATCGTCGACGCGGGGGTTATTCCCATAGCGCTGGGAGGGGATCATTCCATCACGCTCGGGGAACTCAGGGCCGTGGCCAAAAGATACGGCCCGGTGGCACTCGTCCATTTCGATGCCCACGCCGACACGGACGAGGAGCCTTTCGGCCTCACGTACAACCACGGGACTCCCTTCCGGTGGGCCGTAAAGGAAGGGCTCGTCGACACGGCCCATTCCATCTCTGTGGGGATAAGGGGTTCCATGTACCATCCCGACGAGGTGAAGGACTCGGAGGACCTCGGCTTGAAGGTCATCATCGCGGACGACATGAGGAAGCTCGGTCTTGCCGAAGTGGCCAGGCAAATCCGGGACAGGGTCCGGGACAAGCTGGCCTTCTTCACCTTCGATATCGACTTCGCGGATCCTTCGTGCGCACCGGGTACCGGCACGATAGAGGTCGAAGGGTTCACTAGCCATGAAACCCTTTCCCTGGTTCGCGATATCAAGGACCTGAATTTCGTCGCTTTCGACATCGTGGAGGTTCTGCCCTCGTTCGATCCCGCCCAGATAACGGCGAACCTCGCGGCCCATGTCGGGTACGAGTTCGCCTCCATTATCGCGATGCACAGGAAGAACAACGCCCCTTACCTGGAGAGCTTGAAGAAGGTCCTCTGACGGCAGCACAAAGGCTGTGATTCACCGGGCGGACCGGCACTCATGGTTGACGCCGGTGCTGGAGGGGAATCAGCATGGAAACGAAGGGATGCAGATGGCGCCTCTAGCGGTTTTGCGGGAGGAAAACGGATGTCCCTGATCGACGTAAAGAACCTGAGCTTCGCCTATGAAGGCGGCCAAAACCTGTTCGAGAACGCCAGTTTCCAGATCGACACAGACTGGAAACTCGGTTTTATCGGAAGAAACGGCCGGGGCAAGACGACCTTCCTTAACCTGCTCCTGGGTAAATACGAATATTACGGGCAGATCTCGGCAAGTGTCGGTTTCGATTATTTCCCTTTCGAAACCGGTGAACAACAACGAGACGTCCTGGACGTCATCTACGGCATTCAACCGGGCCGCCTTCTTTGGGAAATCGAGCGGGAACTTTCTCTTCTGCAGGTCCCCGGCGATGCCCTGTACCGCCCTTTCAAGACGCTATCCAACGGTGAACGCACGAAAGTCCTCCTTGCGGCGCTCTTCCTCGGGGAGAACAACTTCCTGCTGATCGACGAGCCGACGAACCATCTCGACATGGAAGGCAGGAAAAACGTCAGTAGTTACCTCTCCTCCAAGCGCGGCTTCATCCTCGTTTCCCATGACCGGGCATTCCTCGACAACTGTGTCGACCATATCCTTTCGATCAACAGGACGAAGATCGAGGTCCAGAAGGGGAATTTCTCCAGCTGGTGGGAAAACAGGAGGAGGCAGGACCATTTCGAGCTGTCAGAAAACGAGAGGCTCAGGAAGGAAATGGATCGCCTGGCCGTGTCCGCCAGGCGGACGGAGAACTGGTCGAACGCGGTGGAAAAGACGAAACACGGGGCAAACGACTCGGGGCTGAAGCCCGACAGGGGATACATCGGCCACAAGGCAGCCAAGATGATGAAGCGCTCCAAGTCGATCGCCAGCCGCCGGCTGCTTGCCATCGAAGAAAAAAGGAAACTCCTCAAGGATATCGAGGAGACCGAAAAGCTGAAAATATTCCAGCTTGGCTACCACAGGAAGCGCCTAGTCGAGCTGGACAAGGTCACGATTTTCTACGGCGACTGGAAAGCTTGCAGGGAGATCAGCCTCTCGATCGACCAGGGTGACCGGATCGCCCTCACGGGAAGGAACGGATCGGGGAAGTCGAGCGTGATCCGGCTGATCTGCGGTGAAGGGCTCGATTACAAGGGGACCTTCAGGAGGGGAAGCGGGCTCGAGATATCCTGGGTACCGCAGGACACCTCGTTTCTTAGGGGCAGCCTGGACGATTACGCCAGGGACAGCGGGGTCGACGAGACCCTTTTCAGGGCGATGTTGAGAAAGCTTGATTTCTCGAGAGACCTTCTTGGAAAGGAGATGCCCAGCCTAAGCGGTGGACAGCAGAAAAAGGTCCTGATCGCCAGGAGCCTTTGCGAGAGGAAGCATTTGCACATCTGGGACGAACCACTGAATTTCATCGACGTCTATTCCCGCATCCAGATCGAGGAACTGATCCTCGAGTTTGCGCCGACGATCCTTTTCGTCGAACATGACAAGGATTTCTGCAGGAACATCGCGACGAAAATCATCGAGATGTAGGTACCCGGACTCCAGGCAATAAACAAGGGCCCCAGGTTTCCGCCCAGGACCCTTTTGCGAGATAGAGAACCGCTTCCAATCCGGATCGGTTCCTGCCTGTCCGGCTGTGCCGCGCCCATACGAGCCGCACCTTGCCTTTTCAAGCTGGACTTCCCCGCGTAGGCATCCGCCACACCGTGGAGAAGCCCCCCCCACCTTGCCGTGATATGCCGTACATGCCCTGCTTTCAGTTCTGCCGTGCTTGTCGTGCTGGTCTGCCGTGCC
>CAYRNZ010000074.1:0-5647 GCA_964425765.1 uncultured Synergistaceae bacterium
ATAAAAGAACCCAAAAAATCGTTTTTTTCATCATCACTTTCTGGCACCACCTTTTCAGATAGTTATTTGTGCCTCATTTTAGGATCAGCGATGCGGGTGTCAAGTTGCAAAAGGTTTTTCCTGACGGGGTTTTAAAGATTCGGGGCAATGGGCATCCCCCTGGATAATGGGCACTGTTCAATCCTGTACGGTTTCGAAACGAACGATGGAGGACCTGACCCGACGGGTAGGTTCTTTTTTGAAACAGGGAGGGATGGCCCGGATGAGGACGGGAGGAAGGATTTACCTGGAAAATCTCGAATTCTATGCCGCTTCGGTTCGCCAGCTCCAAAGCTGCCTGGCAGGGGCCATGGAAGGGCTCATGCCGACGGAAGTGACCGAGCGGGTCCTGGGTGAGACATGGGAGGCCTTCGTTGCGATCCTGCCCGAAGTTCCCTATATCGGAGGGCAGCACAACCCCTTGACCGAGGACCTGCTGGGGGCCGCTTACGAAATGGGGTTTTATTCCCTGATGGAACGGCAAGGCTGGGACTTGGAGAAAATCTCCGGGATCGACAAGGCTGCCTCGCGCGAAGTGGTCCGCAGGAAGATTGCCGGCCTCGGCTTGGAGACCGTCAGGGGATTCGTGCTGGACGGCGAAACCCTCGAGAGGGGTGCGGAGGTTTTCAAGAAAATGGGTTTCCCCGACAACTGGGCTTACGAAGTGGTTATGCCGGGGGTGGATGAGCGGTTCGACACGGGGATCAACTACACGCAATGCCCGATCGTCGGGCTTTACCGGAAGTTCGGCAAGGAGAAATTTCTCCCCTTCATCTGCAGCAACGATTTCCCCGTCTTCGAGGAAATGGGGATCTCGCTCGAGAGAAGCCAGACCCTGGCCGAGGGGGCGCCGATGTGCGATTTCCGGTTCAGGAGGATTGGCTAGACCGCCTGCCTGACACTATACTTTACTTTAACAGTATGAAGCTCTTCCGTTGAATCTTCCCTTATTCGATGCAGCATCAAAAGGAGAGGTGGTCCCCGTGTGGCGTCCTTCGAAGCGCTTTTGTTGCGGCATTTTTTTGGCGGGAGGGCTTCTGGCGGCAGTTGCCGCAGCCGCGGCCCTTGCGGGTGAAAGTTTCCTTGCTCCGCCGGGCGGGGGAAGCGGAGGTTACGTGACGACGATCCCTGCCCCGGGGCAGAGGCCGGACGGTGGCAAGGTCGTCATGACCGTGCCGGCTTGCGGCCCGAACCTCTCAAGCGGAGCCGCCAACGGCCGCAAGGTGCCGACCAGCGACTGGTGGACGCCCCTCGCCTGGGTCGACCCGGCGGACCTCCCGGACACGAAGAACGTCCTTCCCGCCATGCAGGCCTTGACCTGGCAGGTTTTCAGCGAACCCCTCGTCTTTCAGCCCCAGAAGGGGGGCCTTGCCCTGTCCCTGAACATCCCGGACAGCCAGCGGGCGGCGATGGAAAACGGAAGCCTGACGGCCGGTGCGGGTTTCATGCTGGAGGTCAGGGGCGACAGCGAACATGGCGGCAAGGGCATCTCCCCCTACTTCAACGCCTTTTTCGACCAGGATCTCTACCTCGGGTCGACCGAGGCGGGATGGAACCAGGCTGCCTTTCGCCAGGCCAAAGTGACCGGCTGGAGCGACTGGTTCGTGAACTTCGAAATGGAGGCCCTTTCCGGGGACGCACTCACACTGGAGAAGATGAAGGTCACCGCCGGAAACGGGAACCCCTTTGCCCTGGTGAAGCTCGAGTCGGGGCGCCCCCAGGTCACTTTCAGGACCTGGAACGTCGGCACGGTGATTCCGCTCACGGGGTCCAGTTTTTCACTCAACGCCGGGCAGGCGAAGGACCAGGCGATTGCCTCGCCCGCTTTCGCGGTCGTCAACCAGGTCCCCTACGGCGCGCCCCAGGCGCCGTCAGGGCAGGGGGCCTATTCCACCTACACGGTCTACGCGGTTTTCGGCCCGGCGGGCTCTACATGGACCCTGAACGATTCCCAGTACCACCTGGAGCAGCGAAACATCGCGGAGAAATGGGCCCCGAGCCGGGCCTACGGGACCGGCCACGCCCTTACCCCCACGGCGTCCAACGGCTTTTTCTATACGGCCAACGCGGCTGGAACCAGCGGTTCTTCCGAACCCGCCTGGCCCGTCACGCAGGGGGCGAGTGTCAAGGACGGGACCATCACCTGGACAGCGAACACCCTGGAGCTCCGGAACGTGATCAACACCGCCGCGTGCTCGACCGGCAGCCATTACGCGGTGGCGGTGCTTCCGTATCCCTGGGGAAAGGGCATCTACGACAAGCCCGACGAAGCCCAGGTGAAGGCCCTCCTGGCGGAGTTCGCGCGATATGCCTTCGCGGAGGTGACGGATTCGCGGGTCAACCCCGACTACCATCACTCGGCGGCGGGAACCGACGTCACCGTCACCTTCTCCTGCGAGACTACCCCGGTGGGAGGGGAGTCACCGGCCACGGACGGCACGCTGTTCGCCCTCTACCCCCACCAGTTCCTGGACCAGGCGCAGGTACGGGTCCTCGACGGAACGATGACGGAGATCCCCGCCTCGAACTGGGCGAACGGTTGGTACTGGCCGTCCCTTAAGGGCCCCATGATGCTGGCCTCCGGGAACTCCTTCGTGAACGAGCTGGAGGTTCCCCCGTGCCTTCCCGCCCTGCCGGACAATCCCGACCGGGCGAAGGCCGACCGCATGGAGGCTTACCTGCGCCAGGCCCTTGCCAGCGTGGACCCGAACTTCATGTCCCAGGGCAGCTATTTCGGCGCCCAGGAGATGCACCGGCTGGCCATGCTTCTGCCGATCGCGGCGATGATCGAGGAGGCCGCCACCGACCCAGCCGCGGTGCAAACAGACGCGAAGAACCTTTACGGCACCGTGGCCGACGCGATAAGCTACCGGCTGCAGGCGACCAAGAGTGGCGACGTGGCCAAGACCGCGGCCGACCACGTCTTCTACTACGATTCCCGCTGGGGGTCCATGATCCCGACGCCGGAGGACGGTTTCGCGGCCGATAGCCTCCTCAACGACCACCACTTCCACTACGGCTACTTCATCAAGATCGCCACCGAGCTGGCCCGCTGGGAAAAAGCCCACCCGGCGGACCCGGCCAACAAGGGCTGGGCAACCGCTTACGCCCCCATGATCCGGTTGCTGATCAAGGACATCGCCAACACCAGCCGCACGGGCAGCGGGAGCGAGCCCGACTTCCCGTTCCTCCGGCATTTCAGCCCGTACGCCGGGCATTCCTGGGCAAGCGGCTCCTCCCGGGGCAACCAGGGCGGGCAACAGGAATCCACCCCGGAGGCCATACAGGCCTGGGCAGCGATCCTGTTATGGGCACAGCTGAATTACCCTGAAAACGGAGAGAATGCCGATCTCGAACGCTGGGCCGCCTACATGTTCGCCTCGGAGGCAAGGGCAGCCCGGCTTTACTGGTTCGGTTTCACCGACCAGGCCGCTTTCGCGCCCTACCTGAGCTTCCGGCAGTTCTCCGCTAAATCCACTCAGGTGCCCAAGCCGTACACGGCATCCATGGTCTCGCAGGTCAACCAGAACGAAATGACCTTCCAGACCGACTTCGGCAATCCGCCCTTGCTGAAACACGGCATCCAGTGGCTCCCTCTCACGGGATCGTCCCTGTACCTGGGGACGGTGTCAGGCGACGCGGACGCCAACGTCCGGGGGTATCTCGAAAACGACCTGCCGAACCTGGGGGATGGCGGCACCTCTCCCAGCAACAAGGACAAGCTGCTCATGGTCGAGGCCATGACCACCTCTTACAAGACCGATCCCCGGACCCTCATCGCAACCGGGGCGGGCGGCGTTTCGCCCCTCGATTCGTGGCGGATGCAATGGGAGGTCCCCACGCCGACTTTCGACAACCTGATCCTGCAGGACACCTCGCGCGGAGCCATGTTCTGGTGGATCGACACGCTGCTGAGCCACGGTGTTCCCCGGGGCGGCGCGGGGGCGGACCATGCCTCGGCCGCCAGCTTCGTCGACGAAGACGGTGACATTGTTTACACGGCCTATAACCCGAACGATTCGCCCTTGAGGGTCACCTTTGCGGACGGCAAGATCCTGGATGTCCCGCCACTCGCCCATGCCCACGAAGAGGCATCCGAAACCGGGGAAAGTTCCGGCGGCGGCTGCAACGCCGTGAATTTCCCGGCGGTCCTCGTGCTTCTTCTGCCCCTGTTCTTCCTGGGAAGGCAACGCCGATAGGCGGTTTTGACTTGGCGCCCCTGCCTAATGGAACGAGACGGAATTCTCGGCTTTGAAGTGAACGAATGAAGGACCTCCCTGGATGGGGGGTCCTTTTTTGAAATAAGGTCATGTCCGGTATCTTTCGCACTGTCGTTTAGGCTCAGTAGAATGGCGGATGGCAGGAATTGCTTTGAGGCTAAAATGTTTTTATAAACAAACACAGTTTGGTTTAGCTAACAAAAGGGTTTCCTGGAAAGCCTGTCCCGGGGTTTTGGTTTAGCGAACGGGAGCAAGGTAAGACTGGTCTGTACGAATAACGATTGAGGGAGAACCTGAGGAGGTTATCGCCATGAGAGGGTTGCTCGCATTTCCGGCTTTTCTTGCTGCTGGCGGAGTCGCGGAGGCTGCCGGTTTCGCGGGACGGGGCTGCCCATGGGCTTGGGGGCGGGGCATGATGTGGGGATTTCCGGGAGGGATGTTCATGATGTTCCTGATACTCCTGCTGGGTTTGGCCGTCGTTTACTTCCTCCTGAAAAAACAGGGGGAATCGCGCGCGGTCGAAGTGCCCAGGGAAACGCCCCTGGATATCCTGAAGCGCAGGTACGCCAAGGGAGAGATTACCAAGGAACAGTTCGAGGAAATGAAGAAAGACCTGTAGGTTGAAAAGTGTGATTCCCGGGGGAACCTCCAGCTTTGGGGTTCCCTTTTTTGTTGTTCCGTTTCCATTCCCTCCCGCTGGCACCAGGAGCCAGGCAACGCTGGCAACCCTGTTCCTGGCCAGTTTCGACCCAGGCGATAGGGACCCGGTCTCTTATGTGTGCGTTCTGAGGCTGAAGCCGGTTATCCCTCGGTAGAGCGACGGACCTTTTTTCGATTCGGCCAAGTCCCTGCGGCAGCGGTAGACTTCGGCGAGCGGCGATTACGGTTTTCTCCCCGTTGCAATGACGGGTTTCCAGAGTAATTGCCACGTCAGGATGGCGCCTATCAACAGGAGGGCCGCATAGCCTCCGAAAGCCCTGGCGTTGCCGAGGACGGGCGACAGCAGCCCGAAAACGAAGGACGTAACGGCCCAGCCGAGGTCCATGGCAAACCAGATCATTGCGGAAGCCTTGGGGCGCAAGCGCTCGTGGGCCATGTCGGCGACCATGGCGAGATGGGCGGTCCAGCCCATCCCCACGCCGAAGCCGTACGTCATTCCGCAAAGAACGGCTCCGAGGTTGGAACGGGTGAGGCTGAGGGCGACAAAACCCAGGGCCATCACGCCGAAGCTCGGGGCTGCGATGAGCGGACGTGGGACCCGGTCGATGACGCGAAGGGTCGCCAGGCGTATGGCCACGATGCTTGCCGCGCCCGTTGCCATAAATGCCGAGGGAACCAGTCCCTTCGAGGAGAGGAGGATCCCCACGCAAAGGAGGAGGCCGTCGGTG
>CAYRNZ010000075.1:0-5137 GCA_964425765.1 uncultured Synergistaceae bacterium
TCACGCATCCCAAATGCGTGATTTCAAGACCTGACCCCGGTTTTCGGTTCTCCTTGACAGCGCGGAGGGCATCCCTTAGCATCGGAATTGCCATACATAATGGGATACAATTAAGTGAAATAAACGAACAAGTTGTGCCGGGACCCTAAAAAGGAGGAGTTGCGCTCGTGAGGACGATCGACTTGAGGAGCGACACCGTGACGCGGCCGTCGGCCGCGATGAGGAGGGCGATGGCGGAAGCCGTCGTCGGGGACGACGTCTACGGGGAAGACACCACGATCCACAGGCTGGAGGAAACCGCCGCGGAGATGACGGGCCACGAAGCCGGGCTTTTCGTCACGTCCGGGACACAGGGCAACCTCGTGAGCCTGCTGTGCCATTGCCGCAGGGGAGAGGGCGTCATTCTCGGCAAGGAGACCCACATTTTCGGCTACGAGGGCGGGGGCCTCGCGGCCCTTGGAGGAATCATGCCCCTTCCGGCGGAAGAAGCCGGGGGCCTTCCCGAACTCGACTCGGTCCTGGCATGGGTTCGGCCCGCCAACGTCCATTTCGCCCCGGCGCGGCTGCTTTGCCTCGAAAACACCCACAACCGGGAAGGGGGCAACGCCGTCGCCCCGGAACCTTTCCAAAAGGTGGCCTCGGGAGCCCGCGAACACGGCCTGGCCGTCCACCTTGACGGCGCCCGCATTTTCAACGCGGCGGTTGCCTGGGGCACGGACGTGAAGGCCTACACGGAAGCCGTCGATTCGGTCCAGCTCTGCCTATCCAAGGGGCTCGGCGCCCCGGTCGGCTCCCTGGTCTGCGGGAGCTCGGATTTCATCGAGCAAGCCCGGCACTGGAGGAAAGTCCTCGGCGGAGGCATGCGGCAGGCCGGGATACTCGCGGCCGCGGGACTCGTCGCCCTGGAAGAGAACGTCGCCCGGCTCGCGGAAGACCACGAAAACGCGGCAATCCTGGCTGAAAAACTGGCCGAAAGCGACCTCCTCTCGGTGGAGCCCTGCCCGTGTAGGACGAACATGGTCTATTTCGGCATCCGGAAAGAAGGCCTGACCGCCGCCGAACTCACCGAGCGATGCCGCCTGAAGGGCGTCCTTTTCAGCCCCGTCAACCCGAAAAGGATCCGGATCGTCACCCACCTGGACGTCACGCAGGAAGACGTCCTGGAAGCGGCCCGGACCATTCTGGGGCAGGCCGCGAGGTGAAAGAACCGGGGTCAGGTCTTGAAATCACGCATTTCCTCAGCCAGCCTGTCGGCCAAGCAAGATGCCCGGAGTTAGAAACCAGGCATTCCCCGTTCAAAAAATGCGTGATTTCAAGACCTGACCCCGGTTCTAGGTTCTCGGTTCCAGATTCTCGACTCCCCAGGTTCTCTTGACAGGCTCCGCCCGGAATCCTAGACTCATGCTTGAGATACTTTCTGGGACACAATTTAGTGAAAAGGTGGAATAAGTCATGCCGAAGGTTTCCGCCGAGGATCGCGCCCACAAGGAAATCATCAACCTGATCCTTTCCCAGAAGTACGCGCCGGGCGACCGCCTGGTGGAGGCGGAACTGGCGCAGGAGCTCGGCCTGAGCCGCACGCCGGTGCGCAACGCCCTCCGCAAGCTGATCGCCGAGGGGCTCCTGGAGAGCCAGAACAACAAAAGCTGCGTCATCCCAAGGATCACCCCCGCCGACATGGAGGCCCTCTTCAGCGTCAGGAGCCTCATCGAAGGCCGCGCCGCCGCGGGGGCCGCGAAGCTGGCCACCGGGGCCGACGTCGAGCATCTGCGAAACCTCGTCGCCCGTGAACGGGAGCTCTATGCCCAGGGCGACAAGGACCTCTACACGGAGGTCAACGAGAAACTCCACCTCGGCATCGCCCGTCTCGCCCGCAACGACTACCTCGAGCGCTTCATCAGCCAGACCTTCTGGCGGGCTGAACTCTACATCTTCTTTTTCGACCGCTTCTACCTGCGCCCCGGGGGAGTCGAGGCCCCCAACCGCGACCCAGACAAGTCCCAGAGCTGCCAACAGCACGCCGCCCTGGTAGATGCCATCGCCGCCCGGGATTCGGTCCTCGCCGAAAGCCTGATGAAGGAACACATCACCTGCACGTACCAGACGATCACGCGCCGGGTCTTCGCCTACTAGGTCGTCCAGCCCGATCGGCCCGCAAAGGAGGTCATGCGAGAGAGAGAGTTCCCGTCCCGGCATATCGCAGTACCCGAGAGAACCGCCATACCCAAGAAAGGAAGTGAAACACGTGGAGAATTACGGCATTTTGTCCATCCTTCCTCCCCTGGTGGCCGTCATCCTGGCCATGAAGTACAGAAACGTCCTCGTCGCCCTGTTCGCGGGCAGCTTCGTCGGCATGCTCGCGGTCTACCACTGGAACCCCATGACCGCGGTCGTGGCGGTCGTCAAGGAGTACATCCTCGTCCAGGCCGCAGACAGCTACAACTCGAACCTCCTGGTGATGATGGTCTTCGTCGGCGGGTTCGTCGGCGTCGTCACCTACTCGGGCGGCGCCAAGGCCTTCGCGGAGAAGTCCGTCGCCTGGATCAGCAGCCGGGCCAAGGCCCAGGTCGCCGCGTGGATCGGCGGCCTCGTCATCTTCTTCTCCGACTCCGCCAGCCCCATGCTGGTCGGCTCCATCTTCCAGCCCATCACCGACAAGATGCGCGTCAGCCGCGAAAAGCTCGCCTGGCTGCTCGACACGACCGCTTCGCCCGTCTGCATCCTGGTTCCCTTCATCGGGTGGGGCATCTACATCCAGGGCCTGATCCAGAAGGAATACGCCGCCCTCAAGCTCACGGAGTCCGAGTGGGACGTGTTCCTCCAGGTCATCCCCTTCCAGTTCTATGCCCTGGGAGCCCTCATCATGGCCCCGCTGGTGGCCTACCTGGGCTTCGAGTTCTCCGCCATGTACAAGGCCGAGAAGCGCACGCGCGAAACCGGCCTTCCCTACTGGCCCGAGGCCAACATCTCCCGCGTCTTCACCGACATCCAGGAGGAACCCGGCGCCGCGAAGGCCCGCGCCTCCATGATCGTCATTCCCCTCATCATCCTCTTCGCCAGCCTCTTCGGCCTGCTGGTCCCCTTCGGGTTCCCGATGAAGCGCGTGCCGGGCTCCATGCTCCGTACCGCCCTCTGCGTGGGCTACTTCCTGGGGGCCCTGTCCTGCATCGCCCTCATGGTGTACTACAAGGTCAAGACCATGAGCGAAGCCTACAAGATGTACATGAAGGGCGCCGGGGAGATGATGTTCATCCTCATGATCCTCGTTTTGGCCTGGTCGCTGGGATCCGTCTGCAAGACCCTCGGCACCGCCAACTACATCGTCGCGCTGGCCAAGGGCAACGTCCCGCCGTGGACCGTCCCGGCGATCCTCTTTTTGACCGGCTCCATTATCAGTTTCGCGACCGGCAGCTCCTGGGGAACCTTCGCCATCCTGATGCCCCTGGGCATCCCCATGGCCCACGCCCTGGGCGCCCCGATGCTCGTCTGCATCGGCGCCGTGCTCAGCGGCGGCCTCTTCGGCGACCACTGCTCCCCGATCTCCGACACGACGATCCTGTCCTCCATGGGTGCGGCCTGCGACCATATAGACCACGTTAAGACCCAGCTGCCCTACGCAGGCACCGTGGCCCTGGCCAGCTTCATCGCCTACCTCGTGGCCGGCATGTTCCCCTCCGTCGTCGTCCTGGTCCTGGCCATCGGCCTCGTGGCAGCCTTCCTCGTGGTCTTCGGGAACATCTGGGGGCACAAGGTGCCCAACTATACCGTCGAAGACATCGCGCGGGAAGAAGCCGCCCAGGCCGCGAAGTCCTAGCACCGAACCCCACGGCAGGGGGCCCCTGAGCCGGGACCCCCTGCCGATTCGAGCCTCACAAAGGAGATGTTCGAACCATGCCCCACGTCCTGGTTTTGGGAGCGGGCCGCGTCGCCCGCCCCTGCGTGCAGTACCTGCTGAGGGCCCCCGAAAACCGCGTCACCGTGGTGGACACCAGCGCCGCCAACCTGGCCCGCGTCCTGGACAACCACCCCCGCGGAACCGCCCTCGTCGCCGATGCCGCCAGCGAAGCCCGCGACATCATCGCCCGGCTCGACCCCGACATCGTCGTCAACCTGCTTCCCGCCGAGTTCATGGCCTCCGTGGCGAAGCTCTGCGTCGAGGCGAAGAAGAACATGGTGAACCCGTCCTACATCAAGGGCGACATGGAACTCCTGGACGGCCCCGCGAAGGAAGCGGGCATCACGCTCCTCTGCGAACTGGGCCTCGACCCGGGCATCGACCACATGTCCGCCGCCCGGATGGTCCGCGCCATCCGCGACGAAGGCGGCCAGGTGGAGGCTTTCCGCTCCGTCTGCGGCGCCCTGCCATCCGCCGAAGCCAACACCAACCCCTGGGGCTACAAGCTCAGCTGGGCCCCGGCCCGCCTCATCGGCGCCAGCAAGCGCGACGCCCGCTACATGGTCGACGGTAAAGTCCAGGAACTGCTGAACGGGGAAACCTACGAGCACTGCTTCCTGGACGAGACCCCCGGCCTCGGCTGGTTCGAGATCTATGGCAACGCCGACAGCCTGCCCTACCTCGAGCGCTACGGCATCCCCGAGGCGAAGACCATCTTCCGCGGCACCATCCGCTACGTGGGGTGGTGCGAGACCGTCGTGGCCATGAACACCCTCGGCCTCGTGGAAACCGACGAGCAGGACATGGCCGGCCTCACGTTCCGCGCCTTCATGGCCCGCCAGGCCGGCGAACCCGACCCCGCCAGGGCGGAGGAAGCCGTCTGCCGTAAGCTTTCCATCGGCCGGTACTCTGCCGTGTTCGAGCGCTTCGCCTGGCTCGGCCTGTTCGACGACCGGCCCCTGCCGTTCGCCAAGGGCTCCGCGCGGGACGTCATCGGTTTCCTCTTCGACGAGAAGCTGTTCTACACGGAAAAGGAGAAGGACCTCGTCATCCTCAAGGACGAGATGGTTGCCTTCTACCCCAAAACGGGCAAGCGTCTGCGCCATACCTCCACCCTGGTGGACTTCGGCATCCCGGGCGGCGACAGCTCCATCGCCCGCACCACCGGCCTGCCGCCCGCCATCGCCGCCCTGCTGATTTTGCAGGGCAAGGTGAAGGCCAGGGGCGTATTGGCCCCCGTGC
>CAYRNZ010000076.1:0-5061 GCA_964425765.1 uncultured Synergistaceae bacterium
CCGCTGCTATTCGAAAAGCGGTTTCCGGGAGTTTTACAGGGAAGACAGCCTGGTGATGATGGAAAAGGATATCTGAGAGCCTGCAAGCGAGCCTTCATACCGGGGAATCGAAAGGCCCGCCGTCTCCATGGAATCTTCCCGGGATGGCGGGCCTTTCGTTAAGTCAGGAACGTTTGGAGTCCTCAGCCGTCTTGCGCAAGAACTAGGGCAGCGGAGGGACAGTGAAGTTTGCGTGCCCGGATGTTATGGAATTGGGAGTCAGCACTTCGACGGCCTGCCAGAGGTGGACGGGGTGACTCCCCCTGCCCAATTGCCAGGAGGTGCTCACGATGCGCGACCCCGCCGAGGAGAAAACCAGGGTTTCCACCGGGGCGGAGGCCCCGTCGCTCCGGATCCATCGATAGGTCACGGTCATGGGGCTGTCCGCGGTGATCCTGCCCTCGAAGCTGAAGCGAATCTGGTTGGGGCCGACCTCCGTCAGGCCCGCAACGCGGGCCTCGACATTGGTTACCGAGCCTCCCCGCGCCGGAACGGTGAACTCGGCGTGGTTGGAGGTCATGGTGTTGGGGGTCAGGACCTCGACGGCTTTCCAAAGGGTGACCGGGTGATCACGCTTCCCCAGTTGCCAACTGGAGGTCACAGTCCGGGAACCCGCCGAGGAGAAGGTCAGCGTTTCCGTCGGCGGCGAGGCGCCGTCGCTCCGGATCCAGCGGTAGGTCACGGTCATGGGGCTGTCCACGGTGATCCTGCCTTCGAAGTCGAATCGGAGATGGTCGGGGTCGACTTCCGTTCGCCCGGCTACCCGGGCTGCGACATGGGTTACGGAGCCCCCCAGGGGCGGGACGGTGAACTCCGCGTGGTTGGAGGTCATGGAATTCGGTGTGAGGATTTCGATGGCCTTCCAGAGGGTGACCGGGTGGTCACGCCTCCCCAGTTGCCAAGTGGAGGTGACAGTCCGGGTCCCTGCCGAGGAGAAAGTCAGCGTTTCCGTCGGCGGCGACGCACCGTCGCTTCGGATCCAGCGATAGGTAACGGTCGTCGGAACGCTTGCGGTGATCCTTCCCTCAAAGTCGAAGCGCACGGTATTGGCGTCGATATCGGTATGCCCGGTGGACCTGGCGGTTACGCTGCTAACCGCACCGGAAAGAGGCGGAACCGTAAAGTTCGCGTGGTTCGAGGTCATGGGGTTGGGGGTCAGCACTTCGAGGGCCTGCCACAGGTGGAGAGGGTGGTCTCGCCTGCCCACCTGCCAGCTGGTTGTCACCGTCCGTGCCCCGGCGGTCGGGAAAACCAGGCTTTCCACGGGTGCGGAAGCGCCGTCGCTTCGTATCCAGCGGTAGGTTACGGTCATGGGACTATCCACGGATATCCTTCCCTCGAAATCGAACCGGATGTGGCTGGAGTCGACATCTGTGCGTCCGATGGACCTCACCGTGACCCGGGTTACGGAACCGCCCAGGGAAGGGACGGTGAAATTCGCGTGTCCTGAGGTCATTCGGTTAGGGGTCAGGATCTCGATGGCTTTCCACCTGTCGACGGCATGGTCCCCTCTGCCCAAATCCCAGGTGGAGGTGACCGTCCGGCTTCCCGGGGACGAGAAGAGGATCGACTTGATAGGCGCTGAAGCCCCGTCGCTTCGGATCCAGCGGTAGGTCACGATCCCGGCGCTATTGGAAGTTATTCTGCCTTCGAAATTGAAACGCACGGTTCTTTCATCAATGTTTGTATGCCCGGTCGACCTGACTGCCACACCGGTCACGCTGGCGTACGCGGAGGGGCAAAGCGCTCCCGCGATAAGAAACAACGCCACAGCAAGGAGAAACAGTTTTTTCGGTCTCATTTTCACTCCCTCCTAATATCAAGGTGAAGCAATAGCATTCTATCCCTATAACAATAAAATATCCAGACTGCTCTTGATTGGGAATAGACAGCGAAAGGGAGCGTGGCTTGAAAGCCCCCGCTCCCTTTTGCTGTCTAAATATTCTTTCCCCTTCGGCTACGGTTTCCTAAGGACAATCATCGGCAGGATCAGAAGCAAGGCGTAGGGCGCCAGGCCGACTCCCGTGCAGCCTTCACCGTCCCGCCCCATGGTTGTGCTTGTCTTCAAACCCGTTGGTCGTGACTGGACCCGTGTCGCTGAAGTCCTCCGCGGGCAATAACACCGCGAAGGCCGCAAAGTCAGGAATGCCCACGGTGAATCAAAACCCGGAGGAATGTGACGGGCAAGCCTTTAGGAAGTTTTGAACCCTTTTGCATGTTCTCGCGCCTTTCTTGTTGGATGAAATGTAAAATTAATTTATATTATGGCGGTGGCGTGTTAAGCCAGGATTGGAGTTATTATCCAGATAAGGCTTTCATGGGCGAAAAAGGCTGGAGGTAACACGCCCAAGGGTGTTACCTCCAGCCTTTTTCGCTTCACCGCATAGACGGTCGGTAAGCGGTTGCGCCGAACGCTTGCCTCGCTGCCTAGACGGAGAACTTGCTGAACTGCTCGCGCATCCCCGCCACGGCCTTGGCCAGCGCCTCCGTGTCGAGGACCATCTCCATCATCCCGATCTGCTCCTCCCACTGCGCAGGATCGGCCTCTGCCTTCACCGCCTCGTCGAACACGTGGTACACCGCGAGTCCCAACGGGACTCCCGCCAACGGGCCTGCAAATGTCGGATCGCCGTTCGCCACCGTCTCCGCGTAGATCTCCGCACCTTCCGCATCCGAAGATCCCAGGATCACGACGACGTTCTCCGCTCCGTACTTCTCAGCAGCGTCCTTCACCCGCTGCTGGTTCTGCAGGTCCATGGCACCGGCGGCCGTTCAGACGAAGCACTCCGTCACGGAAAACACGATCTCCGCCCCCGTCGACTTCAGGCACGCCTCGATCGCGGGGCCCGGGACGCCGTCCCTCTCTCCGAGAAGGACAAGCTTCTTCCCTGCCAGCTTACCCATGGGTCTTCACCTCCTCGTCGAATTTTTGTGCTTTGGGCTATATCCCATTATAAGGGGGAAACGCTCGCTAATTCCTACCATAGAGAAAAAACTGTCGTTTGCTCACTGGCCGTTTTTTCCTATGGAGGGGCGTACCGAAAGGAGATCATTTTCCAGAGGTCGCCTTTGTGATCGATGATCCTTTCCAGGGCGGTGTAGGGGATTTTGTACCCGCCGATCGGCCCCGTGGCATAAGAGGGAGTCGAGTAGACCCTCAGCGAATCCGGAAAAAGAAGAAAGGCCCTGTCCTCTCCGACCCAGGAGGCCACGAAGTCTTCGTGGGTCCAACCGTCGTAGAGCCCCGGAATTCTTAACCGGTAGCGCTTGGGGTTTTCCCCGCAGAGCTTGTCGATGTGCTCCTCGAAGAACACCCCTTTTCGAAACAGGTCGTCGATCCGGAATATTTTCCCATTGGTCATGTCGATGTGGATGCCGCAGTCGATCTTGTTCGGGTGCATCGTTCCCGGTGTGAAACTGTCGCCCTCGAAATGGATGCCAAACAGAACCTCGTTGGAAAACGAGATGCCGAAATCCCCGTGTAGGGAACTTCCCTGTGACGGGTTTTTCAGAGACAGGATAGCCTCCTTCAGTGTTCGGTTGACCCTTGCCTGCAAGGCAAGGTCGGTCATTCCGCGAACCAAGGGGATCCACGCGCGACTCTCCCCGTCCAGGTAAAGGGTTTTGCCGACCTCGTAACCTTGGAGGCGCGCCGCGGCTTCGATAACCGCGATTCTTCCGATCACGAGTAGCGTCGCGAAGAAAAAGAACGCCGGGATTCGCCTTCCGCCACGTGCCATTTTTCGTCCTCCTGCTTCCCTCATTGGCTGTCTATCTAGTTGAGCATTCACTATGTATCTATTTTAGCGGAAACAACGGGCCCGTCCATTCGGCTTCGCGCAGATGAAAGGCAACCAGGAACCTCAGGGAAAGGATCAAGCCAAAAGCCGGGAGGCGTAGGGACCCATGGGATCTGAAATCAGAATGAAGATAAATTGATGTAGAATACAGAAAATCTTATGCATGTCGACTGTTGAGAGGCCCGAGATGCATTTTGAAGCAGGCAATAAACGATTATCAAATCCGGTTAAAGGGAGAGGATGAAGAAGATGGGCCTTAGTGATCTGCTTGGAGCCATGCTGCAGTCGGAGATGACGCCTTCCTCGAAGAAGAGGGTCGAGACGGCCATGGGGAAGAAACAGGGAGGGCTCCTGGAAAGCCTTGGAGGCTTGGCGGGAGGCGAGGGGAAGGACCTGGGCGGGATGCTCGGCGAAGTCCTCGCACAGGCGAGCAAGGCGGCGGGCGGGAAACAGAACCTGGCCCTCGGAGGCTTGGGGGCGCTGGCCGGTGCCCTCCTCGGCGGGGGCGGGAAATCGGTGGGCGGGGCGCTGGGCGGCGGAGCCATGGCCCTTTTGGGGGCGATGGCGTTCAAGGCTCTCCAGGGGCGCAGGCAAGAGGCTGAAAAGGTCCCAGCGGGTCTCCTGGAACCCCAAAACGACGAGGACAGGCTGGAGCTCGAGCAGCAGACCGAACTCGTGCTGAAGGCGATGATCAACGCGGCAAAGGCGGACGGCCGGATTGACGAGAAAGAGATCCAGCGCATCATCGGCAAGCTGCAGGAAGCCGGGGCGAACCAGGAAGACCAGAATTACGTGCTGGCTGAGATGCAGAAACCCCAGGTGACCGGAGAGCTGATCGACGCGGTGAACGGCCGGATGGAAGTGGCGGCGCAGGTTTACGCAGCCTCCCTGATGGCGATCGAAGTGGACACCCCGGCTGAGAAAGCCTACCTGGCCCAACTGGCTTCGGGCTTGGGGCTCACCCCGGACATTACCCGCCGTATCGAGGAAATGGTGGGGTTGCAGCCAGCCTGATAAGGCCTTTCATGGGGAGTGGATCCCGTGGACTGGAAGTCCGCCCCTGACGGGGAAATCGTCTGCTATTGCAGGAGAGTCACCAAGGGGCAGGTCCTCCAGGCCATCACGGTCGGGGCCGGAACGCTCAAGGACGTGATGGAGAAGACAGGTGCGGGAAAAGGAAGGGATTGTGCAGTCAAAAACCCGCGCAAGGTCTGCTGCCACA
>CAYRNZ010000077.1:0-4868 GCA_964425765.1 uncultured Synergistaceae bacterium
TACGGATCCTGAAGGGCGAAGATAACGGCCCGACGGAGTGAGCCGGAAGGATTCCCCCCCTACGGCAGGGTCTCGCGCCAGGGAGCAAGAACCACGCGCGTCGAAAGGGCATTCAAGGCGATCTTGTGAATCATCTCATCCACGGTCGCGCAACAGTCCGACAAGACGACAACCCGGTACTTCTCCGCCGATTTGGAAATGGCGGTGTGGGTCACACAGTTCTGCGTCATCATTCCGCACACCAGGAGGTCCGTGGTACCCAGCCGATCCAGGGTTTCCCCGAGAGGTGTCCCCACGAAACCGTCGGCATGCCTTTTGACGATAACGGCGGCCTCCGGAGCGGCAGCAAGGATACGCGGATGAAGCTTTGCCCCCTCGGTGCCCTTATTGAAAAACGGGGCGATCCCCCTGGTTTCGTCTGCGATATGTTGAATCAGCACGACCGGGACCTTGGAAAGCCTTGCCTGCCCGATCGCGTTTTCGATAGAGAGAAGCGTTCCCTCCGCATTCCACAGGGGGAATTTCCCGCCCGGGAAATAATCGTTTTGTAAATCGATGACAAGAAGCGTCTTCCCCATGTGAGATCCCTCCCCTGGTTTCCATCAACGTAGCCTATGGACATGATTCTACCAGCCCGGTCGAACCCGCCGAGCGCAGCCGGTGTAAAAACGCAGCCCTTGACTTTACCCTGCTGTCGCATCATTATGCATTGATCTCCTTAAGGGAAAGGACTATCTTGAGGGTGCGGAATGTTGTCCGGGGGGTGACTTTCTTGAAGACAACGATCAACGGGTATTGGAGCACCGAACCGGTTTCCCTTCTGGCTTCTCTTGAGTCTTCCCCCGACGGGCTCAAGGCGCAGGAAGCGGAACACCGTTTCCAGGCCCTTTCTTCCAAACCCTCATTTACCCCCCCTCGCGATTTATCGCTTTTTCTATCACAGTTCAAATCTCCCATCATCATTCTCCTCATCGTTTCGGCCCTGCTCTCCGCAACCTTGCGGGATTACACGGATGCGGCAATCATCCTGTCGATCATTTTCGCCAGCGGGTTCCTTGGATTCTGGCAGGAAAGAGGGGCGGAAAACGCGGTCAGTTCCCTTCTCTCCCTTGTCCGGGTAGGATGCAAAGTCCTTAGGGACGGAAAAATCCTCGACATACCGAGAGTCCACGTCGTCCCCGGGGACATCGTCATTCTCTCGGCAGGAGACACCATCCCGGCAGACGGAGTCGTCCTGGAGTCAAACCATCTTTTTGTCGACGAAGCCTCCCTAACAGGAGAAAGTTTCCCCGTGGGAAAGGCAGCCGGAACGGTTCCATTGGACACCCCCCTCTCAAGACGCACGAACGTCCTCCACATGGGCACCCATGTAGTGAGCGGAACCGCCCGGATGCTGGCCGTCAAAACCGGGAAAGAAACCGTCTTCGGGTCGATATCGGCCCGGTTGAAACTGCGCCAGGCCGAGACGGATTTCGAAAGGGGGATCAGGCGATTCGGCTACCTCCTCATGGAAGTCACCTTCGTCCTCGTCATCCTTATCTTTGCGGTGAACGTCTATTTTCACAGGCCTGTTCTCGAGGCCCTGCTTTTTTCGCTTGCCCTGGCCGTCGGTCTGACCCCCCAACTTTTGCCCGCGGTGATCTCGGTGAACCTCGCCCGGGGGGCTCGAACGATGGCCGACAACAAGGTCATCGTCAAACGCCTTTCCGCCATCGAAAACATCGGCAGCATGAACGTCCTCTGTTCGGACAAGACCGGTACCCTGACCGAAGGCGTCGTGAAAGTCGACTCGTCCCTGGACCCCCAAGGCAGTCCCGATCCCCGGGTATTACGGCTCGCTGCCTTGAATTCCTGGTTCGAGTCGGGATTTTCCAACCCGGTGGACCTCGCCCTGAAGGAAACTCGACCCGAAGGATTCCCCGGGGTCGATAAATTGGGGGAAATACCTTACGACTTCGTAAGGAAAAGGCTGACCATCCTCGTGAGAGAAAACGGTTCCCCGCTTCTCGTCACAAAGGGAGCCTTCAAGAGCATCCTTTCCGTCTGTTCCAGGGTCGCTTCGCAAACTGGACCTGTCCCGATTGCCGATAGCGGTCAACAGATCTTCGACCTCTACCACAGTTTGAGCTCCAAGGGCTTTAGGGTGCTCGGTGTTGCCTATGGAGAAAATTCGGCCCTGGAAAAACTGGCGGCGGAAAACGAGGAAGACCTGGTCTTTGCCGGGTTTATCCTCATGAAGGATCCCGTGAAAGAACCTGCAAAAAGGGCAATACAGGATCTTCGCGAGCTTGGTGTCTCATTGAAGGTCATTACCGGCGACAATGTTTTCGTCGCCTCGACCGTTGCGGGCGAAGTAGGGTTGGACGAAACCCGGATTCTTTCGGGAGAAGACCTCCGCCGTTTGACCGATGCAGCCCTGATTCATGCGGTCGGCAAGGTCGACGTGTTCGCCGATGTCGACCCCAACCAGAAAGAACGGGTTATCCTTGCCATGAAGAAGGCCGGCAACGTTGTCGGCTTTCTTGGGGACGGGATCAACGACGCGCCCGCCCTTCATTCGGCAGATGTGGGCATTTCCGTCGACACGGGGGTTGACGTTGCCAAGGAAGCGGCTGACCTCGTCCTCCTGCAGAAAGACCTCGAGGTATTGAGAGACGGGATCCGCGAAGGAAGGAAGACTTTTGCCAACACCATGAAGTACGTCTTCATGGCGACGAGCGCCAACTTCGGCAATATGTTCAGCATGGCATGGGCCTCACTCTTTCTTCCCTTCCTGCCGCTTCTCCCCAAGCAAGTCCTGTTGACGAACCTCCTCACCGACTTTCCGGAGATGGCCATAGCTTCGGACCGGGTCGACGAAAACCTGCTCCGGACCCCCCATCGCTGGGACGTCGGTTTCATCAAGCGCTTCATGACCGTCTTCGGATTGTTGAGCTCCTTCTTCGACTTCATGACTTTCGCCGTGCTGCTGCTCGTTTTCAGGGCCGACACCGAGACGTTCAGGACCGCCTGGTTTGTCGAATCAGTCGTTTCGGCCAGTCTGATCGTTTTGGTCATCCGCACACGGAAAGCCTTCTGGGAGGACAGGCCAGGAACTCTCCTGCTGCTGGCAACGGGCTGCATCGTAACGCTGACCATCAGTCTTCCATTCTCTCCTCTCGGATCCCTCCTGGGCTTTTCAACCCTCCCGACAGGAACGATAATCGCGGTTACCCTGATTGTGACCCTTTACTTTGGCTGCGCGGAAACGGCAAAAAGGCTTTTCTACAAGCACTTTGGATAACTCCCTGGAACCTCCGCGAATACCAGGAAAGGACCTCCCGATCGGGGGAGGTCCTTTCTCGTTCAGTTCGAAGCCGTCTTTCCCGGCATTTTCCTTGAGCGCCGTCCGGGCTTTCGGGTGACCCAGCCGGGTGGCGATCCCTCGCGGGCCCCGCCCCGTGCGGGCCTCTCGAGTCACTTGTTCGTGGCCCGCTTCAACTGCCGGTAGGCGGCCGTTCCCGCCAGGCCGTCGTTCCCGGCGGCCAGGTCCAGGGCGCGTTTGCCGTCCCGGTTTTGTGCCTTCGCGTCGGCACCGGCCCCCAGGAGCATCTCGACCGCGACCGGGTTCCCGTATTCTGCCGCAAACATGAGGGCCGTCGATCCGTTTTTGTCCCTTGCGTTCACCTCCGCCCCCGCCTTCAAGAGGGTATCCAGGACCTTCGGGTTCCCGTTCTCCATCGCCGCAAACATGAGGGCTGTCATTCCGTTTCTCTCACTTGCGCCGACATTCGCGCCCGCTTTCAGCAGCCCGCGGATCACTTCCAGGTTCGGGTTCGTCCGAGCGGCATGCAGGAGGGCGGTCATGCCATCCTCGTTTTTTCCGTTGACATCGGCTCCCGCCTTCAACAACGCGTCCAGGACCTTCGTGTCCCCGCGGAACTGGGCCGCACAGATCAACGGAGTTCCCAGTTCGGGTACCTCCAGGTTCACATCCGCACCCGCGCGGAGAAGCTCCGCAATCACGAGCGGATTCGGGTTTTCCATCACCGCCAGGACCAGCGGGGTCCAACCGTGCTGTTCGGCCGCATCGACCGCTGCCCCGCCTTTCACCAGTTCCGCGATGACTGCGGGGTTTTCGTTGGCCTGGGCCGCCAGGTCGAGGGCCGCACGACCGGAATTGCCTTTGGAATGGACGTCCGCCCCCGCTTCCAGGAGTGCCTGGAGGTTTTCAGCGCTTTTGCCGAACTTGGCCGCATACATCAGGGCGGTCCAGCCAGAAGCGTCTTTGGCCCCGGCGTCGGCCCCGGCTTTTAGGAGGACAGCCGTGACCGAGGGGTTGGGGTTTCTAGCCGAAAGCATGAGGGCTGTCACCCCGTTGGCCTCGGCGTTCACCTTCACGCCGGCCTTCACGAGTTCGGCAACAACATCGGCATCAGGGTTATAGCGTGCCGCCAGCATGAGCCCGGTCCAACCCTCTCCCGTGGTCCTTGCGCCGGTATCGGCACCTTCGATTACGGCCTCCCGCACCTGGGCTGCCGAGCCTCTCTTGCACAGTCCGGCAAACTCTTCGTCGTTCAGGGCGGCTTTAGCCGGCAAGGCGGCAAGGGCAATCCAGAACAAAAGACCCACCAACGGGAAAAGCGCCCTTTTGCGCATCGAACCCCTCCCCGCAAAGACGGCATTTGTCCTTCTGCTCATCAGTATATCGCCAATGCAGAACCGCTGTTATTTAAAAAACAACGGCAAAAAAAGGACCTTCCCATCCAGGAAGGTCCTTCATCTGTCAGCCCGAAGCCGTTTTTCCCGGCTTGTTCCCTATAACACCATGCTCCCCGCAGCCGGTACAAGCCTAGTGGTGGTTTTCGCCGTGGGCATGCCCGCCCATC
>CAYRNZ010000078.1:0-2886 GCA_964425765.1 uncultured Synergistaceae bacterium
CGTCTTGACTACCGCTACGGCTACTGCCAGTATGAATGCACGGCCTGCACGGGAACCTGCCCTACGGGCGCCATCGAACCCCTGACGCTCGAGGCCAAGCAGCGATCCCAGATCGGGAGGGCCCATTTCGAGCCGGCCGCCTGCATTGTCGTGAAGAACGGGACCGCTTGCGGGGCTTGTGCCGAACATTGCCCAACCCAGGCGGCTCACATGGTTCCCTACGGGGAAGGCCTTTCCATACCGCAAATCGACCCATCGCTCTGCATCGGGTGCGGGGCCTGCGAATATGCCTGTCCGGCCCTGCCGAAGGCGATGGCGGTTTCAGGCCTGAGGTATCACGGGACTGCGAAACGACCGGGGGAGACTGAAGAAGGACCTGTCCTCGATCCGCTCGAGGAGTTTCCTTTCTAGAAAACGACGTTCAGGGAAAGGAGGGACCGACGTGAATCTTGGCATGGGGGAAATCCTGGTGCTCCTGGTGCTCGCCCTGCTTCTGTTCGGGGCAAAACGTCTCCCCGAGATCGGGAGGGCAGCCGGGAGCGCCATTCGAGAGTTCAAGAAGGGTTTTGAATCGGGAGAACCGGAAGACAAGAAAAAAGAAAACGGAAGTGACGGCAAAAGTGAAGAGTGAGGGCAACGTCACCGATCACCTGGAAGAACTCCGCCGCCGTATCCTCGGCGTGCTGTTGTTCTTCCTCGCGGCCTTCGTGCTGCTGTTTTTCCTTTCCAGGCACCTGGCCGCTTTCCTCCAGGCTCCGATCCAGGGGCTAGGGGTTTCGCTGTATTATTTCAAGCCTTACGACAAGTTCCTGGCCTACATGAGGCTTTCATTCTGGGCTGCAATCCTGTTTTCCGCTCCCCTGGCGATTCTCCAGGCCATTTTCTTCATCTATCCGGCCCTCAGGAAAGAGGAGACCCGCTATTTCCTCCCCGCCGCGATCGCCACTCCCCTGCTTTTCTTTGCCGGTTCCGCCTTCGCCTACAGTGCCATCTCTCCCCTGGCCCTGAGGTTTTTCCTTTTCTTCTCCGCCGGCGACAACATCCTTCCCCTTTGGGGGTTCGCAGATTACCTTTCTTTCCTTTTCACCCTCATGGTCGCCGCCGGTTCCGTCTTCCTGCTGCCGGTATTCCTGCTTTTCCTCATCGGCACGGGGCTCGTCAAGACACGCACCCTGTCCCGCCTGAGATCCTGGATCATCATGGCCATCGCCATCGCCGCCGCGGTGCTTACCCCGCCCGACGTGGTTTCCCAGGCGCTCCTTGGAATCCCCCTGTACCTGCTTTTCGAAGGGACACTCCTCGTGGGAAGGTTGATGGGCAAATAACCCCCCGAGGCTTCACTTGAAGCCCATCAGCGCCTTGACCTTGTCCGCATTCTCCGTCGACGTGAGTTTCTCCAGGAGCAGGAAGGCGACCTCGAAGGCCGTGGAGGGGTTGTACGACGTGATGATGTTCCCGTCCACGACGACCCGGCTGTCGGGAACCACGACGGCCCCCATCTCGGCAAGCTGTTTTTGCCGCCAGCCCCCGATGTTGTAAGTCGTGGCCCTGCGTCCCTCGAGGACGCCGCTCTTCGCTACGGCCAGGGCAGCGACGCAGACCGTGGCGATGACCTTGCCCTGCCGGTCGAATTCGCGGATGGCTTCCAGGAAAGGCTCGCTGAACGCACCGCGGTAGAAATGGGCTTCTTCGAACCCCCCGGGAATGGCAAGGGCGTCGAATTCCTCCACTTTCAGGTCTTCGATCACCATCTCGGGGATCACCGTAAAGTTCCAGGTACACCTCAATCGGGGCAGAGTCCCGCAGGTCACGACCTTCGTCGTTCCATCCCCTTCGTAGAGATTCCACCCCAGGACATCGGTAAAGACGCTGGCCTCGACGGCTTCGAACCCGTCCGCGAGGAGCAGGCAGATTTTCTTCAATGGAGAATCCTCCTTTTCGCGCTTTTTTTAGCAGCGGTTGTGCTTGCCCGAGCATTCCTCCAGGTCGACCTTCAATACGACGATCTTTTCAAGCGCCTGGGGCGGGAAAACGAATTCCTTGCCCGTGTACTGGACCATGATCACGTTCAACCCGAAAGATTTCTCTTCGGTTCCCTCGAGGAAAACGGCCTTGCCCGAGGCAATGACGCTGCGGTACTTCATGCTGAAACTGCATGCCGCTTCAGCCGACACGAGTTCGACGTCCTTCTCGAATTCAAGGCATACGTTGGGGTTCCTGCGAAGGATGTCGATCTTCCTGCCTTCCGCCGCAGAGTGGAGAAAGACGCTCCCGTCCCGGTAACCGTAGTTCATGGGAACCACATAGGGTTTTCCCTCGTCACAAAGCCCCATCCTGCAGACGCCAGCCTCCCTTAGAACCGATTCGAGTTCCTGCCGATCCGTGATCGCCCGGTCACTCCTCCTCATCGACACATGTCTCCCTTCTCGCAAGAAATCATACAGGTGCACCCATTTTAATGCGGAAATGGGGATGTCGGGTTTGGAAATCCCTTTTCGTATCCAAATTCGAGCTTTCCGCATTATCATAAAAAAATGGGCTGTCGAATGAACCGGCGGCCAAGGGAGGAGAAAAGATGTCCGGGATTTTGAGCGGAGTTCATGAAGCCATCGGCAACACCCCCATGGTTCACCTTTCTCGGATCGCGGAGCATGCGGGAGTGGAGGGCAACATCTTCGCGAAAATGGAATACCTGAACCCGGGTTTCAGCAAGAAGGACCGCATCGCCCTGCAGATGATCGAAGAGGCGGAAGCCGCGGGGCTGCTCAGGAAGGGACAATCGGTGGTGGAACTGACGAGCGGCAACACGGGCACCGGGCTGGCCATCGTCTGCGCCGTAAAAGGGTACCGTTTCATCGCCTGCATGTCGAAGGGCAACTCCACCGA
>CAYRNZ010000078.1:2986-4721 GCA_964425765.1 uncultured Synergistaceae bacterium
GCGCAGCCATCAAGCTCCTTCATGGCCCGGAAAGAGGCAACAACATCGTCCTGACCCTTAACGACAGCGGCCTGAAGTACCTGAGCACCGATCTCTACGAAAATCTCTAATTGGAGATGTGCTAAAGGGGATCAAATAGGTCTCGGCACCGATCCCCCAAGGCTTTTTGCATTGACGATTCTATGAAGTGCTCTTATGATAGCCCTGTTTAGCTTAATCCATATGGCGAGTCGTTCCCACTAAACGAAAGGGGTTGGTAACATGTCGGAACTGGAACAGTCGGCACCGAAGAAGTGGTACATGAAAGTCCCTCACACCTTCGTTCTTCTTTTTGGTCTTATCGTCATCTGCGCCATCGCAACCCACTTCCTGCCGGCCGGTGAATTCCAGCGGGCGGAGAACGCCGCCACCGGCCGAATGGCGGTCGTTCCGGGAACCTATCACACTGTGGAGGCCAAGCCGGTCGGCTTCCTCCAGACGTTCATCGCCGTCCAGAAAGGGATGGTCGATGCTGCCGCCGTATCCTTCTTCGTTTTCCTGTCCTACGCTTCCTTCTACACGGTCCTGAAGACGGGTTCCCTTCACTCTTTCATCGGCTGGCTGCTCAGGGTGATGAAAGGCAAGGAACTGCTCATCATACCGGTGTTCATGTACGTCTTCGGCCTTGGCGGAGCCATTTTCGGGATGTTCGAGGAAACCTTCGGGTTCATCCCCCTGTTTGTCGGTTTGGCGATAGCCATGGGCTACGACGCCATCGTCGGGATGTGCATGGTCGTGGTCGGTGTCGGCGTCGGGTTCTCGGCAGCCTTCATGAACCCCTTTACAGTCGGCCTGGCGCAGAAGTTCTCGGAACTACCCCTCTTCTCCGGGATGCAGTTCCGCATCGTGTCCTGGGTGGTCTTCATGACGGTCTCCGTGATCTGGGTCATGATGTACGCCGTCAAGATCAAGAAGGACCCCACGAAGAGTCACGTCTACGGTGTCGACATGGGTGCCCTCAGGCTCGACAAGGACGAACTCCTGAACTCCAGGTTCCACACGAGGGACATCATCGGCCTGCTCCTGGTGGTCCTTACCGTCGCGGTCATGGTCTGGGGAGTCATCAAGAAGGGCTGGTACTTTGACGAACTCGCGGGGCTCTTCATCGTCATGGGCCTGGCCTGCGCAGCAGTGGCGGGATGGGGTCCCGACAAGATGGCCGAGAGCTATCTCGAGGGCTTCCGGGACATCGTTTTCGGGGCCATGGTCATCGGCGTTTCCAGGGGCATCCTGATCGTCATGCGCGAGGGGAACATCATCGACACCGTTATCTACGGCCTGTCCCTGCCCCTGGCGCATTTCCCGGCCTGGTTCTCGGCCCAGGGGATGCTTTTCGTGCAGACTATCATCAGTTTCTTCATCCCGTCGGGTTCCGGCATGGCCTCGACGACCATGCCGATCATGGCCCCTCTGGCCGACCTCCTGGGATTCACCCGCCAGACGGCAGTCCTGGCCTTCCAGTACGGCGACGGATTCTCCAACATCTACTTCCCGACGACCCTCTGCCCCGTCATCTGCTCCATAGCCAAGGTTCCCCTTGAGAAGTGGTGGAAATTCTTCACCCCCGTCTTCCTTGGCCTTTACGTGGTGCAGATGATCTTCATCGGCATCGCGGTATCCATGGGCTACCAATAGAAACAACGAGGCCTGAAAGAAAAAACAGTCTGAGGGGCGGCAGGATTTCCTGCCGCCCCTC
>CAYRNZ010000079.1:0-4600 GCA_964425765.1 uncultured Synergistaceae bacterium
CTGACCCTGGCCTGCGGCAAGTATCGGTTCAACAAGCTCGAGTTCGGCGACATCGACGGGATTCCAAGGCTCCTCGACTGCGGACAGTGCAATGATGCCTATTCCGCGATCCAGGTGGCCGCGGCCCTCGCCAACGCGTTCGGGACCGACGTCAACGGGCTGCCCCTTTCCCTGGTCCTGTCCTGGTACGAGCAGAAGGCTGTGTGCATTCTCCTGACCCTGCTGCACCTGGGGATCAAGAACATCCGCCTCGGCCCGAGCCTGCCTGCGTTCGTCACCCAGCCCGTCCTCGGCATTCTCCAGAACGCCTTCAACGTGATGCCGATCACGACTGCGGACGAAGACCTGAAAGCCATCCTGGGCTAGGAGGAAACGGAATGAGCTGCGGATGCGATTGCGGATGCTGCGGGGGAGAAGCCTCGGGGATGAATCCCCTCTCCGGGAAGGCCTTCTACCCAGGGGAAGTCCTGGACTTCCAGGACGGAGGAATCGTCAGCCGGTCTATACTGGACTCTGAGGGCGGCAGCGTGACACTTTTCACCTTCGATGCAGGGCAGTCGCTGAGCGAGCACAAGGCCCCGTACGATGCCCTGGTGGCCGGGCTGGAAGGGGAGGCCGTCTTCACGGTCGGAGGTGTGCCTCACAAGGTCGATACGGGCCGGATGCTCCTGATGCCCGCTGATGTGCCCCACTCGATGAAGGCGGAAACGCGTTTCAAGATGATGCTTGTGATGATCCGGGAATAAGCCCGGAAGAGCTTCGAGGCATGAACAGGGGGGCGCCTGCAGCGGTGGCGCCCCCCTGTTCATTTGCCTTTCGCGTTGGTGAGGACGACCCCTGCCAGGGTGACGGTTCCTCCCGCCAGGGACAGGAGCGTCGGGATCTCCCCGATCCACAGCCAGGCGATGGCGATGGCGAGCACGGGGGAGACGTAGAGGGAAGTGGCCAGGCGGGAAGCCGGCATGCGGGACAGGGCGTAGGTCCAGGTACTGTAGGCGATGGCCCCGGGGAAGATCCCCAGGTATACGACCGAGAGCGTGGCCCCGAGGGGCGCCCTGCGGACCGCCCCGGCCAGCCCCGGCAGAAAAACAAGCATGAAAAGCGTTCCGGCGATCATGGCGTAGGTGGTGAAGGCAACAGGGTCGTAGCGCTTCAGGAGAGGTTTCTGGAAGACGTTGTAGAGGCTGCTGCCGAGCGAGGAGACGAGGACCAGCAGGCTGCCCGTGCCCAGCGCTATGCCTCCGCTCTCGCCGAAGGAGATGAGGGCGACCCCGGCCACGCTGACCGCGATCCCCGCCCAGCCGAAAACGTTCAGGCGTTCCTTCAGGAGGAATACGGCCAAAAGCGCGGTAATGACCGGGGTGAAGGACACGATGAGGCTGGCCGCCCCCGCGGAGACGGTCTGCTCCCCGTAGTTTAGGAAGACATGGTAGACGGTGAAGCCCAAAAAGCCGACCCAGAGAATGGTGGGGATGTCACGTTTTTCGGGAAGGCCGAATCCGCGGTTCTTCGCGTAGAGGGCCATTGATGCCGAACCCACGATGAAGCGCAGGAGGGCCAGCTGTCCGGGGCTGTAGGCCTTAAGCCCCGCCTTGATCCCCGCGAAGGCCGAGGCCCACAGCAACAGCGTGACGGCGACGGCGCAGAGCGCTTTCCATTCCTTTTTGAAGGACAATCCGGACTCTCCCTTCTGCAAGACCCCTGTTCCCCCTGAACAGGGCATTGTCCCGGCCTTTCCCCGGCCGGCCGGTCCTTGTTGTAATTTGTGCCGGGCTCTTCTACACTAATCAGGACGTTTCGGCAACTGTCAGTTTAACCGATAAAAGGCGGGTTTTTAAGGAAAAAGGAGAGAACCGGCATCGCTCCGCACGAAACGAAGGGGTGCGGGGGAAAAACCGGTTTCCATGAGCCCTGGGGGAATCCCCCGGCGGCTTTTTGAGGGGGGATCGAATCGTGTCATTGGATATTTTCATTCGCGGAGGGATAGTCGTCGACCCCGCAAAGGGGACGGAAGAAAAGCTCAACCTCGGTGTGGAGAATGGCCGGATCGTGTACTCAGGCAGGGGCGAGGTAACGGCCGGGAGAGTCCTGGAAGCTTCGGGCATGATGGTTTCACCGGGTTTCATCGACACGCACATGCATGACGAGGACCTGGACGACCCGGGGACGATCCAGAAGGCGCTCCTGAAGCAGGGTGTGACCACGGCCCTGGCGGGCAACTGCGGATCGGGGCCCAGCCTGGAACTTGTCAAGAAGAAGCGGGCCAGGCCGTGGCTGAACCTGGGGTACCTGACCGGTCACCGCGCGTTGCGGGAAGATGTGGGCATCACCGACGTCTACCAGCCGGCGAACGAGGCGGAGATAGCCCGGATGGTGGATCTTCTCGAAAGGGAGATGGGGATGGGCTCCTTCGGTCTTTCTTTCGGGCTGGAGTACGCTCCGAACACGAGCCCGAGGGAGATCGAGGCTCTTTGCGCGGTGCTTGCCAGGCACCCGAAGCGTTTCGTCTCGGTCCACATCCGCCATGACGGTCCCGATTGCCTGGAATCGGTCGCGGAGGTCATCGGCCTCGCGGAACGTTTCGGGATCCGGGTCCAGGTCTCCCACCTGGGAAGCATGACTGCCTTCGGCTTCACCGCCCGTTCCATCGGGATGATCGAAGAGGCCCGCGCCAGGGGAGCGGACGTCACCTTCGACTGTTATCCCTACTCCGCTTTCTGCACCTTTATCGGCTCCACGGTTTTCGACCCGGGTTTCGAGGAAAGGTGGAACAAGGGGCTGGAGAGCCTGGAGGCGGCAAGCGGGAAGTACCGGGGAAAAAGGCTGACCCCCGGGATTTACGAGGACATGCGGAAAAACGACCCCCAGGCGCTCATCATCGCCCACGTCATGAACGAGGACGAGATAAGGCTTTGCCTGAGGCATCCTCTCTGCGCCGTTGCCTCCGACGGGATCCTGCGCGGCGGTGAGGGGCATCCCCGGGCAGCCGGGGCCTTCCCCAGGGCAATGCGGTGGCTCCGCGAGGAGGGGCTTTCCTGGGCGGAAGCGGTACGCCACGCGACTGCCCTGCCGGCGGAAATGGCCTGGCTGCCTTCGGGGCGGATCGAGGAGGGAGCCCCGGCAGACCTCGTCGTGTTCTCCCCCGACCGATTGATGGACAAGGCGACTTTCGAGGACCAGATCGCTGCCCCGGAGGGTATCGCCGCGGTGATCGTCAACGGTCGGATCGCGGTGGAAAACGGAGTCCTTGCCCCGGAACCCGAGGGCAGGCTGCTGCTTCGCTGATCGCACAAGAGCGCGAAGAAAAGGGGGACGAGTTCAGATGCCGGATTATGAAAGACTGCTGAAGAAGGTTGACGACGCGATAGACCGCCATGCAGGGGACGCGGTCGCCCTGAGCGACGACCTGGCGAAAAACCCGGAGATCTCCGAACAGGAGTTCGAGACCGCCAGGAAGCATGCCCAATTCCTCCGGAAGGCCGGCTTCGAGGTCGAGATCCCGTTCTACGAAATCCCCACGGCTTACCGGGGCCGGCTCGGCAAGGGCCCGGGCGGCAGGGTGGCGCTCCTGGCGGAATACGACGCCCTGCCCGAGATCGGCCACGCTTGCGGCCACAACGTCCACGGGGCGATGAGCCTCCTTGCGGGGGCCGGGCTTGCCGCGGTGATGGACGAGGCGGGAGGCGACCTGTGGGTCGTCGGGACGCCGGCGGAGGAAACGAACGGGGCAAAGATCCCCATGGCGAAGGGCGGGATTTTCGACGAGGTTGACCTGGCGCTCATGATCCATTGCGGGGGGCGGGACTCCTTCGTCAGCTACAGGGCCCTGGCCATGGACGCCATGGAGTTCACTTTCACCGGACGGGCCGCCCACGCCGCAGGAGCCCCCTGGGAGGGACGCAACGCCCTGAACGGGGCGACCCTGTTCTTCCACGCCATCGACATGCTCAGGCAACACGTACGCCCGGAGATCCGGATGCACGGCATCATCCACCAGGGTGGGGCCGCCCCGAACATCGTCCCGGAATCGGCCGTCGCGCGTTTCTATTTCAGGTCCCCCTGGAGGGGCCAGCTGGACAGGATAGTGGAAAAGGCTCTGAATGCAGCCAGAGGTGCCGCCATGGCCACAGAGACAGAGGTCCAGTGGAGGAACTTCGAGCTTTCCTTCGACGATGTCCAGCCGAACCCTGCAGCGGAGAAGATGATGGAAGACGTTTTCGGCAGCCGGAGCGTGGCCTTCGGTCCTTCCCCGGGTCCCCAGGGCTCTTCCGACGTCGGTAACGTGAGCAAGCGGTGCCCGACCCTACAGCCCACGCTTTCCATCACCCCGCACCCCTTTGCCTGGCACACCAGGGATTTCGCCGCCGCCACTGTCCAGCCGGAGGCCCACGAAGCGCTGGTAAGGGGTGCGCGGATACTCGCGGCCGCCTCACTGAGGACTCTTCTCTTTCCCGAATTGCGGGAGAACATGTGGGAAGACTTCAGGGCGGAAAAGGCGAGAATCGTTCCCTAGGGGGAGATGCGGGATGGAAAGCCTGCTGGTACGGCTGGAAGCGGCATTCGAGCCGGAAGAGTTGCTGCAGCTGGCGGGGGACCTGGT
>CAYRNZ010000080.1:0-4457 GCA_964425765.1 uncultured Synergistaceae bacterium
TATCCTCAAGGGCCGCGAGGAGGACTTCGCGAAGATGCTCGAGGAGTTCGAGTAGGGGGCCGCCGTGAAGACCGTGCTCTCGGGCAGGGCCCTTTCCGTCCCGGCTTCCCCTATCAGGGGGCTGGTCCCCTACGCCGAAAAGGCCCGGAAAAGCGGCAAGAAGGTTTTTTTCCTGAACATCGGCCAACCGGACGTCCCCACCCCGGAAGGGTTCTTCGAAGCCGTCAGGGGTTTCCGGGAACCTGTCCTGGCCTACGGGGGCTCGCACGGCAACCCGGCCCTGGTGGAGGCCCTCGCGCGCGTGTACCGCGAGGAACTGAAGGTGCCGCTGGAACCGGCGGATGTCCTGGTGACGGCTGGAGGCAGCGAGGCCCTCTGGTTCACGGTGATGGTCCTCTGCGACCCCGGTGACGAGCTGATCGTCCCGGAGCCCTTCTACGCGAACTATGCGGCCGTCTGTGCCGGGGCGGGAGTAAAAATCGTCCCCGTCACCACCCGGACAGAGGATGGGTACCACCTGCCGACACCGAACCCTCGTGAAGCGGTGGCGTCGAAAATCACGCCCCGGACGCGCGGAATCCTGCTTTCGCACCCCGGCAACCCCACCGGCACGGTTTTCTCGCGGGAGGAAGTCGGGATGCTGGCGGACCTGGCCGTGGAACACAACCTGTTCATCATCGCGGACGAGGTCTACAGGGATTTCGCTTACGACGGCCTGCCCTTCACGAGCTTCGCTGCCGAGGAGAAGGCGAAAGACCGCGTCGTGGTGATCGACTCCGTTTCCAAGCGATACAGCGCCTGCGGCGCCCGCATCGGCTACATCGTCTCCAGGAACTCGGCCGTGATGGAACAGGCCATGAAGTTCGCCCAATCCAGGGGCTGCACCCCCACACTCGAACAGGTGGGGGCCGCGGCCCTCTACCGCACGCCGCAAAGCTTCCTGGATGAGGTCCGAGCGGAATACCAAAAGCGGCGCGACCTCCTCTGCGGAACCCTCGCAGGGATCCCGGGGGTGACCTTCCGGCGGCCGGAGGGGGCCTTCTACCTGTCGGCCCGCATCCCGGTGGACGACGCCCAGTCGTTCGCGATCTGGATGATGGAGGAATTCCACCTGGAGGGCGAGACGGTCCTCGTCGCCCCCCTGGAGGGCTTCTACGCCACCCCGGGGCTCGGCCGCGACGAGATCCGGCTCTGCTACGCGCTGGAAAAGGACAAGCTGGTACGGGCGGGGGAGATCCTGGCGGCAGGCCTGGCCGCCTACTCCCGACGGAGGGGACGGCCTTGACGGCTCGGCCCGGCGGGAAGGAACAGATCCTCGCCTCGGTCCTCAGGACCTTCGAGGTCGCGGAACTTTTGGGGCGCGAGGGCGAAACGGGGGTGACCCGCATCGCCGAACAGGTGGGCCTGGACAAGAGCTCGGTCTACCGGATCCTCGCCACGCTCAAATCCATCGGCTACGTCTGCCAGAACCCGGCGACCCAGGGGTATTCCAACACGAACCGGTTCGCCGCCCTGAGCGGCGGGTTCCCCGAGACGGAAAGCCTCCGGGAACGGGCACACCCGACCCTGCTGGACCTGGCCGACAAAGCGGGAGAAGCCGCGAGCCTCGGCATCCTGGAGGGGCGCGACATCCTCTATATCGACACGGTCCAGTGTTCGGGACTGATCCGGGTCCTCCTGCCGATCGGGCAGAAACTTCCGGCCTATTGCTCCAGCCTGGGCAAGGCCATCCTCGCCTTCCTGCCCGAGCCCCGGGTCCGGGGATTGTTCGGCAGGAGGCCGATGGAAAAATACACGCCCAAAACCCTGTCTTCTTATGCGGAACTCCAGTCCGAGCTGTTCGCGGTGAGGGCCTCGGGGTTCGGGAGGGACCTGGAGGAATCGCACGAGGGGCTCGCATGCCTGGCAACCCCGGTCTTCGGGGCAGACGGCGGTGTCGTCGCCGGCATCAGCCTCTCGTTCCCCCGGTTCAGGCACCCGGACCAGGAAAAGACGGAGCGGGACCTGGTCCCCCTGCTCAGGAGCGCCAGCCTGCGCGTCTCGTCGGACCTCGGTTACACGGGCCCCTTCCCCGGCATATCCGGGTGAAGCAGGTCAAGGCAAAAAAACAGACCCCAAAAAGGAGGAACCAAGATGCCCATCAGCCTGGACAAGGTGTCGGAACTCATGGAAAAGGCTGGAATACCCGGCCGCGACCTTTACGACCGGCCCGCAAGCGGAAAAAGCTTCCCCGACGGGGGACACTACCGGATCGAGATGTCCGGTGTGGAGGGTCCCAAAGTCCTCGAAGCCCTCATCGCCGAGCGGAGGCGCCGCGACATCCCCATCCATCGGCTTGTCTCGTTCTGCCAGGGCGGCACCCTCTACGACGACGCGGAGCTGAGGGACTTCGCCCAGATGGCCGCCGAGGACCGTATGGAAGTCATCGCCATCCCCGGACCCCGGAACGCCTGGGACATCGGCCGCCAGTTCGTCACGGCCGACGGGCAGCGGTGCGGCGGGCTGAACCACCGGGGATCCGACGAGATCCGCAAGGTCATCGCCGATATGTTCCGCATGTACGAGATCGGATTCCGGGGCTTCATGCTGGTGGACCGGGGAGTTTTGGCCCTGGTGAAGACCATGCAGGAGCAGGGGAACTTCCCGAAGGACATCGCCATCAAGCTCTCGGTGTGGGCCGGCGTCTCCTCGGCAGCCGGGGCCAAGCTCGCCCAGGACCTCGGGGCCAGTTCCTTCAACCCCGTCTCCGACCTCACGCTTCCCCAGATGGCCGGCATACGGAAGGTCGTGGACATCCCCATCGACTTCTACATCTGGACCTTCGATTCCTACGGCGGGGCAAACCGGCTCTACGACGCCCCCGAGGTGGCCAAGATCTACGGTCCCTGCTACTTCAAGTTCGAACCGGCCCCCACGGCCGGGTTCTACAACCCGTTCAACTCCGACGAGGAACACGCCCGGCTGATGGAAAAGAAGGTCAAGTGGGCGGAATGGGCGATCCGCCACGTCGCGACCAACGAGCCGGAGGTCCGGCTTTCGCCCCACGGGGCCGCGGACCTGCATTTCCCGAAGCCTTAGGCGGAACCTGCCGCTTTTCGGCTCCACGATTCCGGCAACACCGGCCCAAGGGCCGTATACCTAGATGGGGGGTGTAGTGGAATGGCAAGGAAATGGCTCCTGGCAATACTGGTTGCCTGTTTCACCATCGTCGCGGGGTGCGCCTTCGCGGCGGACACGATCAAGGTCGGGTACCTTGCCGGGTTGACGGGGGATTTCGCCGCCTTCGGGCAGGCCGAGAGAAACGCGGCCCAACTGGCCGTGGACGAGATCAACGCCAAGGGCGGGGTCCTCGGAAGAAAGCTCGAACTGGTCCCCTACGACTTCCGGTCCAGGGCCGAAGATGCCGTCAACGCGGTCCGGCGAATGATCGAACAGGACAAGGTCGTGGCGGTTGTCGGGGCCAACTCCAGCGGCATCAACATCGCCACCGCCCCCCTGGTGAACAGGGGAGGGGTCCCGCAGATCGGAACGCTTTCCACCAACCCGGCCGTCACGGTAGACGAGCAGGGGAAGGTTCGCCCCTTCACCTTCCGCATCTGCTTCACGGATCCCTACCAGGGCAAGCTCATCGCCTACTTCGTGGCCAAGGACCTGAAAAAAATGAAGGCCGCCATCCTGTACGACGTGGCCAGTGATTACGCCCAGGGGTTGCGCCAGTTCTTCGTCGACAACTACACGAAGTACGGCGGGTCCATCGTCGCCGACCAGGGCTTCAGGGGGGGCCAGGACGTCGATTTCCGGGCACAGTTGACCCAGATAAAGGCCTCCGGCGCCGAAGTCCTCATCCTCCCCAACATCGGCAAGGACCTGGCGCTCCCCATGAAACAGGCCCGTGAGCTCGGGATGGACCAGATCGTCTTCGTCGGCGGTGACGGATACGGGGAGTTCATGTGGGAGATCGCCGGCAAAGCGATGGAGAACTCCTACTGGATCAACCACCTGGCGCCCGAGGACACCGCCCTGAAACCGTTCTTCGCCGCCTACCGCAAGAAGTACAACGACGAGTGCAAGGAATTCGCAAACGGCGTCCTGGCCTACGATTCCATGTACTGGCTGGCCGATGCCGTCAAGCGGGCCGGCAAGGCGGACCCGAAGGCCATCGCGAAGGCTCTCGAGAGCACGAAGGGACTGAAGCTCCTCCACGCCACCATCACCATCGACCCAGCCACCCATACGCCCCTTGACAAGGTGGGTGTGGTGCTCGTGGCCAAAGAAGGAAAGAGCATGCTCTTCAAGAAGATCAAGCCCTAGGAAAGAGCACGAAGGAGGGGGCGGCCGAAGCCGTCCCCTCCTTTTTATTCCGCGCTCCCCTCAGGCGATCGTGATCTCCTTCGGGAAGAAGCTCAGCGGTTCCGCCCCTTTCTCCGTCACGAGGACGATGTCCTCGATCCGGATCC
>CAYRNZ010000081.1:0-2139 GCA_964425765.1 uncultured Synergistaceae bacterium
AAAAGGTGGTGCCAGAAAGTGATGATGAAAAAAACGATTTTTTGGGTTCTTTTATTGGCAGGCATCCTTCTTCTTCCCTCCGAGAGGGCCGATGCCGCCAATTTCGTGGAAGTCTATAGAAATGACAGTATTTACCACATCTTCATTGACAGCGCTTCAATAGAAGACAAGGGGGACTATCTCCTGGTATGGGAGAAATATATTCCCCAAAGTATGGAAATGGATAAAAAGAAAAAGGAATACGGGCAAAATTATTCCCACATGCTCGTCCAGGAGGCTTTCAAGAAGAAAAATAGAGAGTCTCAAAGCTTGTGGATCATTGATTACGGCACGGATGGAAGCGTCATAAACCAGACCAGGCGTCCCTACTCCGTTTCGGGTTATGAACAGGTCGTCCCGAATTCGATTGGGGCCGTGCTCTGGGATGCCGTGATGCGGCTTTCCGGTAACTCTTGACGCTGCAGAAAAACCAGTCAGGATACGAAAATCCGGTAGAAGACCGTCAGCGGAACCAGTATGGCCCACCCCCTGGCCATGAAGAACCAGGTTTTTCGGCTTGTATTGGGGGAACATCTCCAGACCGAGACCAGGGCGAAGACCAGTTCCAAAACGAGGGCAGCTCCCAGGATGGTGATGGCCGCGCCCGCAGGTGCACCGGAAAAGCGGATGAAAGCGAGAAGAAGCCCCTTGATCACCAGGGGGATACCGACTCCGAAAACCCAAAAGGCTTCCCATAGCGGTCGGTTGCCCTGCCATAACGCCTTGAGCCAGGAGCTGCCGAACTTCATAGGTAATCACCCCTGGCGCCTACTAGTCCCGGCGAAATCCGGGTTTTACAAGCGCTTCTCAATGTCCCGGACCAGGGCTTGCTGTTCAGATGTAGATTTCCAGCAAAGCTCCCAGCCATTCGACAGGGCCCCCTTCGAGTTCGATGAAGGAGGGATCCTGGATCGTTTCCGATTTCAGCGAAAACCTGTCGCTTCCCCCTCCCTGCCAGTAGACCGTCGCGTTGATGCCTGAAAACACCACGGTGACAGGCACAGGGTCCAACAAAAGTACGACTTCACCCTTAAAGGTGATCCCGTCTATGTTCTTGCCCTGGTAAACGGCGCCCTCCGCGGATATCGGGATTATGGCCAGGAAAAGCAGGCAGGCAAACAGGAAAAAGGACCTTCTGTGCTTCATCGAACTCCCCTCCCCGGTCTTGAGCAAATAAGCCCCGAGCATCTCGCTTCTCTGCTATTTTACGTTAATGACAATCTCCCGGATAGAAGGAATGTATCGTGTTTCGGGGTGTGGCCCGCTGCGAAGGACCACCTGTTTTTCTTATTGACACTGCCGTCTCGTGAGGTGAAAATTCTTAACGGTGAAGAAGTTAATATGGTCCAATCGCGTTATTCCCCAACCCGTTTCACTTCTCCAATAGGCCGCAAAGGAGGCTTTCCATTGCGATTCCATCGATCCTGGAGCTTCATGGGTGTCTTGTCAGCACTCCTCTTCCTGACGGCCGGCGCCGCCCTGGCGACCGAAACCTGGGCAACCGACAAGAAAACAGGGGCCAAGGTCTTCTGGGTTTCAACCAGCAGCCTCCTGACCTCCGCCATCTGGGAGGGGCCCGTCGTCAACGGACTCGCACAAGGTGCCGGCAGTTTCACGATTACGATCCGCCGGGACGGGAAGGATCTCGAGGGAAAGGGACAAGGAGAAATGGTCTCCGGCTACCTCGACGGCAAGGTCGTCCTCCAATGGTCGCACGGCGACTCCTTTGACGGGTTTTACAGGAAAGGCCTGATAAACGGCAAAGGCCTGTATTCGTGGGCCAACGGCAACCGTTACGACGGAGAATGGAAAGATGGGAATGTCTCGGGCAAGGGAATATTCACGTGGTCCGACGGCAGAATCTACGATGGAGAATGGCTGGATGGGAAGCGCAACGGACAAGGCGTCATGAAGGACGCCCAGGGCAAGGTCCTGTATGAAGGGCAATGGAAAGAGGACAGTCCCGTTGTCGTCGGGCTGAAAACGGACACGGTACTGGGCATTCCGTGGGGAGCTTCAGAGAAAACCGTCAAGGACATCATGAACAAGCGCCCGAAAACAACCTACTGGGACAAGGGCAAGCAAAAGGAAGCCAGGCGG
>CAYRNZ010000081.1:2239-4213 GCA_964425765.1 uncultured Synergistaceae bacterium
AAAACGGACGATATCGTCGAAAAAGGGGCCCCGCAGGGGAATACGACCGACTACTAGAGGGGTTGCTCCCGCACGGTTCGCGAGCGACACTCGCCCTTCGACATGCTCGCCAGGCCGGCTACCTGCCAGACCTCACCAACGACGGCTCCCTGTAAAGAAGGGGATTGTCCCGGTCGAGGGCCCACATTTCGTTTCGCATTCTAGCCCTGGCCGGGTTCTTGATCCGGGCGAAACCAGCGGACGAGGTGAAGGTCAGCTCCCCGAACCAAACCCGGTTGCCGTCCTCGTAGAGGTCAACCCGGACAAAGTCGATCCCCCTGGAAAGCTCACGGGCTACCTCCACCATCTCCGGGAACAACTTCGAAGGAGCGTGGCGCGCCATCATTTCCGGCGTGAGATTCCCGTCAAGGAAATTCCAGTTCCTGTCGAAATGACCTCTATGGCGTTCATCCGGGGAAAGGACGAGAGTCGCGAAGTCGAAGCCACCGGGTCCGTTGTAGCAGAACAACTTGGTGGACCAGGGAGGGGTGCCGCCGTCCAACAGGAGCTTTTCGATCACGATCCGGGGCCTGCAATAGTCGTAATGGGCTTCGCCTTTTAGTTTCGAATACTTCTCCCGGACTTTGCGGTTAAAAAAGCGGATTGTCCGGAGGGGGTCCATTTTCGACTTGTCCGGCACAATTTCGTTCCAATCGCTTGCGTTGGTCACCTTGACCACGAAAGCCGGGGGCAATGCCTCCAATATCCGTTCTTCCAGCCGTTCATGCACCCCGAGAAGGGGAACCAGGTACCGCTCCCCGACCCTTTCCTTCACGTAGTCCCGAACGAGGACCTTGTCCGCCAGCCTGCCGTAGAACTCGTGATTCCCATAGAGTTTCCTGAACTGGACTTTCTCCTCGTAGGTCTGGGGATTTTCGAAATTCCCCTCATAACCGTAATACTTCAAGAAAAGCCTTCGAATCTTCTTTCTTTGCCTCTGGAACCGGAGAATTCGCAAAGCCTGTTTTGCCTTTTCACGCAGGTACATCCTCAATCCCATCCTCGCTGGAAGTTTGTCCCCGGATCAAGGCGGCAGGTCACGGGAAAACTGTTCGGTCCAGGCGCCCTCCGGCGGGACCTCCGTTTCCCATACTAAAATCTACACCGGTCCTTCAATTCCGGACAGGTTTCTTCTTCAAGCGTCGCGCAGCGGCACTCTCTGCCTTGCCCGGTCTCCTCGGCGTCTTCGGAGGGACGGCCTTCCCCGGTTCGAGCTGGACGACCTTGAGCCTGCCGTCCGAGCCCCTCTTGTTTCCCCAAATGCCATGCTTTTCCGGCTCGTACCATTCGACTGTGCCGGGGCAGTCGCCCGGCTGGAAAAGAAAATCGTAGGGCTGGTCGGCAGGCCCTTCTTCTCTCGCCATGTAATGGATACGGGCATGGTGGTTGACCGTACAGGCAAAAATCCCTGTCAGGACGTTTCTCCTTGCCGTTCCCGGGTTATTCGCGACGACATAATCCACGAGCTCCGTATAAGTCGCCTTGCCGCCAAGAGTAACGATCGCTTCCTTTACCTGCGCCCACAAAGTTGCTTCCGACATGTTTTTTCTCCTTTTTACCAATTCACAAATAAGCTATCAGTATAATTATAGCCCAACCATGTCAATATAAATAATATTTTATTGGTTTTGCTTTTTTATTTTAATCATACCGGCATGCAGGCGACACAAAAAAAGGACCTTCTCCGTCAGGTAAGGTCCTTTCCTCTGTCGATTCCCAACCAATTCTTCGGGCTTCTCTCCACCGCGTTTCGCATTCTATCGGACGGCTTTGCCGAGGTCAATCTCGTACAGTCCGCATTCCGCGCGGAGCATGACTCGTTCGAATAACAGGCTGTGCCCCGATCCCCCCGCCTCGCCCCGGTTGGGCCAGCGCAGGGGCCGCGATGGCAAAAACTCGTTATCCCTCAGCTATGCTTCTCCATGTAATCAAAAG
>CAYRNZ010000082.1:0-4042 GCA_964425765.1 uncultured Synergistaceae bacterium
GGGGAATCCTCCGCGGTGGGCATGACCGTCGACGAGATGGATACCCTCCTGGAAAACCTTTTTGGCGCCGATTACGGCGTCCGTTTCGGGAACGGGGCCTACTCTGTCGTGGACAACCAGGACGTGCTTTACACCAACTACGGTAACAACCTGTACGCGTTCGCGCTCGCCGACCCTGACGACCCGGCTGCCGGGATCACAGTCCGCCACGAGATCGAAGGCATAGTCGAGAAGATCCAGGGAAACGACCCTGCCCCACCCCAGGGGACAAGGCTCTTCGGGCTTTCCCTGACGTACGACGGCCACCTCGTCGTCACGTTCAGCAACGGGGTCGCGGTCATAGACAGGGACCTGGACACCTCTTCCGCGACCTTCTACCGGTTTGCGGATGACGAATACGTCAGCAATTCGATCGCGGTCGATGAACAGAACGGCATCTACATCGCGAGTAACAAGCTGATGCGCAAGCTGGTCTGGACGGGGACGGCCATTTCGGACAAGGAGAGCGACGGTGCCTGGTCCAGCCCCTACGAGGTGTCCACGGTGATGCCCCCGATCATCAAGGTCGCGAACGGTACCGGCTCGACCCCCACCCTCATGGGATTCGGCGATGACGAGGACAAGCTTGTCGTCATCACCGACGGGGCCAAGCAGATGAAACTCGTGGCGTTCTGGCGGGACGACATCCCCGGGGACTTTGTACAGAAACCGGGGACGGCATCCCGGCGCATCGCGGACCAGGTCCCGGTTACCTGCGGTTTAACGACGCTTCCGGAGTGGCTGCAGAGCGAACAATCAGTGGTGGTGTCGGGTTACGGCGCCTTCGTGGTGAACAACATGCCCGAAAGCGTCGACAGCGAACTCCAGGGCAAGAACAAGATCCTGCAGGTCTCCCTCATGGGACCGGCCTACACTTCGTCCTACGGCGTCGAACGCTTCCAGTGGAACCCGTCATCCGACGAATGGTCTTCGGTGTGGACACGACCCGATGTCTCGTCGACAAGCATGATTCCCATCCACGACCAGGCGGGCAACATGGCCCTCGTGAACGGTTACACCTCCCTCAACGGCTGGGAGGTCACCGGGCTTGACTGGGACACCGGAGAAACCGTACACCAGACCATTTTCGGGAACCGGAACCTCGGAAACGGGGCCTACGCCATCCTGCAGTACCTGGAAAACGGGGACCTCGTCTTCAATTCCTTCTGTGGCCCTCTCCGCGTGAGCTACCCCGACGAGGACGAAGATGGCGGTACTGGAGGAAGCTCCGGCTGCAACACCGGGGGAGTGGCCGGGTTCGCCCCGCTCCTGCTGCTGCTCGCCGTTCCTCTTTTGGGAATTCACCAGGGAAAGAGATAATAACGGCCAAGCAAAAAGGGAACCCCTAAAACGGGGGTCCCTTTCGATTCCGGTCTACTGGAAAGGCTAGAACCCGAGTTCCTCGCCGACGAGGATCACGTGCATCTCTGTCAGTTTCGGCCGCTTGTGCAGGATTGTGGTAACGTTACAAATCCTGGTCGGTCCCTGGCAATTCATGCATTCCCCCGTCTTGACGCAGGGGTTCGGCAGGTTCAGCCGCCTGTTGTTGATCGGGGCCGCGGTCTTCCTGATGCGCCCTTCGGCCTCCTGGATATCCCGTACGATCTTGTTGACTCCGGCAACAACGATGACCTTGCCCGGGCCGAAGATCATCGCGGCCACCCTGTTCCCGTTGCCATCCGTGTTGACGAGCCGGCCGTCCATCGTCACCGCGTTGGAACCCGTGAGGAAGGCATCGGCGGTCAACTGCGCCCGCCTGATCCTGACCCGTTCTTCGTTTTCCAGCCCCGGGGCGCCGTGGTCCAGGATGGTGTTGCCCCGTGCCTTCAGTTTTTCGACGACACCCAGTTCCTTGACCGTCCAGGAACCGCCAAGGCCGACCGTGCCGTTTTCGGGAACGAGACGGAGGACCTCTTCCGCCGCCTCCGCCGCGCTCTTGCAATAGACCGCGTCGAAATCGTTCCTGCGCAGGGCTTCCGCCACCCTCTCGCCGACCAGGTCGTGGTGCCAGCTCACGTGCTCATTCATCGCCCGTTTTCCCCTCCCTGTCCCTGTATTTGTAGTGGATGTGCGAAGCGTCGCAAAATGGTTTCTTACAGGATTTCCCGCAGCGGCAAAGGGTGATCCGGTTACGGGGCTCGTAGGCGGTGCCGTCGGCTGATACCACGGGAATGTAGCCTTTCACGTAAATCGGTCCGCTGACCTCTTTCTGGGGATCCTGCAGGATCTCGATGCCCGGTTCGAGTTCGGGTTCGATGGCCTTCCCTTCCGTGTCGAGCACGACCAGCCTGCCCGCAGGGCATTCGACGGCCGCAAGGATTGCCTCCTCCCGGAGTTCCGGATCGTCCGACCTGTCCACCAGGTTCCAGGCCGTCCCCTTTTCCCGGTGACAGAAGCGGGCATAGGCACACCGCTCGTCGTCCATGAGTGAAAGCCCGGGGCCTTCCTTCACCGTTGCCCTGTCCGCGAAATCCGCCTTCGATGCCGTCTCCGTGCCGTTGAAGAAGTGCCTCGCATGGGATCCGTCGCAGTAAGGGGGTGTCTTCGAATGACCGCAGCGACAGAGCGTGTACGGCTCCGGGGGAGAGAATTTATCTCCCCCTTCGTACACGACCCCTTTCCCCCTGGGTACGATGATTTTTTCCTCCAGGGGAACATTCCCCGACACGACGTAAGGCCCGTTCTTCAGGATCTTGATCTTGCCCTCGATCTTTTCGCCAGCCAACCCTGCATCACCCCTCTGCCGTCTGTCTCCGAAAGCGTCGATTCTTCGCAGTGTCCCTGCGGCTAGCCACTCGATCATTTTACACCGGCCCCGAGACCGAAACCGGCCGATTCCCCGTGGTTCACAGTCCTGGAGAAGGCCCTCCAGGCCTGGTCGGAAGCCCCGTGCCGGGCGGTCGGTGTGTCGTAAAACGCCGGTAAATCTTCCGCAGCATTCGGAAAAGGAGGAAAAGGAAGAGCAGGGCCGCGACAAGCGGCAGGAGGACCGCGAGGACCGAAAAGAGCAGGGATCCGCCGGCTTCCGCCGCAGAAAGCAGCGGATTCGCCAAGCCCCCGGTCGCGGTACTGGAAGTCGCCCGGGCCAGCACCGTCGAGGCCTGTATGATCCCCGCCGTTCCCCCTCCGGCGATGACGGCAAGGCTCCACCTGGAAAAGGGGGACATCCCGGGAAGAACGGCGGCCGTGACGAGAATACCGGCTACGATCGCAGCTGGGGTGGCCACGGAATCCAGCAGGTTGTCGATCCAGGGCACCGTGTAGGCCGCGATCTCCAGGACGGTGGCGACACCCAGGGCCCCTGCGGCCAGGGGTGTCGCCACCCAGTTGAAGCCTTCCGCCAGTTCGAGATGTCCGGTCTGGGCAGCAAGGCTCATGACCAGCAGGGGGACAAACACCCTGAACCCGCAGGCGGCGCTAAGCCCTATACCGATCAACAGTGCAAACAATCCTTCCATGGGAACTATTCTAGCCGGATTCGGCGCGTTCCGGGACAGGCCCCGGGCAAGTGAGGATCGTCCCTTCACTTCGGGCAGGGGTGGGGTCCTTGTGGTATCTTGAAAATATAGAAAGTTATCGGCACCGCCCAGTTTTTCCAGGAGGTGGGCTGTATGGACGAGTCAATCCGTTTCGACCCGCACATCTACCGTTATCCGTCACGCAGGAACCTGGTCTTCGGCTCTCGCGGCATGATCGCCGCTTCCCAACCCCTGGCGGCACAGGTAGGGCTCGAGATCCTGAAAAAAGGCGGGAATGCCGTCGATGCGGCAATCGCAACCGCGGCGACATTGACCTTCGTGGAACCGACGGGGTGCGGGCTGGGCAGCGACGCTTTCGCCCTCGTCTGGAAGGATTCGAGGCTCTACGGGATCAACGGCAGCGGCCCTGCACCCAAGGCCTTCTCCCTGGAGGTTTTCAAGTCCAGGGGGTGGGATACCCCTCCGGTTGCGGGCTGGGGGTCGGTCACGGTTCCCGGGGCCGTGGCCACCTGGTGCGAGCTTTC
>CAYRNZ010000083.1:0-4041 GCA_964425765.1 uncultured Synergistaceae bacterium
CCTTTACCAAAACAAAGAGGGGAGCCACCCATTGGCTCCCCTCTTTCGCGTACTCGCGGTCTTACCGCGGTTTCAGGCTGTGGCTTTTTCCGGTAAATTCAACTAAAATCATAAAGCCTGTTAAGAAAGTCGTTGACGCTAGAGAGGGGGAAACCGACTTGATCGACCTGCCGAGCCCCATGCGCCTTGGTGACCTGCTAGTCAACGCCGGAGCCATCTCCGAAAAACAACTTCAATCTGCCCTCATGGAGCAGCAGCTGACCAACCTGCGCCTGGGGGAAATCCTCATCAAGAACGGCTCTCTCTCCGAGAAACAGCTGGCAGAGGCGCTGAGCAGCCAGCTCAAACTCCCCATGGTGACCCTGGCCCGTTACCGCCCCATGATCGAGGCGCTCCGGATGGTCCCGGAAAACGTTGCCCGGCGGCTCGACCTTCTCCCCCTGGCTGTACTCGACAACAACCGGCTTTTCATCGCCATGGCCGACCCCCTGAACATCATCTCGATAGACGAAGTCCGGATGCTCACGGGAATGGAAGTGGACGTCGGCGTCGCGATCCCGTCCGAGATCCGCCGTGACATGGACAGCTTCTACAGCGTACGGGGGAGCGTTGACGACGCCATCGTCGAGATCGTGGACATGAGCGCGGCGGAGGAACTGAAGCGCGATTACGACGCCGCGGCGGAGGCCTCCATCGACGACGCTCCAGTTGTCAAACTCGTCAACGGCCTCCTCGACCAGGCCGTCAGGGAATCAGCCTCCGACCTCCACATCGAGCCATTCGAGAAATCCTCGAAGGTCCGCTACCGGGTCGACGGGAACCTTTTCGACGCCCTGGACTTCCCGAGGAACCTGCACCCGGCTGTCATCTCGCGTCTCAAGATCATGGCGAACATGGACATTTCCGAGAAGCGCCGTCCCCAGGACGGGCGGATCCTCCTCAAGTACCAGGAACGAAAGGTCGACCTCCGGGTTTCCTCGCTGCCGACCGTCTACGGGGAGAAGATGGTCATGCGCGTCCTCGACCAGGCCTCGAGCGCAGTGGGTCTGGAAAGAATCGGGCTTTTGGAGGAAGACCGCGTTCTTCTCGACGGCATCATCGGCCGGGCCTACGGCATGATGCTGGTCACCGGCCCTACGGGAAGCGGGAAGTCGACCACCCTCTACTCGGTTCTTGAGCGGATCAACGAGCCCGAATCCAACCTGATCACGGTGGAAGACCCGGTGGAGTACATGATCCCGGGGATCAACCAGGTCCAGATCAACGAGAAGGCGGGGCTGACCTTCGCGGACGCCCTTCGCTCGATCCTGCGCCAGGATCCCGACAAGATCATGGTCGGAGAGATCCGCGACACCGAAACCGCCCAGCTGGCGGTGAGGGCGGCCCTGACGGGGCACCTCGTGCTCTCGACCCTTCACACGAACGACGCCCCCAGCGCCGTGATCCGGCTCAACGACATGGGCGTCGCGCCTTTCCTGATCTCTTCCTCCGTGATCGGGGTCATCGCCCAGCGCCTCGTGCGGAAACTCTGCCCTTCCTGCAAGGAGGCCTTCGAGCCCGGTCCCAACGTCTGCCGGGAATACGGCATACCGGAAGGTTCGCGCATCTACAAGGCAGTCGGCTGCGAGCAGTGCCGGTGGAGCGGTTACAAGGGCCGGACGGCCGTGTTCCAGATCATGACGGTCAACGACGAGATCCGCCGCCTCATCGCGGAAGAGGCCCAGGCCAGGGAGATCGAGGCCGCCGCCCGCAGGAACGGGATGCGGACCCTGCGGGACGCGGGGCTGCTCAAGGTCCTGGAAGGCGTCTCGAGCATGGAGGAAGTCCTGCAGGAAACCACGATCAACTGACCGAAAAAAGAAGGAATCCCGGAAGGGGTGATGACGGTTGGCTTTCGAACAGAGCATTCACACCCTGCTGAACGAAGTGATCCGAAGGAACGCGAGCGACCTGCACCTGAGCGTCGGGATTCCGCCGGCCCTCCGCATAGACGGGGACCTGCACTACATCGGCGGCCCCGCGACCCTCGCGAACGAAGACATCCGCCGGATGGTCACCGAGGTCCTGACGCGCCAGAAACTGGCGCAGTTCGAGGAGGAGTGGGAACTCGACTTCAGCTTCACCTTCAAGGTCCCCGGGGGCGACAGCGCCCGCTTCCGCGGCAACTGCTTCTTCGAGCGGGGCAGCCTGGCGGCCGCCTTCCGGATGATCCCCACCCAGGTGAGGAGCTTCCAGCAGCTCATGCTCCCCAAGTCTCTCGAGGACATGGCAAGCAAGCAGAGAGGCATCTTCCTCGTCACCGGCCCCACCGGATCCGGGAAGAGCACGACCCTGGCGGCGCTCATGCAGCAGATCAACGTCACCCGGCGCTGCCACGCCATCACCATCGAGGACCCGATCGAGTACCTCTTCCGGTCGGAGAAGTCGATCATCCAGCAGCGTGAGGTCGGCCTCGACACCCGGACCTTTGCGAACGCCCTGAAACGCGTCCTGCGCCAGGATCCCGACGTCATCATGATCGGGGAAATGCGGGACCTGGAGACCATCTCCGCGGCCATCACCGCTGCGGAAACAGGGCACCTCGTCCTGACGACCCTCCACACGCCGGACGCCGTGCAGAGCATCGACCGCATCATCGACGTCTTCCCGCCCCACCAGCAACAGCAGGTCCGGATGCAGATCAGCCACGTCCTGATCGGGGTCTGCTACCAGCAGCTGATCCCCCTCATGGGCGGGGGCCGAACCTGCGCGACGGAAATCCTGTTCGCCACGCCGGCCGTCCGAAACTGCATCCGGGAAGGAAAAACGTCCCAGATCCGGAGCATCATGCAGACCAGCAGCGGGCAGAACATGCACACGATGGACCAGGACCTGGCCAGGCTCGTCTGGGACGGTTTCCTCAGCAGCGAGCAGGCGATGCTGTACGCACTTGACCCCAAGGAACTCGAGCGTATCCTTATGGACATGTCCCCGTTGTCGAGGCGGAGCCTGTAGCAGGGGAGTGATCGCGGTGGATTACAAGTACAGGGCCAGGAACGCCGACGGCAAGACCATCAAGGGCACCCATTCCGGCCAGTCGCAGTATCACGTGGTACAGTGGCTGCGTGACCAGAACCTCGTTCCCATCAGCGTGACGGAGTCCCGCGGTGGAGCAAGCGTCTCCCTCCTGGACCGGATCCGGCTGCATTTGGGGGTCAGCCTCAAGGACAAGGCCGTCCTTTTCCGCCAGCTGGCGACCCTGCTTGGGGCGGGTGTCGTTTTGGGCAACGCCCTCTCGGTCGTGAGCGACCAGACCCGCAACTACCGCCTGGCCAGGTCGATGAAGGAGGTCAAGCGGCTCGTCGACAGCGGCAACTCCCTCAGCTCGGCGCTGCGATCGCGGAAGGAATTCACGTCGCTGGTCTGCTCGATCATCGAGGCCGGCGAGGACGGCGGCATGCTCGACCGCAGCCTCGAACGGGTCGCCACCTTCCTGGAACGCCAGGACGAACTGCGGAAGAAGATCGTCTCCGCCATCACCTACCCGGCAGCGGTCAGCGCCTTCGCCCTCCTGACCCTCTGGGTCCTCATCACCGTCATCGTCCCGAAGTTTGCCCAGGCCTTCAAGAACCTCAACGTGGAACTGCCCAAGGTCACGACCCTGACCTTCCGTTTCGCCATCTGGCTGAACGAGAAGTGGTACATCTTCATCGGCGGGATCCTGGTCTTCATCCTTGTCGTCATCCTACTGAACCGTATCAAGAGGACACGACCCGCCATGGACGCCCTCAAGCTGAAACTGCCCCTTGTGGGTGACATTTTCTACAAGAGCGTCATGTCCCGGTCGCTGCGCACCCTTTCCTCCCTGCTGGAGGCGGGGATCCCCGTCTTGAACGCCCTTGAGATGGCCGCGGGGGTGGCCAATAACATCCCGGTGGAGAAGGCCTTTATGAGCCTCAGGGACGCGGCCCGGAAGGGGCGGGGCCTGGGCGAGACGGCAAAGACCATGCCCATCTTCCCCCTCATGGTGGCCCAGATGATCGTCGTCGGCGAGGAAACGGG
>CAYRNZ010000084.1:0-2428 GCA_964425765.1 uncultured Synergistaceae bacterium
GAACGCGCGCCCTCCAGCCTGGCACGGGCCTGGTTCGTTCTCTCCGCAGCCGCGGCGATCAGGGGGTTTTTCTGCATAGCCCATTCCGCCGCCTGGGTGATCGAAAGGCCTCCTGGCGCGGAGTTCCCCTGCGCTTCCAGGATATCTACGGGAAACAGGGCGCAGGTCAGGGCGATGGCTGCCAGGATTCGCATCTTGTTCTTCATCAGGCGTCGCCTCCCATCTCGCTTGTCTCGCAAGGTTCCGTTCCCGGCATCGTTTCCCGGTAGAAGATCGTGCAGAGGACCGGCACAACCAGAAGGGTCAGGAATGTAGCAAATGTCAGGCCGAACATGATCGTGACCGCCATGGCCGAGAAGAGCACGTCGAAGTATAGCGGGATCATGCCGAGGACGGTCGTCAGCGCCGCCATGAGGACGGGCCTCGCCCGGCTGATCGAGGAATCGACGATGGCCTCCCTCAGTCCTTTCCCCCCCCGCAGTTCGATGTCGACCTGGTCGAGCAGGACGATGGCGTTCTTGATCATCATGCCTATCAGGCTCAGGAACCCAAGTATCGCCATGAAATCGAAAGACCTGCGGGTTAACAGGAGCCCGATGGTGACGCCCACGATGGAAAGGGGGAACGTCAGGATGATGATGGCAGGCTGCCTGAAGCCGTTGAAAAGCAGAACCATGATCACGAGCATGGAAAGCGCCGCCATGGGGATCATATTCATGAGCCCTCCCTGGGCCTTCGTCGAACTCTCGTATTCCCCGCCCCATTCCAGGGTGACGCCTGCCGGAAGCTTGATCCCCTCGATCCCTGGCCTCAGGGCGGCGAAAAGTTCTCCCGCCTTCCCCCTGCCGCTGTCGCATTCCACGGTCAGCGTGCGTTTCCTGAACCTCCGGTAGATCATGGGGTCCTCCGCGGAGACCTCGATTTTGGAGGTGAGCTGCGAGAGAGGTACCGTCCGCCCGGCCAGGGGGCTCCAGACGGGTGTCTCGGGCAGGTTTTCCCCCTTGCGCCTTTCCTTTTCCGGGGACCTCATGACGATGGGGACGAGTTTTTCGCCGTCCCGGTACAAGCCGACGTTATTGCCCGAGAAAGCAAGGTTCAGGGATTCGGCGACATCCTGGCGGGTCAGCCCCGCTAGACGGGTCTTGGCCTCGTTCAGTACCGGGCGAATCAGCTTCACCCGTTCGGCCCAGTCTGTCCGGATGTAGATCGCGTCCGGGCTGGATTTCATGATCCGGGTTGCCTCTTCCCCCACGGCCCTCAGGGCATCCGGGTCCGTCCCGACGAAACGGGCCTGGATCTTCGCCCCTCCCCCGGTGCCCCTGCTGAAGGGGCGGACCCGGGGATCGATTTCGGGGAAGGCCTTTCGGGCGAATTCGAGGGTCTTGGCAATGAGAGGCGCGGTTTTGTCCGAGTCGGTGGCGTTGACCACGAGGTGCCCGAAACTGGGGGTCGAGTCCGACGGGGTATAGGTCAGGATGAACCGCAGGGCTCCTTCTCCCGTGTAGCCTCCTACAGACTTCGTCTCTTCCTGTTTCAGCAGGTAATCCTCGAAAAGCCGGACGTTTTCCCTTGTCGCCTCGATCGTGGACCCCATGGGGCGCCAGAAGTCGATCGTGAACATCGGGCTTGTGGAATTCGGGAAAAAGGACTTGTCCACCGCCATGAAGCCGAGCGCGGCGGCCGCAAGAAGGATGCCGAGGACCGTGATCGTCTTTTTGCGGTTGTCCAGGCACATCGTCAGGATCTTCACGTAGAAACGGGTGTACTTGCTGTCGTAGGGGTCGATGTCAGGGCCCGCCTGGAAATTCCCGAGGAAGGAAATGGCGGCGAGGGGAGTGACGGTCACGGCCAGGACCCAGCTGAGAAGCAGGGAAATGCCGACGACGGTGAAGAGGCTTCGGCAGAACTCGCCGGTGCTGTCCGGGGAGAGCCCGATCGGGGCGAAGGCGATCACCGCAATCAGGGTGGCTCCCAGGAGGGGCCATTGGGTCTGGTTGACGACCTCTTCCGCGGAGCGCAGGGGGTCCGCCTTTCGCTGCATGCGGACGAGGATGCCGTCAGTCACGACGATCGCGTTGTCCACCAGCATCCCCAGCGCCAGGATAAGGGCTCCGAGCGAGATGCTCTGGAGGTCGATATTTGCCATTCGCATGGCGATCAGGGTGGCCTGGATGGTCAAAAGCAGGATGGCGCCAATCAGGAGCCCGCTCCGCAATCCCATGAATACCAAAAGGATGGCGATCACGATGACGATCGCCTCGACGAGGTTGAGGAGGAAGTTGTTGACGGAGCTTCTCACCGTATCGGACTGGATGTAGATTTCGCCGAGGTTCATCCCGACCGGCATCTGCGCCTCCAGTTCCTTGAGGCGCTTCTTCACGGCCTCCCCGAGGACGATGATGTTGCCTCCCTCGACGTTCGAGATCCC
>CAYRNZ010000084.1:2528-3882 GCA_964425765.1 uncultured Synergistaceae bacterium
AGCTTTCCCAGCCTGGAGAAGGCGAAAAAGCCTCCGACAACCAGGAGGAAGGTCAGAAACCACGTGATGGTCCTCTTGCCTATTGCAAAGGATGCGCAGTTCATGGGGATCCCCGCCTATTCCTGCTTCCCGTAGAGAGTTACCGGGTCGCCTTCCTGCAGGAAGTTCGCCCCTACGCTGACGATGCGGCTCCCCATCGACAGGTCCCCGGTGACGGTGGCCTTCTCGCCCTGGAAACCGACAATCGTGACCGCCACGGAGCGGACGGTCATCGTTTTTTCATCGAGAACCCAGACCGACTGTGTCCCGCCCTGTCTTGCCGTTACCGCTCCCGATGGGAGGTTGAAGAAAGTGGGCTTTTCCCCTGCCCCGGCTGCAGCCTTGCGGAAAATGCCTACTTCCGCGGTCATCCCGGGAAGCAGCAGGATGTCCTCGGGCCGTTTCATGACGAACTTGGCCGCATAGGTCTGGGTCTGGGGATCCGGCTGTGTGTTCACTTCCTTGAGGCTCAAGGTGAAACTTTTCCCCGGCAGGCTTTCGAAGCTGACCTGGACCACGACCGCTTGGCCCTGGCGGGCCTGGTTGAGGAGGGTCTCGGGAAGGTTGACCACTATTTCGATTTCGGAAAGGTTCTGGAGATTGACGATCGGCTCGTCCTTCCTGATGTTCTGGTAGTTTTCCACGTACCTGGAGGCGACGATGCCGGCAAACGGGGCCCTCAACTCGGAATCGGCAAGCATGTTTCTCGCCGACGAGGCCTGGGCTTCCAGGGCCTTGACGTGATAGAGCATCCCCTGGATGTCCTCTGTCCTGGCACCTGTGCGGGCTTTCTGCAGTTCCTGTCTTGCAGACTCGTAGCTGGTGCGGGCTACTTCCAGCGAAGTCCGGGCCCGGTCGAGGTCGGCCTGGGCGATGGCCTTTTCCGCGAAAAGGGATTCGATCCTCTTGAAGTTCGATGCGGCTTCGTCGTAACGGGCCTTGGCCGCCGTTACCTGGGAGGTCAGCGTAACGATGTCCTCGGGCCTGGCGCTACGCATTGATGCAAGCTGGGACCTGGCGTATCCCAACTCGCTCTGGGCCGCCTGGAGACCGATTTCGTAGTCCCTCGTATCCAGTTTCGCCAGGAGTTGCCCCTTTTCGACCCGTTGCCCGGCGGAAACGGGAAGTTGAGCCAGGTTTCCGGATACCCTGAAGGCGAGATCGACTTCCTGGGTCGCCAGGACCCTGCCGGGAAAGAAGCGGCCCCCTTCCCCCGTTCCTCCTTCCAGGACGACCGTTTTAACCGGTCGTGGAGGCCTTTTGGCCTGCTCTTGCTGCCCTGTATCCCGGTGTGTCATGAATTGGAAAAGGGAAA
>CAYRNZ010000085.1:0-3756 GCA_964425765.1 uncultured Synergistaceae bacterium
GGTAGGGGGTCATATACGGGGTTATCCCTTCGAGAGGTTTTTGAGGCGCAGGGCGATCGAGAGGTTGAGCCGGTTTTCCTGGCAATCCAGGGGTTTGCCCAGGATCTGCTCGATCTGCCTGTAACGGTATTTCAGGGTGTTGTAATGGACGAAAAGGCTCCTCGCTGCCGCTTTCAGGTTCCACTGGCTCGATTCTAGGGCGATCAGGGTTTCCAGGAGGTGAGAGTGGCGTTTCTCGTTCACCAGCGCGCCAAGGGTGCTGTCCGAAAAGCTGCGGCACTCGGCGGAATCGAAGACCTCCCCGACAAGTCGAAGGAACCCCGCATCTTCCCACGTCGCAATACGGTTCGCCGGGGGTTGCCCCCGGAGGATTTCGAGTCCCTTGACCGCTTGCCTGTAGCTCTCCGCCGGTTCCATGAAGGATGTGGTGAATCCCCCGACGCCGCATGAGACCAATGGCCCTTCCCCTTTGGGAAGCGCAGTGAGGAATGCCTCGACACCGTCCTTCAGCAGTCGAAGGAAACGATCCTTACCGTCCGCTTCGCAGGGCAGCATGGCAAGGGTTCGGTCAAAACCGGAGTCGACCAATGGCGACGGGCATATTCCCTTGATCACTGACAGCAGGCTTTTTATCACACGGTCCTTTCTCGACCGAAGCAGGGCCAGGGACCCGGGTGAGAAATCGACCGATGTGTCGAACTTGGTCTGGATGATCATCACGTAACCGCCACGCGACAGATCCATCCCGAAAAGCTTCGCCCTCCGCTCCAGGTCGCCCTTTTCCGTTGCCGCCCCGGAAAGGATGTCCCTGAAAAACTCGTTACGATACCGCATTTCGACCTGTTGGTTGGATTGCTCCCTCTGGATGATGTAGCGGCAGATCGCTCCCGCGTGGTAAAGGGCCTCCTGGATCAGGCCGCTTGAAGGAGCCGATAAAGGTTCGTCCACGAATAGGGTGAAAAACGTGCGCCCGGAAATGGTGATGGGGAAAAAGGCGAAATCCCGGCAAGCCTGGTCTATCGGGACCTGTTCCAGGTAAGAACCGAAATCTTCAGCCCCTGACGAAACGCAGGAAGGAGAAGCACAATGGCTCAACAAGGCTACCTTCCTGTCCAGCAGTCGGGAAAGGATGTCTGCAACCCGGTCAAGCGAATCCTGGCAGGAAATCGATTCGGTCAGGGTCCGGTGGATTTCGTGGCTCCGGCGCAGGATCGCGGCCTGTTCGTTGACGATGAATGTCAGGGCCGGGTGGATGAAATCATCGAAGGTGAAATGTTCGGGAAGGCTGAGGATCGGGAACCCGGTCTCGTTCGCATAGCGTTCAACCGCTTCCGGGAGGGTCGACAGGTACCGTTTGAGTTTCACCCCGAACCCGGAGGATTTGTGGGAATCAAGTGTCTGTATGAACTTCAGAAGCCCCTCAGGATTGTCTCTCCAGATGTACCCGGAGGAGAGCACGACCTCTCCCCCTTTTGCCCACTCTGCGCCATCCGGTGAATCGTTCGCGGTAACTTTTTGGACTTCCCGGTCCAGCCCCTTTTCCCCGGCCAGTAGCCGGACGCCTCGTAGTTCCGGGATTTGAAGGACTTCTTTCATGGTGATCATGAGGACGCCTCCTCCGGATATTTAGCCAATAGTGAGGAAATTCTAACCTATGATGGCCCGTATTGGCGCATATTTTTATTCCTAAAGGACAAAGGCTTTGTCAAAGCATTGTAATAGTAGAACATTGTTGGGCGGGCCTGGCCTCGATATGCTGGGACTATTCCAGTAAAGGGAGGGTTGTGCTCAATGAAAAGACACGTGTCGGTATTCGAACCATACACGCTTGTGGTAAGCGTGATCGTCACGGCTTTCGCTGCCCTGGTCTGCATGACGATCATGGGGCGCCTGGGGATCGTTCCGAACACCTCGATCATTGGGGCGCTCGTCGCCATCACCCTTGGCCGGACCGTTGCCGGGGCGTTCAGGTCGTTGGACAGGCAGAACCTTGTCCAGACGATGTGCTCGGGGGGCGGGTTCGGGGCAGGCAACGCGATCTTCGTCCCCTTTACCGTGATTTTCCTGATGGGGCGTATGGACCTCATGGTGCCGATGCTGGCAGGGGCGGGACTGGGCGCCCTGTTCAGCGTCTGGATGATCGGCAAGATCTTCGACTCCCAGCCTTTCCCGGCTTCCTATCCCTGGCCTCCCGGGGTGGCTACGGCGGCGGCGATCGTAGCGGGGGATGAGGGCGGCAAGAAGGCCCGGGATTTGTTTTTGGGCCTTTCTGCGGGTGTCCTAGGGGGAGTTTTCAAGGTCCCCATGGCGGGGTTCGGGATCGCTTTCATCGCCGATTCCTGGGCAATGATCGCCCTGGGCGTCGGACTCATCCTGAGAGGCTACTCCCCCGACCTTTTCAACGGGTTTGACCTGGGCAAGACCTATATCCCGCACGGAATCATGATCGGCGGTTCAATCGCCCAGCTTTGGCAGACAACGAAGGTTCTCCTGGCGAAGAAAGCGGAGGGCTCCGGCGGTAATTCTGACACGCCAGAGGTTACGGTAAGCCAGGAGGCTGCCCGAAAGGCTATTGGACAGAGTCTTGGCCTATTCCTGGTCGGGGTTGCGGTCATCATCTTTCTGGGCGGCCTAATGTCGGACATGTCCGCCGGCAAGCTGGTGCTCTGCCTGGTTTGGGGGGGAATAGGAGCCTGGTTGACCTCGATCCTCTGTGGGATGTGCGCCATGAACTCGGGCTGGTTCCCTTCGACGTCGATTGTCGTAATCTTCCTCATGCTGTCGATACTGATAGGTTTCCCGGCGATAGTCCTGGCCGTATTGGCGGGCTACTTCTCCGCGACTGGAGCCTGCTTCGCCGACATGGGCTATGACCTGAAAACAGGTTGGCTCCTCCGGAAGAGGGAAGGCTTCGATCTCGGCTATGAACTGGAAGGAAGGAAGCAGCAGGTCTATGCGGAACTCATCGGCGTTTTCATCGGGATCCTTGCCGTAGCCGCTTTTGGCAAGATGTACCTCAACCAGGGACTGGTTCCCCCTTTCCCGAAGGTTTTCAAGGCTGCCATCGAGGCAGGTACGAGCCCTGAGATCCTCAAGACGATGGCGCTTTGGGCGATCCCAGGGGCTATTCTCCAGTTCGTCAGCGGCCCGCGCCGGGCCATGGGAATACTTCTTGGCGTGGGGTTGCTGATCAAGAGCCCGCTATACGGGATTTCCTGCCTTGCGGGCGTGTTCGTCCGGTACTTCTGGGAGAAGAAGATGGGCGGCGAAGAAGTTGCCCAGATCAGGGCGGCCGGAATCGTGGCCGGAGACGGGATATGGGGCTTCTTCAACGCCCTGTGGCGGGCTATCGCCTAGGGGGGCAAAGCAGCCATGTCTTTTTCGCTGGGTGTCCTGCTCATCGGACAGACTCCGGACGTCCGTTACGAGCGTTTCTTTAGATCCTGCCTGCCTGAGGCTGCGAAGTTGTATCTCGCAGGGGGACTCGACGGCCTTTCCGTAGAGGAAATCCTGGCCTTCGACCGAAAACCGGGAGACGATGTCCTGGTTACCCGTGTTGGCGCGGATGTTCCAGTTGCCGTGCCCGCCCACGAGGTCCATTCCCGGATGCAGCAAAAGGCAGAGGCATTGGTGGAAAAGGGTGTATCGGCTATCGCAGTGGCCTGCACGGGAGAATTCCCTTTCCTGGAGGTTCCCGTGCCTCTTCTCATGCCCGGCCGGTTGCTCGTCAACACCGTGACCGCGGTCTCTGGGAAA
>CAYRNZ010000086.1:0-3716 GCA_964425765.1 uncultured Synergistaceae bacterium
TGTCGGCCACCTGCTGGACGAGGGTCCGCTCGACGGCGTTGTCCTCGAACAGGTCGCCGGCCACCAGGATGAAGTCGACCCCGTTTTCTTTCGCCGCCTGGACGACCCGCCGCCCCGCCGCCAGGCGCTCCTCCCGGACCCGCTTGCCGGCCTCCCCGAGCTTCGCCGCTCTCATGCCCATCTGCCAGTCTGCCGTATGCAGGAATCGAACCATTCTCTTACCCCCCTGTCGGTGCTGTTTAATTCCTTTCCATTTTAATGTCTTGGCAGAAAACGACCATCAGGCATTCCCTTAGTTTTAAACCGGCGACGTCAACCCTCGCAGCCGGAACCCAAGGAGGCGCAAAGCCCCTAGGCTTTGCGCCCGAACAGCATGGGGATCGGGGCCTTCGACGGCTCGATGAAGTCCGCGAGCTTCCTGAAAACCTTTTCCGGCGACATGCCCCCGGAGTCGGGGTTGAAAAGCAGGAATCGCCGGCAGACCCTTTCGATCTCCCGGACATGCATGGGGTGGGAGGCCGCAAGGTCCCTGGAAAAGTAGCCAGGGATCGCGAGCCCCGCCAGCCCCTTTGCCCAGGCGGAAGCCTGTTCCTGGCCGGAAGGATGCGAGATTTCCCTGGAGATGCCGACGTACTGCAGGGCCCGTTCCGGCAGGGGGCGCACGGAAAGGACGACGACCGGCCCGTAATTTTCCCTTTTTTGCAGCGTCAGGAAGATGTCCGGCAGCATCGCGCAAAGGGCGGATGACTCTTCGTCGCTGGAGAAGGCCGTGTCCGTCCCCTCCACGATGACGGTGACGGCCTTCCGCCCGACCCACTTGGAGAACATGTATTCCAGCGGGTCGGAGAAGATGTCGTCCCCGCCCCAGTTCCGGACCGTGATGGCATCCCGGATTTCCCTGAAGGGAAAAACCCGGAGGTCGCAGCCCGCGCTGCCCGCCACGGCCTCGATCGCCTCGAGCCCGGTCCCGGCATCCTCGCACCAGAAATGGTGGATTTCGGGAATTCCCTTCTCCATCTCCTCGACAGAGCGGGCGAAAGCCTCGAGGTTCTCCCGGCCCCCGACCGGAACCAGCTTGTCCAGCGTAACCGAAGGCCGCTTGACCCGCCCGAGCCGGATGAACTGGCGGAGGTTCTCCGCCTGGACCTCACAGGCCTCTGAAAGGGCGGCCAGGGAAATTTCCAGCAGGCCTCCTGCCCCATCGGCCGAAAGCCCGCGGGCCAGGAGAGCGGCATTCCTGATCGTGCCTCCCGTAAAGACGTATTCCCGGCAAATCCGTTCCAGGTCCACGTCGGCCCCGAACCGGAACCCGTCCGGCAGGGTCCGGTGCCAGATCTCCTGCCGCTCCGCCAGTCCGGGGGCCGGGAATTCGACCTTGAGCTGGATGCGCCGGTCGAACGCCACCGGGAGGGTCAGGGGACGATTGGCGGCCAGCACGCAGATCCCCTTGAACCGCTCCAGTTCCACGAGCATGGTGCGCTTGACCGGGGAGCTTTCCGTGATGAGGACGTCGAACTCGTCGATGAGCAGGACCCCGTCGACCAGGTTCGCCTCCGCGAAAGCCCTCCGGAGGACGTCCCATGGCCTCACGGCCTTGTTTTCGTGGCAGTTCATCGGCAGGAAGACCAGCGGCTTGCCGAGCATCCTGGCCAGGGCATGCGCCATCATCGTTTTGCCGGTCCCCGAGACCCCGCTGAAAAGGAGCACCAGCCCGGAATCCGCGGGAGTGGCCGAATAACGCCGGACGGTGCCCACGATCCCGTTTTTCAGGGAATCCGGCAGGACCACGTCCTCGAGGCTCGCCTGCGGTTCTTCCAGGCGGACGAAATCCGTGCGGGGAAAACCGAACTTCTGCTCGTCAAGGACCTGGGAAAGGCACCAGGGGCTGAGAGTGAACTTTGGGGGTGTCCCGTCCTCTTCGTCGCCGATTTCGGGCCGGAGAAGGCCGGTGGACACCAATTTCGACTCCCGGTTGAGAAGCCTCAGGATGCCGAGCCTCTCCTCGATTCCCTCCGCCAGCCGGTAGGCAATCGCCGAGGGGGACACCCCGTTGCGGAGATCGGTGACATTCTGCTCCCTGTCCGGCGCCAGCCCGGCATCCATCAGGGCCCCGTAGAGAAACAGCAGAAGGATGCGCCTTTCCGTTTCGCAAAGCCGGTGCCTGGCGCAGATCTCGACGAAGGGCAGAGCCACCCCCGCGCGGATTGAGGCTTCCTCCCTGGCCTCGTTTTCCGACCGCTTTTCCTCGTAGGAAAGCGCCGGGGCTTCCCGGACCTCGTCCTCGTAGGGTTTCCGTCTTTTGGGGAACCGTCCCCAGGCCAGGGCCGCCGCTTCCCCGACCAGGGCCTCGAGGTGCTCCATGTGATCCCTGAAGGCCTCGGCCTCCAGGGTTCCCGTCTCGGTCACGTTCACGGCCTGCATCAGAATCCCTCCCTTTCGGGAAACGACGGCTCGACGACGTCCGCCAGGCCGTACTCGACGGCTTCATCGGGGGTCAACCAGGTGTCGACGTCGCGAAGCAGCGTCTCCTCCAGCCGCGCCCTGTCCCTGACGTTCGAGTAGGCCAGGTAGTGGGCCACGATCCGCTCGTGCACCAGGTCCTGCATCTTCCGCGCCGCCAGCAGCTGGCTGTGGTTGCCGGCAAAAGCGGTGCTGAACCGGTGGGAGAGCAGGAAACTTCTCGGCAGGAGGGTCCGGTGGCCCCGGTGCCCCGCCATGAAGACCAACAGCCCCATGGAGGCCAGCATCCCCAGCCCCGTGGTGTAGACCGGGATCCGCGACCACTCCATCAGGTCGATGATCGCGAAGCCCGCCGTGCACGACCCGCCCTGGCTCTGGACCAGAAGCTGGATCCGCGGGACCTTCCCCTTCAGGTTCAGGGCGATGATGTCCTGGCAGAGCGACCGGGCGGATTCGTCCGTGATCTCCCCGTTCAGGAAAAGGATCCCCTGCTCGTTGAGGTCGGAACCTTCCTTACCGAGCTTTCCGTTGTCGTTTCTTTTTTCCTCGTCGTTCATCTTGTGATAACCTCCTATGGGTGTGCCGTGGCAAAGGTATTCTTGCATCCGCCTGTCGCGGAAACGGCAACACGTCGGGGAGGCGTTTTTCATGAGGGGGAAAAACCTGGTCAAGCTGCTCAGGACCGTCGACCTTTTGAGCCGGCCGCAGGGCGCGAGCGTGAAGGAGATCCAGGACCTGCTCTCCTGCGACCGCAGCACGGTGTACCGGGTCCTGGACCTGGTGCAGGAGATCGGGGTGCCCGCCTACCCGGAAAAATCCTTCCTAGCGACGGAAAAGCGCTGGTATGTCGATGAGGCCTTCACGAAGAAGCTTCCGAACATCACCCTGCCGGACGTCGGCTTTAGCCTGGCGGACGTGATGGCCCTGTGCATCGCTTCGAAATCGGCGGGGATCTGGAAGGGAACGGGAACGGGGGACAACCTGGAGCGGGCCCTCCTGAAGCTGCGGGCCTTCCTGCCCGAAGGGCTGGACGGGAAACTCGACGCCCTCGACGCCGTCTTCCTGCAGGGCGAGCATGCCGTGAAGGACATCTCCGGGGCCGAGAAGCACCTGGAAAAGCTGACCGGGGCCATCCTCGCGCGCAAATGCTGCCGGATCACCTACAACAGCTTCGCGAGGGGGGAGGAACTGACTTTCGAAATCCAGCCCCTGTACTGCTTCGACAGGGACGGGGGGCTTTACGCCTTTTACAAGTC
>CAYRNZ010000087.1:0-3477 GCA_964425765.1 uncultured Synergistaceae bacterium
CAAGGGCGTTTGAAGGGCACCTCGATTTCGTCTTCAACAACGCGGGTGTCGGCGTAACCATCCCGACAGAGAAGGCCACTTTCGACATCTGGCGGTTTGCCGTGGACTTGAACCTGATGGGCGTGGTGTATGGGACCTATTCGGCGATCCCCATCATGAGGGAGCAGGAATTCGGCCACATCGTCAACACGGGTTCCATCACGGGGCGGATCCCGGTCCCGTACCAGGCGGTCTATGCCGCGACCAAGAGTGCGGTCATCACCATGACGGAAAGCCTGCAGTACGAGCTGGAACCCGAGGGACTCCGGTTCAGCGTCTTCTGCCCGGCCAACGTCATCACGCCCATATTCGGGAACCTGACGCCGCCGCCGGATTCCGTCACTGTCAAGGACGCGGTGGACTACGTTTTCGGGGAAATCGAGAAGGGATCGGTCGTCATCGTGCTCCCGCAAAGCGCCCGCGATTTCGAGGCCCTTTACCGGACGAACAGGGAAGAGTTCGACAAGTTCGCCCGTCATCTGGCAGCGGAACGCCGGGAGAACTACCGGACAAAAGGGACTTACTACTGAAGCCTTTACCGATTACGGCCCACTGGGGAGGCTGCCTTCATCAGGCGGCCTCCTCTTTTCGCTGCAGTCCGTCCAGTTGCGCCAGTATGCGGAGCATGTACAGGAGAAGGCCTCCGTTTGCGGCCAGCATGACGCCGATGACAGCCCCCGGCAGCAGCCCCGAAAAGAGCATCGAGAACCCGAACAGGATGGAGACCAGGTTCATCGCCAGTTGCACGGAGTTGAGCCTCGAAAGGATCGGGAGGACAGGTATCCCGGGTTCGCCCGGTTTTTTCCTCTGGAAGATCCCCATTCTCGAGAGGGCGATCACACCACCGGCGATGTTGAGAAGGGCAATCAGCAAGGTCAAAGGTTTGACCAGGATCCCCGGGATGATGCAGGAAACGACGCCCATGGATGCGAAGAAGAGCCCCAGCAGGATCATGAAACGGGATCGCGAGTAAGGGCCGATGGGCGTGCTGCCCGTGGAAAACATCTGTATCGACAGGATCACCACAAGCAGGCCCAGCTGGGCACTTCCGGAAAACGGGAGCAGCCCGAAATTGACCGGGAGCAACAAAAGCCCAAGGAGCACCATGAAAACTCCCGTCAGGAGGATCATAGCCCGGTCGATGGGAAGCCGGAGGTCCCCTCCGCCTGTTCCCGCAGCCGTGGGATACAAGCTGTAGACCTTCCGCAGGACAAGGGCGAGGTGGACGATCGCGGCTCCATAGGCAAGAACGGTAACTGCCGTTGCGAGGGGGGACAGGAGTTCCTTCTTCCAGAGGAGCAGGCCCGCGAGGATCGACAGCAGGTAAACGAGTGCACAACCGAACGTCAGCCGCTGGAAAAGCGGGCCGTGTTTTACCCATGACCGGGCCTTTTCCCTGGGAACCAACAGTTGGACCAGCAGGACCACGCCGCCGGGGGCAAGGCACAGGAAAAGCAACAGACGGGAAATCTCGCTGAAGACGTCGGGAACGAAGCAGGTGACGATACCTGCGCCTGCGACGATGACACCCGCCGCTACCAGCGGTATCGAGCGGCGCATTTCGCCGAAGGGGGTTTTCCCCAGTGCGACGACTTGCAGCGCAAAAATGAAAAGCAGCAGCCCGTAAAAGCCGTTTTCATAATAAGGCAGGGTTCCAGCGTAGACGGGGAAGAGCAATACCCCCGTGACAAGCATCGTCATGCCTCCAAGGAGGAGGATGACCACCTCCAGCGGAATGTCCGACCTCTCGAACAACCGTGATCGAGCCATTTTTCCCTTCTCCTTTTCCCGGGTTCACCTGCGGATACGAAGATTTAGCCTATTATAGCTTTCAATGATCATTGATGTTGATAAAATCATGACGGAGGCTGTCGAATAAACATGCCCGGCGCTTGGAAAAAACCCGGGTAAAGGCGCAGATTACCGTTTCCCATAACCGTAGAGGGGGCGAAGAACGAATGGAGAAGATCAACATCGGCAACAACCCGTTTTTGATCCCGATGCCCATGGTCATTGTCGGTTCCTGCATCGGGGAGAGACCCAACTTCATGGCCGTGGGGTGGGCAAGCCGGGTCAACGTCAAGCCCGCCGTCATGGGGGTGGCCATCGGGCGTCACGCGACGGCCGGTGCGATCCTCGAAACCGGGGAGTTCAGCATCAACATTCCTTCGGTCGAGCTTATCAGGGAGACGGACCTGGCAGGGATGGTCAGCGGAACCGCGCTCGACAAATCCGTGCTTTTCGAAGTTTTTTACGGCTCGCTCGGAAAGGCTCCGATGATACGGCAGTGCCCGGTTTCCATCGAGTGCCGCGTCCTCAAGACCGTGGAACTGCCGCTGGACACCCTCTTCCTGGGGGAAGTGACGGGAACCTGGAGCGAAGAGCGGTACCTTACGGACGGCTCGGCGGATATCGAGAAAGTCCGTCCCTTCTGCCTCACGATGCCGGATAATCGTTACTGGTCGATCGGGGCCCCGGTCGGCAAGGCCTGGCACGACGGGCTCGAGCTGAAAGACAGGCTGCCGGCGGCTCCCCCCGGAAAGGCGGGTTAAAGGGGCGGGCCCGATGCCGAGAAAACTCGTGCTTTGTTTCGACGGGACCTGGGGGAGGCAGCCCGAAAAAGGCTGCGAAGGCAAGGAGACAAATGTCCTGAAACTGTACGGCAGCGTTGCCGCCGGTGAGGGCGCCGACCAGGAAAAGGTTTACTTCCCGGGTGTCGGTACCAGGGGGGTGCTGGATTCCGCGATAGGGGGAGCTACCGGGTACGGGTTGACGCACAACATCCAGAAAGGCTACGGCTGGCTTTGCGCGAACTACGAGGAAGGGGACGAAGTGTTCCTCTTCGGGTTCAGCCGAGGGGCCTACACGGCCCGCAGCCTCGCGGGGCTGATACGCAAGTGCGGGCTTTTGCTCCGCAGGAACATGCACATGATCGACGTTGCATACGGGCTTTACCGGAAAAGGGACGCGAGCCCGGACACCGAGGAAGCCTCCTGTTTCAGGGAGGCTTTCTCGAGGGAAACCGAGATCAGGTTCATCGGCGTCTGGGACACCGTCGGCTCGCTCGGCTTGCCTCTTTTCGTACTAGACAAGCTGGACGACAAGACTCTCTTCGCATTCCACGACACGGAGTTAAGCCGGATCGTGAAAAACGCTTTTCACGCCGTCGCGATCGACGAACACCGCAAGGATTTCGACGTGACCCTCTGGGACTCGGAGAAAACAAAAGAAGGACAGGTCATGGAGCAGCGCTGGTTCGTCGGTTCCCACAGCGACGTGGGCGGCGGGTACGACGACTCTCGCCTTTCTAACATTACCCTGCGGTGGATGCAGGAAAAGGCGGAAGGCTGCGGCCTCCTGTTCGACTCGATGGCGGAAACCGCGGAAAAGGACGGCCTGGCCCCTTTCCACAAACCCTGGAACAAGCTTTTGTACCTC
>CAYRNZ010000088.1:0-3393 GCA_964425765.1 uncultured Synergistaceae bacterium
GTAAGGATCCTCAGTATCGTTTCAATTTACCCCTGGCTCGTGCTCTGGGCGATTTAAGGCCCGCCGCTCGGTCTTTCCGAAAAATCCCGAAAAAACAGCCATCTTCAAACAACACTTACCTTGGGCCTCTTTTTTCCAGAGCTCCGGCGATGTGCTTTTGCCTTAAATCAAGCGCCTTCTTCGGGGTAAGGTTTTCCCTGATGGACAAGAAGGCGGCTTAGTTATTTAATTTACGAGGTGATTCGATGAAGATCCATTTCAAAGGTTCAAGCGGGGAGGGATTGCCGTCATGGGGCGCATTTCTTTTTCGCATGGTTGATTCGTGTGGTCGCAATCGAATAGTCGGTTGAAACGCGGCATTATTGGAGACGGGCCACGAAGCTAGGCAGTACAAAAACATGAGGAGGAGGGGTGAAGATGTTTAACGCAAGCGACGGACCAAACAACCTGAACAGCTTTACGAAGATGCGCACGCCCCACACTTACGCGATCATTTTCTGCGTAGTCCTTTTCAGCTGGATTCTGACCTTCATCGTCCCTGCAGGCCGGTTCAGCACGCACGACGTGCAGTACAAGGATGCGAAGGGCAACACGAAGACACGTACCGTCCTCATGCCTGAAACTTTCCGCTACAGCTACAGCCTTGACTCGAAAAAGCTTTCGGAAGAACTTGCCAAGCTGGCCGAGAGCCCGGACGCGGCAAAGGCGGCCGGAGTGGACCAGGCTGCCCTGCAGGAGTTCGTCAAGACCGACTCGTCGAAATGGGGCCAGTCCGACCTGGACAAGCTCAACCTGAACGAGGACGCGCTTTACAAGCTTTACGGCGAAAAGGTTTACGACACCAGCAAGAAGCTGCGCAAAACGGCCAAGATCTGGGGCACGGACGATTTTTACGGCTTCGGTTTCATGAACTATATCTTTGAGGGCCTGGTGACCGGAAGCAAGTACGGTTCGGCCGTCGGGATCGTCGCCCTCATCCTTGTCGTGGGCGGGGCTTTCGGCGTCATCATGAGGACGGGGGCCGTGGACGCCGGGATTTACGCGTTCATCAGGAACTCCAGGGGACTCGAGAAATTGGCGTTGCCCCTGCTGTTCTTCCTGTTCTCCCTGGGCGGGGCGACCTTCGGGATGTCGGAGGAGGTCATCCCCTTCGCCATGGTCATGGTGCCGTTCGTCATCGCGCTGGGCTACGACTCGATCGTCGCCGTGACGGTCACCTTCGTCGCCTCCCAGGTCGGAAACGCGGTTTCCTGGATGAGCCCGTTCAGCGTAGCGATCGCGCAGGGGATCGCCGGGATTCCCGTCCTCTCCGGGGCCAAGTTCAGGCTGGCCCTCTGGTTTGTGGGGACCGCGCTGGCGGCTGCCTACATGATGATCTATGCGGGAAAAATCAGGAAAGACCCGAAAAAATCCGTTGTCTACGAAACGGACGCCTATTTCAGGGACCGGCTCGGTCAGACCACCGAGGAGGAAAAGCAGTTCACCCTGGGGCACAAGCTCATCCTGCTCGAGATGCTCGCTGTCCTGGTCTGGATCATCTGGGGGGTCACGACGAAGGAATACTACATTCCCGAGATTGCTTCCCAGTTCTTCGTCATGGGTTTCGTGGCGGGCCTCACGGCCGTGTTCTTCAAGCTGAACAACATGGGCTTCAACGACATGGCCTCGGCTTTCCAGGGCGGGGTTGCCGACCTCGCCGGCACCGCGGTTGTCGTGGGCATGGCGAAGGGGATCCTCCTGGTTTTGGGCGGCTCCGATGCCACCGTCGCCTCGACGCTGAACACGATCCTTTACGGAATCGGGAACGCTCTCAAAGGCGTCCCGGCCGTGGTCACAGCGTGGTTCATGTACCTGTTCCAGAGCCTGTTCAACCTCGTCGTGACCTCCAACTCCGGCCAGGCGGCACTGACGATGCCGATCATGGCCCCGTTGTCGGACGTGGTCGGCGTGTCCAGGCAGATCGCGGTCCTGGCCTACCAGATGGGTGCCGGTTTCGTCGACGCTTTCACGCCGGTGTCCGCCAGCCTTATCGGGGTGCTTGGCGTTGCGCGGGTTGACTGGTCGAAGTGGGCGAAGTTCCAGATCAAGATGCAGGGGTTCTTCTTCCTGATCGGCACGGTCGCGATCATCGTCGCGGTCATGATCAACTTCCAGTGAGACCCATCCGGGGCTCGTAAAGGTGGAAACGGGATCATGATCACGATATTGAGGAACGCTGAAGTTTACGCGCCCGAACGCCTGGGTGTAAGGGATGTCCTGCTGGTCGGCGGAAAGATAGCGGCCGTGGGGGAACATGTTTCCCTGAACGCGGGGGGCGCCCTAGAGGTAAGGGAAATCGAGGCGGGAGGCAAAGCCCTCGTTCCGGGCTTCATCGACTCACACGTCCACCTGCTGGGTGGAGGCGGGGAGGGCGGTTTTTCCACCAGGACCCCGGAAGCCACGTTGACGGACCTCACGAAAGCGGGCGTGACGACCGTTGTGGGTTGCCTCGGGACGGACGGGGTGGCCCGTGACCCGGTTTCCCTCCTTGCCAAGGCGAGGGGCCTGGATGAAGAGGGAATCACGACCTACATCTACACCGGCTCGTACCGGGTGCCTTTCAGGACCATCACCGGGGAAGTCATGAAGGACCTCATGGTCGTCGACAAGGTCATCGGGATCGGTGAGGTCGCCATTTCGGACCATCGCTCCTCGCAGCCCACCTTCGAGGAATTCGTCAGGGCGGTGTCCGACGCAAGGGTCGGCGGGATGCTCTCCGGTAAGGCCGGCATTGTCGATATCCACCTGGGGGACGGCCAAAGGAAGATCGACCTGCTCTGGAGGGCCATAAAGGAGACGGAAATCCCGGTCGCCCAGTTTTTGCCCACCCATGTGAACCGCAACCAGCCCCTTTTTGACGAGTGCGTCAAGTACGCAAAGGAGGGCGGTTATATCGATTTCACGGGAAGCGACGACCCCGATTTCTGGGAGGAAACGGACGGGGAGGTGCGCGTCAGCAAGGGCGTCAGGCGTCTGCTGGAGGAGGGCGTGAACCCGGGCAACTTCACCCTTTCCTCGGACGGGCAGGGCAGTCTGCCGATTTTCAACGAGAAGAAGGAATATGTCGGGATCGGGGTCGGCAAGCCGGGATGCCTGGTCAAGGCGATCAAGGAATGCGTCTTCCGGGAAAAGATCCCTCTTGAAACCGCGATCCGGGTTTTGACGGCAAACCCGGCCAAAATCCTGAAGCTGAAAAGCAAGGGAAGGATCGCTGCGGGGATGGATGCGGACCTCTGCCTGCTCGACGGGAATCTCGACATCGACACGGTGATCGCCAGGGGACAGGTGATGGTGCAGGGTGGCCGTCCTCTGGTGTTCGGGACGTTCGAGGTAAAGAGCTAGATTGCGGCGAAG
>CAYRNZ010000089.1:0-3227 GCA_964425765.1 uncultured Synergistaceae bacterium
GCCCTGCTGATTTTGCAGGGCAAGGTGAAGGCCAGGGGCGTATTGGCCCCCGTGCTCCCCGAGATCTACGAACCCGTCCTGCACGCCCTCGAAGCCGAAGGCGTGAGGATGTCCGAAACCGTCGAAACGCTGTAGCACGCAAAAAAGGAGCGAGGGCCGGTTTAGGCCGACCCTCGCTTTTTTCGTCTTTTCAGCAAATGTGCGCCCGTTCGCAGGGAGGAGAGACCCCTTCCTGGGCGAGCCTCCTAAGTTGGGGCGCATTCTTCGGAATTTTGATCCCGCCGGTGGCTACCCAGAGAAAAAACTTCTCCTGGATTCGATCGAGCCCGATCGCGTTTGCCCGCAACCACGCCACTAGCCACCGGTGTTTTTCGATCATGCACTGGACTTCGGAGGTCGAGGCGGGATGAACTTCTATGAAATACAGCCGTTTCCCGTTGCCTCCCCGGAGATACCCGACGGCGTAGTCCCACCGGTTGTCGTTCGGGCAAGACGCCTCAGTCGCCGAATCGATATCCACACTTCCCGCCAGTTTTCTTGTGTTTGCGCAGCCGACTTTCACGGAATCCGTACCGAGGGCCTGCAAGCCTTCCCTGAAGTACGGTTCAAGGATCGTCCCTCTCAGGGCTTGGCGGAAAAAGCTCATCTCGTTGCCTTCTTGCGGTTGACCACTTCCGAAACGATCTCCGCCGCCCGTCCTCCAAACTCGGCCAATCCTCCCCAATTTGCCTCTTCGGGGGCTTCGGACCCGGGGTCGAGCTCGGAGATGTCCTTGGATTCCACCCTACACGGCGAAGTGTGGGCGAAATAGGAAACGCTGATATCGCTGGCTAGGGCGGTTTCTGCCGTACTCTTGAGAGAGGAATCCCCGTTTGCGTCAAATAGGCGCAGGACGTCCTGGTAACCGCCGCCGCATTTCTTGATCTCCTTCAGGGCCCAGACCATTTCCAGGACCTGGGGGGAATGAGTCGAAATCAACACCTTGTAGCCTCGCCCTATCAGCTCGAACACGAACAGGAGGACGACAGACAGCCCTAGGGGGTGCAGCCCCATCTCCGGTTCTTCCAGGACCACCCAGTCGATCCCCGGCTTTGCCTGCTTTGTCGACGGCAGCAGCCAGTAGAGGCCGAGCAGGAGCGGCGTGAATTCCCGTTGGCCCGCCGACCACACCATGAAGGGGAGTGAGCTGCCGCCAACCTCAAGAATCAGCCTCTTCTGGGGGGAATTGGTATCGAGCTTCAAGCCCCCACCCTGGTACAGGCGTTCCTGGAGGAGATGGCGCAGCCCCTTTTTCAGCTTGCCGTCCTTGGGGAAAAGGCCCTCTTCTCCGGACCCGAGGCCCGCTTCCATCAACAGGCGCAAGTCTTCTCCGAAATTTCGCACGACATAGGGGTCCTTCATCTGGAAATTGGTGAAGGCCCTCGGCCAACCGTTCTGCATCACCAGGACGCGCTGTGCCGGGATATAGAAACAGTGGCGGAGGTTTTTCCCCTTCCCGGCGCCGAGGACATTGGCCGGAAGGTCTTGCGGCTTGTTGTCGCACAGCACCTTGCTGGTTTCGCTCCACAGTCCGCACATGCCTTCGCCCAGGGTCAGGTCGAGGAACTGCCCCCAGTCCTTCTTCCAGTCGTATCCGTGGCGTTTAAGCGTGTTTCTTACGAACTGGTAGTCTTTGTTCAGGTGAAAAAGCTGCAGGAAAACGCTTTTCCCCGTTGCCTGCGGGCCTACAAGGACCGTCAGGTCACCAAGGCGGACACAAGCTTTTGAAATCTGCCCTACATTTTCAAGGGTAAAAGTGGAGACCTTTTTCCGGCTGCCTCCATTCGTCGCCATCCCTTTTCACCCCTCTCCTTGTGAACTATAGCATACGGGCAGTTAGCTATTCCGTTCCGATTTAGGTTTCCCGGTCCTCATCCCATTCATTTTTTTGTTTCGCCTAATATTTTATCGATATATACATAAAATCTATTTTATCACCAATAAAAATTAAAATTTACAAATCAGGTTTTCCCTGATATACAAGTCTGATTTTTTTGCATAGAATATTCGCGTACCATTAACGCTGCCGATAAAGGCAAACCCGCCGAAAGGCGGGGACGCAAAGCCACGGGCCTAAAGCGAGACCGAATAATGCGCCAGGGTAGCCGGGTTGCCGGAAGGTTCCCTCTCTCGAACCGTGTCCGGCCGGCTCCGCCAAGCGGCCGGATTTCTTTTTGCCTTCGACCCTCTTTTCATTCCGAGATCCGGCAGCTGGGGCAATCACCGCGAAAAGGGGTGACTTCGCCATAGGAAACCTGCTCCGGAACCATCCGGCACTCAGCCATGTCGCGAAGTTCTCGGCCGACCTCTTCCTCTGGACGGCCCTCACCCCGGTTGCCTTCCTGTTCCGGTTCGAACATCACTGGATGGGCTATCTTTCGCAGGTGAGGTTCCTCCTCTTCGCCGGTCTGTTCGTCAAGGCGTTCGCCCTGTGGGCCTTCGGCGTGCCGCGACGCAGCTGGCGCAAGGTCTCCATCCTGGACCTCCAGAACCTCTTCATAGCGGTTCTCACCGTGACGGGCTTCTACGGCATGGCGGCCCTCTTCTTCCAGCCCGTCCTGGGGGTCCCCCGCAGCATCCCCTTCATCGAGGGCATGCTGGCCATCCTCGTGCTGGGCGGGGCGCGCCTGGCCGTCCGCCTGGCCTTCGAGAACCGCCAGGCTGTTCTGGTGAAGTCCGAATGCCGCCGCACCCTCATCGCCGGGGCGGGCGAGGCCGGCACCATGATCGCCCGCGAACTCCTGCGCCACCCCGAGTCCGGCCTGCTCCCCGTGGCCTTCCTGGACGACGACCCCGGCAAGCGCCACGAGCGCTACATGGGCCTCAAGGTGCTGGGCTCCATAAACGACCTGCCCAAGGTCGCCGCCTCCGTCAAGGCCGACAACGTCCTCATCGCCATCCCCTCCGCGCCCGGCGACGTGGTGCGCCGCATCGTCGGCCTCGCCAAGCAGGCCAGCCTCGAGTACCGCATCATCCCCGGCATCTACGAGATCCTCGCTGGGGACGTGTCCGTCTCCCAGATCCGCGAAGTCGACCTGGAAGACCTCCTGCGCCGTGACCCCGTGCGCCTCGACACGGAGGCCATCTCCGGGTACCTGGTGGGGCAGACCGTCCTCGTCACCGGGGCCGGGGGCTCCATCGGCAGCGAGATCGTCCGCCAGGTGGCCCGCTTCCGCCCCGAAAAGGTC
>CAYRNZ010000090.1:0-3153 GCA_964425765.1 uncultured Synergistaceae bacterium
CCATCAGGGATCCCGCAAGCCTGTCGTCAAGCTGGAAGATATTGCGGAACATCGTATGCTGCTGTTCCTCGATCACTCCGGTTTCGGACCCCTCTTTCAGGATGGCCTGGATTTCGTCCTCGGTGACGGAATCCTTCCCATCCCGTCCGATACCGAGGACCCGAACGAGCCCTGATGTCGAGGAGGACAAAAGCCACACGAACGGCCGGGAAAGGATGGATAGCAGCCTTATGGGTTTCGCGACCGAGCAGGCGATCGCTTCAGGGCTGATCTGCCCGATCCGTTTCGGGACCAGTTCCCCGACGACGATGGATACGTAGGTCACCAGGACCACCACGGTGATCGTGGCGACGAAGGCGGCAGTCTGGGGAGCAAGCCCCAGCCGGAGCAGCCAGCCCGACACCGGTCCGGCAAAAACGGATTGCCCGATGATCCCGTTGAGGATCCCGATCGACGTGATTCCGACCTGGATCGTCGAGAGGAACGTCGTAGGGTCCTCCCCCAGGAGGACCGCGACCCCGGCCGACGATTTTCCTTCTTCCGCGAGTTTCTGCAGCCGGTTTTTCCTTGCGGTGAGAAGTGCGATCTCGGACATGGCGAAAATGCCGTTAAGCAGGATCAGGAAGATCATCGACAGGATTTTCACAGGATCACTCCCAAGGCCGTTTTTCCCTTTCTTATGCTTCCCTCCGGACGACTTTAATATAACATTGAATTTCGATGTCGAAGCGGGGTTGGCTGGGTTTCGCGGGAAACAGGATGCGTCCGAAAAGGCCCCTTTGCCTTCGCGAGCCGGGGGATGCTCTTGGCGAGGTGCCTGGGCGGGAAGAACATTAAGCAATTCTACCTAGACTTTAACTGCCGGCGAGAGTAGAATTTGGCCTCGTAGCCCTGATTGACCAAAGGAGGGTTTTTGATGGTTTCGAGAAAGAGGATGATTCTCCTTGCGGCCGTTTCGGCGTTCATCCTGGCGCTATTTGCGGGAGTCGCCCTGGCCGACGAGAAGATCGGGCTGATCGAACCGAACACGATCCTTTCGCAGCATCCCAAGATGGCCCAGGTCAAGAAGGAGATCCAGACCGTCGTGCAGACAAAGCAGGATGAGGCCAAGGCGGCCATGGCCAAGGAAAAGGACGAACAGAAGAAAGCCCAGATCTACGAGACAAAACAGAACGAGGCCGTTGCCGAAGAGCAGAAGCTGATGGCTCCCATCCTGAAGGACATCGATGCCGCGATCCGTGCCGTCGCCAAGGCCAAGGGGATGACGGTCGTCATCGACACCGCGGCCACCTTGATGGGCGGGGTTGATATCACCGAGGATGTCATCCGGGAACTGAAAAAGAAAGCCGCCAGCTAACAGCCGTCACTAAACCCTTACCAGGAAGCCTTTGATCGAGAAGGAGTCCCCCGCATCGAAGCGGCGGACTCCTTTGTTTTGTGGGGATAGGTTGCAAGTTCACGGACGGGGCGCTTGGGATCTTTCAACACTTTTTAAGGATGTATACCTACCCCAGGGGGGCAAGAAGTAAAACGAAGGAAAACCGGCTCTTCCTGGTGTCAAGGTGCCTGTAGCAGGAAGACGGAGGGTGACCTTGTGAAGGGGAGTCCCCGCAGGGGATTCCCCTTCTTCGCGAACGGGGGCGATAGGCAATTGCCCGCGTGAGCGGTAAGCTGTAAATGGCTCCGACAGGAGCGGACCCGGAAGAAAATGCACTGGGGGGATCGTCTTGACGAAACGAATCGTGGTCGTCGGAACGGGCGGGGCAGGTCTTGCGGCTGCCGTCGCCGCAAAAGAAGCGGGCAGGGATGTCGTGGTTGTCTCGAAGACAAAACGTGCCCTCGCGAGCTGTACTGCCTATTCGGCGGGGATTTTCACCCTCGCCTGTGGGGGGCTTTCCCCGGAGGAGCATTACGAGAGAACAATGAAAACCGGCTGCGGGTTGAACGACCCGACTCTCGTCAAAATCCTTTCCAACGAAGGGGAGCAGGCCTTGAGGACACTCCAGGGTTGGGGTGTCGGAATCACGTTCAAAAAGGGAATGGCGACCGTCCGGTCAAGCGCACCGAACGAACTCATGGGTGGCGCGGGCTTCCTTGAAGAACTCGTCTCGATCGCGGAAAGGGCGGGGGTCCGTTTCGTGGACTGGACAGTGGCAACCTCCCTGAAGATGCGGGACGGGCGCGTGGCGGGTGTGTGTATCCAGGACTGGCGCACAGGCAGGTCCGACACGATCGATGCGGGTGCCGTGATCCTCGCTACCGGCGGCTGCGGCCAGCTTTTCAGCCACACCGACAACCCAGCCCGCATAACGGGTGACGGGTATGCCCTCGCTTCGGCGTCCGGGGCGGCCGTGCGCGACATGGAGTTCGTGCAGTTCTATCCGGTGGGGTGGTCGGAACCGGGTTTCCCGAGATGGATGGCCGACGTGGGGCTGGTCGATTTCCTGAGGATAACCGATTCCGAGGGGAACGAGTTCCTGAAGGAGGCCTTGCGGGAATGGGGTTTCAAGGACGGGCGGGAGGGGAACCTCTACGCCCGGGACCGTTGCGCGCAACTCGTGGCGGAAAGGGACCGGGAGGGTGGTGTCTTTGCCCACCTGGAGGACCTGACCGAAGAACAGTGGAAGGATTCCTACCTCCATTACTGCCTGACGCTGGATGCACGGTTTTTCAAGGGTGTCAGGCGGCCGGTACGCGTAGCCCCGCTGGAGCATTATTTCTGTGGCGGCGTTTCGATTGACGTTGACGGACGCACGACCACGAAAGGGCTATACGCCTGCGGGGAGGTTACGGGGGGGGTCGACGGCGCCAACCGCGTCGGCGGGAATGCCCTGACGAACATCGTGACTTTCGGGCTGAGGGCAGGCAGGGCAGCGGCTGCCGAGTGCGAGCCCGTCACCGGGCAGGAAGGACGATGCGCCTCTTATGACGGGTTCCTTCCCATTTCGGCGAAAGGCGAAAAGCCGGGGAACCTGCGTCGCGAGCTGCAGAAAAAGGCTTGGGGAGCTTTAGGCCCGATCCGGGATCCGGGAAAGATCCGTGAATTCCTGGCCTTCCTTTCGGATTTCAAGGACAGGAAAACCCGGATCGACGACTTGCCGGATCGCCTGCTTGCTTTGGAGATGGAAGGCCTGCACAGGACCGCGACGTTGG
>CAYRNZ010000091.1:0-3084 GCA_964425765.1 uncultured Synergistaceae bacterium
TTCTCGCCGGCCTGCTTCATCTGGATCAGTTCAAGACGCCCTTTCTTCTTTGCCAACTTGACCCTCTCCTTTCTGGTATGGGAGCCAATCTACCCACCCTGCCCCGGGCAGGGGATTTGCCTTTCCGTATCCCGTGCCTCGGGATAAAGCAGCATCGAGGCCGGCGCGAGGAGCGCACCGGCTCCCAGCAGGGCAAAAGCCAGGCCCCACCGGGTCCCCTCGTCGGCAACCGGGGAAGCGGGGCCGAGTGCCCAGCCGAAAACGAGTGGGGAAATCACCGTTGCCAGGTAACCGATGGCGGACTGCAGCCCCAGGGCCGTGCCCCGCCTGGATGGAGAGGACAGCTCGCTGAGGCCGGCCTTGTAGACGGCGGAGTCGGCTACGCACCAGAACCCGATCCACGACCCCGAACCGAGGACCGCGGCGAGGGATCCGCGGTACAGGAAGCCGAAGAAGAACTCCGCCGCGCAGCTGGCTGTACCCGCGAGGAGGATCGTTTTCCTGCGTCCCAGCCGGTCGGATAGGAGGCCGATCCCCGCGACGGCCAGGGAGCCGGCCATGATGATCCCCGCCGAGGCGACTCCCGAAAACGATGCCGCTCGGGAAGCCCCCCAGCCGGTTTCGAGGGCCCAGGCCGCCAGGAAGGGGCCGATCCAGCCCCAGAAGGCGTAGAGTTCCCACATGTGGCCGGCATAACCGACCGTCAGCAGGAGAGGGGCCTTCAAACCGCCGGGAAACAGCTTTCCGCCTTCGTCGGCCTGCCCGGAGGGTACCGGGACATGGACTTCGGCGGGCCCGTCCTGGACGAAAAGGGCCAGGATCAGGGCTGCAAAGAAAGCGGGGACGGAGATGGAAAGGATCCCCAGGCGCCACGAAAAGAGGGCCGCGACGGGACCGGCGATGCAGTACCCGCCCGCGTAGGAGGCCGTCAGCGCCGCGGTGTAGGCCCCGATGGCCATGCCCCTTTCCTCCGGGGGAAACCAGCGGGAAAGGAGGGCCATTCCGGGGGCGTAGATGGCCCCTGCCGAAAGCCCGGTGAAAAGCCGAAGGGCGAGGATGCTCCCAAACCCTGAGGCCAACAGGGGGAAGAGGCAGGAGGAAATCCCGGTCGCCAGGGTCGCACAAACGAGGACGAGCCTGTTGCCGAAACGGTCGGCCAGTAGGCCGCTGGCGATGACGGTCAGGACGTAGCCCAGCTGGAAGGCTGAGAGGATGCTTCCCGTCTGCGTGGAGGTCAGGCCGAATTCCCGCACGAGATGTGGGGAGACGGCCGAAAACCCGTACCACGGCATGTAGCCCAGGAACATCGAGCAAACCATGAAAAACAGGATACGGGAACGGTTCGGCACGGGGGATTCACCTTTTTGTTTTGATAGTCAAAACAACGTTTTGACAAGCTTGAAAAAAGGTTAGCACGGGTGGTCCGGACCTGTCAATGAGCCCGTTTGCTTGACAATTTCTTGGGAGGTGTGGTAAATTCTCCGCCATGATGAATCGATATAGTGTCAACATAACGGATACGAACATGAAGGCGCTTTGGTGGTGGGGGTCCTGACCCCCGCCCGCTTTGGCGTGAGCTGAGAGGGCCGCGGGGAAAACAGTTCCCGCGGCCCTCTTTTTTTGTTGGAAACAGGCGGGGGGCCGATCGGCTCCCCGTATTTTTTGTTCCCAAACCCATTTTCGAGGAGGAAGACGAGATGAGGCAGGCGAGCGCGGCGAAGAAAAGCATGAGGGGGTTTTACGGGGAGTATGGCGGGAGGTTCGTGCCGGAGTCGATCGAGATCCTCCTGGACGAACTGGAAAGAGGCTTTGACGAGGCCATGGCCGACAAAGGTTTCGTGGCGCAGATGGACCGCCTGTTGGGGGAATACGTCGGCCGGCCGTCTCCCGTCACCGAATGCGCCAACCTTTCCGGAAAGGTCGGGGGCGGGCGCCTTTTCCTGAAGCGGGAGGACGTGAACCATACGGGAGCGCACAAGATCAACAACGCGCTTGGACAGGCCCTGCTGGCGAAGCGCATGGGCAAGACCCGCCTGATCGCCGAGACAGGAGCAGGGATGCACGGGACGGCAAGCGCCACCGTGGCGGCCCTGCTGGGCCTGGAATGCACCGTTTACATGGGCGCGGTCGACGTGGCGAGGCAGGCGCCCAACGTGTCCCGGATGAAGGTGCTGGGGGCCCATGTGGTGGAGGTCCGGCAAGGGCAGGCGACCCTGAAGGAGGCGGTCGATGCCGCCCTCGCCGCCTGGGTCGAGGATCCGGAGGCCTTCTACCTGCTGGGTTCCGTTGTCGGTCCCTCGCCCTATCCCGAGATCGTCCGGACCTTCCAGGCGGTCATCGGGCGGGAAGCCAGGCGCCAGTTCCTGGAGCGGGAGGGGCGCCTTCCTGACGAGGTGGCGGCCTGCGTGGGAGGCGGGAGCAATGCCATGGGGCTTTTTTCGGGGTTCCTCGATGACCCGGAAGTCCTCATCACCGGCGTCGAACCCGGCGGCAAGGGCGTGGAAAGGGGCCTCGGGGCGCACGCGGCGACCCTGGCGGCCGGAAGCAGGGGCGTGGTTCACGGTTTCCGCACGGTCGTCCTTTCGGATGCCTCCGGGGAGCCGGCACCTGTCCACTCCATCGCGGCAGGGCTCGATTACCCCGGTGTGGGTCCCGAACATGCTCACCTGCGCGATACGGGGCGCGTCCGCTACGTGGCGGTGACCGACGACGAAGCCCTCGAGGCCTTCGGGACGCTTTGCCGGGCGGAGGGGATCATCCCGGCCCTCGAAAGCTCGCATGCCCTGGCTTACGCCCTGAGGCGCCTCCCGGAAATGGGACGGGACCAAAGCCTGCTGGTGAACCTTTCCGGGCGCGGGGACAAGGATCTCGACACGGTTCTCCACGCTGGGAAGAGCCGGGTCCAGGCCAACGCGGAATAAACCTCCGGGGTGCAGGGCCGGCTCATGGAGCAGACCGGTCCTGCACCCTCGTTATTTTTTCAGGCGGTGGTTTTCCAGTGCTTGAATCCTTTCCCGAAGACCTCGGTGGCGTCGGTCTGGATCAGGAAGGCGTTCGGGTCGTGGTCCGCCAGGAAGATCTTGA
>CAYRNZ010000092.1:0-3041 GCA_964425765.1 uncultured Synergistaceae bacterium
CGTCTGGAAGAGTTTCCGGGAAGCGATCTGGGCCCTGCTGGTTCCGGTCATCATACTGGGCGGCATCTACGGGGGCATCTTCACGCCGACAGAGGCGGCCGTCGTCGGCTGCGTCTACGCCCTGTTCGTGGGCAAGTTCATCTACAGGGAACTCGACTTCGTGACGACACGGGCCGCTTTCGTGGACACCCTCATCATCAACGGGGCCACTTCGTTCATCCTGGGGCTTTCCATTTCCTTCGCGACCTACCTGACGATGGAACAGATCCCCCTGAAAATCGGGAACTGGATCATCTCCGTATCCAGCTCTCCCGTCGTGATCCTGCTTCTCATCAACGCGATGCTGCTCGTGGTCGGATGCTTCGTGGACAACATCTCCTCGATGATCGTCCTGACCCCCATTTTCCTGCCGGTCATGACGAAGATCGGGGTGGACCCGATCCATTTCGGTCTCTTCATGACGGTGGCACTCGCCATCGGTTTTGTGACCCCACCCTACGGGGCGAACCTTTTCGTCGCCTCGGCGGTTTCCGGCGAGAAAATCGGGGACATCAGCAAGCGGGCCATGCCTTTGATCGTCGTCATGATCGTGGACCTGGCGCTCCTGACTTTCATCCCCGAATTGAGCCTCGGCCTTGTCAAGGTACTCATGCGGTGAATCGGACTTTTAGGAGGATAGACGCCGAAATGAAAAACAGCCTGGCCGTAAAGGGCCGAATCTGGACGGGGGACAAGGCACACCCCTTCGCCGAAGCGTTCCTGGTCGAAAACGGGATCATCGCCGCGGTGGGAAGCGCGGAAGAGATCCGTGCCCAGGCCACCGGGAAAACCGAATGGGTCGATGCGGGCCGAAACCTGGTCACGCCCGGCCTGAGCGACTGCCATATCCACCTGACGGCCCAGGCCAAACAGGACCTCTACGTCGACCTCGGGCAGGTCCGCTCCCTGGGCGAAGCATTGGATGAACTGCGCAGGCGGGCCGAAAAACTCCCGAAAGGGTCCTGGGTACGGGGGGTCAACTACAACGAAGAAGCCTGGGAGGAAGTGGTCAGGCCGACCCGGGAACTTCTCGACGCCGCGGGGCTCGACAACCCGCTGGTGATCAGCCGCTATTGCGGACACGTGCAGGTTGGCAACACGGAAGCCCTGAAAAAGGGAGGCCTGTGGGATTCACAAGACCCCAACGTCGTCCGGGACGGTGCCGGGGTCCCGACGGGAGTGCTGAACGAAGGAGCCGGCGGCCCGATCATCTCCGCAATCGCGGCGGAAGTCGAAAAACCGGGCATGATTACGTCCCTCGTGGAGGCAACCTGCAAAAGGCTGGCCTCCCTGGGGATTACGGCCGTGCACGCCTGCGACGCGCCGTCCTACGCCCTCGGGGAAGACATGCGGGCTTTCCAGGACCTGGAGGAAACGGCTCGGCTGCCCTTGCGGGTCCTCTGCTACCACGACGCCCTGCCGAACTTCTCCTTCAGGAGCGGGTTCGGGTCGAAACGGGTCCAGTACGCCGGGTTCAAGGTCTTCTGCGACGGTAGCATCGGCGGCTACACCGCGGCCATGTCGTCGCCCTACGCCGACAACCCGGCGGCCTCCGGCCAGCTGAACCACAGTGACGAGGAACTCTATGCCCTGCTTTCGGCCGCGCAGGAACGGGACATCCAGGTCCAGATCCACGTGATCGGGGACCTGGCCATCGACCAGGCCGTAAGGACGATTGAAAGAGTCGCGCGGGAACTGGGCCGGCCGAAGCGGCCCTACCGCCTGAACCACTGCACCTATTGCCCCGGGGACCTGGCGAAAAGGATGAAGGCCCTGGGGATCGTGGTCGACGCCCAGCCCGTCCAGCCATACAGGAACCGGTTCATGGCCCCTGCGCGGCTCGGCGGCGAGCGGCTCCCGTTCTCCTACGCCTACAGGAGGTTTTTCGACGAGGGGCTCGTCGTTACGGGATCCAGTGACGGACCGATCGAGGACCTCAATCCCTGGGCCGGGATCTGGGCCGCCGTGAACCGCTCGGATGAGAACGGCGTTCCCATGCGGTACTCGCCCCCGGACGACCGGCTGACCCTCGACGAAGCGTTGCGGATGTACACGGTCAACCCGTGGATCGCGGTCGGCCGCGGGAACGAACTCGGCAGGATCCTCCCGGGGTACGGGGCCGACTTCACGGTCCTGGACTGCGACCCGTTCGACCTGCCCGCCTTTGAGTTGAAAAACGTCCGCCACCGCTGCACCTTCGTGGAGGGCAGCCCGGCCTGGGGTAAAATCTGAGAACCAGCGGGAACCTCGAAGGCGCGGCTCGTGAAAACCTGAGAACCTTCCCTGCGGAGGGAACCTTCCGAAAGGTTCCCTCCGGCCTTTTCGAGGAAGCGGCGAGTCTTATCCCGGGGCAGGCCGGCCTTCTGATATATCTCGTATCACATGCATATCAGGCCATCCTACCTTGTTGCCTCACCTAAGAATCTAAACGAAGCCCATACGTTACCTCAAGTAAGAATCTAAACGAGAGCAGGGATCTTTTGCCGGGATCCCTGTTTACGTTTTTCGGCCGCGACTCCTTCCAGTTCTGCCAGCGTCACGTCCAGCCTGCGCCTCAACTCTGCCGGGTTCAGGGTGTCGAAGGTTTCGCGAAGAACTCCGCAGGTGCTGCCCTTTTCCTGCTCCTGAAGCTTCAGGAACCTCGCACAGGGGGTTTGGGGCACGTCGTAGGACTTTTTGACCTTGGCCCCTTGCCGGTGTTTCTCCAAGAGCTTGAAAGACGGCAGGAAGAAATTGACATACAGCCCCAAGTCTTCGTAAAGACGGTTCAGGAGATCCACTTCCCGGGACGTGTCGTACCGGGCGTACCCCACCGTTTTCCTCGCCACGGACCAGTTTTTCTGCTCCACATAGCAGTTATCGTTTTTCTTGCAGGCTCGGCTACGGGTAAAGGTAATCTTTTCCGAGGCACAGTACTTCAGGAGCTGGTGATTGATGAATTCGCCGCCGTTGTCCGAATCAAGCCCAAGCATCTCGAACGGCAACCGGGCGCGAATCTCCTT
>CAYRNZ010000093.1:0-3031 GCA_964425765.1 uncultured Synergistaceae bacterium
CGGCAAGCCCGGCTGCGCGGATTGTCCCGCGGGCAGCCGGGTGTCTTTTTGCTCCAATCGTCTACTTACAGGGGGGAGAAGCTTCGTGCGCAGGGTTGCCCGTTATTCTTTCATCGTTCTCTTCTTTATCGCGGGTTCAGCGGCTGTGGCATCGGCTTATTCAAAACAACCGACCTATCCCATAGCTTCGAAGGTCGTGACGACGGTGGACCAAACGGTCCTGCCCGTTCCGGTTCCCTCGAATTCACCCAAATTGCTTCCAACGGAAATTTCAAGGTATTCGCAGTACGGCTATGGCCTTTGGCAGGCCGGAGAGGGTCTTGCCCTCCAAAAAAGGCTGGATATCATGGCCCCCGGCTATTCGGGCGCGGAGGCCAGGCCCGAGACGAAGCTGCTGCGTTTCTTCACGATATCCGACATCCACGTCTCCGACAAGGAAACCCCGGCCCAGGCGATCTTTTATGGCGCGAAGGGCGGGGTGTCCTCGGCCTATTCGGGGGTCATGCTATATACGACCCACGTCCTGGACGCCGCGGTCCAGACGATCAACGCGATTCACAGGAAAAACCCGATCGATTTCGGACTCTCCCTTGGGGACACGTGCAACAGCACGCAGTACAACGAGCTGCGCTGGTATATCGACGTTCTCGACGGCAAGGCCATCGACCCGAGTTCAGGGGCCCATGTGGGAACCGGCACCGTCGACTACCAGAAACCTTACCAGGCTGCAGGGCTGGACAAGGGCATTCCATGGTACCAGGTCCTGGGGAACCACGATCATTTCTGGCTGGGTTTCATGCCGCCGGATGAGTATATCCGCCAGGCCCTGGTCGGCGAGAACATCGTCAACCTGGGGAACCTGTTTGTCGACCCGCGCGGCCTGAAAAGCCGGGGTTTCTACATGGGATCGATCGACGGCTCGACGACTTACGGGGACGTGATCGGCGTAGGACCCGAAAAGGCTTTCGTCATCCCGCCGAAGGTCCTGGCAGCGGACCCGGACCGCCGTTCCCTTTCGAAGAAGGAGTGGATCGGCGAGTTCTTCAAGACATCCTCCAGGCCCCTTGGTCACGGTTTCGACAAGGACAGCGTCGACAGGGATTTTGCGTGCTACAGCTTCGAGCCGAAGTCGAATATCCCGGTCAGGGTGATCGTTCTCGACGACACCCAAAGGAACGACGATCCCAACGATAACCCGCGCTCCCTGGGATATGGGCATACTTCACTGGACCAGGAACGTTACGACTGGCTTGTCCGTGAACTTGCCAAAGGCCAGGCGGAAGGCAAGCTCATGATCATTGCCGCTCACATACCGATAGGCGTCGAATCGGGGGATTCCATGATGGCCTGGAACTCGAACGCCCCAATGTCGGAAGCGCAGCTGATCGCGAAGCTTCACGAGTTCCCGAATCTCATCGCGTGGGTCGCGGGACATCGGCACGGCAACACGGTCACCGCGTTCAAATCGCCGGATGCCGACCGTCCCGAGCTCGGTTTCTGGCAGATCGAAACTGCGTCGCTCAGGGATTTTCCCCAGCAGTTCCGCACGTTCGAGCTTATCCGCAACAGCGACAACACGGTTTCGATACTGGCGATCGACGTGGATACGGCCGTCAGGGCCGGGACGCCCGCTGCCATGTCGAGATCGTATGCCGTCGCGGCCCAGCAGATTTTCGACAATCCGACTCCGTACCTGCCCACGGGTTCGTACAACGCGGAGCTTGTCGTGCCGCTGAGTCCGGAAATGCAGGCCAGGATCCAGGGTTACGGAACGCCCCTGCACAAGTAGGGATGAAGCGGCTGCTCGTCGTAGTCCTGCTGCTGGCGTCCTGCCTGGGTGTGGCGCGGGGCGTGGCCCAGGCCACGGAGGGAAGCTTGGCGGTTTCGAGGGTGAATCGCTCGGTATCGGGCCTGCCCTCCTCTGGATGCCGAGGGCGGGAAAGGGCAACATGTCGGTGATCGCCAAGTGGCTCCACGATGTCCACCGGGAAAACCGGATGCATGGCGATTACGGACAGCTGACTGTCGGGTACAGGTTCTGAAGTCGGAGGCAAGAGACGGATCACGCAGGGGGAATCTCCAACCGGGGGTTCCCCTTTTTGGTCGATCTCCCGATGGCTGGATCAACGGGACGGCAGGGGGAGAAGCTTCCCGGTTCATCGGCGAAAAGGTCTCGGCGGAGATCCTGGTCTTTGCTGAAAAGATAGAATATGACCATCGGGATTTGACGGGGAACCTTTGCCGGTAAGAATGAAATGTCGCGGGGGGTGGAGAACATGGAATCGATCATCGAAGCCCTTGTCGAGCACGGCCTTTCCCTGGCCGGCGGCGAGCGGGTCGCCAAGGTCCGGGTCGGGCTGGGCTACACGGCCGTGACGCTCGAGTCAGGCAAGGCCGGGGTGGGGGCCATGCTGCGGTACCTGCTGGACGCGGACGGCTGTTCCATCCTCCCTTACCCCGGGACTCTGGGGGGAAGGGACGCGGCCGAACTGGTCCCCCTGCTGGGGTCGCCCGGGATCGTGGAGGCTTCGATCGGCCTGGCAGCGGTCAACGCGCTCTTCGAGCCCAATGGCATGGCGGGGCTGTCGACCGGCGATCCCGTCGACCTGCTCGGCATCCGGCCGAAAGACCGCGTCGCGATGGTCGGGTACATGGCGCCGGTGGCGGAGAGGATCCGGAGGGCTGCCGCGGAGTGCGTCGTCTTCGATGACGGCAGGGCGGGAGAGGAAGGGATCACCGAGACGCGCCTGGAGGAGGACCTCCTGCCGGGCTGCGACGTGGTCGTCCTGAGCGCCACCAGCCTGCTGAACAAGACGTTCGACCGGCTGGTCGAGCTTTCGGCCGGGGCCCGCGAAATCTGCGTGATGGGAGCCTCCACGCCGCTCGCTCCGGACGTGTTCCGGCCCAGGGGCGTGACGCTGCTTTCGGGGCGGCGTTTCACCGACCCGGGCCGGCTGCTGCGGGTCGTCGGCGAGGCGGGCGGGAGGAAAAGCCTTGCCCCCATCAGCCTGAAGGTGAACATCCTGCTGAA
>CAYRNZ010000094.1:0-2681 GCA_964425765.1 uncultured Synergistaceae bacterium
ACGTCCCCTCGCCGGACCAGGTGAAACGGCTGCTGCAGCAGGCTGCAAGAAAGTAGGAGGGTGAACCGGCGATGAGAAGGACGCTGCATGTCGAACTGCTGGCGATCGACCTGTGCAGCTGCAAGAGATGTGTCCCGACGGGGGAACAGCTGAAGAAGGCCCTGGAACTCCTTTCTCCTGTCGCGGAAGTGCTGGACATCGAGCTGGACTACCGGGAGATCGTGGTGGGAAACCCGGAAGAGGCGAAGAGACACGGCCTTCTCTCTTCCCCGACGATCCGCCTGAACGGCAGGGACATCGACCAGAATTTCCGGGAATCGGAATGCGAATCGTGCGGGGAATTGACCGAAAACAACACTCGTGTGGATTGCCGGGAGTGGACCTATCGGGGGAAAACCTACTCGGCCGCTCCGCTTCCGCTCCTGGTGGAGGCCATCATGAAGGCGATGCTGGACGGGGAAAATCCGGCCGTTGCCCCGGGTCCCGTTGATGAGCTGAGCGAAAACCTGCTCCGCTTTTTCGACAACAGGAAAGGCGGCTGTTGCTGCAGTTGAAAAGGGAAAAGGGGAAAGGAGGGCCGCTCGTGAGAGTGGCCCTCCTTTCTTCACCGTTTTCTCCGGGTCAGGCTTCGAGTTCCGAGGCGCCCATTTCTGCAATCCAGTCCTCTATCTTCCGGCGGATTCCGTCTCGAATCTCCCTCGTTTTGGCCAGGCGCTCCTCCCAGCTTCCCTCCAGGCTTGCCGGGTCCTCGAAGGGCCAATGGAGCCTTTTGCCGGACCCCGGGAAAACGGGGCACCGGCCCGCCTTGGCCGCATCACAGACGGCGATGACGAAATCGTACTCCCGGCCCTTCTCGAAGAGGTCCATGACGCGTTGCATGCCCTTCCCCTCGAGATCGAAACCGATTTCCTTCATGACCTCCACGACCAGGGGGTTGATTCGCTCCGCCAGCTCGAGCCCGGCGCTTTCGGCCTCGAAAGCGCCTTTTCCCATTCTTTCAAGAAAGACTTCCGCCATCTGGCTCCTGGCGCTGTTGTGACCGCAGATGAAGAGAACCCGGATTTTCCTTCCGTTCATAGGCTGAACCTCCTCTTATGCCGTTTCGGGCGAAGTTCCAAGATGAGTCTACAGGAATTCGAATCGTCGCGCAGGAGAGCCATTGTTGCTCTTCAGTCCGTTTCTTGCTAAAGTTCGATGCATAGATATTCTAGGCATAAGGAGGCCGAAGTGAATGGCGGATCTCACAGGAGAAGGATATTGGGATGGGATCATAAACGCAGCTCTCTGCAAGCTTTTCATCCTGAAGGCCTTGTACGATAGCCCGATGCATGGGTATGCCCTTATACAAAGGATTACCTCGATGACCGATGGCTTTTGCGTCCCGACCGAGGGAGGGCTTTACCCGATCCTGAAGGAGTTCGAGTGTTGCGGGTGCGCGACGGTTTCGTTAGAGACGGTGGAAGGGCGGACCCGCAAGGTCTACGCCCTGACCGAAAAAGGCCGTGAAGCCCTTTTTGCCGGCCTGGATGCATGGGAGAAGGCGATTCCCCAGCTGATCCGGGCACTGAGGGGTACAGAAAAGCAATCGAAATTCTCTGGACGGGAGGATTGAAAGGTGAACGATCTTGGCACGACGGCCCGCTTCTTTTTCCTCATTCTTGCGGAATTGACGGTGCTTTTCATAGGCATTGACCTCCTGGTCAACCTTATCCGGGAATACGTCTCGGACGAGCGGATCCGGAAACTTATGGGGCGAAAGGGGTTTTCCGGTTATTTCCTGGGTGCCGGACTAGGGGCCATCACGCCTTTCTGCTCCTGCTCGACGATCCCCGTGACGGTCGGACTCTTAAAGGCAAAGGCGCCTTTCGGAGGAGTGATGTCGTTCCTTTTAGCCTCACCGGTGCTCAATCCCGTCATCCTCGGCATGTTCCTGTTCCTCCTGGGCTGGAAGGCCTGCCTGGCCTATGGGGCCGTTGCCTTTCTCGCCGCGGTCCTGGCCGGGTTCGTGTTCCAGAAATCAGGGTTGGAGAAGGACATCAAGCCGTTGGGAACGGCTCGTTCCAGCTGTTGCTGCGGGAATGGCTTTGTCATGCCCAGGTTGACTTTCTCGCAGAAACTGGCCTGGTCCCTGAAAGGCGCATTGGAAGATTTCCGCGAGGTGCTCGTGTACATGGTGGTTGGCGTGGCGATCGGGGCCGCTGTGTACGGTTATGTCCCGGCGTCCTTTATCGCCTCCGTTGCAGGGCCGGGAAACCCGCTGGCGATACCCGTGGCGGCCCTCGTGGGAATTCCCCTCTACGTGCGGGCCGAAACGATGATCCCCATCGCTGTGGCCCTCTCGGGGAAAGGAATGGGAATGGGGGCCGTCATTGCCCTGATCATCGGCGGCGCGGGCATGAGCATCCCGGAGATGGGCATGCTGGCAAGCATTTTCCGGCTTCGCCTTGTGGCGTCCTTTGTCGCCTTCGTATTCCTGACGGCGGTGGGGGCCGGAATCGTTTTCACCCTGATCGCGTAAGCCGTACCTCGCCTGCGGAAGCGGGAAGACTCGATACTTGACGAGGGTGTCTAAAAGGTGGTAACATCGCCACATATTGAGAGGCAGCAAAATAGCCCTCGGAGGTGTCTCTGCATGAGACCCGTGAGCGATCGGAGGACCGAAATCCTGAAGGCGCTGGCAC
>CAYRNZ010000095.1:0-2557 GCA_964425765.1 uncultured Synergistaceae bacterium
CCCCGACGCCGGTGTGGTCCCGGTCGAAGCCAGGCTGGAGAACAGCTTCCGCCGCTACTGGCTTTCGTCGAAGCAGCGCCGCGCCCGGACGGAACTCATCTGGATCGGCAGGCAACAGATGATCTGTTGGCATCCCAACCTCGGTGAATACGCCCTCCTGGGTTTCCAAACGAGGCAGCGGGACGGGGATCCCTGGGAAGCGGAAGTACTGGAACGAAACGAATGGTCCCAAGTCAGGAATTGCCGCCTGGGCTGGCTGGGTGGAGACGACCTTCTGGCATGGGAACCGGGAAAAACGGAATACCGCGTTTTCCGCCTCACCAGGGAAAATCCAGGAAGAAGAAGGGGACGCAAGGTTCTAGGCGCCGAACCGAAACCTGCCCCTCCTCTGCCTCTCCAGGAGGTCATGGCCGGGAATTTCGCCTACCCGGTCCGAAAGCTGGCCTCCCTCGGCAGGAGGCGCCTGCTCGCCTGGAACGATTCGGCCGACACCTACGAGATCCTTCGATGGAAGGATGGCCGCTTCTCGAACCTATCGAGCCCGATGCGGCTTTCCCAGGTCCTGCCGGAGGAGATCCTGGGCGCCGGGGACGGGCATCTCTATTTCACCTGGGCCGGCAGGAACAACGTCGTCGCCTGGAACTCCCAAACGCAAAAAGCTTTGGTACTGGGCTTCACGAACACCCTGGAGGCCATCCCCGGTGGACTGGTCTTCAACTACCAAAACCTGGGCGTGACAGGCCGGGACTACGCGGGCCCAGTCGCGGCTTTTGCCTACCAGGGCTCAAGGCGATTGCTCCAATGGGACGGCAAAGAGGGTTTTGACGTGTATTTCGTCAGGGCGCCTGAGTGGAACCGCGACTACCTGTGGCATTACAACCTCGAGGATTACCTGGAATCGTACCCGGCGGTGCAGGACGCCCTCACCTGGTTCCATAACGGCCTGGAAATCGGCAGCGCGGACTGGGATCTCCACGGCCTGGAGCGTCTCTACACGATGCTTTCCGGTTTCTACTGGAATTTTGACGAGGGGAAGCTTATTGACCTGTCCTACCGCAGGCAGGACCCGAACAAGGCCGGTCCGGACCTTCTCGCCAGGGACGGCTCGATACCGGTCTTCAAGCCGACCGACGCCGAAGAGCTCTACCTGGCCCAGGCCGCCCAGAACCTCTGGGCCGAGATGTCCGGCCAGTTCGGCTGGCACCTCGCCGATTACAGGAAGGAAGAACTGGAACTGCTCCTGAACGCCGGCAAGCTTTTCGCCGAACATCCCTGGAACGGCCAAAAAGGCTTCCGCATCAACGGAGAGATCTACGGGGACGCCACGCCTACGGACCCGGAGAAGAGCTTCCAGCAGATCAAAAAACTGGAACTCGACCAGTCCACCCCAAGGGAATCGGTGTTCGCCCTCTACAGGTGGATCCGTAACCATCTCTGTCACGGCCCGGGAATTTACATGGGCAACAGTGCCCTGGCAGCCTACGGGTTCGAGGGATACCCTCCCCTCGTGCAGATGATGACACGCCTCCCGAACCCCCAGGCGCCCGGCACGCCAGCGCGTTTCTTTGCCTGGTCGGGGTGCCACAGCGCCGCGGGGCTCATGGTCGGAATGGCCCGCTGCCTCAACATCCCGGCCCGCAGTTGGGCGACCTGGGAAAACGACGGCAGTCACGGAACGCACCACGGAGTCGATTTCCCGACCGTGAGGCTGTTCTCGAAACACTCCGACGATTTCTACGCAGATACCTATCTCCTCGACCCGACCATCGAACCGTCAGAGATTTTCGAACCGGAAGAGGACTACGAACAGGAACGCGATCGCTACACCCGACCCCCGACGAGCGGGGAAAACCGGGCTGGTGACTGGCAGGCCAATTCGGCTCGGAAGGGCCTGGGACACCCGACACAGCGGTATCTCAGCGCCTATTTCTACGCCCTGACCGGCCCCTTAGGGCATTCGGCCTTTGTCGAAATCGTCCGGAGCAGTCGCCTGAGCGTGGAACAGGCGCAAGGACTGATCGACGAGTTCCAGCCAAACCTCCAGGCAGCCGCGGATGAGTTTGCGACCTCCTCCGGGCTGGCCGGTTCGGCGGCCGGGGATGCGCTTTTACAGCAATGGGACGGTTGGACCGCCCGTCGGTAAAGGATCAAGTGCCCTCTCGATGCCTCCATGCCCGGCAAATCTGTTTCACGCCCTGAGTTATATGAATCTCGCAACGGTATCCAGGCGGGTTGCCGAAGGAAGAGGCGAAACCGAAACAGGCGGAACTGGGCGTCAGCGCGACAGGCATTCCGGCAATGACCGGAATGCCTGTCGTTTCTTTGCTCCCGGGGGAAAAGCGGAACACGACCTCAGGAGCCGCTTTCTCAAAAGGTGTCGGTTTTCAATGCCCGGGCTAACCCGGGTAAGGGGGCCTGATGTTACCGGGCTTCACTCTTAGCTTTTTATCCCAGTTCACTCTTCATGATCTTGATCAACTTCGCGGGGTTGACGCTTAATTTGCACACCTCGGAACAGAGGTTGCACTCGATGCAGTGGTCTATGCCTTCATCCCGG
>CAYRNZ010000096.1:0-2515 GCA_964425765.1 uncultured Synergistaceae bacterium
TGGTCAACGACAATTACACTTCCTCATCGGCGACAATTACACTTCCCCCAAAAGAGCGGAATCCGGGAAGCCGATAAGATGACCGGAAGTTCCGCAAGATGCCTCTACTTTGCGGGAAGTTCGCCGGTCGCCGCCGGAAATGTTTGGGTCTCGTCCCCCCTCTCCCGCCGCCTGACGGCCTCCTTTGCCCGGTAACTCTCGCAGGTCAGTTCCAGGATGTGGGCGTGGTGGACCAGCCGGTCGATGGCCGCCATGGTCGTCATGGGGTTCTTGAAGATCTGGTCCCACTGTCCCAGAGGCAGATTGCTCGTGATCATCACGCTCTTGCTCTCGTACCGCTCCGCCAGGAAGTCGAAAAGCACCTCCATCTCCTCGGCGTTCTGCTGGACGTAGCCGATATCGTCCAGGATCACGACCTCGAAGCGGTCGAGCTTCTGCAGGGCCCGGTTCAACTGGTACTCCTTCTTCGCCGCCAGGAGCGACTCCACCAGGCGGCGGGCGGGCGTGAAGAAGGTCCGGATCTCCCGCCGCACCAGTTCGCACCCGAGTGCGTTGGCCAGGTGGGTCTTTCCCCTGCCGGGAAGGCCGAAGAACAGGACGTTCTCCCCCTTTTTGGCAAAGGCCCCCTCCAGCAGCAGGGGGATTTCGTTTCGCACCTTCATCGGGAGGACCTCCATGTCGAAGACCGAGAGGGTTTTCTCCCTCGACAACCCCGATTCCCCCAGGAACCGTTCCACCCGGCGCGTCTGCCTCCCGGACAACTCGCACTCCACCAGGTGTCCCAGGAACTGCTCGTAGCTCCAGCCTTCCCTTTCGGAAAGAGCACGAGCCTCGTCGCACACCCGGATCATGGTGGGAAGCCTCAGGGCCCTCAAGCCCACGGCCAGGGCCGCGTTCATGCCTGAACCTCCTCGAAGCAGGCGGGGGAAACCAGCATGTCGTAGACCCCGGGGTCGGGAAGGTATTCCTCCAGAACCGGGAAACGCTCGCCCGCGCGGAAGGCCAGGAGGTCCTCCAATCCTTTCAGGGTGAAGGGGACCGACCCCTTCAGGATCTCCAGCGCAGCCAGCACTTCCTCCTCCCCGTCCATGGCCGCCCTGTGGAGCACCGCCAGGTAGAGGCGGTCCGCCTGTGGAGCCGGATTCTCCTTCTGGAGACGCCCGTAGAAATCCCGGAACGCTTCCCTGGGGAACAGGGCCTCCCGGAAACGGTAGTGCCCGAAGGCCCCGGGCTTCTTCACCAGGTTTCCCACCAGGTCCCGGTAGTCCAGCCCTTCGATGCCGCTTCCACCCAGCCTTTCCCGCCTGGCCTGGAGAACGCCCCCGTAGAAGACCTCCAGGGCCTCCTCCGTCGCCCGCACCTGCACCGTCTCTCCCACCAGCCTCGTGGGGACGCTGTAGGGCCGATTGCCCACCCAGACAAAACCGTTGCGGTTCACCCGTGTGGCGCTTTCCTCGTAGCCGGCGATCCTGGAGACGTCCACCCGCTTCATGATGGAGATCTCCTCTTCCAGCTTCTCCTTCCGGGAACGGTTCGCCCGGTCGCAGACTTCCGCGATGAACGCCTCGTACTCGCTTCGGCTTGCGAAGTCCCGGCTTCCCCTCAGCTTCAGAGCCTGTCCGATTCGTCTCTTGATGTGCCCGTTGGCGCTTTCCACGTCCCCGTTCTGTTCCGGTTTTCTCTTCTGGATCACCGCCGGGGTCATGCCGAAGGCCGTCATGAGGTCCAGGTACCGGCCGTTGAAATCCCGTGCCGGCTGCCCCCTCCGGAGGGTGTGGGTCGCGGTGGAGCTGTGGTCCGTCCGGTGGAACCGGGGCACGCACCCCAATTGCCCCAACGCCTTCTTCAGCTGTCCCCGGAGCGAAAGGAGCGATTCCGTCTGGCAAAGGGTCGCGCATTCCCAGTTGCTGTACGTCAGCACCGAGTGGCAGATCTTGTGGGCGAACGCCTTCCCGCCGATCCGGACACCCAGGGTTGCCATATCCGTCCAGTCCGTCTCCAGGATCTCTCCCGGCCGGTGTTCCTGGGGAAACCAGATCTCCTTTTCCGGCCCATTCTGCGCCTTCCAGCGCTTCACACGGCGCTGGAGCGTCCTCAACTGCCCCGGGCGGTATCTCCCTGGAAACACCCTTTCCAGCTCCTCGAACAGAGTGGCTGCTTCCAGCTCCCCGTCCATTTTCAGTTTCCTTTCGATCCCCGGCCAGTCGCCCTCGAACGGATCTTCCCGGGTTCGCCAGGTCCTTTCCCCTGCGTAATTCGGGGGGCTGCCGCCCTGCAGGTATTTCGAGGCGGTCTTTCTGTCCATGCCCGCTTTCATCGCCGCTTTCCCCACCTTCTTCGTCCGTCGATATTCCCGCTCCAGTACGTGGTATTGCCGTACCGTGATTCGACTCATCGCGGCGCCCCCCACAAGAGAAATGTCAGGGCTCTACTCTAACCATTTCTCTTGCTGATGGGCCTCGCCGATGGGGAAGTGTAATTGTCGTTATTGGGTAAGTCTAATTGTCGCTAGCCA
>CAYRNZ010000097.1:0-2385 GCA_964425765.1 uncultured Synergistaceae bacterium
CTCCTGGTCCCGCTCCATGGAATAGAGGTGTTCCATGTCCATGTAGGCCCGGGTTGTCAAGGGACACCCAGATTCCCGCACTAAGGGGACACCCATTTCCCCGCAGGTGTACGCATTCCATCGTGACTGAGCAGAAATGATTCCTGAACCTGTCGGGATTCCCCGGTTTCGTCATCCCTCCTTCCCTGCAGGCCGGGTACGGCGCTCCATCTCCCAGAGCCTGTAACTGCTCCCGTCCACGTGAACCACATGGCAGTGATGGAGCAGCCGGTCCAGGATCGCCGTGGCCAGCACTTCGTCCCCCGCCAGCATCTCCGGCCATTCACGGATGCTCTTGTTCGACGTGATGATCGTGCTGGATCGCTCGTACCGGGCGCTCACCACCTTGAAGAGCAGATGGGCCCCCATCCGGTCCAGGGACTGGAAACCCAGTTCGTCGATGACGAGAACGCCGCTGGAAAGGTATTTCCTCCGATGGTTCCGCCTCGCCGGGTTTTCCTCGTCACGCCTGAGGCGGAAAAGCAGGTCGTCGGCGGTCAACCAGGAGACGGAAAAACCGTTCTGGACGGCCCGGACTCCCAGTGCGGCAGCCAGGTGGCTCTTGCCCACCCCGGGCGGACCCAGGAGAAGCACGTTCTCCTTCCTCCTGGCGAATTCGCAGGTCCCCAGCAGTTCGATTTCCCTCTTTCCCACGCTCTTCTGGAAGGTGTAGTCGAAATTCTCGAGAGTCTTGCCGTGGGGGAGCCCCGAGAGCCTGAGGGAGGCCTTCACCCGTCTTTCCTCCCGGTACTCCCGCTCCTTCCGGAGGACCCGCTCCAGGAAATCGCCAAAGCCCGCGTTGTCCTTCACGGCCTGTTCCATGAGCTCCGGCAGAAGTTGCTGGGCCTGCTCGAAGCCCATCTCCTCCAGGAGCCTCCGGCTGGCGTCAAGCCCCGTGGTTTCCGGAGTCTTCGTCATGACCCGGCACCCACCAGTTCGGCGTAGCGGTCGATGGATCGCCTCGGGGCATCCTCGATCTCCCAGCTTCTGGGGATGACGATTTCCCTGCCGACGCGGCCCAGCGCCATGGGGGCATTGGACCGGTCTTCGCCTGACGGCTCGTAGTGTCCCTGGTCCACGAGAAGGCGGCAGTCGGTCCTTCTGGGGAAAACGCAAAGACGTTTCCCTTCGCCCCAGATCTCCACCGTGGAGGCGCAGCCCCGGACCTGGACGGTCCGTTTCGCCCAGGGATACGGTACGCTGTAACGCCTGCCCTCGAAGGCGACGAGACAGTCCCTGCCCGCTTCCCGCAGGATCTGGACGTCAAAGGGCTCCGGCATGGTCAGCGGAAGTGGGGCAAGGAACGGCTTTTCAAGGTTCCAACTTTCGTAGGCGCTTTTGCCCGTGACGGGACAACCGAGTTTCCTGGCCCGGGCTGCGATGCGAAGGTCGGTGGTCTTCTGCAGGTCTTCCAGATCCTCGAACCGGTCCTTTTCGGCGACCTGGAGGACCTTGACGTCCAACACCCTCCGCTCGGCCTTGCCCTTGTCCCGGGGGGTCCGAACCCGGTGAGGGTCGATGACGAATCCCATCTGCGCCGCATAGGCCTCATAGCCGGGGTTCAGCGTGGCCCATGCCCCACAGCCGGAAGCCACTCCGGTCTTCAGGTTGTCGATCCTCACCGTTGACGGGATGCCCCCCAGAAATTCGAAGGCCCGGTTGTGGCATCCCAGCCAGCAGAGCATGTTTTCATTCAGGCTCCAGACGACCGCCCACATCCGGGAGTGGGACAGGACCAGGATGAACGCCGAAAGCTTCGCGAAACCTCCGAGTTGGTGGACATAAACCTTCTTCTGGAGCCAGTCCGCCTGTCCCTGGGCTCCCGGCTTCGTTTCCACCCGCCGGAAGGGCTGTACCTTTGGCTGTTCCGTCCTCCGGCGAACGTACCGGACCACGGCCTTGTAGCTCCCCATGTAGCCGTGCTCCGCCTGGAGCGTTTCATATAAAAGCTTGACGGGTTCCGGTCTTTCTCCTGCCCTGACCTGGCTCTGCCGCCTGATCCAGTCCAGGATGACCGGCTCGTGCGCGCTGCACGCCTCCGGCTGCAGCGCCCTGCCGTCCACGGCAGCGGTCTTTTTTCTCTCGAGGCGGTATCTCAGGGTGCTTTCGTCCACGTCGAAAACGGAAGCGGTCTTCCTGACGCTCTGGTGTTTGACTAGCTCTTCCGCGCACATGATCTGATGCTCCTTCAGCTTCGCCACGGCCGGCACCCCCGTCCAGGTCTTCCCTGAACCCAGAATGCCATAAACGTTTACACGATTTCGCCGCGGCTGTGGTCTCATGTGCGGGAATCTGGATGTCCCCTTAGCTGTATCTTATGGGTGTCCGTGACACGGGGGCCTATGC
>CAYRNZ010000098.1:0-2315 GCA_964425765.1 uncultured Synergistaceae bacterium
CGCTGGGATTCGCCACTGTCGTCAAGTTGACCCGCACCCTGATGATCGTGCCCATCACCCTTTTCCTGGCGATCTACACGGCGGCAAAAACGGAAATCGGCGAGGGGGCAAAGTGCGGGAGGGCATTCCAGATCCTGAAAATATTCCCATGGTTCGTCCTGGGGTTCGTCGCAGCCTCGGTTGCCAACACTTTCTGGGAGGTTCCGCCCCTGTCCGGGGCTCTCGTGGCGGCCGGGAAATTCATGATCGTCATGGCCATGGCGGCGATCGGCCTGAAAACGAACCTGCCCAGGCTTCTCACGAACGGCTTCAAGCCCATCTTGACCGGCCTTTGCTGCTGGGCCTCGGTGGCGGGGGTCTCACTGGTGGTCCAGAAGCTCTCGGGTAACTGGTAAACGAACTCCCCTCCAGGGAAAAAGGGGCAGGGAAACCCTACCGGGTGCTCCCTGCCCCTTTTAGTCCCCAAAACCGGCTTAAAGGCGGGGGTCTATTACACCTTGTAGATCCACCCCGCGGGCGGCTCGATATCCCCGAACTGGATTCCCGTGAGGGTGTCGTAAAGCTTCTTCGTCACGGGGCCCACTTCCGTTTCGCTGTGGAAGACGTGCAGCTTGCCCTTGTACTCGATTCCGCCTATGGGGGTGATGACCGCGGCGGTCCCGCAGGCCCCGGCCTCGACGAACTCGTCCAGCCTGTCGATGAAGACTTCCCTCTCCTCCACTTCCATGCCCAGCCGGTCTTTTGCCAGCTCCACCAGGGAGATCCTGGTGACGCTGGGCAGGACCGAAGGCGACTTCGGCGTGACGAACTTGTTGTCTCTCGTGATGCCGAAGAAGTTCGCCGCCCCGACTTCCTCGATCTTCGTGTGAGTCGCGGGGTCGAGGTAGATGCAGTCGGCAAACCCGGCCTTGGCCGCCAAGGCGTGCGGCAGCAGGCTGCCGGCGTAGTTTCCGCCGACCTTCGCGGCTCCGGTCCCGAAAGGCGCCGCCCGGTCGTAACCGGACACGTTGAAATTGACCGGGGCCATGCCCCCCTTGAAGTACGCGCCGACAGGCAGGCAGAACACGCAGAAAATATACTCCGGGGCGGGCGAAACGCCGATGTTCTCGCCGGTACCGAAAAGGAACGGTCTCAGGTAGAGGGTCCCGCCGGTCCCGTAGGGAGGCACGTAAGCTTCGTTGGCCTTAACGACCTGCATGCAGGCATCGATGAACTTATCCACCGGGATCTCCGGCATGAGGATCCTCCTGCAGCTGTCCTGCATCCGCCTGGCGTTCAGGTCGGGCCTGAACAACTGCAGGGCCCCGGCCTTGGTCCGGTAGGCTTTGAGCCCCTCGAAGCAGGCTTGCCCGTAATGGAGCACGGTCGAGGACTCGTTGATGCAGATCATGTTGTCCTCCACCAGCTTGCCGTCTTCCCACTTCCCGTCCTTCCACCTGGAGATGAAGCGCAGGTCCGTCTTCCGATACTTGAAGCCGAGGTTGTTCCAATCGAGGTCTACAGCCTTGCCCATCCTTATCCCTCCCATTTCTCGAATAAAAGATCCGTTAACGGTCGAGGTGAGACATCATTCAAAGTATCCACCAAAAACGGGGGAATTTCAAAAGAACTGGCGGCCTTTTTTCCGATGTCCGGGATCCTACCGGCTCCCCACCCTCGAAGGCTGCCAGGAAAGAAAAAGAGGGGACCTTTTCGGGGCCCCCTCCGGAGGTGCGATTTCAAGGTTAGCGGTTCTATTGGCTTTCCCTACCTGGATTTCCTCGCCAGCAGGCCGAGCGGCACCAGGAGGAGCAGGAAGAGCGGGTTCACGGCACCGGCGCTGCAGCCGCCCGAGCTTCCGTCATCATCGTCATCGTCACCGGCTTCCTCCACCCAGGCCTCGGTCCTCCAGTCCGCATAGTCGATAAAAGAAGAGACCCTCTTGCCTAACCCCTCGGGGTTGTTGTAGTCGGGAAGATCGAGGCTCGTGTCGTGATCGTCGAAGGGGCCGCTTGCATCCCCCCACCAGTTGCCCTGGGCGTCGATCAGGACTCCGGACATCGTGGCCAGCCCGTAGGACGCCGCCGCGGCGTCCCCGATTAAGTTGTTGTCACGGATGGCGACCGTCGAATCCGCATCGTTGAACGTATCGATATAGATCCCGCTGACCTCGTCGTCATCCGCGTTCGTCACGATCGTGTTGTAGCGGATGGTCAGATCGCCCGCCACCGAGGGGAAAAGGTTCCCAAGGTTCATTCCGGTCCCATCGACCCTGATCTCATTCTTTTCGATAAAGGCCGATACCCGGCTTCCACCCTGCTCGCCAATGTTGTTGA
>CAYRNZ010000099.1:0-2279 GCA_964425765.1 uncultured Synergistaceae bacterium
TAAAGGGGCCTGACTACGAGGATGTGGAAAAGACAACGCTCGACAACCGCCTCGTGGAAAAGGAATCCCTCCTGGAGAAGCAAATCGTAGAAGTCTCAAGACAGATCGACAACCTCATCGAGAGACAGAGGATCATCGGCGACAGCTCCCGCAGCCTGCAGCAGACCCTGTCCCAGATCATCGAGCTCCAGAAACAGGGGCTTCAGAAGAACGTCGCCTTCACGGAAAGACAGCAGTCCAACTTCGCGGACAGCCTGAACCTTTTCCTCGAGAACCAAAAGCAATACCAGGCCTTGAGCCGGTCCATCTCCGACCTGGTCGGCCAAAAACAGCAACTCGCGATCGAAAGGCAGGAAATCTCCCGGCAAATCGAGGAGAATAGGAAACCCGCCAGGGAAGAATACGAAAGGCTGGTCGAAAGACACAGGATCAGGCTGGCATCGATCCAGTTGGCGGTCCTGCTGCCGATCCTTTGCCTGGCCGCCCTGCTGGCCGTGAAGAAACGCAACAGCCTCTACTCGCCTATTTTCCTGGCCCTGGGCGCCGCGGCACTCGTAAGAGTGGGCTTCGTCATCCACCAGTATTTCCCGGCCCGGGTTTTCCGGTATATCCTGACGCTGTCTTTGGTGGCGGTCGTCATCCGCCTGCTGGTCCATTTCATCCGGTCCGTCGTCAGCCCCGGGCTCCAGTCTTTGGCCCGGCAATACAGGGAAGCCTACGAGCGCTTCCTTTGCCCCGTGTGCGAGTACCCGATCCGGACGGGCCCCAGGCGATTCCTCTTCTGGACGAGAAGGACGGTCAACAAGATCGTCGTCCCTTCGGGACTGGAAGAACAGGAGGAGCCCTATACCTGTCCTTCGTGCGGAACCCGGGTGTTCGAGAAATGTTCCTCCTGCGGGAACATCCGTCACTCCCTCCTGCCCTACTGCACGCATTGCGGCAACCGAGCCGATCCCCTGGGGAACAGCGCGGTCGCCGCGACCAGGAATAACCAAGACCTTCAATCCACTCGAAAGGAAAGGTGACCCATGATCAGCTTCAAGAACGACTACAGCGAAGGGGCCCACCCGCGGATCCTGGAAGCCCTGGCGGCGACAAACCTGGAGCAGGCCGAGGGATACGGCCTCGACAGGTTCTGCATGGAGGCGGCCGGCCTTCTCCACCAAGCAATGGGGCGAAAGGACGCCGACGTCCATTTCGTGCCCGGCGGAACCCAGACGAACCTGATCGCCCTATCCGCCTTCCTGAGGCCCCACGAAGCGGCGGTCGCCGCCAAGACAGGGCATATCGCGGTGCACGAAACGGGGGCGATCGAGGCAACCGGTCACAAGGTTTTCGTGGTTGATTCCCCGGACGGCAAGCTGACGCCGGCCCTCATCGCACCAGCGCTAGACTTCCATACCGACGAACACATGGTCAAGCCCCGGCTCGTCTATGTCTCCAACTCGACCGAACTGGGGACCGTCTACGGAAGAAAGGAACTGGAAAACCTCCGCCGTTTCTGCCTTGAAAGAGGGCTGCTGCTTTTCGTGGACGGGGCCAGGCTCGGTTCGGCCCTTTGCGTACCGGGGTGCGGGCTCGACCTGCCTGCCATGGCGGACCTGTCCGATGCCTTCTATATCGGGGGCACGAAAAACGGCGCCCTGATCGGCGAGGCCCTCGTCATCTCCACACCGTCCCTGAAGGAAGACTTTCGCTTCCACCTGAAACAGAGGGGAGCCATGCTCGCGAAGGGAAGGCTCCTGGGAATCCAGTTTGCGGAGTTGTTCCGCGATGGGCTTTATTTCGAACTGGCCATGCACGCCAACAGGATGGCGGACCGACTCAGGGAAGCGATCGGTGAAGCGGGTTTCCCGTTCCTGGTCGATTCCCCGTCAAACCAGGTTTTCCCCATCTTCCCCAACAGGTTGATCGGGAAACTCCAGGAGGACTTCGATTTCCACGTCTGGTCGAACGTGGATGAAGGGCACTCCTCCATCCGCCTCGTGACGTCCTGGGCGACGAGGGAAGAATCCGTGGAGGCGTTCATAGGCAAGCTGGAACAGCGTTGACCCGATTGACGCGACCAAAATTCTACGGGTGGACCCCGGGAGGTATGACGATGAGGTACGGCCAAGACGCGGGTAAGGGGACCCTGTCGGTGTGGGGTGGAGAGGAACGGGTATTCGCGGACAACACGACGCAGGTGCCGGTCTACCTGGGCGTGGCACACGCCTACGAGGATGTGGACGAGTGGATGGACGTGGCGCTGGGGAAGAAGGCGGGTCACATCTACGGGA
>CAYRNZ010000100.1:0-2142 GCA_964425765.1 uncultured Synergistaceae bacterium
CGAGGGTGACAAATCCGAAACTGAAGCGGGTCAGGACGTGAATCACTTCGGACAAAGGCGCCGAGAGGTCGAGCAACTGGCCGGGGTCCAGTTCCCGGTAGAGGACTCTTGGGCTGTTCCGCAAATCCTCCATGAGCAGGTATCCCGTGACGGCACCGTTCTTCCGAATGCCAAGGACTGCAGGTGCTGGGGAAAACCGGGATAGGTTTTCCGGATTCCCTATCAACTCCGCATCGATGGACAGTAGCGGTTCCTGGATGTCCCGGGCGGTAAAGGCCCTGGTGAAACGCTTCACTCCCTGCTGGCCGGGGAGGAGGTGCCCCGGGATTTCAGTCAAATCGTCCAAGGCGGGTTCAGCCCGTGCCTGCCGGGCTGGGGGTCGTAAGGCTTTCCTGCAGCCGGCCGCGGTTTCCGCCGCCTTCGCGAAGAGGTCGGGGTCCCCTTCCGTGAGCACTTCGAGGAGGGACTCCATCTCTGCGAGGAAAACAGGGCAAAAGTTCGGATCGTTACGGCAGATATCCGTGCAGTTGTCGATGAGGTCGGCGAGCTTGACGGTTTTCGCCCTGGGCGAGGCTCCCGCCAGGTGGCGGCGGTCGATCTCCTTCCGCTTGGCCCGGTTGCCGTCACCCGGCCGGCTGATGTCGGTGAGTTCCTTGACCAGGGCCATCACTTCGGAGCCGAACTCCCTTTCGATATCCTCGAAAGTCGCGGGAGTGTCTTCCACGGTGTCGTGGAGCCAAGCGGCGGCGATCGTGGCTTCATCCTCCGTCACCGATGAGACCCGCCTTGCCACGGCCTGGAGGTGGACTTCATACGGCTGCCCGGAGTATTTGCGAAGCTGGTTGATCCTGGAGTGTGCCGAAACGGCGTACAGGGCCGCTTTCTCTGTTAATTCCCCCATGTTATTCCGTTCACCTGTCCTTTTGTCCCTGGTCGGTCTTTAGAAAACGAGTTTCCCGTGCCCCACCGCAAGCACCAGTTTAGATTCCGCGATGGAAGCATCGTAAACGGAGTCCACCAGCGAGTTGAGAGCGGCCACGAGAGACGCCTGGGCATCCAGGACGTCCAGGTTCGTTCCCACCTGGGCTTCATACCTGAGACTGGCTATCCTGAAGTCTTCCCTTGCCTGGGTGACCTGTTCACGGGCGACCTCCATCCGGGCCGTCGCAGAATCCAGGTCCGACGAAGCGACGGTGACCTCCTGGACGACCTGGTTCTCGAGATCCGCGTAGCGGTGGAGCAGTTCCCGTGCCACGGCCTGCGCTTCCCTCACCTTGCTGCGCGTGGCTCCATGGTCGTAAAGTCGCCACTGCAGCACGAGGTTGATGCCCCATTCATCTTCGTCCGACGGGAAAAAGTCGTCATCCGTCCGCGAAAGTTCCCCCTGGACGAAAACCTGGGGCAGGGCCTGCCCCGCGTAAGCCCTGGCGGTTTGTTCCGCAGCCTTCCTGTAAGCCGTCAGGGCGGAAAGTTCCGGCCGCAACTTCAGCGCGGTTTCTATCTTGTCCCCTTCAAGTTCGAGTATCGGGGGAGCTTCGCGTTTTTCGCCGGCGACGGGGGAAAGAGGGATCCCCACTGCCCGCTGCAGGCCCGCCGTCGCGTTCCTGACCGCATTATCCGCGGAAATCCTCTCCTGCTGGGCCTGGGCTATGGAAACCTGGGCCCTCAGGACTTCGTTTACCGCCACAAAACCTGCCCTGAAGAAAGCCTCGGCCTGTTTCAGGTGTTCTCGCGAGATCTTCAGGTTTTCTTCGGCGACGGACAGCTTCCCCAAGGCCCTTTGGACGGAGAAGAAGGCCACTTCGACGCCGGACAGCACATTCTGCCGTGTGCGGGTTTCCTCTGCCGCCAAGGCGGCCACGTCGAGTTCCGCGGCCCTGAGGCTCGCTGCCAGCGTTCCACCGGAAAAAAGGACCTGTGTCAGGGTCAGCGCTGCCCGGTAGGTTTCCCTGTAACCCAGCGGGACGGTCACGAAAACGGGCGAACCGTCGCTGGGGCCGCCGAGAACCTTTCCGTAACCGGCGGCGGCAGGGGCATCCTCCAGCCAGGAACCGGAAACCGCCGCGTCCAGCTTGGGGCCGAATCCGGAACGCGCGCCCTCCAGCCTGGCACGGGCCTGGTTCGTTCTCTCCGCAGCCGCGG
>CAYRNZ010000101.1:0-2070 GCA_964425765.1 uncultured Synergistaceae bacterium
GTTCTGGCGGCAGGCCTCGATTCCCAGGGCCGTGGCCAGGTGCGTCTTGCCCGTCCCGCTTTTGCCCAGAAGGATCACGTTCCGCTTCTGCCCGATGTAATCCCCCTGGGCCAGATCCCGCACCAGCCTCCGGTCAAGGCCCGGGGCCGCGTCGAAATCGAAGGTCTCCAAAAGTTTCAACAGAGGGAACCGGCCTTCCTTCAGGCGGCGCTTCTCCCGGTTCTCCGTCCGGATTCCCAGTTCAAGGTCCGTCAGGTCCAAAAGGAATTCCCCGTAGTCCATGCCGCTTTCCCGGGCCTGTCTCAGCCTCTCCCCCAGGTGTTTCACCGCGTTCGTCAGGTTCAGGGCCCTGAGATTCTGTTCCAGCTGGAAAAGGCAGGCTTCGCTCATGGCCGGCTCCCCAGGGCCGCATAGACCGAAACGTCCGCGGGAGGCAGCGGCACCCACCCCTGGCGGTCCAGGGGAAGAGGCGTCTCGTCGACGCCCCGGCCCCAAAGGAGAAGATGACGGACCCCGGCTCCCTCGCTCAGCCCTGCCGAGAGGGCTTCCTCCACCGCCCACTCGACCTCTTCGGCCGTATAGGTGCGGAAAAGAAGCAGGACTTCGATGAACTCCTTGATTCCCCGGCTTTCCCCATGGGCCTCCCGGAACTTCTTTAGAAGATCCTCCATGGCCTTCGGCCAGCTTTTTCTCCACTGGCGGATGGGCCTGGCATCCCGAAAGGCCCCGGGGCGGGTTTTCAGCAGTTCCAGGTAATGGTCCGGATCCAGCCGCCACTTGTTGTTCCCGTATTCCCTCAAATGGCGGGCGATTCGCTCCCGGCGTTCGTACACTTCCACCGCCTCTACCGTAGCCACTACCCGAAGCGTGCTTCCGGCATACCGGGTCGGCACCGAGTACCGGTTCTTGTCGAAGATGACCGTGGCGTACTTGTCCGCCTTCACTGCCCGTGTCTGCTCGTTGGAAAACGGCACTTCCGGAAGCTTCAGCAGCCTTCCCTTCTCCGACTCGTGGCATTCGTCCACGATCCGCTCGCGGCCGTGGATCCGGTGCGTCCTCCCGTAGTGGACGCATTCTTCCAGAAGGCGTTCGTTGATCTCCGCGAGACTCGACCCCTCCGGCAGAGGCACCAGGAAGTTCCGGCGGGAGAACCCCACCAGCCCTTCCACGCCTCCCTTCTCGTTACCTTTCCCGGGGTTGCAGAAACGGGCCTCGAAGCTGGCGTAGGCCTTGAAACGGGAAAACGCCTCCCGCTCGACCCGCCCCTTGCCCTTCAACACCTTTTCCACCGCCGTCGTCAGGTTGTCGAAGACGACCACGGGGAACACGCCCCCGAAGAACTCGAATCCCCGGGCAAGTCCGTCCAGGAAGGCCTGCTGCCGTTCGCACGGATACAGCCGCACGAACGGCTTCCCCGACGATTTCGACCGCATGCAGAAGCTCTTCACCCGCACTGCGGCTCCGTCCAGCATCACGGTGGCGTTCCCCCAGTCCACCTCGGCTTCCATTCCCGGTTCCGGCTCCAATGGAATGAAGACCTCGGACGTCTTCAGCCCCAGGCGCTTCTTCGCGCCCCTCACGTATTTCCGCACGTTGGAGGCGCTGCCCCCGAAACCGTGTTCCCTCACCAGCCGGGCGTAGATCCTTATGGCCGTGTGGCGCTGCTTCGGGTCCGTCACCAACTTGTCCTTCTCCAGCCAGTCGTCGATGATCTCCAGGTACGGCCCCAGAACCGGGTAGGCCTGCCTTTCCCTCGCAGCGTAATTCCGGTGTTCCCCTCGCAGGACCTTCTTCACCGTGTTCCGGGAGTGTCCCGTCTCACGGGCGATCTCGCTCACCGATTTCCCGTAGACCCGCCGGGCCGTCCTCACGTATTCGTACTGGTCCACCTTGAGCATCCTTTCTCCCCCGATTCCCATCCGCCGTCCATTGATGGTATCGGGTTACGCCCAGGGTGGTCAGTTTTCCGTGATCGTTTCCCTCAAAATCTGGTCATTTTTAGAGTAGCAAAACCACAGGCCGTCAGCGCCCGCCTGGGCCCCATCCGCCGAACACTCGCCCCGCTCGTCC
>CAYRNZ010000102.1:0-1986 GCA_964425765.1 uncultured Synergistaceae bacterium
GAGCACCCCCCGCATCTCTTCCGTCAGTAGTGAAACGGCCGAACTCGCCAGGTCTTTAGGGACGCCTCCGTAGAAAGCCTCGGCGATGGCGCCGGCAATGCAGGCCTGCGTGTCGGCATCCCCTCGAAGCCAAACCGCCAGGCGGATGGCCGATTCGAAGTCGCTGGAATCGAAGAAGGCGCAAAAAGCTTCCGGCACGCTGCCGGGGCAGGTCTCGTCAAAGCCGTATCCGGGGCGGATATCGACAATTCTCCTGGAAACGTCGTAACCGAAGGTCCCCGACACCCAGCTTCGGATGTCCTCCTTTTTCGTGCCGGTCCGGGCCAAATAGATCGCTCCGGCCACCGCCTGGGCTCCCTTGATCCCCTCCGGGTGGTTGTGTGTCGGCAGGGCCGTCCGTTTGGCTTCTTCCAGGGTTTCCTCAAGCGTCCCGAAAGTCCAGCCCACAGGGGAAACCCGCATGGCCGAGCCATTTCCCAGGCTGTTGTAGGGCTTCATGTCACCCCGGCCCATCCACATGAAAAAACGTCTCCCGTAACCCCTCACCGGATGCCGCAATCCCCAGCCCCGGTAGGCCTGCCCGTAGTCCAGGCCGTGGAGCAGGGCGTCTGCCGTGGCCATGGTGAGGACCGTGTCGTCCGTGTAGGACGAACCTTTGGGAAACAGCTCGAAATCGTAGCGGTCCGCAGGGTGGAACTCGTAGGTGGATCCGACAATGTCGCCGACGATGGCCCCAAGCATGGACATCCCTCCAAGGGAAAAAATGAAGTGCAACTTCAGGGTACACCGGCAAACCGTCATCATAGGTCGGCCGTTCTTTTTCTTGCCGTCTTATCCTGTCGCAATGGGAGCATAGAATCAAAACATCAAATCGAAAGGGGAGTGAGCGCAAGAATCATGAGCGACGAAAACCAACCGGCACACTTTTCAGACCCACAGAGCGGATTTTCCCCTCCCGTTCCTTTCCCCGACAGCTACTGGATTTTGCCCCACCTTTTCCTCGCAGGCGAGTATCCCGGTTCCCTGGACGAAAAGAAAACCCTTTGCAAATTGGAGTCCCTGGCCCTGGCTGGGATCCGCCACATCGTCGACCTGACCGAGGCCGGAGAATCGAGATACAGTCCGGCCCCTCTTCGCCGCTACGACCACCTCCTGTCCCAAATCAGCCCCATTGTCACCTGGGCCCGTTTCCCGATCCCAGACCGGGGGACGATCCCGAAAGAGTCCATCAAGGTCCTGCTGGACCACATCGACCTTCACCTGGCCCGCGGGGTTCCTGTTTACGTCCACTGCTGGGGCGGACACGGGAGAACCGGTCTCGTGACGGGCTGCTGGCTCGCCCGGCATGGATACGGTGTTGCGGAAGAGGTTTTCTCCCTCCTTGTCCGGCTTAGGCGGAATATGCCCGACGGGTGGAAGCCGTCACCGGAAATGTTGGCTCAGAAGGAAATCGTCCGGTCCTGGGAGAAAGACCAATAGGGGGCAAGGAGTCCGCTAAGGACGGGAAAGGAGAGTGCCGCATGGATTTATTCGATGATTTCGACTCGACACGGGAATTCGCCCAAAGACAGCTGGAACGGAAATTCACCCTGCCCGAGCGTACGGGGCGGCCTGCCCATGAAGTGATCCGAAGCGCGGAGGAGGGGGACGCGGAATCCCAGTTTCTTCTCGGCACAATGGCCGAAGAGGGATACGGGGTTCCCCAGGACGAGGAAGCGGCCTTCTCGTGGTTTCGCAAGGCGGCCCGCCAGGGACATGCCGAGGCATTCCTGGCCCTTTTCCGCATGCTCGACACCGGGTACAGCCCCGGGACGCAAGATAACGGCCTGATCCCCCTGGAAGGATTCATCGAGCAGCAGTCGGAGCTCCTGAGCATCCAGAAATGGAGTTGCCTGAGGAAGGCTGCGAAGAAGGGCCTTGCGGAAGCCCAGTACCGGTACGGCATCCGGTCCTCCGGGGACAATCCCGACAGAAAGGATTTCCTGG
>CAYRNZ010000103.1:0-1931 GCA_964425765.1 uncultured Synergistaceae bacterium
TGACTTTCTCCTGCGGCGAACCCTTCACGACGGGCGTCCACGGCGCCCACGAAGGCTCCACCAGTCACTGGTCCACGAGGCGCCCGGAGTAGTCGTAGGTGTACGCGTCGAGGGCCCGGTAGGCGTTGCGCCCCTGCGAGTAGTGCCACTGCAGGACGTCCCTCAGCTTTCTTTCGGGGACGTCCACCCTGGCCCAGATCTCGGTCAGGGCCTCCCTCGTCTGCGCGTCCCGGATCGCCCTGACCCCCGAGGGGCTGTAAAGCCAGATCTTCGTCCCCTCCGCGAGGACCTGCCGGAAGGAATCCAGCGGGGGAACGGCAGCCCATCCGCCCCGCGCGCCAAGCAGCACAAAAATCGCGGCCAGGGCGGCGACTAGCCATTTCAAACCGTTTCGGGCCAAGAAACATCCCCTCCTTTTCGCCTGGACCGGGCTTTCACAGATATGGCAATTCAGACAGTCGGCCCATTCATTTTGCCATAGTCTTGACAAAATGAAGAGGTGTCGTTTAAACTTCCCTGCAAGTTGTTGCAAGCCGAGGAGAGAGACCGATGAAACGAGACTGTACCGATTCCCGACCCGTTTTTTCCGTTTCCGGCTTTGTGGGCCTCTGGTGGCGCTGGTGCCTGAACCGCCGCTAGCGCCCTGACGTGCTTTCCAGGGGCCGGGCGGCGGGACCACCGCCGTCCGGCCCCCTTTTTGTGCCGTTTTCCGGTTTTTTAAGGGTGGGGGCCCGTGCAGAACGGACCCCCACCCTTATTTTTCAGCCAAAAGCGAGGAGGAGACGAGATGAGACGAGACGAGGCCACGGCAGTATGCGAAAGAACCACGCACTTCGAAGGAGCCGAACGGGAACTCCCGGAAACGGTCCGGGGAGCGCTGGACAACGCCCTGTCCAACCCGGCGATGAAGCGCCACCTGGGGCTTTCATCGGGCCGGGAGATCCGCGACAGGGCCGATTTCCAGCGCCTTCCCTTCATGACCAAGGACTTCCTGCGCCGGTCCGACCCGTTCGAGCTGTGCTGCGCGGACCCGAGCGAGGTCGTGAGGGTCCACTCCACGTCGGGTACCACGGGCGAGGCCGTGATCATCCCCTATACCGCCACCGACGTCCGGGTTTTCGAGATGATCGTGGCCCGGTCCCTGAGGATGGCGGGTGTGAAGCCCGGTGACCGGGTGCTGGTGACCCCCGGGTTCGGCCTCTGGACCGCGGGGGCCGGGTTCCAGGGCGGCGTGGAAGCCGTCGGGGCCTGCGCCATCCCCACCGGCCCGCTCCCGGTGGAGGCCCTGTTGCCCTTCATCGAGCGCCTGCAGCCGAACGTGCTGATAGGCACGGCCTCCTCCGCCCTGCTGTTGGGCGAGACGCTGGCCTCCGCGGGAAAGCCCTCCCCGTTTGCCACCGCGGTCCTGGGGGCCGAGCAGTGGGGCGAGAAGCGGCGCAGCACCATCGAAAGCCTGCTGGGCGCCGACACCTACGACATCTACGGCATGACCGAGACCTACGGGCCTGGCCTGGCCATCGAGTGCGGGCGCCGGGAGGGCCTCCACTACTGGGACGACCTCTTCTTCATAGAGATCGTCGACCCCGTTACGGGCGAGGTCCTTCCCGACGGCGAAATCGGCGAAGTGGCGGTCACCACCCTCCACAAGGAAGCGCTGCCCCTGGTCCGATACCGGACGCGGGACCTGGCCTCCATCGTACCGGGACGGTGCTCCTGCGGCTCGGTGTTCCCGATGCTCAGCCGGGTCGGGGGCCGTTCCGACGACATGATCGCCTACCGGGGCGTGAACCTGTTCCCGTCCGCCGTGGAACGCGTGCTGGCCGATATCGAGGGCCTGGGGTCGGAATTCCGCCTGCTGCTCGAGACGAAAAACGGACGGGACGAGTTGACGGTGGAGGTGGAACTCCTGGAAGGGATCCCCGCCGAGGGGA
>CAYRNZ010000104.1:0-1892 GCA_964425765.1 uncultured Synergistaceae bacterium
TCATGACCAAGGACTTCCTGCGCCGGTCCGACCCGTTCGAGCTGTGCTGCGCGGAACCGCGCGAGGTCGTCAGGGTCCACTCCACGTCGGGCACCACGGGCGAAGCCGTGATTATCCCCTACACCGCCGCGGACGTCCGGGTCTTCGAGATGATCGTGGCCCGGTCCCTGATGATGGCGGGCGTGAAGCCCGGCGACCGGGTGCTCGTGACCCCCGGGTTCGGACTCTGGACCGCGGGGGCCGGGTTTCAGGGCGGCGTGGAAGCCGTCGGGGCCTGTGCCATCCCCACGGGCCCCCTCCCGGTGGAGGCGTTATTGCCCTTCGTCGAGCGCCTGCAGCCGAACGTGCTGATCGGCACGGCCTCCTCCGCCCTGCTGTTGGGAGAGACGCTGGCCTCCGCGGGAAAGCCCTCCCCGTTTTCCACCGCGGTCCTGGGGGCCGAGCAGTGGGGCGAGAAGCGGCGCCGGACCATCGAATCCTTGCTGAGCGCCGACACCTACGACATCTACGGCATGACCGAGACCTACGGCCCGGGCCTGGCCATCGAGTGCGGGCGCCGGGAGGGCCTCCACTACTGGGACGACCTCTTCTTCATCGAGATCGTCGACCCCGAAACCGGAGAGCCCCTTCCCGACGGCGAAATCGGCGAGGTGGTGGTCACCACCCTCCACAAGGAAGCGCTGCCCCTGGTCCGCTACCGGACGCGGGACCTGGCTTCCATCGTGCCGGGGCGGTGCTCCTGCGGCTCGGGGTTCCCCATGCTCAGCCGGATCAGGGGCCGTGCCGACGACATGATCGCCTACCGTGGCGTGAACCTGTTTCCGTCCGCCGTGGAACGCCTGTTGGCCGATATCGACGGCCTGGGGTCGGAATTCCGCCTGCTGCTCGAGACGGAAAACGGGCGGGACGAGTTGACGGTGGAGGTGGAACTCCTGGAAGGGATCCCCGCCGAGGGGAGAGCGGAGCAGCTTCGGCACAGGATGAAGACCCGCCTTTCGGCGACCCCCCGGGTGAACCTGCTTCCCGAGGGCGCCCTGCCCCGGACCCTGAAGAAGTCGGTCCGCGTGATCGACAACCGGACCAACAGGTAGCGAAGGGGGAACGAGCCACCAGGCCTGCTCACGCGGAGCGCCCCACGCGATTCGGCTAAGATAGGCGCAAGGGGGGATGCCCTGTGGACACGATGGAAATCTTCTACGCCCTTTTCAGCGGCCTGCCGCGATGCGGGCCCGGTTCGAACACCTCCACGCGGAAGGCCTTTTCCCTCCTTCCGCCGCTGCCCCCGAAACCGAAAATCCTGGACGTCGGGTGCGGGCCCGGCATGCAGACCCTGGAAGTGGCGCGACTCTGCGGAGGCGGCACGGTGACGGCCGTGGACAACCACGCCCCGTACCTGGAGGAACTCCGGCGCCGAGCCGACGAGGCCGGCCTTTCCGAAAAAATCGAGACCGTCCGGGCGGACATGGCGGCCCTGCCCTTCCCGGAGGAATCCTTCGACCTGGTCTGGTCGGAGGGCGCCCTTTACATCATGGGCTTCGAAAAAGCCCTGTCGGAAATGCGGCGCTTCCTGAAGCCCGGCGGGTGCCTGGCCGCTTCGGAACTGACCTGGCTCACGGCTTCGCCCTCTGCCGGGGCCAGGGCCTTCATCGAAACCGAGTACCCCGCCGCCAAAGACATCGCCGCCAACCGCGCCCTGTTCGAAAAGGCGGGCTACGAGATTCTGGGGCACTTCACCCTCCCGATAGAGGACTGGTGGACCCACTACTACGAGCCCCTCTCGCTCCGCCTCGACCGCTTCGAACGGGAACACGCCGGGATGGAGGAAGCCCGGGCGCTTTTCGCGGCGGTGCGGAGGGAGATCGCGGTGTTCCGGTCGGACCCGGAAAGCTACG
>CAYRNZ010000105.1:0-1862 GCA_964425765.1 uncultured Synergistaceae bacterium
CGAAAGTGAAGGACTCGATCGGGCCCTTCGGATCCCTGAACACGGGCCTCACCCCCTGTCTAAGCGAACCCTCAAGGATACGACGCCCAATTATAACACTGCCTCTTTATCGCTTCGTTATACGAAAACCAGCAAGACCGGACCCCGGCTTTTCCGTCCCAGGCGGGTAGATCTCCCGGAGGACTTCTTCCATCCGCGCGACCTCTTCATCCGAAAGGAAGGCAAAAGAATCCCGGCGTTTCGCCTGGGAAAGCCTCCCGTTGTTTTGAAGGCAGAGCCGGATAAAGAGATCGATCTCCCGGTCGGGCAAGTCCACAATGTCCTGAACAGCCTTTTTGGCCTTGTCGTAATCCGCCAGGAACGCCAATTCTCCCGCCATTTCGACCTTGATCGTCTGCCCGATGAACCGGAAAAGGGCCTCCGCCTGCGGCGTCATGTCCATGTAGCGGTACCAGGCTGCCGTGTCGTTATGGACCGTCATCCGGCCGTTCTCGTCCAGGGAGTAGTCGACCAGCGGCATCAGCGGGCGAGAAAACGCCTCCAGCGAAGCATCGTAATCCTGCAGGTTTTTCAGCATGGAGGCCGACACGGGGAAAATCATGCCTTCCGGGGTCAGCCCTCGCCGAGCCAGGATGTTGTGGATCAGGAAACGGTGTATCCGTCCGTTCCCGTCCTCGAACGGATGCAGGAAAACAAAGCCGAAAGAAACCGCCGCGGCGTGGACCACGGCATTCACATTCCCCCCGGCCATGCGACCGTGGCATTCGAGCAACCCCTCCATCAGCCCGGCAAGATCCTCCGGCTTCGGGGCGACGTAATGGATCCTTTCCCTGCCCCAGGCCACCGTCTCGCCCACGTAATTCTGGCTCGACCGGTAATCCGTGTCCCGGAACCTCGCATCGACCGTACGGTTCTGGAGGTCTACCAACCGGGTCTTTTCACAAAAATCCTCCTTTTCCGCCAGTTGGAGCAGTGCCACGAAGCGCTCGGTTCGGGAGGATGTCGGGTTGACCCGCTCTATCTCGAAAGAAGATTTCGTTTCCTTCGCGTAAAGATAGCCCAGGGCCCGCTTCACGATTTCCGGGGGGTAAGGAGCCACGACCTCCCGGCATCGCCCGGCCAGGTCGGATGTTTCAAGACGCCTGATGGTTTCGGTGCGGCGGACCAGGGGACAGAACTGGCGGACACCCGGCAGGTTATCGTTGACCCGCTGTCGCCGTACCGGGCTTGCTGGGCTCGCCGTGACGTATTTTTCCGGGTCGAGCAAATCGACGTAGTTTCCCTGTCTCACCTCGCCCAGGGGAAGCTTGTTGCCGGTGAGGAACTCGTAGAGGTACCACAAGCGCCGGGCATTTTTGCCGGTCGGTTTCGACCTGATGTAGCCTGCCAATTCACCTTCGTCCAGGACGTTGAAAAGCGCGGAAAGGATGGCAAGGTTCATCCCGTCGTACTTGAGGGCAAATTCCAGATGGGCGCAGGGAGAATCCCCCGGCCAGTATTTCGAAGGGTAGATTTCCTCTACCCGGTTTTCTTCGGCCTTGACCCGGCGTGACCCCGACGAGGCGACAAAAGACTTGTGCCAATGGGAGATGACATCGAGCCCGTAAAGCCGCACCAGGGCTTCATACCCGGCCGGCCTGGAAGCGGGTGTGGAAAAACCTTTTCCAGCCATGACCCCTCCGGAAAAACGAAGATAGGATTTGAAAAACAGTTATATTTTACCATTTTTATGGAAAAATCATTATGCAGGGAAAACCGTCACGACGCTGGAAATATCGTTATCTTTGACCCTTCTTATGGAAAAATGTTCAGCAGGATGTTCACCTTCAGGCTGATGGGGGCAAGGCTTTTCCTCCCGCCCG
>CAYRNZ010000106.1:0-1858 GCA_964425765.1 uncultured Synergistaceae bacterium
GTCCCCTCCGGCACGGCGGCCCTCGAGATGATGACGATCCTCGCACGGATAGGCCCCGGCGACGAGGTGATCCTGCCCTCGTTCACCTTCAGCTCCACCGCCAACGCCGTCGTGCTGCGGGGCGGCGTGCCCGTCTTCGCCGACATCCGCCCGGACACCCTCAACCTCGACGAGGCGCAGGTCGAGGCGGCCGTCACTCCCCGGACCCGGGCGATCGTTCCCGTGCACTACGCCGGGGTGGGCTGCGAAATGGACCCCATCCTGGCCATCGCCGCGAAACACCGCCTCCTCGTCTTGGAAGACGCCGCGCAGGGCATCCTCGCCGCCTACAGGGGACGCCCCCTGGGGTCGATCGGGGCGATGGGGGCCCTGAGCTTCCACGAGACCAAGAACGTCCAGTGCGGGGAGGGCGGGGCCCTGCTGGTGAACGACCCCGCTTTCGTGGAGCGCGCGGAGATCGTCTGCGAAAAGGGGACGGACCGGGGCAGGTTTTTGCGGGGGGAGATCGACCGGTACACCTGGGTGGACACCGGCTCGTCGTTCTTGATGAACGAGATCACCGCCGCGTACCTTTTGGCCCAGCTCGAGGACGCGGAAACCCTCCTCAAAGAGCGGCTGGAGGCCTGGAACGCCCTCTACGCGGCCCTGAAACCAAACGAGGAAGCCCTGTCGCTGCGCGTTCCCGCCATCCCGCCGCATTGCCGGCACAACGGCCACATCTTCCATGTGTTGTTCGAGACCGCGGAAAAACGGGACGCCGCCCTGGACGCCCTCCGCAAGGAGGGGATCGGGGCCTCCTTCCATTACATCCCCCTGCATTCGAGCCGGGCGGGGAAAGCCTGCTCCAAAAGCCCCGCCGGGGGCCTGCCGGTGACCGACTCCGCGGCCGGCCGCCTGCTGAGGCTGCCGGTCACCCCCGGCCACACGGACCCCGGAAAAATCCTGGACGTCCTTTTTTCGATCCCGGGCGGGGCGAGGGGGACCCGCCGACGATGAAGATCCTCCACGTGATGAACGAGGACCCGAAATTCCCGGCCTGGTTCTTCGACTTCCTCCTGAAGAACGGCCTCTTCGACCAGCCCGGCACCCGCCACGGATTCCTGTGCAAAAGAGGCGGCGTTTTCGACACGCACGTGAAAGAGGCGGCCGCGGCGGAGATCGGCAGCCTGTTCTTTCTCGACTATTTCCCCGACCGCCGCGGGCGCTTCCACAGGCTGCGCGCCGCGGCGCGCATCGCAGAACTCGCCCCGGCATTCGACAAGATCCTCTTCCACTGGCTGGACGACAAGGCACTTTTCTCCCTGGCCTACGGGGAGGTGGCAAGAAAAAGCGCCTGGTCTTTGTGGGGAGGGGACCTCTACGGATTCCGCACGAAAAAAGCCCGGAAGGGGAAGGATTACCTTTCGGAATTCCTCAAAAAATGCCTGGTCCGGCGCCTGAGGCAAATCTGCAGCCTCGTGAAGGAAGACGCCGAACTGGCGGCGGAGTGGTACGGCGCGAACGCGACGTGGCGCCAGGTCTTTTACCCCTCCGAGGCCTACAAAACCGTCCCGCCCGGCCCGAGGAGAAAAAAGGAGGGCGGCACGCTGGTGATCCAGGTGGGGAACTCCGCCAACCCCACGAACCGCCACCTGGAGGTTTTCGAGGCTCTCTCGAAAGCCGATTGCATCGAAAGGGTCATCTGCCCCCTTTCCTACGGCGACCGCGACTACGCCAAAAGCGTCGCCGAGGCCGGAACCCGCCTGTTCGGCGACAAATTCCTCCCCCTGGCCGACTTCATCGACCCGGGCGAATACGCCGGGTTGCTTTCCTCCGTGGACGCCGCGGTGATGAACCACGACCGCCAGCAGGCCGTCGG
>CAYRNZ010000107.1:0-1820 GCA_964425765.1 uncultured Synergistaceae bacterium
CCGGATCGCCTGCTTGCTTTGGAGATGGAAGGCCTGCACAGGACCGCGACGTTGGTGGCCGAAGCCGCCCTGAAAAGGGAAAAGAGCCTGGGGACCCACTATAGGCCGTAAAAAGCAGACAAGGGGTTTCGACTCATGGAAGGCCATCCCGGCCAGGTTTTTATGGAGCCCCGGTTCCCGCAGGTTTCCAGTCCGCCGCGGCTTTTTTTGCCTGTGCCAGTTGTTCGGGAGTCAGTTTCGCCGCCACGATGTCCCGGGCAGAAGAAGCCCTGTTGCTTGCTTCCCCGGAGGAGTTGGCCGCGGAGATGCTGAACCAGGCATCAGCCTGCACTAGATCGGCAGGGACTCCCTGTCCTTTCCAGTAAAGGACTCCCAGGTTGTACTGCGCGTCGGGGTCACCCTCGTCGGCGAGCTGCTTGAACCAGAAAATCGCTTCCGTATAGTCCTGGGGCGTCCCCTGCCCCTTGCTGTACATGACGCCCAGGCTGTATTTCGCTTCCGGGTTCCCCTCTTCGGCTGCCAGCCTGTACCAGCGGATGGCTTCCGCATCGTCCCGCGGGATTCCCTGTCCTCTCGCGTACATGACCGCGACGTTGAACTGGGCGTCGGGATCGCCCTGTTCGGCCGCCTTGTAAAACCAATGGAAGGCTTCCGGGTAGTTCTGGGGCACCCCCAGGCCCTTTTCGTACATGGTGGCGAGGTTGAACTGGGCATCGGAGTCGCCCTGTATTGCTGCCTTGAGATACCAACTCATCGCCTCCGGGTAGTCCCGGGGTACACCGCGCCCCTTCTCAAACATAACCCCAAGATTGACCTGGGCCCCGGGGTGCCCCCTCTCGGCTGCCTTGCGATACCATTCCAGGGCCTTCTTGTAGTCCTGGCTCACGCCCCACCCGTTCTGGTGCATCATCCCGAGGTTGAAGCACGCGTTCAGGTTTCCCCCTTCTGCGGCCTTAAGGAACTCCGCAAGGGCTGCTTTGTAATCCCCCTGCTTGTATGCGGCATACCCCTTCTCGAATGAGTTTTGCGGGGACTCCGGAACGGCCCCCGATGCCGCCGGATTACCCGAAATCGAAACGAAGGCGGCCAGAAATAGAGCAAAGGCGACTTTCCTCATGCGCAAAACCCCCCCCGGAGAATCAAGGCGGAACATATGACCGTTTTCGTTGGACAAAACCGTTATGCATCTCCAATTATACGGGTAATCCTGTTCCTCTCCATAACGGTAACTGGAGCAGTAAAACCCCGGCCTCAATCGTCACGACTGGATCCGGGCAAAATTTCCTGCGTGTACAGCTTTTTGAAATAACCCTGTTTTTTGCTTCAACCGAAATCAGGGATCTTTATAATGAGGTTTGTTCAAACCAATAGTTAGCCGGGGGGGATGACCCGTGGTGATTGTCGAAAACAGCCCGGTCGATACGGGTTTGCTCGAAGGGATGATCAAGGATCCCGAGGATCTCAGGCTCGTCTGGCCGAAGGCTCTTTACCCGTTCGATCACGGCCAGTGGGAAAAAATCCTCGATCCCGCGAAGGGCATCGTCTCTTTCCTTGTGTTCGAAGGAGAGAGGCTCATAGGCCACGCGGCCCTTGATCGCTCGGATGAGCCGCAGACGACCGTGGTCAGGTTTCTGTACATCATCCCGGAGTTCCGCAGCCGGGGCATGGGGCAAAGGCTGTTGTCCCTCCTGGAGGATTATGCCCGGGAGAGGAGCAACGCCAGGAGGCTGGTGCTCAGGGTCAGGACGTTCAACGCAAGGGCCGTCCGCTGCTATTCGAAAAGCGGTTTCCGGGAGTTTTACAGGGAAGACAGCCTGGTG
>CAYRNZ010000108.1:0-1753 GCA_964425765.1 uncultured Synergistaceae bacterium
CTCTGCATGAGACCCGTGAGCGATCGGAGGACCGAAATCCTGAAGGCGCTGGCACACCCGGTAAGGTTAAGCCTGGTGGAAACGCTATCCGACAAGCGACTCTGCGTGAATGACCTGGCTGGCCGTTTTCCGGTCGATCGCACGACGATCAGCAAGCACCTGGCGATTCTGAAGGATGTCGGAGTCCTGGAAGACCAGCGGGAGGGACGTGAAATCTACTACCACCTGCGGGTTCCCTGCCTTGAGGAATTTATCGCCTGCCTGGGGCGCATGTCCTGCGGGGAGGCTTGCCTGGCCGAAGGGCAAAGAAAAGATACGGAGGGATGTCAAAAATGAAGATCCAGATCCTGGGAACGGGTTGCCCGAAATGCAAGAAAATGGCCGAGCTGGCCGAAGAATCAGCGAAGGAACTCGGCCTGGACTATGAAATCGAAAAGGTGACCGACATCATGAAGATCCTGGACTTCGGCGTCATGTCGACGCCGGGGTTGGCCGTTGACGGCAAGGTCCTGGCCGCCGGGAATGTCCCGTCGCCGGACCAGGTGAAACGATTGTTGCAGCAGGCGGCGAAGAAGTAGATCTCCCCCCCGCTTTTTCCAGCGGGGGTATTTTACCACCCAAAAAGTGACAAAAACAGCACATATATGAAAGGGTGACCCGTGTTGAGCGACGACATGAAAAAGTTCCTCTACCTGGCTTCGGCTTTTTTGGTCTTCTACTTCCTGCCGGTGGACAGCGCCCGCGTCCAGGGGGCCGCGGTGGAGGCCCTGGCGATGCTCCACGAGTACGCCCGCCAGCATGTCCTGCTCTGCCTGGTACCGGCCTTCTTCATCGCCGGGGCTATCAGCGTTTTCGTCTCCCAGCAGGCGGTCATGCGCTACCTGGGGGCCAGCGCGAAACGGTGGGTGGCCTACACGGTGGCCGCGGTTTCGGGAACGATCCTTGCAGTCTGTTCCTGCACGGTGCTGCCCCTGTTCGCGGGGATATACAAGCGCGGTGCGGGCCTGGGCCCGGCCTCGGCCTTCCTTTATTCCGGCCCGGCTATCAACGTGCTGGCCATCATCCTGACCGCCCGGGTGTTGGGGCTCGAGCTGGGCGTCGCCCGGGCCGTGGGGGCGATCGGTTTCAGCGTGATCATTGGCGTATTGATGGCCTTCATATTCCGTCACGAAGAGGCCGAGCGGCAGCAGGCGTTTGCCGAGATGCCCGTGCCCGAGGCAGTTCGTCCCCTTTGGAAGACCGTGTTTTTCATGGCGAGCATGGTCGTTTTCCTCGTCTTCGCCAACTGGGCGGCCCCGAAGGTTCCCGTGGGATTCTGGGCGGCAGCCTACCGGGTCAAATGGCTGGTGGCGGGGCTGGCCCTGGCTTCCACGATCGTTTCGGTCCGCATGTGGTTCGACAGGGAGGAACGGGCGGAATGGTACGGCTCGACATGGGGGTATGCCCTGCAGGTACTGCCCCTGTTGTTTGGGGGCGTCCTGGTGGCCGGGTTGCTGCTGGGCCGGCCCGGGCACGAGGCCCTGATCCCGAGCGCCTGGGTTTCGTCCCTTGTGGGAGGCAACTCCCTGTTCGCGAACTTCTTCGCTGCCCTCGTGGCGGCCTTCATGTATTTCGCCACGCTGACGGAAGTCCCCATCCTGCAGGGGCTTATCGGGGCCGGTATGGGTAAGGGGCCCGCGCTTGCCCTCTTGTTGGCGGGGCCGGCGCTCTCCCTGCCGAACATGCTGGTCATCCGGAGCATCGTGGGGACGAA
>CAYRNZ010000109.1:0-1691 GCA_964425765.1 uncultured Synergistaceae bacterium
CGTCGATCCGGAATATTTTCCCATTGGTCATGTCGATGTGGATGCCGCAGTCGATTTTGTTTGGGTGCATCGTTCCCGGCGTGAAACTGTCGCCCTCGAAATGGATGCCAAGCAGAACCTCGTTGGAAAACGAGATGCTGAAATCCCCGTGGAGGGAACTCCCCGGGGACGGGTTTTTCAGCGACAGGATAGCCTCCTTCAGTGTTCGGTTGACCATTGCCTGCAGGGCAAGATCGGCCATTCCGCGAACCAAGGGAATTGACGCGCGGCTTTCCCCGTCCAGGTAAAAGGTTTTGCTGACCTCGTAACCTTGGAGGCGCGCCGTGGCCTCTATAACCGGGATTCTTCCGATCACAAGCAGCATCGTGAGGAAAAAGAATGCCGGGACCCGCCTACCGCCACGTGCCATTTTTCGTCCTCCTGCTTCTCTCATTGGCTGTTTGCCTAGTTGAGCATGCACTATGTATTTATTTTAGCGGAAACAACGGGCCCGTGCATTCGGGTTCGCGCAGATGATACGCGACCAGGGGCCCGGGGGAAAGGATCGAGCCAAAAGCCGGGGGGGTAAGGATCCATGGAATCTGAAATCAGAATGAAGATAAATTGGGGTAGAATACAGAAAGCCTTATGCGTGTCGACGGTTGTGCGGTCCCGACATGCGTTTTGAAGCAGGCAATAAACGATTATCAAATCCGGTTAAAGGGAGAGGATGAAAAAGATGGGCCTTAGTGATCTGCTTGGAGCCATGCTGCAGTCGGAGATGACGCCTTCCTCGAAGAAGAGGGTCGAGACGGCCATGGGGAAGAAACAGGGAGGGCTCCTGGAAAGCCTTGGAGGCTTGGCGGGAGGCGAGGGGAAGGACCTGGGCGGGATGCTCGGCGAAGTCCTCGCACAGGCGAGCAAGGCGGCGGGCGGGAAACAGAACCTGGCCCTCGGAGGCTTGGGGGCGCTGGCCGGTGCCCTCCTCGGCGGGGGCGGGAAATCGGTGGGCGGGGCGCTGGGCGGCGGAGCCATGGCCCTTTTGGGGGCGATGGCGTTCAAGGCTCTCCAGGGGCGCAGGCAAGAGGCTGAAAAGGTCCCAGCGGGTCTCCTGGAACCCCAAAACGACGAGGACAGGCTGGAGCTCGAGCAGCAGACCGAACTCGTGCTGAAGGCGATGATCAACGCGGCAAAGGCGGACGGCCGGATTGACGAGAAAGAGATCCAGCGCATCATCGGCAAGCTGCAGGAAGCCGGGGCGAACCAGGAAGACCAGAATTACGTGCTGGCTGAGATGCAGAAACCCCAGGTGACCGGAGAGCTGATCGACGCGGTGAACGGCCGGATGGAAGTGGCGGCGCAGGTTTACGCAGCCTCCCTGATGGCGATCGAAGTGGACACCCCGGCTGAGAAAGCCTACCTGGCCCAGCTGGCTTCGGGCCTGGGGCTCACCCCGGACATTACCCGTCGTATCGAGGAAATGGTGGGGTTGCAGCCAGCCTGATACGGCCTTTCACGGGTAGTGGATCCCGTGGACTGGAAGTCCGCCCCAGACGAGGAAATCGTCTGCTTTTGCAGGAGAGTCACCAAGGGGCAGGTCCTTGCGGCCATAGCCGTCGGGGCGGGAACGCTCAAGGACGTGATGGAGAGGACAGGCGCGGGAAAAGGAAGGGATTGTGCAGTCAAAAACCCGCGCAAGGTCTGCTGCCACA
>CAYRNZ010000110.1:0-1660 GCA_964425765.1 uncultured Synergistaceae bacterium
TTTTTTTCGTATGTCAGGCCTGCATCAGGCAGGGAATCCCGGTCATCAACCCGGAAAGAAACGCCCTAAGCCGGGCTAAGGGTGAGTCGCTTCCAGGGGAAGGATTCCCTCCTCCCAACCTGGAGAGGATCAGGGCCATCTTCTTGATGTTCTGCGCCACGGCCGTCAGGAGGCATTGCTCCCGTACCCCCTCCAGACCCCGGAACCGGGCGTACCGCATCCCGTGAAGCTCCTTCGCGTCCGCGAAGCAGCGCTCGATCGTCTCCTTCCTCCGGGCATACAGCTCTTTCCCCCTGGGGGACAGCCGGTTCATCCTCACCCATTCCCGGCTCGACTCCCAGATGTGCCGCGTCAGCGTCTTCTTCATCCCCCTCGATGTCGTGCACCGTTCCCTCAGGGGACATAAACCGCAGACACCGGGCTTCGTACCGTAGTGCCGGTACCCCTCCCGGTCCGTCCTCCGGTAGGTCAGCTCGTGCCCCTCCGGGCAGGTGTAGGCGTCTTTCTTCCTGTCGTACACGTACTTCCACTTGGGGATGAACCCCTTCCGGGGATGAAAACGGCGGTGGCCGATGACCCCGAAGATCCCCCGCTCCTCGATCCCATGGCAGACGAACGTGTTCAGGTATCCTGCGTCCAGCGCCACTTCCTCCACGGAAAAACCGAACCGCTCCCTCTGGTGATCCAGCCTCCCAAGATAGCACGAACCGTCGCTCACGTTCCCCGCCGTCACGTGCACGTCCGTCACCAGGTTGTGCTTCCCGTCCACCGTCACGTGGCTCGAATAGTAGAACCCCTCCGGCTTCCCCTCACGGTACACGTATCCGCTCTCGGGGTCCGTCAGGCTCACCTTCACCGCCCGGATGCCCCCCTCCGTCTCTTCCTTCTTCTCCTTCAGCGGCTTCTTCCCGTGCACCCGGCGGTCTTCCTCCACTTCCCGGTCCAGGTCCTCCAGGTAATCCTTCGCCTCTTTGCGTGCCTCTTCCACGCGCCTCTCCTCGAACCGATTCCGGTTGGCGTTCGCCTTCAGCAGCGTCGAGTCCGTGAACAGCTGACGACCCTCCAGCAGACCCTTCCTCATGGCCTGCTCCACGATCTGACCGAATATCTCCTCCACCAGACTCGTCCCGTTGAAACGGCGGATCCGGTTCTGGCTGAAGGTGGAGTGGTGCGGCGCTTCCTCCCTCAGGCTCATCCCCAGGAACCACCGGTAGGCCAGGTTCACCTCGATCTCCTGCACCAGCCTCCGCTCCGAACGGATCCCGTACAGGTACCCCAGCAGCAGCATCTTGAACAGCATCACCGGGTCCAGGCTCGGGCGCCCGTTGTCTTCGCAGTACAACGGCCGGCACTTCTCCCGGATGAACTCGAAGTCCACGTACCGGTCGATCTTCCTCAAAAGATGATCCTTCGGGACCAGTTCCTCCAGGTTGACGTATTCCATCTCCTGCTGGCGGCGACCTCGGTTCGTGAGCACGGCCCATCCCTGCCTTTCCAACGGTCTCGTCCCCCAAACCTTAGCAGATTTTCTCTTTCCACATGACCCCGTTTCCACTGTATTTATCCACGAAAAAAGACCCCCGAAAGGGCCTTTGTCAACAGTCTGAGGGGCGGCAGGAAATCCTGCCGCCCCTCAGACTGTTTTTTCTTTCAGGCCTCG
>CAYRNZ010000111.1:0-1605 GCA_964425765.1 uncultured Synergistaceae bacterium
CCCTTGGCGAAATCGTGCCCGTGGGCGTTCAGCTTCGGGTCGGCGTTCCGGATGTAGAAGGCGTTTTCCAGGAAGGGGCCCTTGAGCCCGCCGTAGGGGTCCGTGGCCTGCATGTGCAGGGTCGTGCCCAGGGTGGAGAACTGGGCCGTGTCCAGGCCGCCGCGTCCCTTCTCGTCGTAGTCGATCACCCCGTCGCCGTTCTCGTCGAAAGTCTCCATGAGTTCACGGTAATACGAGGTGCCGTTCAGTTCGTCGGAGGCCTTCGCGTAGCTCAGGACGGTCTTCTGCATGTCGTGGAGGAACGTCAGGGGGTTGTAGTACATCGTCTTCGTGACCAGTTCCACGAACTTCCCATCCTCGACCCGGCCCAGGTGGCCGTCCAGCGAGGCCAGCGGCGTTTCCGTGACGGCGTCCCAGCCGGTGACGGCGTAGGCCTGCCGCCCCACGCCCCGGCTTTCAGCGTAGCGGTACAGGTCGTACCGGAACAGGGGGGAATCGAGCCCTTCGCCGGTGACGATGTTCGGCCCTTCGACCTTCGCCACGGGGACGTGGCGGACGAACTCGCCCGGCCAGCCGTTTTCCTCCTTCAGCTTCCGGGCTTCGGCCATGGGGAGGGTTTTGAAGCAATTGCGGGCGCAGAGCAGGTCCACGGCCACGCAGTCCAGGGAGGCCCACAGGTAGCCCTCCGGGTTCCGGGTCGACTGGCCATCGGGGTTGTGGCTGATGTTGATCGTGTCGATGGCGTCGACGACGTGCAGCATGAACACGCCCTGGTTCTGCACGGCCCGGACGATGTCCGACTGGGTGCCGGAAAAGCCCGCGGTCTTCGTGCCGATGTAGTGGCCCTTCTCGTCCCGTCTGGGCAGGTTGGTCTTTTCGTCCATCTCCAGGACCCACGGCGAGTGCGGCAGCTTGCCCTTGTAGCTGGGGATGGCGGTGGGGGGGCAGGAGTATTTCCAGTTCGTGTCCCCGGTGCCGGTCCCGTGGGCGCACTGGGTCGGGTAGAGGCCGATGCCCATGTTCTTGATGGCGCTGGTGATCAGGTCCTGGGCGTGGATCTTCAGCTTGGGGACATTCACCAGCACGCACCCCGGGTAATCCTTCATGTCCCCGGGGTCGTCGGGGTCGCCGCCGACGATCGCCTTGTGGAGCGTGATCTCCCTGTAGATCGCCCCGTCGGGGACCGGGACGGTCCGGCCGCGGGTGCGGTCCTCCTGGACCTTGTTCAGGTCGTAGACCATGAGCCGCCCCTCGGCCCTGCCCGGGGGAAGGTAGGTTCCGCTCACGCTTTCCTCGTAACCCTGCATCGGGTCCTCTTCGCTGGAAGGGGCCAGGTGCTCGGCCAGGTACTTGCGGACGAAGAAGAAGCCCCAGCCCCCGTAGAAGTTCCCGCTTCGTCCCTCGAAGACCGCCTCGGTGGTGACGGTCCTCCCGGCGATCCCGCTGTACAGGTGGGCCATGAAGAAGGTCGAGGTCGAGGCCTCTCCCACGGCCATGGCCGAGTAGGGAATGTCGAGCCGGTCGTGGAACCACCGCATCAGGGCGGCGACCAGCGCCCATTCGGTGCAGATGGGGGAACCCGCCCCCTCGCCGTGCGTCGCCGGG
>CAYRNZ010000112.1:0-1587 GCA_964425765.1 uncultured Synergistaceae bacterium
AAAGGACACCCCCGAACCGAGCCTCTTCAAGGCGGTCGAAGCCCTGACGAAGGGACTGGAGATCTCGTTGCCGGAGGGATTCTCCTTCACGGACAAGGACGGGATTACAAGACGCCGGGTCCGGGTCCGCTGGTGGGACAGCGACGCGGTGACCTACCGGCAGGCCTCCATTTGGGAGGAAGAAAGCCGGAACCTGCTGCCCGAACTGGCGGTGCCGGGTTATGCCCGGATTGAAGCCCCGGCGGACAAGCCGCTCTTTTTCGGGCACTACTGGCTTACCGGAAAACCCGGGGTGCTTTCCGAAACGGCGGCCTGCGTGGATTACAGCGCAGGCAAGGGCGGTCCCCTCGCGGCCTACCGCTGGGACGGGGAAAGCCGGCTCACTTCCAGCAACCTTGTAACCGCCGGGTAGGGCTGTCGGACGCATTACGTCGCCCCGGTCCTCAGGTGCGCGGGCAGGGATCCCACCACCACCAGCCTCGCCTGCTCATCCCAGAAGAAGTAGATGCCCAGGCACAGGCGATCGTCCCTTGAGTTCCCTTTTCTCAGGTGGAAGTCGAGCATCTGCCTGAGGCCGGATCCCACCGGGTAGTCCACGTAGTATTCGCTTTCATATTGCCCGGCGGCCACTTCCGTCATGGACCCGCCGAACCGCAGGGCCAGTTCGCCGCAGCGGGTCTTGAACCGTTCCTTTTCGCCCTCGTACCCCAGGCGCATGTTCCGGTACTCGTTGGCCAGGAGAAGCAATCCCTTGTAGACGAGGGGCACATCCTGGTAAACCGCGTCCTTCACCGCCCTTGCGGCCCGGGGAAGGAAAACCAGCCGCCCTGCCAGGTGCCTGTCCACCCAGTCGAACATGCCTTCGTAGGTGCCAGGAATGGGAATTACGTCGTCAAGCGGTTTGCCGGTCTTTTCCTCCAGCTGGGCCCGAAGGGTTTCGACAGCGCCCTGTAAAACGTGGGTCTGCTGTCGGTGGTAATCCAGTTCTTTCTGGTATTCATCGGCCATCTGGGCCCACTTGTTCGTCTCTTCCTCCGCGGCCCGAATTTTCTCCCTCAGGGCCCCGGCCTGCTTTTCGTAAAGGTCCTGGCAATCCACACAGGCCTCCCCGCCGAGGGTCACCCGGGCCTGTTCCTCGGCCTCGATGACCCGTGCCTCAGGAACGAAAACGATAGGCTGCCAGGGAAACGGCACCCGCGGCATCGTCACCCACATTTTCTTCACGAGGAAGTCCCGGAAGGCTTCGGGGCCCTGCGCCTGTTCTGAGGAAAAGGCGAGGATCCGGTCCTTGAAGGCCAGCGGATGGGCGCTGAGGGAATCCCGCTCGAAATCGAGGCCCGGCATGTAGGTCCGGACGGCCCCGTCGAATACCGACCAGGCCTTGCCGACCCGTTTGGTCCATTCAAAGGAAAGGTTGAAGGGAAGCCGCACCACGTGGGCGTAGCCCAGTGTCTTGCGGGCCAGCGCGTCGCAGTCCGGGAGGGTTTCGGGAGCCTCCCCCGGACCGGTCCAGTGCCTTGGGTCCGGTTGGCTGGCAACGATCACGGCAAGGTCGCGGTCCCGGTCCGTAAGAAGAATCTCCAGGGC
>CAYRNZ010000113.1:0-1528 GCA_964425765.1 uncultured Synergistaceae bacterium
TCGTCCTCGCGGCCGGCCGGCTGGTCGACTGGAAAGGGTTCGACGTCCTGCTCGAGGCTTTTGCGTTGGCCAGGCCGGAGAACGCCGTCCTCTGGATCGTCGGGGATGGGCCCGAAAAGCCCCGCCTCGAAAAGATGATCGACGAACTCGACCTCCGGGCCCTGGCCGTCCTGCACCCTTTCGCTTCCGACCTTCGCCCCTTCTTCTGGGCTTCCGACCTGTTCGTCCTGCCCTCGAAGACGCCGGAACCGTTCGGCCTCGTCCTCCTGGAGGCCATGGCGTCGGGTATGCCCGTCATCGCCACCGATGCCGGCGGGCCCCGGGAGATCGTAGAAAAGGTAACCGGGTGGCTTGTAAGGCCGGGCGATCCCGTCTCCCTCGCCGAAAGCCTAGTCGAGGCGCTGGGGGACGAAGAAATCCTGGCGGCGGCGGGCCGGGCGGCGATGGACCGGAGCCGGGCTTTCGACGTGGCCGGGGTTGCGCGCAGGACACGGTCGATTTACTTGTCTCTCCTGGAAGGGAGGTTGGTGGAGAGATGATCCCGCTTTCGGTCTACTACGTCACGCAGGACGAGGAGCGGCGCCTCCCCGCGTCCCTCGCCAGGGCCGCCGAGGTGGCCGACGAGGTCGTCGTCGTCGACTCGGGGAGCACGGACCGTACGGAGAAAATCGCACGTGGTTTCGGTGCCCGGTTCATCCACAACGACTGGGTCTCCATCGGGCACCAGGTGAGCTTTGCCGAGCGCTGCTGCTCGAACCCGTGGGTCCTGAGGCTCGACGCCGACGAGGTCCTGTCGGAAGGGCTCGTGAAGGAGATCCTCGAGGTCAAGGGAGGCCCCCGTTTTGACGGGTACCGGCTGAGGATCGGGGACGTCTTCCCGGGCATCGAAAAACCGAGCCGGTGGGTGAAGCATTACAAGCTTATCCGCCTGTACAACCGGGAGAAGATGTGGATGAGCGGGCGGTTCGACCACGACGACGTGGTTTTCGGGGCTTCGGCCCCGCGTGTCGGTTTGCTCGAGAATTTCGTCCACCACCACAGCCTCCTGAGCCTCGAACACCTGGTAGGGAAGGGCAACGCCAGCACCGGCATGCAGGTGAAACGGGCCCTGGTGGACGGGAAGCGCTATTCCCCCTGGCGGATGGTGGGAGCCTCGACCCTGGGTTTCCTGAAACTTTTCCTGCTGGGGAGGTTCTTCCTCTACGGGTTCTGGGGGTTCATCGCCTCGGCGGTCTACGGCCAGATGCGCTTCCTGAAGTTCGCGAAATTCTACGAATACAGGCAACTGCAGGGCGTCGGCGAAAGGACGCACGAAGAGAAGGAAAGTCTGACATCGCACAAGAGATGAACCGGGGGGGTAGTTGACATTGCTTTTCGGGATTTTCACCCGGCAAAAAATAGGCTTTTTGCCCGCGTAACCCCGGGAATCCGCTTCCCGTAAGGCTTCGCCCAGATAAATGGGTCTCCAGACCCATTGCATTATCCATAACAGGGATTATTATGTTTGAGGATTTGCAGCGTTCCTTGA